>JAWSUT010000073.1:0-579 GCA_033549345.1 Bacillota bacterium | reverse complement strand
CGGTTCACCGACAATTTCAGCCAACAGACTGTAAAAATTATCGCGCAGCAGCCCGCCCTCTCCAACATCAGGCAGTGTAAGCTGCAAATCCTCTGACACAGCCGCCTCCTGCCCGTCCTCTCCGGGTGTTTGCAGTGCATCAAGCAAAACAAGGGCTTCCCGGTACAACACAGCTGCATCGGCATTGTTTTTTGTCCAGGTAAGCCCGTCCAGCGCCCCGACGCTCTCCAGGTACCCCCACTCATCTTTGGGAGCGCCAAAAACCAGCGAAATCAAAGGCGCTTTGATTGTATGCGACAGCAAATAAGCAAAAGCAATAAAGACCAGGATAAACAGAAAGAGCTGCCTGTTCAATTTTTGCGTGGTCTGCATAGCTCTTCCTCCCCTGGAATAATCTATCCTATTTTTTAGACAGCTTACGCCACTTTTCCTGCCCAAACGGCACAATCTGTGAAAATAAACACGCGGAACAAATTCGCCCTTCGGGCGATCTTTAAGGGTGAGTGAGTTTATTCCTCATCCTTTTTGTTTTCATCATGTATCATTACTCCACCACATTGTGGGCATTCTATCTCAGGC
>JAWSUT010000072.1:0-632 GCA_033549345.1 Bacillota bacterium | reverse complement strand
GTTTTGTAGTCGAAGTGGCTCACTTTTTTCCTGGCGTTTTCATGAAAAATGGCTCACTTTTATTCTAGCAAATATACTCCACCTGCCTAAACAAAAAAACCACAGGCATCCCAGCCTGTGGTTTTATTTTTAATCATGGTCGGAGCGACAGGATTTGAACCTGCGACCTCTTGGTCCCGAACAATCAGCTACGTAGACAGAACGTATAAATCGGGTTGTTTTAGACTCGACAACCAAAGACATCGATAACTAAAGGGCTTCCGGCAAACAATCTTGCTGGAAACCCTTTAGTGCTTCAAATGCCAATTTACTGTAGTTCTTATTTACTCAGACTTTGCTAGCGACTTTAAAATAAGTTAATATATTGCCAAAATTATCAAAAGGAATATACGAAATTTGATTAGCAGTACAGTACTTAGCCAGTTCGTTTTTGGCAAAAATCATATCAACCTCGTTTATTATCCTTCTATCGGAGAAACCGTCTCCTGCATAGATTAATTTACTTTCAGGGAATTCCATTCTATACTTTCGACAGACTGCCAGCTTGCAGTTAGCGCATGTACCGCAGGAGCAATCGTCGGGCAGTGGCGGAAAAGCCACTATTAGCTGATCACCGTTAAACGAAGTTAAGT
>JAWSUT010000071.1:277-635 GCA_033549345.1 Bacillota bacterium | reverse complement strand
TTACAAATCTTTAAGACAAAAGCATTCCCCGACAGTTTTCATTGGATATTACCGTCAAAGATTGGCGGAATCAACAACAAAAGAACTGCTGCAAAATATTAAAGACTTCCATAACATTCAGCAAAACATAAGTTTCTCACAAGGAATTGTATACAATAGTGCTAAAGTAGAAATTCATTTTTTAGAAACTTTGTCACAAGTAAATAGTTTCCTTATGCCACGAATCCCTGTAGAAGAAAAACTCTTTTTTCGCGGCCACTCTAATCCAAACTATATTCTACGACCATCCATAATGAGATCATCTCATTTGGAACGAAACGAAAGCAAAATGTATCACGAACTAATTATCAACTGCCCA
>JAWSUT010000071.1:0-267 GCA_033549345.1 Bacillota bacterium | reverse complement strand
CCCTCCGATGATGGCCGAATTTATGCTTACGCTAAAAAGCTTGCACAAAAAGGATCTTGCTTCCGTCCTCAAAGATGCTTATGTGGGAGAGAAACGGGGCATTGAAAAATCCAGGGAAATTGTCAGGGGCGACCTTGACCACGACAGCATGAACCTAATCACTAATATTTTGCATGAAGATACTATGCACCTACCCATTCTAAAAAATTTTATCCGTCACTTGGATAACAGCTCGTCCAAACATTAACTTCTTAAAAAGAGGCGGTT
>JAWSUT010000070.1:0-637 GCA_033549345.1 Bacillota bacterium | reverse complement strand
CTAAAGACGTTCTTGATAGGAAGGACATGGCCGGCAGGCTCAACCGTACTGGTATCTATTTTATTTACGATATCCAAATACGCCAGAACTTCATTTAATGATTCGGCATAATCCTTCTGCTCGTCTGTTGTTAACTCCAGCCGGCTCTGAAACGCTATCTGCTCCACTTCTTTATTGGTAATTCTCACAAGCATCACATCCTTCTAAATTTTACACACATGTAGATAGCCTGTAAACATCCCCCGATTAGGCAATATTCTACAGCTTTTTATTATCATTATACCAGGAAATGCTGAAAAAGACATATCATTACACATTATGCGCAATACAACAAGATTTTCATTACGCTAGTACAGTTGCGATTCCCTTCTCCTTTGGCTGTACAAACCGTGGACTCGCAAGCGTTATAGTAGATGCCCAAAACTGGTTCCCGGATCTGCGGACACACTGCTAAATTTCGTAGCGAAAGCGTACTTATCGTTGACAGTTAAGCCTTGCCCACGTTGTTAACCGGGTTTTTGCAATGTCTTAGCAAATATATTGCATAGCATGTAATACAAATGTTATAATATTAATGAGGTGAGAATGATGAAAAAAGTAAAATTAAGAAAAGTGGGTAACAGCTATGGGGTTACTC
>JAWSUT010000069.1:0-702 GCA_033549345.1 Bacillota bacterium | reverse complement strand
GATGCAGGTCATAACTCCATCCTCCTCGATCATTTCAGCATCTACATAACCCTCCGCAGACATTACTTCGTTTAACATCTTTTTTAACTCGTCAACTTTGATCGTTAACCCCTCGAAGTAACTCTCATTAACTTTTTGGATAAAATTAGTTTCACTCATTTTTAAGTCCTTTCCATTTATTCTTTTACTAGCATTATGGTCATTGTGAAAAAAAGCTATACTATTCTGAGTGTGATGCGATGTGTTAATAGAACAAAAACTGTGAGAAATAATGGTGGAAGGCACGTCAGGTATTGATGGGCTCAGCGGACAAACGCTGCAGCCGAGACCGTAAATAATTTTGTGTAAATGGGAAATACTACCACAAAAGGAGTTGACCATTTATGCAAAACGAAAGACAAAAATTAATCCGTGAGTTGGCCAAAGAGTGTACCTCGGTAGAAGAAGTACATGAGAAACTGCGTGACCTGTTCAAAGACACGGTGCAGGAAATTTTTGAAGCGGAGATAGACGATCACCTCGGTTATTCTAAACATGACAATACTGGTGATAATACCGGTAACAGCAGAAACGGATATTACCCAAAGACGGTGAAGTCTAGGTTCGGCGAATCAGAAGTGCATGTTCCACGAGACCGTAATGGCTCCTATGAACCTAAAATTGTTAAGAAGTACGAAACTACGTCCAATCAGCTGGAAGAGC
>JAWSUT010000068.1:0-704 GCA_033549345.1 Bacillota bacterium | reverse complement strand
GTTGAACTTTTGAATCCCTTCATAGTTTTGTGAATCTGAGCATATTGGTCTGCTAATTTCTCCGCTGTTGAGCGTGCTCCTGTCCCCAGGGTAAACATAACTAGAGTTGCATACATAGCTCATCCTCCTTTCTTAAAATATCTAAAGCTCTCTACTGTAAGATTAGCCGATTATCAGATAATAATATGTAACGGCAACCACAAAACTGCAAAAATTCTCAACTGTTCCGAGGTCCTTTTTGTCACTTTTCATATGTATTTCTTTATAACAAAGTCACACTATAGACACACAAACACACAAAA
This sequence comes from Bacillota bacterium, assembly GCA_033549345.1. Lineage (GTDB taxonomy): Bacteria > Bacillota > Dethiobacteria > Dethiobacterales > Dethiobacteraceae > JAWSUT01. The sequence goes on along the minus strand of JAWSUT010000068.1, from coordinate 402 downwards.
AGCACCCAATTTTTCTTTGGGTGCTTTACTTATCATATAGCGGAGAGAGTGGGATTCGAACCCACGGACAGTTTCCCGTCACAACGATTTCGAGTCGGAATTTTAATTTTTCAGCGACTATCAGTAATAGTCAGGATTCCTTATATATTAAGGGTTTCTGGTTATTTTATTTATCATTGAATATCAGTCAGAATTAAAGAAAAATAGATATTCTGTGAAATTGTTATGAAATGGATTGTTTCAATAAATAGAACAACGACTATAAGTCACCAAGTACTCTTAAATTAACATTAATTGTTGAATGTAAGTCAAGAATTCTATCCCTTAATAGGGGCGTTTAAAAAAAACCTATAAAGATATGCCTGGAGAGTGCCTTGTATTAAACTACTAAAAGCGCCGGTC
>JAWSUT010000067.1:0-738 GCA_033549345.1 Bacillota bacterium | reverse complement strand
TTACAAATCTTTAAGACAAAAGCATTCCCCGACAGTTTTCATTGGATATTACCGTCAAAGATTGGCGGAATCAACAAATCGGTCTTCAATTGATTCAGGGTCGATAGGGACTTTCATAGAAACAGGTGGGCGTTCTGGAAGCATTATTCCGTGTGTTTGAGCTACCTCCTCTAGTTTTTTAGCCTGCTTCTGCAGTGTGCGTATGCCAATGGCCATGGAAGCCTTAAAATCTATATCATGAACAAAAGACTCGTAAAACATCGTTAGCTCAATCTGGCCGTAGCGTTGACGAATGTGGTCAAAGATATGAAAAGCATCACTTACGGAAAGTTGCTCATTTTGCTTGGTCTTTGGTGTCTTAAAGCCCGGAGTTACCTCTTCCCACCCTTTTAATTTGCCAAATGAATTCAAGTCCTCATAATGTTCAAAGTGCGATACGAAGAATTCTGTAAATTGCTTTCTTAGTCTATCAGAGGTCAAGGTTGTGCGCACTGACCTTGAAAGAGAAAATAACTCACTTAGCATATCAGTAACAATTCTAAAATATAGGAATTTGTCTGTTAGTTCATTTATTTTTAAAGATGATTCAATCCCAATAGCAGGACGTGTTGGTACTTTAAGGCTAAACTTTTTGGCTTCTTTTTCTAACACCTTTATTTCATTAACTCAACTTTCGCAGCTCAAAATGTTGAATAAACCCTTGATATAATTGGGGAAACCGCCAATCAAATTGTTAAG
>JAWSUT010000066.1:0-762 GCA_033549345.1 Bacillota bacterium | reverse complement strand
CCGAAGAATTCGGGCGGCTTGGCGCAAACATCACCCCCACGGAAGACGGGTTCTCCATCACGGGAGAGCAGTCACTGCGCGGCGGCACAGCAGACAGCCGCGGCGATCACCGCATCGCCATGGCCCTCTCCATTGCCGCCCTGCGCACAGCCAACCCCGTCACCGTCCGGTCCCACCAATCCGTCGCCATCTCCTACCCCACCTTCTGGACCACCCTACAAAACCTGGGGTCAGATTTAACCTTCCCAACCTAAGATGAAGACGCGGGGACAGGTTCCACTGTCCTCATTTTATTTGTTCCGGTGTAAAAAGGGTGGCTGCAACTGCGGAGAAGCGGGGGAAATGAAGACAGTGGAACCTGTCCCCGCGTCTTCATAAAGGTGAATCAAAACTTAAATAAGGCGGGTAAGATAGTTTAAATAAAGGAATCGTGCTGGATTTTGTGGAATTATTTCAGAAAATCTTTCCAATAGGAGCTGCTTATGCTGAAACGATATATGCTGCCCGGGTTGCAAGGCATTTACCGGGACTATCTGGAGAAACTGCCGCAGACGGAGCGGTTTTTGGGCCGGCACTATAGTGAAGAGGGTGTATTTGCCGAGGCGGCCGGGAGGGTGGCCTCATCCTTTGGCGGTGACCGCAGCCGTCTGGCGGCGATGCTGCAGGAATATAACAGGGAACTGGGCTGTTCAGACCGGACGGAGGCACAGATAGAAAAGTTCAACGATCCGCGTGCTGTGGCGGTGCTGTGCGGACAGCAGG
>JAWSUT010000065.1:0-950 GCA_033549345.1 Bacillota bacterium | reverse complement strand
ATGGAATTTCTTGTGATATTATTATAAACTGCTTAACAATGCCTTCTTTGCTATATTTATGTATACCAGAACGACTTTCGGGACAGACTAAAATTTTATGATTTCTGCCAAAAAATTCAACACATAAATATTTTAAAAAAGGTATTGTTATTTTCTCTATATGGGTAAAAGCTAGGGACAGGAGTGAGTGCCTGAATGTTCAAAGTCATCGACGCGGGAACGAGGAAGCGCCGCACCTATGCACGGATTGACGAAGTTCTGGATTTACCGAACCTGATTGAAGTGCAACAAACATCGTATCAGTGGTTCCTCCGTGAAGGCCTGCAGGAAATGTTTGATGAGATTTCACCGATCCAGGATTTTACTGGAAACCTGGTCTTAGAGTTCATCGGATATTCCCTGGGTGAGCCAAAGTATTCCGTGGATGAGTGCAAAGAGCGCGATGCCACCTATTCAGTTCCTTTACGGGTCCGTGTCCGCCTAATCAACAAGGAGACCGGCGAAGTTAAGGAGCAGGAAGTATTTATGGGGGACTTTCCCCTGATGACGGAAAACGGTACATTTATTATTAACGGTGCCGAGCGCGTCATTGTCAGCCAGTTGGTTCGATCACCCGGTGTCTACTATAACAGTCAAATTGACTTTAGTGGTAAACCGCTTTATGCCGGAACGATTATACCAAACCGTGGCGCCTGGCTGGAGTTTGAAACCGATGTAAACGATGTGATCTACGTCCGTGTGGACCGTACCCGGAAGGTTCCGGCTACGGTGCTTCTGCGTGCCATCGGGTTTGGTTCTAACAATGATATTCTTCGCCTCTATGAGCACGACCCACGTATACTAGCCACACTGGAAAAAGATCATACAGATTCATTTGAGTCTGGTATTCTGGAAATCTATAAACGTCTACGGCCCGGTGAGCCGCTAAACGTTGAAAACGCACGCTCGCT
>JAWSUT010000064.1:0-955 GCA_033549345.1 Bacillota bacterium | reverse complement strand
GAGAACCAGAAGCATATTGGAAGGCTATATGACAGAAAACTATCTTTTTGAAAATGGGAGGCAGCAAAGTCCGCTGTTTCATAACAGCAGATATCAAGCATTTACAAGACCTGGCATCACATACATTTTAGACAAGTATTTAAAGCGGGCGAAGTTTAAACATTGTGAAATGGTTTTACCGGATAGGCTGCACCCCCATATGCTAAGACACTCAAAAGCATTTCATCTGTTAGAATCTGGTGTAAATCTTATATATATCCGTGATTTACTGGGTCATGTAAGTGTCACTACTACAGAGATATATCTGAAATTTGATTCAGAGCTGAAAAGAAAAGCTTTGGAAGCTGCATATCCCGATGTAGGTAACAACAATGTCCCTGCATGGGAAGAAAACGATGATATCCTCGTATGGTTAGAGAATCTCTGTCGCTCGTAGTTATTATGGAAAGAAATTAAAGTACATTGCACACTGAGATCAATATGTACGCTGATTTCTTTCCATAAGCAATTTCTTTCGATAATTCCCAGCACCAGGGTTGCCGATCATTACGATATTCTGACGGTTTGTAATAAAGTCACAGGCAGCAAGTTCCCAGATTAATGCTTTGGAAACATGCTCAAGCCGGTTGTAATCAAACTCGTCTAGGGTTTTCATCACGGGGAACCCGGCCTTTTTTATTCTTCGTCTCTGACTTGCTTCCTGTCGCTGGGCCAACTCCCGCGCCATCATATCACTCAGGAATTTATCGTACCCATCACCGGGCTCGAGGTGTCTGGCTACCGTTTCGTAGTCTGTAAAGGTGGGGATTCTCAGCTGCTTGGCATATAGTTTAATGGTTTCATGAGTGGGGTTAATTTCGCTCATACAGCAGCACCCCCATTCAGAAGTGCATCATACTTACTAAACTGAGGCCTTGTCACCCGGATGTCATTTGCAGAAGGTAACCGTGCCGGC
>JAWSUT010000063.1:0-1747 GCA_033549345.1 Bacillota bacterium | reverse complement strand
CGAGTTCTGTTCCCCTTGCGGGGCGATAGCCATCTCTCTGGGATGCCGGTTGCCCGGCACCTCTAGCGACCTAACCCCGGAAGAGGCAGTACACCACATTAAGCGGTGCCCCAAGGAGGTGATAAGCAATGTATCCCCTACAAACTAAACTTTTCAAGCAATGTTTGCAACGCAGTCACAGTATTTCTGAAATCATGGGTTAACGCACTTACTTCCTGCAGGCTTGCCGACTGCTCCTGTGTCGAGGCGGCAATTTCCTGCGTTGTGGCATTAATTTCCTCCGTACTTTCTGAAATCAGATTAATGTCAGCGAACAAAACATCCAGTTCGGAAATTGCACTACTTAATACTTGCTCTGTTAAATTCATCATCTGGCTGGTTTTATCAATATCTTCCTCACTTTTTACAATTTCCTCAATCGTCTGCTTCGTTTTGTCTTGAATACTGTTAACGACTATATTAATTTCTTTTGCAGATCTTTTACTTTCATCGGCTAACTTGCCGATTTGGTCGGCTACTACGGCAAATCCCCGCCCATGTTCCCCTGCTCTTGCCGCTTCAATTGACGCGTTAAACGATAATAAATGGGTTTCATCCGATATGTCTGTGATGATTTGCACTACTTTAGTGATTTCCTCGGCTAATCGGTTAAGTGCCTGGACTTCTTCAACGGAATTCTTGATTGTGGCCTTTGTGGTTTCCGTATACTTCGCTGCACCGCCTAATTCAGCTTCACCTTTTTTTATACCCGCTGCAACAGTGGTTGCCACATCCGATACTTTTTTTATTTTGCTGTTAATATTCTGGGCTCTTTCCGCAAAATCATTAGCGCTGGCTGCAATCTGTTCCACTGCGGCAACATTGCTTTCTGTAGCCGCATTAATTTCTTCGCCCCCCCGGTTTATTTGCTCGGCAGTTTTTCTGACATCGGATACAATGCTGCGGAGTTCTACCTGCATTGCGTGAATGGTATCAGCAAGTTTACCCATCTCATCACGGCTGGCAATATTGTTAAAGTCAGTTAAATTTCCTTTGCTTATTTTTCCTGCATTCAACATGATCTGATTGATTGGAGCCATAACAAGGATGTTGATTAAAACCAAAATAATCCCCGAGGCCGTCAGTAGGCTGATACCTGCCTGAACCAGCGCAAAATAAGAAAAATTTTCAAGGCCGGTAAATCTGATTACCATGCTTTCAATTACCGCTGCAACCATCGGACTGATAAGCAGTGCAAACACCAGGGAGATTAATAACTTTAGCTTAATTCCCAGCGGAACCTTTTGTAGAATTTCGGCCACTTTTGACAACTGCGACAGTTCCTTTGATCTTGACAACATATACGCTCCCCCTTTTTTTAAATAAAAAAACCTGCTGAAGTTGGCAGCAGGCACACTACCTCTGGCAACCAAGGCTGTCATAGCTGCTGTTGCAACCTTAGACCCTTCGGTTTTGCGTCCCCGCCTTTCAACGGGTTTGCCTTTTTCTTTAGGTACTGCATGGATATATTTCTACATATTACCTCAAAATCCTTTTTGTTTCATAAAAATTATCAGTTTCCTTTTAAGGTAAACACTAGAGTAATTGTTTATATTATGGATAATTATGTCTTATGACGTCTATAATGGGTGATGCACAAGGATGTGCATCTAAAAACTGTTTGCCTGAAAATAGAGTAGGAGAACCATTTGCATGGCTCCCCCCTCATCAAACCGCACGTGCCCTATTAAGGCATACGGCTTACCAT
>JAWSUT010000062.1:0-2522 GCA_033549345.1 Bacillota bacterium | reverse complement strand
GGAATACCGAAGGTTTTACCCTGCCGGCATACTTCTCCGGCAAACATTTCCACCTCGGTTTTACGTCCCGCTTCCACATCCTGCAGCATGGATGTCTTTCCTTCCGGAGACAAGCTGTTGAGAAAGACGATAAAGTCGTCAATTTCGTTCTCATGCAGCGGGATGCCGGCGGCACCCGCAATCTGCACAACTTCAAGCATGGCCCGCCTCATCAGCCGCTCAGCCTGCGGTATGTTTTGGAACACGCCGTAGGGTGCCCGCAAAACACCGGAGACCTGATTAATACCTACATTGACCATGAATTTCCACCACAGTGTGCGCATCATATCTTCGGGAATCACATAGGGGATGCTGCATTGGTCAAAAAACTCTGCAACAGCAGCGACCCGTTGTGTGGTACGGGAATTATCCTTTTCTCCAAAATAAATCTTGCCTTCCGCAGAGTATGATACCGCCGTACCGTACCTGACGGCGTCGATGCCCACACACATTCCATAGAGAACCTTTGCCAAACCATATTCTTCACCAATGATTTCCTCGCTGGAAATCCCGTTTAAGAGGGATAAAATCACTGTATCCGGGCCCACGTGGTTTTTTATGGCCCTGACGGCATTGTCGAGATGATGAAACTTTACTGTCACAAGAATTAAATCCGCAGGCTCCGCCGATGCATCAGGGCTGACATAGGGAAATTCATAGCGTTTTCCGTTTACCAAAATTCCCGGCCTATACCGCTTAATTCTGTCCTGGTCAACAATAACCTGCAGTGTTTCGGGGGCGCTGTCCATGATACGGCTGGCGTAGGCGCCGCCGATGGCGCCCAGGCCCACCAGAGATACTTTTTTGATCTTCATAAAAGTCACCGTTTCATTATAGTTTTAAATCATTGCTTGCTTTCTTTAGTTCCACTTTACAGCAAAGATTCCCTGCAGGCACATAAACTTCTGGCTATAATAAAAAGGAAGGTGCTACCCTTCCTTACCCTGTTCCTTTGTTCTTTTGCCAATGACCCGTGCTACGTGAACACCGCTGCCGCTGGCCTGCGACAAGCCGCGCGTGATACCGGCACCGTCACCGATAGCAAACATGTTGGGAATTTCAGTTTCCAGTTCGCTTGTCAGCTTCAGGCGTGAGCTGTAGAACTTTACTTCCACACCATAGAGCAGGGTATCGTTGTTGGACATGCCCGGAGCAATTTTGTCCAGGGCGTAGATCATTTCAATAATATTGTCCAGATGACGTTTGGGCAGCACCAGGCTCAAATCACCGGGTGTTGCTTTTAGTGTCGGCACGGTAAAGCTTTGTGCCAGTCTGTGCTCGTTGGTTCTGCGGCCCTTGATCAGGTCACCGAAGCGCTGTACCAGCACGCCGCCGCCCAGCATATTGGAAAACGATGCAATCCGCTTGCCGTACTGGATTGGCGCATTAAAAGGCTCTGTAAACCGGTTGCTGACCAGCAGGGCAAAGTTGGTGTTTTTGCTGTGCAGTTTTTCATCCCGGTAGCTGTGGCCGTTGACTGTGACAATGCCGTCTGTGTTCTCAGAGACAACATAACCTTTGGGATTCATGCAGAATGTTCTTACCAGGTCACCATACTGCTTTGTCCGGTAAACCAGCTTGGCTTCATAAACTTCATCTGTGATGTGCTCAAATACCTCGGCGGGGATTTCCACGCGGACACCCACATCCACCTGATTGTTAAACAGGCTCAGGCCAAGCTTCTGGCACTGACCGGCAAACCATTCGGAGCCGGCGCGGCCGGGTGCCGCAATTAAATAGTCACAGGCAACAGCCTCTTCCCTGCCCTTTACTGAGAGCAAAAACCCTTTGTCTGTACTTTCGATTTCAGAGATATGCGTATTGCAGAAAACATCGCATCGGTCATTGAGCAGCTCGTAAATACTCCTGAGAATCTTTAAATTGTTTTCCGTACCCAGATGACGTACTTTGGCACGCAAAAGATGGATATCATGGGCAATTGCTTTTTTACCCACCGTGGATTTTTCCGTGGTAAAAAACTCCTTGGGCGCCCCGTGTTGCAGATTGATCTGATCCACATAGGAGATAAGTTCCATGACATCATGTTCAGGCAGATATTCAGGCAGCCAACCGCCAAATTCTGTTGTAAAGTTGTATTTGCCGTCTGAAAAAGCACCGGCACCGCCAAAACCCCGCATTACATCGCATGGTGTACATTTAATGCAGTCCGGTACCTGTCTGAGGTTAATGGGGCATTTGCGGGAATAAATATCATTTCCTTCTTCAAACATGGCTACACGCAAATTCGGGCTGTTTGTCATTAACTCATACGCCGCAAAGATCGCAGCAGGCCCTCCGCCGATAATTGCCACATCAAATTTCACAGGAATCCCCCCTCGTAATGATCATGGCAAACCTTACATATTATACAGAATCATGCTGCCTTTGTCTATATGTAAATGATGTTAAGCCATTTGCGTTGTACGCTGTTTTTTAAAAATGCTCATGTTATCATTGAGGTAGCACAGGCATTTTATTAGCTG
>JAWSUT010000061.1:0-2705 GCA_033549345.1 Bacillota bacterium | reverse complement strand
AGCATCTCGCAGGTCTAATCAGGCTTTCTAGCCTGATTTGTTTTTTGTTTGACAAAGAATAATTCGTGTTTTATAATGGACTAGAAAAAATTGCAAGAACTGTGTCTGTAATAATTAGCCGGAGTCTAGCCATAATAGAGGAAGACAAATAACAAAATACAGGGTAAGGTAGAATCGCCGCGTGAGGGCGATTCGTTATTTAATTTACATGTGAAATCCGTAGTAAACATCTTTGCCCTCTCGGAATATACTTGAGAGGATGGATTTAATCTGCATCAAAGGAGCGAAAGAAATGTCAAGTAAAGAAGTAATATTGACTCAAGGGGGCCTTGAGAAGTTAGAGAAAGAGCTGGAGCACCTAAAGTCTATTAAACGTCGTGAAGTTGCGGCCCGCATTAAAACAGCAATCTCGTTTGGGGATATTTCTGAGAACTCTGAGTATGAGGATGCAAAAAATGAACAGGCGTTTATTGAGGGTCGAATCATTACACTGGAAAAAATGCTGCGTAACGTACGGTTAATTAATGATGCTGAAAAAAACGGTGATGCCGTTGGGATCGGATCCACAGTCGTGCTCAAGGATTTGGAGTTTGATGAAGACTTCACCTATAAAATTGTCGGTTCCGCTGAAGCAAATCCTGCTGAGAATAAAATATCTAATGAATCGCCTGTAGGGAAAGCGATTTTAGGAAAGAAAAACAAGGATATCGTTGAAGTCTCTGTTCCTGCCGGTGTGTTAAAGTACCAAATTATTGACATATCATAATTTTTGTTGCGGTTGACCGCAGTTTGGTGGTGGACAATAAATGACTGAAATGCATAGTGAACATGAAGTCGTCCGGCGGCAGAAACTGGACAAGCTAAAAGAGCTTGGCATTGAACCCTATGGTGAGAAGTTTCCTGTTACGCATCATGCGACCGAAGTGATTGGTCGCTTTGACGCGTTGGAGGGCCAAGCGGTTTCACTGTCCGGCCGGCTGATGACAGTTCGTGCCCATGGGAAGGCATCCTTTGCAAATTTGCAGGATGAAAGTGGCCAGATTCAGATTTATGTCCGTCTTGATGATGTGGGTGAAGATACTTACCAGGTTTTTGAACTGTTGGATATTGGAGATATCATCGGGCTGTCCGGTGAGGTGTTTCGTACCCGCCGGGGGGAAGTCACCGTAGCGGTCAAGACACTAAACGTCCTGGCCAAATCCCTGCGGCCCCTGCCGGAGAAGTGGCATGGCCTGACTAATGTGGATCTTCGTTACCGGCAGCGATACCTGGACATGATTGTCAATCCTGAGGTTAAGAAAACATTTATCCTGCGCAGCAGAATTGTGCAGGAAATTAGAAACATGTTAAACGACAAGGGTTTTCTGGAAGTGGAAACCCCGGTGATGCACACTATCGCCGGCGGAGCCACCGCTAAACCGTTCACCACACATCACAATGCACTGGATATGAAGCTCTACCTGCGCATCGCGACAGAACTTCATTTAAAGAGACTTGTGGTTGGCGGACTGGATAAAGTCTATGAGCTTGGCCGTATTTTCCGGAATGAAGGCATATCTACAAAGCATAATCCGGAATTTACATCGGTTGAGATTTATCAGTCACAGGCCGACTATGAAGATATGATGATGCTGACCGAAGAGCTAATTACGTCGGCTGCACAGAAAGTTATGGGTACACTCAAACTGCCTTATCAGGGTAAAGAGTTGGATTTGACTCCTCCATGGCCCCGGCTGACAATGATTGATGCCATCCGCAAATATGCGGACATTGATTTTTCCCAGATTACGACGGATGAAGAGGCCAGAGCGGCTGCAAAGCAAAGAGGGTTGGAAGTGAAGCCGGCCATGACCCGTGGAGAAATCATGAATGAACTCTTTGAAGAGTTCGTGGAAGGACAGCTTTTTCAGCCCACATTCATTATGGATTATCCTATCGAGGTATCACCACTGGCCAAACGCAAAACAGATGATCCTGCCATGACATACAGGTTTGAGGCTTTTATGGCCTGCAGTGAAATTGCTAATGCCTTTACTGAGCTAAATGACCCTATGGACCAGCGTCAGCGCTTTGAGCAACAGTCGGTAAAGCGGGAAGCCGGCGACGAAGAAGCACATATGCTGGATGAAGATTTCCTGCTCTCCCTGGAGTACGGGATGCCGCCCACAGGCGGCCTGGGAATTGGTATTGACCGCTTAATTATGATGCTGACTGATTCTCCCTCAATCCGTGATGTTATCCTTTTCCCGACCATGCGACAGAAAGACTGATGGATACGGGAAAACGACGTTGAAATACTTAGATAAAATGAAATTTCCTGTGTTAAACTCAATTTATTGCAGCCAAATCAGGATAGACTGTTATAGAGCGATTTGTCTTTCTCCACGACAGATGGTATATTTATTATCGCTGGTTCAAACAGCGCGAATATTGGCACGGTTGGCATAAATTGGTCCTGATTAAATAGTAGACAAACCAATCAAAATGTGCTAATATCTTAGAGTCGCTCCTGTGAGCGGCACTATTTTTCTCCGGTTGCTCTTTGAAAACTGAACAGGAAATGCCATGCGAAGTACCATCGATTTATCGATGTACAACTTTTACGCTTCGTCGAGGCAGGGGATACTACGGTAGCCTCTGAACCGGACGAGCAAACGCTTCAAAACAAATTGGAGCCATTCAATCAACTTTCTACAAGAAGTTCA
>JAWSUT010000060.1:0-4876 GCA_033549345.1 Bacillota bacterium | reverse complement strand
AGTGGCTCAGTTTTTTACTGGCGTTACTGGCTCAATTTTTTTCTGGCGCGTGGCTCACTTTTTTATTGACAATCGCACCTTACGATCCTCAAAAATGCGGAATCCATCTTCCCTCTCAGACCGTAAAAAACAAAAGGTAGCTATATTAGAAATCGCAACTCACAAGGCTATTTGGCCAAGTGATTTGCGATTTCTCTCTTGTTTCACCCTTTTAAAACATACCGTTATCTGAGTACCGTTCTGCCGGGTACGGCTGCCTCGGAACTTTTAGGCAAAGGTTGTATGCCTATTACCCATAATATTTACCGTATTGTCATTCCCTGCCGCTTCCCTCACATGAGCCGCCACTTTTTATTGTACCTCAATAAAATTCTGCGTGGCATATATTGTGGGTAATATTCATTAGAGCCCACGGCAAATCCCACGCCCAAATGCGTCCATTCAGGAGAAAGAATATTTTCCCTGTGCCCGGAGAGTTGATCCAGCCCCTCATTACGCTGATGGGTGATCCATAACTCAGGATAGCGCAGACGACAAAATAGCTTTATTAAGAATAAAACCTGCACTTTTGCAGGTTGGCACAGTTCATGTGCACCGAAATAGCTGGGTGCCAAATCTAATTCTCCCCGGTCAACACTGGACAGCAGACAGTGTCAGGTTCTGACTGCCGGCTCTGTTCACACTGTCTTCATTTCTACAGTATTCTCTTTAACTTCGATTTGTTCTCCAGGTGTTAATGATTATTCATGCAACAATGGACGACAGATGCGATAAAATCTTCAAAGTCAGTGAGATGATTCTGAATAATCTCATATATCTCTTCATCAGCAATTTCATCGTATAAATGCACCGCTCTGTTGCGGAATTTAATCATGTTAACAAATGTTGGTAGCTGCTTCTTATTGATTATTCCATGCTGCCCCAACAATTCGATAGTTTCACGGTATGATTTTGGTGTTCCCAAATGCCTTCTGGAGACTATGTGATGGGAAATGTCTAACATGGCTTCAATAGATACCTGTAGAATTCGTATAGAAGCGTCCGGCATTAAGGGATTTTGCAGAAATTCTTCTAGGCTGTTTTCACTTATAGCTTCGAGTCGTCGGATATTGTTTTTTATAATCTGGATCTTATCCCGAACTTTATCCCGATTGACCATTGAGGTACACCTCCCGCAGAGCATAATCATAATCTGCGTTAAATTGATCCAAATCTATTTTGAAATCAGCATAACGCTTACAAACATACTCATGGAAGTCTTCAAGATACAGTTCTTTTTTTACAAGGACCTTTCCCGTCTTTAATACTTCAAACTGAACCGGTATCGGCGCTTTATTCAGTACAACCACGTTAATATCATCTTCCCCGGCGATATTGGCCAGATCGCCCAGAATTACCAGTTCAGTTTCAAGATTAATTGCTGCTTCCGGAATGAACAAAACAGCTATATCTACGTCACTTAGCGGAGTTTGATATTCGGTGCCGTACGAACCAAACAGAAAGGCTGCAGCTATATCGGAACGTTCACTAAAATATTCCTGAATGTCCTTAAGCTGAGGATTGATATTAATTTTTTTAAGAATCCTGCTTATCCTTACCATTTAGAACCACCACCATAATTTCATTTTAATTCAGCTGAAAGCTTAAAGTAAACTTTTTCCACTTCGTAATAGATCAGCCCAACGGATGCTTTTCCATGGCCGTCCGTACTTCATTTCGTGTTACATGCACATAAACACCCGTGTTACTAGAGTAAGCTTGATGACTTCCATCATCCTATCGTTAGGTTGCTTTATTACTACCCCAGCCATTACCAGCCCAGCAGCATTTGATAAACCGCTTGATTTGCAGCATGAATTCTTTTCATTTGCTTTTCTTTCTGCTCTTTTTCTTCCGACGTGCGATTATCAACGATACCCAGTTCAGACCAAACTTCTTCATGGGGTATTAGCTCGGTTTCCCCACTTTCAATTTCTTCTAGACGCTTCATTAGTATCTGTTTTTCCTCCGCCACTTTTTGAGCTGTAGCTTCGGCAGAATAACCATAAAAGGTCAATTCATATAAAGCGTGCGCAACTACTGCGGGTGCCCCATACATTTCGATTGATTTATCCAAAACAGGGAAGCTATTCCACTCTTCCCATGGATCCATTGATAGTGAATAGCGCTCTTTGTCACCCTCAAGCACTCCAAATACCTCGTAAATAAATTTATCTGCTTCAATAGCATTTTCTATTTTAGCCACTACTAATGTGATCGGTTGTTCACAGGGCTTGGACTCAAGGGATTTCATTTCTTCTATCACCCGCTCATAGGCTTCATATGCACCTTCCTTGTGGCTGTACTCGCGGTCGAGTATTTTCCAGACTTCATCATAATCCACATTATAGAGCAACTCTTTAAAAAACATGCTACCACCACCTTCTAATAAATCCAGAATGTACCATTCGAATTTCAACCGCAGTATTTCTCTTGCTTTCAGCATCTCCAGTCTCCTCATCGTTGGCCCCCTTTAATCCTCTCTTGATTAAAGAGTACCAGTTTTTTTATCTACTCGACAAGGTGTCCGGATGTGCCGTTATGCTGTCCGGATAATTCCGAAACGCTGTCCGGATGTTTCCGGAATGGGTGTCCGGATGCGGCCGAAATACGCACTTACGGCTTGTACCGACGGGCAGGATGAACAAGTGTTACAATAATTACTTTGTCTTCCTCAATCTTGTAGATCATACGTACCATTAAATGAAGATCTCGCATACTGGATCTTACAACTACGGCAACGTAAGCGTCAAATAGTTCCCCCCTGTGGTGCTCGGCATAACCGTTATTAAGTCACCACACTAAGCATTCTTTCAACATCCTCAAAGATTGCTGAACGAATTTCCTCATGAAAAAAGCTGAGCTAGAAGAAAAACCCTCGCCTCTTTAACACTTTAATGCAGCGAGGGGGCCTGCCCTTTTAACCTTTTATGAAATTCTGGAAGCTTACTGGAAGAATTTCCGAGCAGGGCACTTTAAAATACAAATGGCATATTTCTCATCCATACACTTCGCTTTTTTCATACAAAAATTCTGGATCAATATCTGCTTGATTGCACCACTCAATACTATCGAAAGATACCCGTACTGACTTAAATTTATTTTCATCTTTTAAATCTTTATAAATTCCTTTATCCAAATAAGGCTTCATATCGAACAGTCTTTTCTCCCCATTCTCAAACGTTAAAAGAAGCTGGTAATCACTAAGAGGTTTCACGTCAATCACTGCTAAATACATAATCACACCTCCTATTTCAAGGGTTCAATTTTAAAAGGAAGCTCACTATTCATTGCTAATTCCCAATTAGCTTTTAATTCTTCCTGTCTTAACTCTGCCCAAGCCAACACAAGTCTTAACTGTTTTTTTGGCAGATTTCCTCCTGTCAACTCACAAGTGTTAATATCGATAATTGCTTTATATTCACCATAATATGCGTGAAAATGAGGCGGATTATGTTCTTCTGGAGCACAAAACATTCTGATTATTATACCAAAGAACATACTAATTGTCGGCATCCTCGCAATCATTACTTTACTATCTTTATTACCTATATTATACCATAACCCTATAGCCCATAGGCAACATACTTCGGTGAGAAACACACGTACCATAATTTTAATATTGAACAATAACCACAAAGCCAGCAAAAAAGCTTTCAGCCTAACGGATGCTTCTCCATGGCCGCCCGTACTTCGTTTCGTGTGACATGCACATAAATTCCCGTGGTACTAATGTTTTCATGCCCTGCTATTTCCTGCAAAGTCACCAGGTTAACCCCTGCTTTCATCAGGAGCGTCAGGCAGGTATGGCGCAATTTATGCACCGAGAGCTTTTCCCGCTCAACACCTGCTTTTTTACATATTCTCTCAAAAAGTTCCTGTACACCACGCCTTGAAATTGCGATTCCCCTGTGACTGAGAAACACCCTCTTTGTCTGCACTTTGGGAGACCGCACAACCAGGTATGCCTCCAGTGCCCGGCAGGTTGATTCCGTCAGCGGCACAAATCGTTCCCTGCCGCCTTTTCCCCGGACCCGAACATAGCCCTCTCCCAAATGAAGGTGGTCCAGCTCCATCTGTACCACCTCATTTAACCGGCACCCCGTCTGCAGAAAAAACTGAATCAACGCATAATCCCGCTCAGGGTAACGGCTATCCATCTTTGCACCGGAAAGTAGCGCCTCACCATCCGCCTGGTTCAAAAAGACCGGCAGCGTCCGTGATGTCTTTACATCCCGCAGCCTCCGCGTTGGACTGGTCGCTTCACGAATATGCCCTTCCAGCTCAAGAAACTGAAAATAGCTCCGCAACGAAGCAAGCTTCCGGTTCCTGGTTATGGGCCCGTTATCCCGCTCTTTTTTCAGATATCCCAAAAAGCCCCGCACATGTTTATCTGTAACGCCGGCCACATCCCAACCGGCAGCCCGCTCATCCATATACCCGGCAAACACCCGCAGGTCAATACAGTATGCTTCAATCGACCTTTCCGTCAGCCCCCGCTCAATTGCCAGGTAGTCCACAAACGACTGTTCACACGGGAAAGTCCTCTTCAAAACAACCGCCCCTCCATAGCATACTTCACAAACTGCCCGACTTGAAACCGGTATACATGAATCGTCCTGTCAGAGAGCCCAACCACTCATGCTCAAACGGCAGGCTACTGCTCATTACGAATCCCCATCCTCTTATAATAGTAATAAGATGACAGCTCCTATTAACAATCTCGTAATCTTGTCTTTAGTTTTATTGATATTTATTTTACTCAACTTTCGCACCAAAAAAATAAGCTCTGAAGCCCATAAACACTAGGCTTCTCAACAAAAAAATAGTTGTATTG
>JAWSUT010000059.1:0-4891 GCA_033549345.1 Bacillota bacterium | reverse complement strand
CTGACACCTCGTATGTTAACAGGAGGTACTCTTTTTTTCAAAGTTCATTTTTGTTTGTTACAGGAATGCTCCTTTATAATCGTTTGGGTGCTCTTATTTTAGTTAGGTAACACTCTATGAGTTATACAATTAGTTTGCCAATGAAAAAAGAAAATAATCCGCCCTGGCTATTTTAACCTCCGGTGTCTGGACTGTAGGAAAAACCGGGGCAGCCATGACTACGGAAGCCTTTAACAGTGCTATCCCCGGGGGCGGAGGCTTTATTGTAGCGATCGGCCTTTTACTCTTTGCCTACTCAACCATTTTAGGGTGGTCCTACTATGGTGAACGTTGCGCCGAGTTCGTCCTGGGTAAACGTGTAAATATGACCTACCGGATTCTCTGGATTCCCTTTATTGTTATCGGAGCCGTCGGAGGGTTAGAGGCTGTTTGGGATGTGTCCGATACAATGAACGGCTTAATGGCTATTCCCAACCTAATCGGTCTGCTGCTGCTGAGCAATATAATCGTAACGGAAACCAAGGAATTCTTTAATAATATCTATGTCAAAGAGATGGCTGTAAAAGCCGCGGAAGAGATCGCACCGGAATGATCTTTTAAGCTTTTCAGGCTCTGTTCCCGATTGGTCTGGTAATCTACGTCATCCCCGATGAAGTTTCGAATTAAAGTAACCCACCATAATATACGGTGGGTTACTTACTTTTGCGCCTCTAAACGGAATACTTTTCAGTCCTTGACATCAATACCACGCACTCAACGTGAGCTGTATGCGGGAACATGTCTACGGGTTGTACTTCCACGAGATGAAAACCATGTGCTGCCAGATACTTTAGGTCCCGTGCCAGTGTGGCGGGATTGCATGAGATGTAGACGATACGGTTGGGATTCATGTTGACCATGGTGGCAAGAAGCGCTTCATCACAGCCTTTGCGCGGAGGGTCGACCACGACAACGTCGGCCCGGCAGCCTTCTTTAAACAGCCTGAGAACGACTTCTTCGGCGAGGCCGGCATGAAACTCTGCATTTTTGACGTGGTTCAATTCAGCGTTATGCCTGGCATCGGAAACGGCGGCAGGGACCGACTCCACGCCAATAACTTTGCCTGCAGATTCGGCAAGATAAAGTGAAATTGTACCGATACCGCAGTAGAGGTCGAAGACAGTTTCTGTCCCGGTAAGAGCGGCAAATTCTTTTGCTTTACTGTATAGTACTTCTGTTTGAACAGGGTTTACCTGGAAAAATGACCTGGGGGATATATGAAACGTCAGGCCGGAGAGTTTTTCAGTTAGATAGGGCTTTCCCCAGAGGGTATGTTCTGTATTGCCCAGGATGATATTGCCGGGGCGTGTGTTGATATTTTGGACGATGCCGCAGAGGTTCTCTATGCTTTTACGCAGGCGCGAGATTAGTTCGTCCTGTCGGGGGAGGGAGCGGCCATTTGTAATGAGGATAATAAGGACTTCGCCTGTTGCAAATGATACCCTGGCCATAATGTGGCGAATGATTCCTTTGCGGGTTTTTTCGTTGTAGATGGGGATGGCAAGTTCGGATAGGATGCTGCGTACGGTGTGTACCACGTGATCATTTGCTGGATGCTGGATGTGGCAGCATGTCAGGTCGACAATATTGTGGCTGCGCTTCGCGTAGAAGCCGGCACGGACGGTTCCGTCTGTAAATCCTACGGGAACCTGAGCCTTATTACGGTAGCGCCAGGGATCGGACATACCGATTGTGGGGCGCACAGAAGGCTCCAGGCCGCCGATTCGTTTTAAGGTATCCCGTACTATATCTTCCTTAAGCTTAAGCTGCTGAGCGTAAGCCAGGTGCTGAAGCTGGCATCCGCCGCAGGTTTCGTAGTGTTCACAGACCGGGGAAATACGGGCGGGGGAGCTTTTGTTTACTGACTGCAGCAGGGCGCGGGCATAACTCTTTTGCACAGAAATAACCTTGGCGGCAACGGTCTCACCGGGGACCGCACCGGGTACAAATACAGTAAAATTCTGATAACGGCCGACACCCTCTCCATCGTGGTTGATGTTATCTATATCCAATTGCAGAATTTGCCCTTTCTCAACCGGGGCTTTTTTCTTTTGTTTCACAAAAATTCCCTCTCTTGGCGGATATTCTTTTGTTTTAGTATATACGATACAGGGCGTTAAAAAAAGCAGGAGACGCTGTTTTAAGCGTTTCCTGCTGCTCCCTGCTCCTCAATTTCAATGAGGCCTTCTTCATGTAATGCCATAATGACATCTTTGACGTCAGCTTTCTTATCCGGTGGTAATGTTTGCACAAAGGCATCGATTTGACCCTGATCCACAAGTTTTGTTACTTTCAGGTTGCCGACGGTAAATGTATCAGCCAAGGTTTTTCCTCCTTCAGGTATTTTCTTTTATTTTTCTTCTTCCCGTACAGAAATATTCTGTCTAAAA
The DNA here is from genome assembly GCA_033549345.1 of Bacillota bacterium. Taxonomy (GTDB): domain Bacteria; phylum Bacillota; class Dethiobacteria; order Dethiobacterales; family Dethiobacteraceae; genus JAWSUT01. The sequence goes on along the minus strand of JAWSUT010000059.1, from coordinate 2,462 downwards.
AAATGTCAAAATGAAAAGCCCGCATCCGTTTGTATGGATACGAGCTATCATTGTTACTTACTAAGCAGGTTCTTTTTCCGGCGCAGGTACTCTTCATCATCTATTTCGCCTTTACTGTATCGTTCATTTAATGTCTCCAGCGCCCTGTCCGTGGCTGAATCGGACTGAGTGGGTCTGTTGCGGCTGCCGTCCAGGCCTCTAAGCAGCAGAAACGCTACCACCGCAATCAGGATAACCCAGAAGAACATCATAAATAACCCCCCAAACCACATACCGTGACCATACCACATCATAAAGCAGACCTCCTTTGTGGCTCTGCTTTTAGTATAACACATGAATGTGGAGATATGATGAAGGCTGTCCAATCAGGCCAAAAACTGGAGAATCAGCACAGCCGTCATGCCGGCCGTGACCGTAAACATCATATTCTTTGTCCGCCAGGCGACAAAAAAAGCAGGGATACTGGCTAATAAATAGGCATTGCCTGCAGACAGGTAAATCTGGCGCTCTGCGGTAAGGATGCCGGGGATGATCAGTGCCGAAAGGACGGCCACGGGTACATAGCGCAGCCAGGCAATAACAATTTGGGGAATCTCCAGGCGGGTGAGCACATACATCGGCAAAAAGCGAGGCAGGTAGGTTACGGCTGCCATGCCGAGAATAATCAGAATGAACCGTTCCATTTTTCTACCATCACTCCTAACGTTGCTGTGCAGACTGTGGCCAGCATAATATACCAGGTTCCCGGAATGTAGAGATAAAAAACCAGTGACAGTATGCCGGATACAAAGGCGGCCAGCAGCAGTTTGTGTTCTGTCATCTGAATCACAAGCAAAAATATAAACATGGCATAGAGCGCATATTCCATGGTGTATACGGCAGCAGCCCCGGTGAAAAACCCGCCAAAAATACCGCCGAGTGCGCCGCCGGCTACCCATCCGGCATAGGCTGTGCCAAAGAGGCCCAGCATATAGAGGTGGTTTTTCTCACTTTCCTGGAACTCGCCGCAGGCCACGGCATAGTTCTCATCGGTAAGCCAGAATGCCAGAAGCGGCAGTGACCTGCGGGGAAACTTCTGCAGGTATGTCGACAGAGATGCACTCATCAGAAGATGGCGCAGATTGACCAAAAACACGGTGGCTATAATGGATGCACCGCCGGCGCCGGCGGCCAGCATGCTTACTGATATAAACTGGGCGCTGCCGGCAAACACAATCAGCGACATCATAACAATAACCGGCAGGCTGATGCCGGCGAGACTGGCCAGGGCACCGTAGGCAAAACCCAGAGGCAGATAGCCCAGCACAATCGGTATAGCTTTTTTTGACCCGGCAAGCAGATACTGTGAAACCATGCTAAACCTCCGCAGATAAGGCCTTGTTTATAAAAAGCACCAGTTCGAAGAACTGGTGCTTCAATATTACCGTTTGGAGAACTGTGGTGCCCTTCTTGCCTTCTTGAGGCCGTACTTTTTCCGTTCCGTCATCCGCGGGTCGCGGGTGAGGAAGCCGGCACTCTTTAAAGCGGGACGAAGGTTACCTTCGGCCTTCAAGAGAGCGCGGGAAATCCCGTGACGGATTGCGCCGGCCTGGCCGGTGGTGCCGCCGCCTTCTACTTTGGCGATAACATTGAACTTTTCCAGGGTTTCCGTCAGCTTCAGCGGCTGGCGGACAATCAGTTTCAGCGTTTCAAGGCCGAAATATCTGTCAATGTCTTTGTCGTTGATTATAATCTGGCCGTTACCGGGTACCAGGCGGACGCGGGCTACCGCGTTCTTCCTGCGGCCGGTGCCATAATATTGAACTTGTGCCATTTAAGTTTCCTCCCTTCTACCCTAAAATTCCCAAACTTCAGGTTGCTGGGCTTCGTGCTGATGCTCGCTGCCGCTGTAAATACGGATCTTCTTCAGCATCGCCCGGCCAAGACGGTTGTGGGGAAGCATTCCCTTAACCGCCAGCATGACAGCCTTTTCAGGTTTGGTGGCAATCAGGGTGCCGTAAGAAACTTTTTTAATACCGCCGGCATGACCGGAGTGACGGTAATAAAACTTCTGCTCGGCTTTGTTCCCGGTCAAAACGACTTTGTCGGCGTTAATCACGATAACGTGGTCGCCGGTGTCAATACTGGGAGTGTAAATCGGTTTATGTTTTCCGCGTAAAATGCGGGCAACTTCGGTAGCCAGCCGGCCTAAGGGCTTGTCGGTGGCATCGACGATTAACCACTTCCGATCGACTTGCCCGGCTTTGGGCATGAATGTGGTACGCATAATTTCCCTCCTTGCTCAAACGCGCTTCGGCAAAGCGCCGTTAACGGGGCAGGAAACGGCGATTTGACACAAAGATATTTTATAATAAAATATTGGTGCCTGTCAAGCAAAACTCATAGAAAAGCCATTTGCGTTGTACGCTGTTTTTTAAAAATGCTCATGTTATCATTGAGGTAGCACAGGCATTTTATTAGCT
>JAWSUT010000058.1:0-5253 GCA_033549345.1 Bacillota bacterium | reverse complement strand
AACTATTTTTTTGTTGAGAAGCCTAGTGTTTATGGGCTTCAGAGCTTATTTTTTTGGTGCGAAAGTTGAGTTAATTATATGAGTTGCCCTTTTATTCTGTCAATCCCATATAGCTTTCAGTCTGTGTATGTTCATGTTCTCAGTACCCAGTCAAACTTGATTTGATTTATTTCGGTTACACCTTAAAGCATCCCTGTTAATCACTTCTGTTAAAACTTCTCCCAATTCTCGGACCTCATAAGGTTTTGCAACAAATCCTGAAAATCCATATTTTTCATACTCAGCCATTACCGGATCATTTGAATAACCACTGGAAACGATGACTTTGGCGTCCGGAGCTATCTGGAGGAGATTCTTAATCGCTTCCTTCCCTCCCATACCGCCCGGGACTGTTAAATCCATGATAACGGCTGAAAAGGGGCACCCGGCTATCTGGGACTTTCTGTATAGTTCAACGGCCTCTGCGCCGTCTCTGGCAAAATCCGCTTCATATTGAAGAAGTGAAAGCATTTCACCAGCAACTTTCCGGATATTTTCCTCATCATCCATGACCAGAATTTTACCCTGACCGGCGGCAAGTTTGAACTTACACAGTTTTTCATAAGGCCTTTTTCCCGGAGAAGCGGGAAGATACATATAAAACACGGCTCCCTCCCCTTCCCGGGAATCGGCGGTCAGGTAACCGTCATGCTTATTTACGATGGAATAACTTGTGGCAAGACCCAAGCCGGTACCTTTCTCTTTGGTCGTAAAATATGGGTCAAATATTTTCTGCAGGTTCTCCTGGGAGATACCAGGTCCTTCATCCTCAAAGGAAATCTTAACATATTCCCCAAACTGGAGGGGCAAAACATTTTCGCACCCCTCAAGTCCGATTGAAATATTTTCTGCCTTCACCCGGATTACTCCACCATTCGGCATAGCCTGAAGGGCATTAATCAGTAAGTTGTTAATAACCTGGCTGATTTGCGCCTGGTCAATTTCCACGGAGAAAAGGTCATCAGCGAAAGAAAGTTCAAAGCGAACATTGGAACCTGACAGTGTAAAGCTGGTAACATCCCGAATCAATTGTTTGATTGAGACCGTTTCTTTTACAGGAAGACCGCCTTTTGAAAATGTCAGCAGCTGACGTGTAAGATCAATAGCCTGTTTCGCCGCTTCTTCAATCTCTTCTAATTTTTGTTGAACTTTGGCATCGGTACTTGCATGAAATTTTGCAATGGAAAGATTGCCCAGGATAATGGTCAGGATATTATTAAAGTCATGGGCGATCCCACCGGCCAGTATACCAATTGACTCAAGCTTTGTAGATTTAATAAACTCCTCTTCAGCCCTCTTTCTCTCAGTGATATCCCTGGCTATCACTCTTACCGCAGGCTGGCCATTAAAAACGAACGGTGTTCCGGCCACCTGCACATCAACGACCGAACCGTCCACCCTGATTAATTTCTCTTCCACAAAGGGTACAACCTGGTCATCCTCCAGAATTAACTTTGCCCTTTGTGCAACTGCTTCTATATAATCAGGGTGCATAAAATTTATAGCATTTTTACTCAAAAGAGCTTCAGGACTTTCCGCACCAAGAAGTTTAGCGGTTGCCCTGTTGGCATAAAGAATTTTACCATCACCGGAGTGTACAGCAATCGCATCGAGTGACAAATCCACAAGCTGGCGGTATCGCTCCTCACTCCGGCGTAATGTCTCCTCTGCCTGTTTCCGTTCAGTCGTATCAACAACGATTGCCAGAACGACTCGTTTAGCATTAAGTGTAAGAACTTGTGAATTAATATCAACGGGGATTTTATCCCCCTTTTTTGACACAAGAATAGTCTCAAAAGTATTACGGCCCTTTTTCATAACGGCTTTAAGGTTATTTAGCGTTTTGACCCTTAACTCATTGTCAACAATATCACCGGGAGCCATCGCTAGTAATTCATCTTTACGATAATTGAGCATGGAACAAAAAACATCGTTTACTTCAACAATTGGTCCGGGCGCTTCTTCAGCTGCTAATTTGACTAAGAAAATGGCATATTTATCCTGGCTGGTTAGCTTTCGGAACTTCTCATCGCTTTCACCTTTAGCCTGTTGGATACTGACTTTTTGTATAGGAGAACGGAAGTCTGCTTTTTTAATGACCATCCCTAAGCCCCCTAGATACGACCTAAACCTATTATTTCTTTTTTCTCCATTTTTCTCTTTTTTTCCTTCTATATTTCTTAGAGAAATGAGAATAGTGTAACTTAAAAGAACCCCAACCACGTCCAGTACCAAACGGCAGGCACAATACTTAGTGCCACGCTAAGAATATATCCGATGCCAAACAGTGCCAGATGCTTATCCGACCAACCTCTCTGTTCCAAAATATTTCCCGAGATAATGGCAAATGGTTGCATGTAATGCATGAAGGTAAAATATTGTATCACACCATTGAGAAAACACAGTACGATCGGGTGAATCCCCACAGACGCCAATGCCGGAGCAAAAGAGAACAGCACCGCAACCGTTGGCAAACCCCACGCCACGTCAACAAAACGTAACAATAAAGTCAACCCGATCACACAATAAATAAAAAGCGTTACATTACCGGCAAAACTCATTAACACGGGATACAGTTTTTCTCCCAGCAGTGCTGTTATTCCCGCAGATTCAAGCACTTTCGTCACAGACATAATCGCTCCCAGAAACAAAACCACTTCCCAGTTCACACCATTTGAAATCGACTGGCTTGTAAGCGTCCCGGTTACAAATAGAAGAAATAAGCTAAAAGCCGTAATTGTAGCTGCCTCCAACCCATGCCAAGGAGTTGTCAGATACCCAAGAAAACAAAGTGACAGAACAATAGCCGCCGATATCTCCTGCCTGGAAATCTGCCGCAGCACCCCCGCCTCCGATTTCACAGGAGCAAACCGGTGTGGACGAAACACAAGGAAGAGAAACAGTAATAAAAGCACCGCGATTAACAGCCAGGGAAAGATCATAGCCCGTGAGTAATTATACCAATCCAAATCAGCCCGCAGCACCTCCGGCAGTAACCCCATATTGAATGGACCGATCAGACTTCCTGTGAGCCACCCATTGCCGGGGATTATCGCAGCAGTATAAGCAACCAGCGTAATAAATGCAGACTCCGGGGACTGTGCAGGCAGCTTTAAGCCTTTGATTACCTGATAGACAATGGGCATTACAATCGCTATCCGTACAGTCGTCGATGGTGTCAGTATTGAAAAAATAATACCCACAGCCACCAGAGCAAACGCCATCTTCAGCAGATTCCCGCCAAAACGGTTCAGTACCCTTAAAGTTATACTCTCACCCAGTCCCGTCTGACTTATCACGTAACCAAACAGAAAGGCTGGTATGATAATCCATATTGCAGAGGTAGTAAATCCGTAAAAGACATCACTATATGATAAGTTCCCGGCAAGCAGCAGACCCATCATTAAGACAGCAGCAACGCCTCTTGGCAGTCTCACAGGATGTAAAATCCAGGCGGCCAGCGTAATAAAAATACAACTGATTGCCCAATGGCCCTGACCATCTATTCCTAAGACAGGCTGCCGCAGATAAAAAGGCCAAAATAAGAATACAGCAAGGAGCAGTAGAATAAACCACTTAATGCCTTCCATACTCAGTCTTTGCTCCAAGACAGCCAGGCCGGATTTGATCTGACTCACCCAATCTCCCCCCACTTCATCTCCCATATATTCGTGAACCATTATATTTATCCCTGCACCGGAAATTCCGCACTAAAAAACCGTGGCAGCAGGCCCACGGTTTATCACCAGACACCCTTAAATAGTAGATGCCTTACAGTAATCATTCTACGGACTCATTATTGTTTACCGCTTTCTTGTAAAGCGCAGATAGTGACATATATCCAATCACAATGCCGGCAACATTCATAACCGATGCCTGCATGGTCAGGGATCTCCAATAACCAGGGTAAATTGAGACCAATGGCCGAAGAACAGGTATCCACATTATCGGTACAGACAGTATGATATAGAATGCCGGAATTCCAACCGCCAGAAACTTAACCACGTCATACCGCCACCGCCCCTGCTGCCTCCATACACCAAGAAACTTTGGCAGTGCCAGCAGCAGCCCCAGAAACACAGGAAATACCACCAGAAAAACAAGCCCAAGAACCGGGTCAAAAGTTCTTCCAGTCCACCGTCTAAGTAAAAATCGATAATGTTCCCCCTGTAACAAAATAACCATCAAAAATATCGAGTATAGAAAAATATATGCAAACCGCTTACAACTGTATCGCAGTTTCCCCATCACCATCCTCCTCCATGCAACCAGTTTATTATTTCTACATGATTTTTCCATATCCTGCACAATTAATAATGTGGTTAAATCCCCTGATACAGGACACTGAACTGATCTGGAATTATCAACGATTACTAGTGCTCACATAAGCTACGCCAATAATAATAAACACTAAATACAACCCCAACGTAAAAAGAGCCAAAAGGCTCTTCCTTGAAATTTATGGTGTTGGGGAACGGTCATTCATTCAACAAAGTCCTTTGGAGTCATTGATATACGTAAGTATTATTTCGGCCAGAGGAAACCTTAGACAATATCAGCAAACACATCCAGGAATCAGAAAACCGTGGAAGTGTAATCCACGGTTTTATATGCTTATGGTGTCGGGGAACAGGCACATATACTATGCACTCGCATAACTCCGTATATAATAAACATAAAGTAATTTGATCATTGAAGATCACTGTTTACGCCAAATAGTGGCTATCTAGTAGAATTCATTGAATAATACTTCATTTAATCGCTTACATATCATTAACTTACGGCAAAAGCTGTTATATAGACATAATGGGTCCAGCGTGGAGATAGTTCAGGTATCCCCCATAGGACATTACATACATGGTTGATGACGTTTGATTCCGTCATGAAAAGGGCATATTCCCTGAGGTTGGGAGCGGCCTCAACTATCCACTAGTACCCGGGCTATAAACAGGAGGGAGAACTAGCCATCCCTTTAGCTTACCATACTTTATCATTGAATCGTGGGTGCTAATTTCATCTTTGAATAAATCAATGAATAGTTTTCTTAAATTATCGTTCCTTTTAGTTTCAATAATTGCCCTAATATGGGCGTCTAACATATTGTCTATACCCGTAAAAATTTGGCGATACATAAATCGGTGTTGAATCCAGCTTGATGTGTCAGCCAATCTAACCTATAATCCAAGTATATTTGTCGGAAATGACGCCTAATAA
>JAWSUT010000057.1:0-5299 GCA_033549345.1 Bacillota bacterium | reverse complement strand
CCGAACACGGCCGTTAAGCCCTCCAGCGCCGATGGTACTTGGGACGCGAGTCCCCGGGAGAGTAGGTCTCCGCCAGATCCTTTTTGAACCCCCGGACCCGAGGATGATGAAAATCCCTTGGGTTCGGCTGTATTCCTCGATAGCTCAACGGTAGAGCAATCGGCTGTTAACCGATAGGTTGTAGGTTCGAATCCTACTCGGGGAGCCATATAAAGCCCTGCACAAACGTGCAGGGCTTTATTGGTTCTAAGACACACAGTTCATTCCATACACAACGCCGATTCGGCTGTTAACGATAGGTCAGGCGAATGCTACATAATCTGCTAACCCGTAGTAAGCTGTGGTAGGTAGTTAACTCTCTTTAGCGGGGCTGGTTCTAATAACTCCGTTCACTTTGTTCACTGGGTTGGGCCTAGGTTCGAATCCTACTCGGGGAGCCAAATAGAGCCCTGCACATTTGTGCAGGGCTCTATTGGCGTTTATGGACTATGTTAACTTCCTACACAACGCCGATGGCTGTTAACGATAGGTCAGGCGAATGCTACACAATCTGCTCACCCGCAGTGAGTTGAGGTAGGAGTTAACTCTCTTTAGCTGAGCTGGTTCTAATAACTCCGTTCACTTTGTTCACTGGGTTGGGCCTAGGTTCGAATCCTACTCGGGGAGCCATATAAAGCCCTGCACAAACGTGCAGGGCTTTATTGGTTCTAAGACACACAGTTCATTCCATACACAACGCCGATTCGGCTGTTAACGATAGGTCAGGCGAATGCTACATAATCTGCTAACCCGTAGTAAGCTGTGGTCGGTAGTTAACTCTCTTTAGCGGGGCTGGTTCTAATAACTCCGTTCACTTTGTTCACTGCGTTGGGCCTAGGTTCGAATCCTACTCGGGATCAACATTTATTTTTTTTCAGAGAACCTGTATACTAGAAATAATACTCGTTGGGTCAGGGTTAACTTTTATAAGCTTTTCGGTGGGTCTTTGACAACGCAGACAACTGGTTTCAAGTTATAAACTGGCCCCAAGAATAGGATGTGAATGAGATGGAGTTTAAAGATGCATTGACGGCGCGCAGGAGTATTCGTCAGTTTAAGGATGATCCGCTTCCTGCGGGGACAGTTGCGGAACTACTGGAAGCGGCACGTTTGGCGCCTTCCGGTACAAACCTTCAGCCATGGCGTTTTCTTGCTGTAACCAGTTTGGAAATGAAAAAAAAGTTGGCAGATTGTACATACAACGTAGGTTTTTTGGCGCAGGCCCCGCTTACCATGGTGTGCTGCGCTGATGTCTCTGCCCTGGAGACCCGTGGTCAGCGGGTCAGGGAACTACAGGAGAACGGAGCGTTTGCAGGCACTGATTTAGAGAAGCTTTCAGCTGATAATTATACTCAGAAAGCGAATCGCGATGATGCTACTAACCTGGCATACCTCAATTTAAATGTCGCCATAGCCATTGAGCATATGATTTTACGGGGCGTAGATTTGGGTCTGGGCAGCTGCTGGGTGATGCTCTTCAGCCAGAGAAGAGTCAAAGAGCTGTTGAATCTACCGGGTACTCTCCATGTAACTGCGCTTGTTCCGTTCGGGTATCCGGCACAGCAGCCAAAAGCACGCCCCAGGCTTGCTCAGGCGGATATCTTTCTGGGTGAAGTATAAATTTGAAGGTATGAATAGAATTTATGCGTATCGGAAGAACAGGGGGACTTGTTAAAAAGCGGTGTTAACAGTTAAGCCTGACGCAAAGAAAAAGCCTTCAGTTCGGGTGAACTAAAGGCTTTGCTTTTATTGTGCGAGGCTAATGTTTGAGTCGCCCAGAGATTGTTCGCATTCTTTGATGAGCTGGGCCATTATTTTTTTCACGGGAAGAATTTCTTTGATGCGGTGGAAGAATTCCCCGGAGAAGACGAGGCCGTTTTCCACGTCGCCGTCTACTGCTTTTTCAAGGGCACTGAGGATGCAAAAGCTGTGAGAGCAGTGTTTAAGGCAGCCGTCACAGTGTTTGATACCCAGCTTTTTTTCTGCGGCCAGGCGTTCTGTCAGCGGGTTGCGGATTGCCCGTCCCGGCAGGCCCACCGGGCTGTCAATCAGGACGGAGTCTTCCGGCCGGCTGGTGAGATACAGTTCTTTAAACTTAGGGCTGGCTTCACATTCTTCACTGGCCACAAAACGGGTGGCCATCTGTACGCCGTCGGCACCAGCTTTCAGTGCACGTGCAATATCGTGGCCGTTCATGATACCGCCGGCTGCAATGACAGGAATCCGTACTGAGCCCAGTACTTCCTGCAGCAGCTCAAACACTGGTCTGTCGGTACCAAGGTGCCCTCCCGCTTCTTTGCCTTCAACGATGACTGCGGCAGCTCCCATTTTTTCTGCCAGTTTGGCAACTCTTGCAGAAGATGCCATGGAGAGAACGGGCACATTGTATTCACGGCCCCAGTTGAAGATATCACGTGAAAAGCCGGCACCGGAGACAATGAAATCCACCTTTTCCTTCATAGCGGCTTTAACCAGTTGAGCAAATTGTGTAGCGGCAAAAAGCACATTGACGCCAATTAAACCTGAAGTCATTTCACGAGCGCGTCTAATTTCAGCCTGCAGGGCCTGCACAGTCAGGCCGGTTCCGGCAATAATCCCGGCTCCGCCCTCATTGGCGACAGCTGCGGCAAGTTTGGCTGTGGATACACGTACCGCCATTCCGCCCTGTATGATTGGAAGCTTTACGTTGAGATGTCCAATAGTAAGCTGGGGTAACAAGAAAATCACATTCCTCTCAAGAAAGTTCGAAAAAAAACACTTATACACGATTATACACCATTATAGACAAAATTGAAACCTAAAATACCCGAGAGGTTTGTGAGGGTACACAATAAAAAAAGAGAAAAAAGACACACAGGGTGCCTTTTTGACCTTTCTATTCTTCACTTAGGATGCGTTTTTCTCCTTCCAGAGAACGGATTTCGTTAACATTTTGTGTTACTTCGACGACGCCAAGGTATTCACCCTGTTCATTGCGAACAGGAAAATAGCGGATATAGACAAACATTCCCTGCATCTGAATCCAGAAATCGGCACTTTCGCGACGGTTATTTTTAAAGTCGTCCACAATTTTTTCAACTACGTGAACACTGTCGGGAGGATGGCAATGCTGAACCTTGCGGCCAATAATGGCAGGGGTGCGTGGGAAAATACGCTCTTTTCCCGCAGAATAATAGCGTACGACATCATCTTTATCGACAAATGTGATATCTACCGGCAAATGTTTCAGCAGCAGATTTAACTGCTCGAATGTCAGGATACCGGTATCCAGTTTAATCAGGCCGGGGCCGCCTGCAGGCTCTGTCCGTGCCGGCCCTGCGGCATCAGCAGCCGACCAGTCTGCGGGCGGTTCAATCAATGCATAGCCGATTTCATCCCCCTGGTTATAGATTTCCTGCCATTCACCAGGAGAGAATGTTTCCAGGCACATAGGAAAGAGAATGTTTTCCTCTTTATAGAAAAGTTCCCTGATGGTATTTAGCGTTGGCAGCACTAAATCAGCGATCTCGCGTGTCAGGCTTTTATCTGCGGTTTTATCTGGTTCCTGCAGCAGCGTACTGATTTTTTTAAGATCGCGCCGAATATCGTCGTGCAGTGCCCACATTACGGTAGGCGGGCCTGTAATGCCGTTTTTCTCCAGATAGGGAAAAAGAATGTTTTCTTTGCGGCTGAAATGCTTTTCAATCTCCAGCAGTTTACGGTGGTGGTTTTGCCAGGATTCTACGAGAGAAGATATGTCTTCTCCTGTGGATGCGTCGGAGATACTCTTCGTTATGTCTTCAATATGTTCAATGACTTGGCTCAACGCAATGTTTTCTTCCCTGAATATGTTAACCGGATGTCCGTCAGGTGTGTCCTCCGGCTTATCGGCATCAAGAGAATCTTTGAAGACAGAGGTATGAACATCACAAAGACGCTTGATTTCCTCAGCCGGCATTCCTTCTTCAATCAGTTTCTGCTCCATTTCAGATATTTCCGTGGCACCTACATGATCCAACAGTTCCTTAAATCTTTCTTTGACACTCTCCACACTTGCACCCTGATGAAGTTCCAGGATCATCTCTTTGAGCATCTTTTGTCTGTATTCACGATTGTTTAAAAGTTCACTCAAAACAATTCCTCCTTTAACTGAAAAGACGTTATACTTCCAGATAGGTTTATTATATAATGCTTCCCGTTTACGTGAATTAACCATTGATTAAAAGCTATCTTTCTTTTTGGCCGGAGCTGATGTACAATGGTAGTATTAATCTGTAGAATTTTGTCGGAGGTGCTAAATGTCGAGGAAGCATATCTATGTTACATTAAGTTTCTTGCTTATATTATTGCTGGTAATTCTGCCTGGCTGCGGCGGGCAGTCTTCTTTGCCTGATGATAACAGGCCTCCGACTAATGACGGAAATAATCATAACAGTGATTCAGATAACAGTCAGGGTGAAAACGGTAGTCCGGCAGAACCGGACCCTGCTCAGGAAATTGAAGTATGGATTGAAAACTCAAAAGAAATATTCCTTGCCCAGAGCAGAGAAATTGACGGTACGTTGTCTTTGTTGGTTACATACGGTGAAAAAAACACCGGTGGCTATAGTGTGGAGATTACAGAAATAGATGTTCAGGAAGATCTTGTGGAAGTAACGGTGAGCTTCCGTGAACCGGATGAAGATGAAGCTGTCACAGAGGCAATTACCTATCCCTATGATATAGAGGAAATTGAGATTACAGAATTACCCGTTACGTTTATCGCGACAGGTGCGGAGAATTATGTGCCGGAGCTTAAAGGTATTGACTATGTAAAGCCTGTGGTGGCACAGTCGCAATGGATTAAATTGTTCTCTCCCGCTCCGGAGAGTGTTGTGGAACGGCAGTTTAGTGTGGATGGCATTGCTAATGTCTTTGAGGGGAATATCCTCTACAGGCTAAAAGATGCCTCAGAAAGAGTGCTTGTCAGCGGTAATACCACAGCGGAGATGGGAAACTGGAGATATTTTATTGTTGACATTACTGTGGATGAAGCGGTACCTGTGGAGGAAAAGCTCCTTTTAGAGCTTTATACGGAAAGCGCCAAGGACGGCTCGGTAGAGAACCTGGTTCAGGTGGAACTGGAGTTGCAGAAATAAGCTTAAAGATGTGGCAGGGGGAGGAAAAACTCCCACTGCCGTTTTCATCAGCTGTCTATAATCGCAGATAATGCTCGGGGAGTTATCTCGGATTGTGAAAACTTCCTTTAATGTTGTTCCAAAAGGATGATTTACCAATTGAC
>JAWSUT010000056.1:0-6750 GCA_033549345.1 Bacillota bacterium | reverse complement strand
ACAGCTAATAAAATGCCTGTGCTACCTCAATGATAACATGAGCATTTTTAAAAAACAGCGTACAACGCAAATGGCTTTTTCAACTCATCCCTTGTCAGCGATGGCTGATTATGGTACTATATAGGTTGTACTTCCCTGCTTCCGGCACTGCCCGGAGGCCAAAGACCATAGGGAGGAGGTGAATAGGCCATGACCAATTACGAAACCATGTTTATTTTCAAACCCGAACAGGACGATGAAGCATACGATGCCCTGGTGGAAAAATTTAAAGGGATTATCGAGTCCGAGGGCGCTGAAGTAACGAATGTCAACCGCATGGGACGGCGCAAATTGGCCTATGAGGTAAAGAAGTTCAATGAAGGGTATTATGTTCTTTTCAATTACACCGGTGGCTCCAATGCCACAGATGAGTTGGAAAGAAACTTCAGAATTTCTGACGATGTCATTCGTTACCTCATTGTTAAAGAGGAAGAATAATTTGCAGGTGGTGAACTGAATGCTTAACCGCATTGTGCTGATCGGACGTCTGACAAAAGATCCCGAACTCCGGTATACACCGGCAAACGGAGTGGCGGTTGCCACTTTTACCCTCGCCGTCAACCGTCGTTTCAGCCAGCAGGGACAGCAGCGAGAAGCCGACTTTATACCTATAGTCGTCTGGCGCACCCAGGCGGAAAACTGCGCCAAGTATCTTGGCAAAGGAAGCCTGGTGGCGGTAGAGGGCCGGCTGCAGATCCGTTCGTTTGAAGACCGGGAAGGACAGCGACGGACTATGGCCGAAGTGGTGGCTGACAGTGTCCAGTTCCTGGACAGTAAAGAAAAGCGCTCAAATCAGGAGCCGCCCGCATTCGATGACTCCATGATCGGAGAAGATGACGTACCCTTTTAAAACACAACACCGGATGGCACTGCGCCCTCCGGCTGTAACTTCCAGCAGAGGAGGTCTTTGTTATGCGTAGAGACCGTGGCCGCAGAGGCAGACGCAAAGTTTGCAATTTCTGTGTCGATAAAGTTGAAAACATCGATTACAAGGCTACCGGCAAGTTGGCCCGTTATATTACCGAACGCGGCAAAATCTTGCCCCGGCGTATATCCGGCAACTGTGCCAAGCACCAGCGTCAGATGACGATTGCCGTAAAAAGAGCCCGTAATATTGCGCTGTTACCTTATACAGCTGAGTAAACAGAACCACACATGGTATGAACACTTTCAGGAGCGCCCGGCAGCGGGCGCTTTAAATTTTCCTGTATCACAAAAAATTAGCAGAAACCGTGAAGCAAAACAGGCAGGAAGTAGCAAGAGGTTTGCAGAACAATTAACAGTCAACCCATATGATATTACGTGCCGTTTGCCGGTTTTGGTGCAAATTGTGCACCTTTGTTTTTCGTGAAAGGAGGAGTTGGAATGAAAGTCATTTTAATGCAGGATGTAAAGTCCCTTGGTAAAAAGGGAGACATTCAGGACGTGGCCGAAGGGTATGCCAGGAACTTCCTCTTTCCCAGAGGCCTGGCGGTGGAAGCAAGCGGCGGACACCTGAAGCAGCACCGGCATGAGGAAAAAATCAAGGCCGGTAAAAAAGCAAAAGTGTTGGAATCCGCTCAGAAAACAGCAGAAAAAATGGAAGGCCTGGCCATAGAGATTACAGCACGTGTCGGAGAGGGCGGCCGCCTGTTCGGTTCCGTTACCAGCAGTGACGTGGCATCAGCGCTCAAAGAGCGTGGGTTTTCAGTGGACAAGCGTAAAATTGAGTTGCCGGAAACAGTTAAGAGCCTGGGAACCTACCCGGTACGGGTGAAACTTCACCCCGAAGTGGAAGCCACAGTTCAACTGACAGTGAAGTCATAAGCAAGGAGCAGTGCAATGAAAAAGACAGCGACATCAAGAATAGCACAAAATTTAACCGTGCTGGATAAAGACGACCAGCTGAAACGGGAAATCAACGCCCTCTACGCACTTCTCTCCAATATGATCGGTGCGGACAAACTGATTCTCAAAGCCGGGAAGCTGGAGGCACTCACACTTTTGCGCTCCCGCAAACCCGAGGAAAGAGTCCTGGGCCTGCAGCGGGTCATCTATGAAAACCCCGCTCTTGACGAAATTCCGGCGGAGAATGAGATCCCCCTGCTTCTGCAGGAGCTCTATGAAGAACTCGCGGACCAGATGGCACGACGCACGGTAGAGGAATCGATTGAGCGAAAAGTAGCGGAAAAGATGCAGGAAAAGCATGAGGAATATATTCAGGAAGTCAGGCGCCAGCTGCTTAGGGAACAGGGCGGCCCGGAAAACCCGCAGACTCTAAAAAAATATGCCCAACTGGAGAAGTTAAAGAGCCAGAAACTAAATCGTTCGGCCATGGAAATCCTGCGACCGGGCGCGCTTTCTGAAATTGTGGGACAGGAAGCCGCCGTGTCGGCGCTGATGGCCAAACTGGCTTCGCCATACCCGCAGCACATGATTATTTACGGCCCTCCCGGTGTGGGCAAGACCACAGCGGCCCGCCTGGCACTGGAAGCAGCAAAAAAGCTGCGCCAAAGTGCGTTTTCACCGGATGCGCCTTTCGTGGAAGTTGACGGGACTACGTTGCGTTGGGATCCCCGGGAGACAACGAACCCGCTTTTGGGCTCGGTACATGACCCGATTTACCAGGGGGCAAAGCGTGATCTGGTAGACGGCAGTGTCCCGGAACCAAAGCCGGGCCTGGTTACCGAAGCGCACGGCGGAATCCTGTTTATTGATGAAATTGGAGAAATGGATATTCACCTGCAAAGTAAACTCCTGAAAGTCCTGGAAGACAAAAAAGTCAAGTTTGATTCCGCATATTATGACCCCTCGGACAACTCTGTGCCGCAGTATATCCGGAAGCTGTTTGATGAAGGTGCGCCGGCGGACTTTCTGCTGATTGGCGCAACCACATGTTCCCCGGAAGAAATCAATCCGGCCCTACGCTCACGGACCACATCAGTATTCTTCGAGCCCCTCAATTCAGCCCATGTACAGATTATTGTGGAGAATGCTGCAAAGAAGCTGGCGGCCAACCTTGAGGAAGGGGTGGCGCGGATTATCAGCGAATATATGACCGAAGGAAGGCAGGCTGTTAACCTGCTTGCGGATGCCTTCGGGCTTGCCCTTTACAGACAGCCCTCTGAAGGCACGGAAGAAAAAGTCTCCATCACAAAAGATATTGTGATGGATTCCCTGCGGGCAGGACGTTTTACGCCCAACACGCCGCAGAAAAAAACAGACGGAGCCGAGCCCGGCAAAGTGTTCGGCCTCGGCGTCAGCGGTTATCTGGGCAGCGTGCTGGAAATTGAAGCGATGGCGTTTCCGGCGCGGGATCCCGGCAAAGGTTCAATTCGTTTTAATGAGACGGCAGGCAGTATGGCCCGTGACTCCGTGTTTAACGCGGCCGCAGTCATCCGCCGCCTGAGCGGCAAAGAACTGCAAAACTTCGACCTTCATGTGAATATCATCGGGGGCGGAAAAATTGACGGCCCCTCGGCCGGTCTGGCCATTGTGATTGCACTGTTGAGTGCCATTGAGGGGAAACCGGTTGCCCAGAACGTAGCCGTCACCGGTGAGGTGTCCCTACAGGGATTTGTACGGCCTGTGGGCGGGATTCCGGAAAAAATTTACGGTGCCCGTTTGGCGGGTATCCCGACTGTGCTGGTGCCTATGGAAAACCAGGATGATATTCCTTCGCAACCCCAGGATGTCCGAATTATTCCCATTGCCACCGTGGAAGAGGCTCTGCCGTATATATTCCCTGTGTAGCAGCCGGACGGTGTCACGAGTTTGGTGAAAAAGAGGTGTACCGATGAACGGGAGTATGGAACGTGTTCCCCCACAGAGCCTGGAAGCTGAGCAATCCGTACTGGGCTCCATGCTCATTGACAAAGATGCGATTATTTCTGCCACGGAACTGCTGAGAGCCACGGATTTTTACCGTGACGGGCATCAGAAGATATTTGAGGCCATGGTTTTGCTGAGCGAGAGAGGCGAACCGGTGGATCTGGTTACGCTTGTGGAAGAACTGCGTCAGAAAAATCAGCTGGAAGCAATTGGCGGCATGTCCTACCTGACCACACTGGCCAACATGGTGCCCACGGCAGCCAATGTGGGCTACTACGCCAGAATTGCGCGGGAGAAGGCTGTCCTGCGCACACTGATTAATGCGGCCACACGCATTGTCTCGCGCTGCTTTGAAGCCAAAGATGAAGTTGACCAAATCATGGATGAAGCGGAACAGGCAATTTTTGAGGTTTCCCAGCGGACAAATACCCAGGGATTTTCCAGCATGAAAGATATCCTCAAAGGCGCTTTCGACAGAATCGATACGCTCTGGGGCAACAAGGGCGGCGTGACCGGCGTGCCTACGGGCTTTCCCGACCTGGATAATATCACCTGCGGGTTTCAGAACTCGGATCTCATTATTATTGCCGCCCGGCCCAGTATGGGTAAAACGACGCTGGCACTGAACATCGCTCAGCATATCGCTGTAAATGAAAAGCTGCCGACAGCCATCTTTTCTCTGGAAATGTCCAAAGAGCAGCTTGTTCAAAGAATTCTTTGTGCGCAGGCCAATATCGATGCCCAGCGCCTGCGCCGCGGATTTCTCTCTGATGAAGACTATCCAAGGCTGACCAAAGCAGCCGGACCTCTTTCGGAAGCCCCCCTGTTTATTGACGATACGGCAGCCATCTCCGTGATGGAAATGCGGGCCAAAGCCCGCCGGCTTAAGGCGGAACATGGCCTGTCCGCCATTTTTGTTGACTACCTGCAGTTGATGCGGGGCAGTGACCGCTCAGAAAACCGGCAGCAGGAGATCTCGGCAATTTCCCGTTCCCTGAAGGCTTTGGCCAAAGAGCTGGAGGTGCCGGTAATCGCCCTCTCACAGCTTTCCCGTGCCGTTGAACAGCGGGAAAAGAAACGTCCCATTCTCAGTGACTTGCTGGAATCCGGCGGCATTGAAGCCAATGCCGACATTGTGGCGTTTATTTACCGCGAAGGCTACTATAACCAAAATATGGAAAACCGCCACGATACGGAAATTATCCTTGCCAAACAGCGAAACGGCCCTGTGGGCACGATTAACCTTTACTTTAAAGAAAGCCACAACAAATTCCTCAGCATCAGCCGTGAACACAACCTGGAAAGCCAGGCCGGCGCTTGACAAAAACACTTTACTCTGCTAAACTACTTTTGGTAATTACTGCATGTTACTTATAGCGACTTTAATTTAAAGGTGGAGATTGTTTTGCTGAAACTCAAATGGAATGAAAAATTCTGTTTGGGTTATTTTTATTAAAAAACACATACCCGGATGGGTTTTTGCAACCGGGAGCCTGCCGGCTAACGATATGCCGGAGGAAAAGGAGTGAGCGTATGTCTACAGTTATACTGATTGGCTCGCAATGGGGCGATGAAGGGAAAGGAAAGATTACGGATTTTCTGGCTGAAAAAGCCGATGTGGTTGTCCGCTATCAGGGAGGCACAAATGCCGGCCATACACTAACTGTGGGCGAGGAAGTTTTTAAGCTGCATTTAATTCCGTCCGGAATACTTTATCCCGGAAAAAGCTGTGTCATCGGCAATGGCGTCGTCCTTGACCCGAAGGCTCTGACCGGTGAGATGCAGGGCCTGCAGGACAGAAATATCGATATCTCCCAACTGCGCATCAGTGACAGGGCCCATCTGGTCATGCCGTATCACAGGCGCCTTGACGAACTGGAAGAGACGCAGAGAGGCAAGGGAAAAATCGGTACTACACTGCGTGGTATCGGGCCGGCCTACATGGACAAAGTTCACCGCACAGGTATGCGGGTGGCTGATTTACTGGATGAAAACGAACTCAGAGAAAAAATTAAAGAGATCCTGGAAAGGAAAAACGCTCTGCTGACCAAAGTCTATGATGCAGAACCGTTTGATCCCGCGGATATGTTTACGGAGTACAAAGAATACGGGCAGCAGGTGCGCCCCTATGTTGCCGATACAAGCCTCCTGCTGGAGGAAGAAATAAAGAAAGGAAGTAAAATTCTTTTTGAAGGTGCGCAGGGGACAATGCTTGATTTGGACCATGGCACTTATCCGTATGTCACCTCATCCTCCCCTGCCGCCGGCGGCGCCTGTATTGGTGCCGGCGTGGGGCCAACCCGTATCAGCAAAGTCATCGGCGTGGCAAAAGCGTATACGACAAGAGTCGGAGACGGGCCCTTCCCGTCGGAAATCAACGATGAAATCGGCAACCGGATCCGGGAAGTGGGCAGAGAATACGGCACGACCACAGGCAGACCCCGGCGCATCGGCTGGCTGGACGCTGTGGTTCTTGGCTATGCCTGCCGGATAAACGGCCTGGATCACATCGCTCTGACACTGTTGGATGTGCTTTCAGGGCTGGATACTTTAAAAATTTGTACCGCGTATCGTTTTCATGGGGAGATAATCAGGCATGTACCGGCCAGTCTGCGGGCGCTGGAAGCCTGTGAGCCTGTTTTTGAGGAGCTGCCGGGCTGGCACGAAGACCTGGCCGCCATTGAACGGTTTGAAGACTTTCCTGAAGCGGCGAAACATTATGTACGCCGCATTACGGAATTGACTGGTGTGCAGGTGGCACTGGTTTCCGTGGGGCCGAAACGTAAGCAGACAAAGGTTTTACAGTCGATCTTTTAGCTCCCTTGAGCTAATTGCGATGTTTCAAAAAAACGATGTTAAAAAGGGCTGTAACTCCAGCCAAAAAGAGTTTACCCCAAAAAA
>JAWSUT010000055.1:0-7803 GCA_033549345.1 Bacillota bacterium | reverse complement strand
GAAAAAGCAGCTCGAGCTCTACCGGCTGCTCGGAGTGGAGCCACCGGCATAGGTATAAAATCGCGGGAATTCAGGTTTTATGGTAAAACGGATGTCTCCGCTGCCGGTGTCGGGTAGTATCCGGACGGACTTCTTCTTGACAAAATAGGTAAAGAGCCCGTCGTTACTTTCACTCTCCACTGTTCCTTCAATATCACCGACAATCCAGTTCGCTGCCTGTGTCTCACTGCTGCTGAGCCAGCCCGCCAGCTTCCATTGCTTAAATACGGCAGCTCCGTGCCGGATCGGAATGTCCCCTTCGGCCACCAGAATTCGGGAGGCGAGCGCTTTGCCTTCATTAGTGCGTAAATCCAGGAGAAATTCAATGAACGGGTTTGTTTTAATAATGGATTGCTGCGGCTCAAGGTGAGCCATTGTTACAAGCTCAGCGGCCAGGTACCGTTCAAACAGAGGTTGAGTTTTTAGCAGATCCATGGCTTCCCCTTGCTGAACAAACATAAGCCGTATCCGTTTTTGGACTTCCGGGTGCCTAGAAAAATAATCGGCAATATCCTGGAAATCTTCCTTTGCTTTCTCTTCCCCGATAACAATTACCGTTAAATGTGATAGGGTAGTTGGGCGGGCAAACCGGGCCTGGAGCTGTTCGATGGCCATACTGATGCTGTCGGCTTCCAGTGTCTGAATGAGGTTGCCCGCTGTTTGTGAATCGGGCCTGACACCGGAAGGCCTGAGGGCTTCAAAGGTTACTTTGTATTTAGGCGCTGCGGGCCCCTGTGCAGCATCAATGCCTATAGCCGTTATAAATGTTCTGTTTCTCATATCCTCAACATCCCAGCAGCCAGGCACCGTCAGTAATACGACAGCAATTAGGAGAATGGAAAAAACTTTATGCATTATCCGTACCCTCCTTATGCCTGATGGCAGCCATTAATAATGTTAAGGCAGGAATAACAGCTGTGAATAATAAGGTGAAATAGTTGAAGTGCTGCCGTAAGACGATTGTCCATGCCATATCGGGTATCAGATATGTGGCACCGATAATGGCGGCTGCCACAATGCCGATGCTTACTTTTCTGTGGGACAGGCCAAATAATTCGATGATACCGAAAGCGAGCAGGTAGATGTAGACGGACATGGTTGTAAAAATTGCAATCAACCACGGTAATGTTAACAGTAATTCAAACCGTTCCACGGCAAAGCCCGGCAGCTCAATCACACTGAGCAGAGCAATTCCCGGGTAAACAAATTCCGGAATGTTTGCAACGCCAAGGATACCAATCGCGTTGACGGAAGCAAAGAACATAAAGAATATGACAGGAATAACACCCCAGGCCGCCGGTTTGAGAATTTTATTCGTATCATTGAGAAACGGGGTCAGAAAGAGTATGATTTCAATACCCTGAATGATGCCGACATAGACGACGGCGCCGTGTAAAACAGGCAAAAAACCGTTACTCAGTAGAGGAAGGTAGTTTTCAAAACTAACTTCCCGTATGCCAAGAAAAAGAATTGTCAGCATCAGGAGAGCAAAGATGGGAAAAATCAGCTGAAAGAAACGTACGATGGCGGCAAAGCCGTATGATGCCAGCCAGACTGCGCCTACAGCCATTAAAAGCATGGGTACGAGGACCGGAGTTCTCGGCAAAAAAAGGACCCGGTTCGCGTTGGTGAAATTTTGAAACAGCAGAACCATGAAGCTGTAAAAATAGAAAAGATAGGCAAGTGTAATTAGCAGGCCCACCGGCCTGCCCCATACTTTTTTGCTGTACTGAAAAAGATTTTCTTTGGGAAACCTCCGGGCAAGTTTGACGAGTAGGGACGTAAGTAAGAGTAATAAAGATCCGCCAAGCAGTATAACAAGCAGGGTGTCCTGTTTGGCTATGTCCACAAGGCCCCTGGCATGGGTAAAAATTTCAAACTCAAAGATAGCCATTGCCAGAACCACAGCCAGTACTTTGGGATCCATTGTATCTTTGGATTTGCTTTGGCTGCTATTCATCATCTTCACCTGTTTCTTCTGCGAAATCCGCTCTGGGCACCGGTTGGTAGGATTCATCCTGAGCCATCACAACGGTATTATCACGTAAGAGGGTGTGCCCCCAGCCGCTGGCCTCTGCCGGAGCCAGTGGTGTCATGTACGGGATACCAAACGATTTTAAGGTGACAAGATGGATCCCAATGTAAAAAAACGCTACGGCAAAACCAAACATGCCAAACAGAGCCGTCATAATCATGGTGAAAAACTGGATGATTCGTATCGCAGAGCGTAAGTCGAAGTTAGGGATGGAAAATGAAACGATTGCAGTAAGTGTTACAATCATGACGATAATCTCACCAAAGATGTTGGACCTGATTCCCGCGCCCACCAGGACAATTCCGGAAAAAATGGTGATTGCAGAACCGATCTGGTTGGGAATCCGGATTAATATTAGGCGGACGGCTTCCACAACCCCCATCATCACAAATGCTTCGAAATATACCGGAAAAGGAGAGCCCTCTGCGCTGGCGGCAATAAGGATCGCCAGTCGGGTCGGCAGCATCTCGGGGTGGTGCGATGTTAGGGCAATATAAAAAGCAGGCAGAGATACTGCCATAATAAACATGATATACCGGGCAATGCGGAAAAAGTTGGCTGCCAAAAACCAGCGGCTGTATGCATCCTCCGGTGTGTCCATTAAATCAAAGAATGTGGTGGGCGCCAGCAGAACTTCCGGACTGCCGTCCAAAAGGGCAGCAACGCGTCCCTGAATCAAGGCTGCTTCCGTTAAATCGGGACGCAGCGTAATTTCAACCTGGGGAAACGGGCTAAGATTTGAGTTTTCAATGTTTCTTTCCAGATAACTGCTGTCAAGTAGAGTCTCCGCTCTGATGGCATGAATCCGGTTTCTTACCTCTTTAACGATACCCGGGTTAACACGGCCTTCTATGTATGCGATCACTATTTTTTTCGGACTAAGGCTGCCTACTGTAAATTCTTCCAGTATAAGGCTCTCACTCGGCAGCCTTTCTTTGATTAACGATACATTATAGTCAAGGCATTCAAAGAAACGCTTTTTGTATCCCCTGATTGGCCGTTCCGTCTCGCGGGGGGCAACATCCATAATCGTTTTGCATGAGGCATCTGTACTGTTACTATAATAAGTTGCCGGTGGGTGGTCCTGTGTCGTTGTGATATCGATTTGTTGTTCCCGGCTGCGCTTTTTCCAGCTAAATATTCTGTACATAGCTCACCTCAGGTTATCCAGGATATTCTGGGTTTATCTTCTGCTAAAATAAAATCCTTATACAGTAATGCGACCGGTGGGCATATGGTACATGGGTATTGTTACATTGCCCAGTATGATTTTATTGACTGTTAGACAGATAGTTGTTTAGTACCGAATTAAGGAGAGGGTAAAATGGTAAAAAGGTATGCCGCAATTTATTCACCAGTGGTTATGTGTATATTTAAGGTTAGCGTCTTTTGCCTGCGAGTCAGTCCTTGTATAAAGGCAATTGAGAATGTGGAATATATAAAAACAGGTAAGCAGCCCAAAAACGGGCTGCTTACTTAGTTTTGTTTTTCAATACATATTTACTCTTTATCCCGGGAGGTAACTATGAAAACCTTAATTATCGGCGGGGTGGCCGGAGGGGCTACTGCTGCAGCCAGACTTAGACGGTTAGATGAAAAGGCAGAGATTATTATATTTGAGAGGGGAGAATATATTTCCTTTGCCAACTGTGGGCTTCCTTATTATATTGGCGGCGTTATTGAAGAACGGGAAATGCTCTTGGTGCAGTCTCCGGAAAAGATGAAAGCCAATTATAATATTGATGTCAGATTAAAGCAGGAAGTTGTTAGTTTAAACAGAGACGAGAAAAAGGTAAGAGTAGAGGACCTGAGAACTGAGGCCACTTATGAAGAGAGTTATGATTATATTATCCTTTCTCCCGGGGCAAACCCGATCAGGCCGCCTATACCGGGGATTGAAAATCCCGGTATATTTACCCTGCGCAATATGGCAGATGTGGATGCCATAAAAGGCTATATTGATAACTGCACTCCGGAGAAAGCCGTGGTAATTGGTGGGGGCTTTATTGGGATTGAGATGGCGGAAAACCTGCATTATTTAGGTATGAATGTGGCCATTGTGGAGATGATTGACCAGCTGATTGCTCCACTGGACTATGAAATGGCATCTCTGGTCCATGGGCACATTCTTTCAAAGGGAGTCCATCTTTATCTAAAAGACGGTGTACAGGCCTTTGAGGATAATGATGGATCCTTGGAAGCGGTGCTGGCCAGCGGCAAAAGGATTCCCGCAGATTTGGTGATCATGGCTGTGGGAGTAAAGCCGGAAGTCGGACTGGCCAAAGAGGCGGGACTTCAGTTGGGAGACAGGGGCGGAATAAAGGTTGACGAAAGCTTCCGGACTTCTGACCCGCATATCTTTGCCATCGGTGATGCTGTTGAAGTAAAGGATTTGGTCGGAGGGGAAAGTACGCTCATACCTCTGGCTGGTCCAGCGAATAAGCAGGGAAGGATTGCGGCAAATAATATCGCGGGAATTGAAGAGAAGTATAAGGGTACTCAGGGAACGGCTATCGCCAAAGTTTTCGATTTAACTGTTGCTGCAACGGGAAATAATGAAAAAGGTTTGCAAAGACGGGAGACACAGTACCTGTCCACCATTACGCAGTCAAAATCCCACGCCGGTTATTATCCGGGCGCTCTCCCTATGACGATGAAGCTTCTCTATGCTTCTTCAGGGGCGATATTAGGAGCACAAATTGTCGGTTATAACGGAGTCGATAAAAGAATTGATGTTTTGGCTGCGGTAATTCGGTTTAATAAATCTGTTTATGATTTGCAGGAGCTGGAGCTTGCCTATGCGCCGCCTTATTCTTCAGCCAAAGACCCTGTTAATATAGCAGGGTTCGTTGCAGCAAATCACTTATCCGGTCAATTGGCTGTAGCACATTGGCATGAACTGGAGCAGACCAATTCATTGATACTTGATGTGGGCACAGCTGAGGAAAGAGAAATTAGCTCAATTGAGGGGTCAGTTCATATTCCGTTAGGTGAGTTGAGAAACAGGCTAAACGAACTGCCGCGGGATAAAGAAATAATTATCTACTGCCAGATTGGCTTGCGGGCTTATATTGCCTCCTGTATTTTAAAACAGAAGGGGTTTTCGGCAGTCAGAGTTCTCAGTGGAGGGATTAAGCATTATCAAGCTACTAGGCAGGCCCAGAATAATTTGGACAACCAGGATTATGAATACGACAGTCACAAAACAGAACCCCAGGATCTGTTGAGACAAGAGATATACAGTAACGAAACGGGTGATAAGAATCCTGACAGGGCACAACCGGGTGAGATTCTTTGACCAAGTATGCCGGAATTAGTGTCAAGCCTGGTTTGCGCAAGCCTGAATGCGGCTAAGGGTCATTGTCCCTGCCACGCCGGCAATGAGCAGTAAAATGCCGGCCGATGAAAAAATAGCCGCATAGCCCCAGTGGGGGAGCAGGAGGCCATTTACGTATACGCCCATTCCTCCGCCCACAAACAGGTTGAAGGAGACGAGGGACATGACAGCACCCCTTTGGCTGGGGCGGAGCAGTTGTGCGGTTGTAACCAGCGTGGGGTGAATCAGAATAAAACCGAAGCCGAATCCAGCCAGAGACAGAGCGATCAGCAGGGGGTTCTTGACGAAGCCAAGCGGTGTCCAGAATAAAAGGCCAAGGAAGCCGGCTAACAGTAAGGTCCTGTTGCCGAGAGCCTGCCGTATGGAGGCCACTTTATAGCCGCCGATTACGGTGGCGATACCAAATAGGGTAAGGAGCAGACCCACCAGCAGGATATTATATCCTGTAACCGATTCAATATATTTACCGGCATAGGTAAAACTGCCATAAACAGAAAAACCAATCAAAAATACAATTAGCACCGTATTGACCAAATACTTTGTGCAGAACAACTCTCTGTAGGTGGTTGCAAGGCCGGCGGTCTTCTTCTTGACAGGGCCTTTTTTAAGCATCAGAAGCATCAGACCGGCCATCAGTAATTCGGCCGTTCCATAGATGAGATAGACATAGCGCCAGGATCCAATATATGAAACAAAACCGACGATTGCCGGTGCCGCAGCACCACCGAGAAACATCAGCCCCATAACCCGTCCCAGTGCTCCCTGAATGACCTTGGGGTCGTCACCAAAACTCTCCCCAATTAATGCCAGCGTCACCGGGATAATCGCCGCAGCAAATGTACCGTTCACTGCACGGAAGATACTTAATGATGTGAGATTAAACGCCACCGCACCTAATCCGCTAAATACCGCTGTTACAAACGCTGCTGTGTTGATAATTCTGGCTTTTCCGAAACGGTCGGATAATGGGCCAAAAAGTAGTGTAAACAAGCCAAAAGGCAGCATGTAGGCTGACACAGAAAGGGCTGCCTTGCTGATTGTGAGGTTTAAATCCCGGGCGATTTCCACTAACAATGGAGTCGCGGCAAAATTGTCGCCCTGTACCAAAAAAACCAAAATTCCCAAAATGAGGACCATTTTATTTAACTGACGTTTGTCCATTTGCTTCCCCCTGATTTATTCTTTTACGGCGAGAACTCCATAGAAATAGTCTCTTAGAGAAAGTTCGCCATGACTAACCTCATAAAGGATGCTGTTATAAAAGCATACACTTAGGGGGTATTTTACGTCAAGTTTGTTGATCAAAACAGGATGATTGAAACGCTTAAAGCACAGGTAGAAAGCGGCTTGTTATGTTACTCACTTAACTGATAAAAGTTATTAAATTAACTTGTCAGAATATATTGACAATTTAGCCGTACTATTTTATACTAATAGTAATTTAGGTGTAGTCCCGGCAATGGGGGTTGTCGGTTACGACATAATAATTAACAATACTTAGTGAAAAGGGGTGTGCAAATGGGTAACTGGCCAATATATGCAATCTTTCTGTCAGTCTTTCTGGGCATATCCTGGATCATGAGAGTTCTGGTGTCACAGGATACGTCCCGGCGTGTTGATCGTAAGGTGGCAGAAGACAGAGCGGGCTTTTGTACTTGGCCTCGCGAGATGGCAGAAGAATAAAGAATCTAAAAATCCTCCGTTGTAACGGAGGATTTTTTTGTGTCGGTTTAGAATAGAGTAGCGGAGGTGATATATTTGATATATACGTATAAGGATTTCAGGCCGGAGATTGCAGAGGATGTCTTTCTTGCCCCGGGCGTACATATTATCGGCAGGGTCAAAATTGCAGAAGGCAGTAGTATTTGGTTTAATACTGTTGTCCGGGGTGACATCAATGAAATTACAATCGGCAGGTTCACAAACATTCAGGACAATTGCGTGGTGCATGTTGACCCCGGGTTTCCCACTGTCGTCGGTGACTATGTGTTGGTGGGGCATAAAGCCATTCTCCACGGTTGTACGGTAGGCGACGGAGCGCTGATTGGTATGGGAGCCACTCTTCTCGACGGTGCCCGTGTCGGTGAAAATGCCCTGGTTGGTGCAGGTGCCGTAGTCCGTGAAGGCGGAGAAATACCTGCCGGCACACTGGCTGTAGGAGCACCCGCCCGCGTTGTACGGGAACTGAAGCCTGAAGAAATAGAGCGGATTCGCAAGGTGACCGACGTGTATGCAAAACGCGCACAGGAATACAGAATGACTCTAAAGCAGGGATAAAAAGCAGCTCGTTATGAGCTGTTTTTTCTTTTATAAAGTAACTCAACTTTCGCACCAAAAAAATAAGCTCTGAAGCCCATAAACACTAGGCTTCTCAACAAAAAAATAGTTGTAT
>JAWSUT010000054.1:0-10129 GCA_033549345.1 Bacillota bacterium | reverse complement strand
TTTTTTGGGGTAAACTCTTTTTGGCTGGAGTTACAGCCCTTTTTAACATCGTTTTTTTGAAACATCGCAATTAGCTCGATGTTAACGTCATTGCAGCCCTGAACCCACTATTATTTATATACAGAGTCTGCGAATCCTATTTTAACCAATAAAAAAGCATTTCCATTTGCACGGAAATGCTTTTTTCTGACATTGCTTATAATTTAGTAACGTTGGCCGCTTGCGGGCCGCGGTTGCCTTCTACAACATCAAACTCAACATCCTGACCTTCTTCGAGGGTTTTAAACCCTTCGCTTTGGATAGCGGAGAAATGTACGAATACGTCGCCGCCACCTTCCTGCTCGATGAAACCGAAACCTTTTTCAGCGTTAAACCATTTTACTTTACCTTGCATATTGTGCATAGGCCTCCTAAAAATAATTTGAATCAAAAAGAAGTGAACCTCAAAACCTTTCTTTCATGCCTTTTAAAGAGGCCAAAAATTGTTCGGGTGTTCTTCTTTTTAAAACTAGATATATGTTAACACAAAAATAGTTCGATTGCAAGAAAATGTTTCTATTGTATAAATTTTTACTCTGATTTTCGTGACGATGCTTGAACAATCGGCGGCAAACAGATACCATGGTACTGTAGCAAGCACTATGATTTCTATATTTGACAGGGGTGATTCTTATTTTCCAGATAGCAGGGATTCAAATGACACCGATTATGAATGATGTGAATGCAAATTTAAAAAGAGGAATCCAGTTTATCCGCCAGGCGGCTCAGGAGGCCGACCTGATTGTTTTGCCCGAATTATGGACCACAGGATATTACCTCTCTAAGGATGCATTCTTTGATCTTGCAGAGTTCCCCGACGGTAAGTCTGTAACTGCAATCCGGGAGGAGGCTGTGCGGGCCAAAGTGGCCATTGTCTGTCCTTTTGTGGAGCGGAATGACAAAGAGCAGATATTTATTTCCGCAGTGATTATTGACGGGGACGGTACCATCAGGGGGAAGGTCAGGAAGAGCTTGCTGTGGGGACGCGAGCAGCACATTTTCACACGCGGGGAGACACAATACCCGGCTTTCGAAACCAACATCGGTAAAATCGGAGTTCTGATCTGTTATGAGATGGAATTTCCCGAAACAAGCCGCCTGTTGGCCCTGGAGGGAGCAGAAATTATTGTCTGTCCTTCTGTCTGGAGTGTGGCTGCCTCTCACAGGTGGGATATTCAGCTCCCTGCCAGAGCATTGGACAACACCATTTATGTTTTTGGCGTAAACACGGTGGGTAACAACAGCTGCGGTAAAAGCAAACTGCTTAGCCCTCTTGGTGACATCCTGGCAGAGGCATCCGATAAAAGGGAAGAAATTCTCATCAGGGCCATTGACAAAGAAGCCCTTTACTGGGCCCGGGAAGAAGTTCGTTATCTTGAGGATTATCTTGACAAACTGACTCCGGGCGGTAAAAGCCTTTTGGGGGCTGAATGTATAAAATAAAAACTGCCTCCAGGAGTGCATAAGCATCCTCAGGCAGTATTATTTTTTCTAGTATTTGCGCAGGTAGCTGTCAATTTCCCAGGGGTGAACGTGTTCGGCATACTCATGCCACTCTTTGTATTTACCCTCCAGGAACCGGTTAAAACAATGAGAGCCGATGGCTTCTTTAATCATCGGGTCTTTCTCCATTTCTTTCAGAGCCGCATACAGGTCCCGGGGCAGGTAATCCAAATCCAGGGCCGCCCTTTGTTTTGCCGTCAGGCAGTACACATCTTCTTCAACAGACGGCGGCGGAGTCACTTTGTTTTTTATGCCCTCCAGGCCGGCTTTAATCTGTACGGCAAATGCCAAATACGGGTTGGCCACCGGGTCCGGGCTGCGCAGTTCCACACGGGTGGCTTTACCGCGTCTTACGGGAATCCGAATCAGCGTACTGCGGTTTGAATTCGACCAGGCAATGTGAATAGGGGCTTCATAACCCGGCTTTAAACGCTTATAACTGTTAATTATCGGGTTCATAATCGCCGTCATGCCTTTGGCGTGCTCCAAAATACCGCCTAAATAATGAAAAGCTGTCTGACTTAGTTCGTACTGGCCTTGCGGATCATAAAAGATATTCTCGCCGTCTTTAAATAGAGACTGGTTACAGTGCATGGCTGAGCCGTTTGCTCCGGCGAACGGCTTAGGCATGAACGTGGCGTATAATTTATGTTTTTTAGCAACATTCTTGACCACATCACGGAATGTTACCCATTTGTCCGCTGTTTTTAATGCCTCATCATATTTAAAATCAATTTCATGCTGTCCGGGTGCCACTTCATGGTGCGAGGCTTCAATGCGAAAACCCATTTGCTTCATTGTCAGGACAATATCCCTGCGGGCATCTTCACCATAGTCTATGGGCGCTAAGTCGAAGTAACCGGCCTTGTCGTGAATTTCCAGCGTCGGCCTCCCTTTTTCATCTGTATGAAAAAGGAAAAACTCGCCTTCCGGGCCCATGTTGATCTCATAACCCATTTCTTGGGCTTCTTTTAACACGCGCTTCAGGTTCCAGCGGGGGCACCCCTCAAACGGTGTACCGTCAGGATTGTAGACATCGCAAATCATCCGGGCCACACCTTTTTCTGTGGGACGCCAGGGCATAATCTGGAACGTCTCCGGATCCGGTACAAGACACTGGTCGGACTCATTAATCCGGGCAAAACCGTCAATGGAAGACCCGTCGAACATCAGGTTGCCATCCAAAGCGTCATCCAATTCATCCGGGGTTATATTCACGCTC
This sequence comes from Bacillota bacterium, assembly GCA_033549345.1. GTDB lineage: Bacteria > Bacillota > Dethiobacteria > Dethiobacterales > Dethiobacteraceae > JAWSUT01. The sequence continues at coordinate 7,365 of JAWSUT010000054.1, read as the reverse complement.
TTGAGGACACCGAATATATCAATAAACTGCAGCCTGATAAATTCGATTCCTGCTTCGTCCACTTTCTGAAACACCTGTTTTCTCTGTACTTCGGGATCCTTTCTACTGCCTTCTTCAGAAGTAATGCCAATCTCCTCCTTTTAGTTGTCAAACGGTAAATAAAAGACTTCCTGTCTGCAATTAACAGAGAAGCCTCCTATAATGATACATGATTTACCCTTCCGTGTCGAACACGCTCAGCATGCGTCATCCCTGCTCCATCTATCTGGGCATAGGTTAGAAACTATTAGGGACCCTCCCCGGAAAAATGAAACCGCAGGGGTCGTTTCCCTTGAAAATGCTAGCATTTTTGAGATATGCGCTGATTTTTTGCACTTACGTTGTACTCTGCAAAAAAATAAGAGCATCCCTTTTTTAAAGAAATGCTCTCATTTTCTGAGTTTATATCTTAGACCACAAACACATTGGCTGCCTGCGGTCCGCGGTCGCCTTCTACAACTTCAAACTCAACCGCCTGGCCTTCTTCGAGGGTTTTAAAACCTTCCCCCTGAATGGCTGAGAAATGCACAAACACATCTCCGCCATCCTCTTTTTCAATAAACCCAAACCCTTTTTCCGCATTAAACCATTTCACTTTACCTTGCACTTTTTTAAAGCCTCCTAATACCAATTTTGATTTTGAGTGCACTTACCCTTCTTATTATTGCCTGTATTGCTGATTATTATGCTTCGTATGCCCGGCGCACAGTTATATTCGGCATTCCTGTCAGCTCAAATGTGGCAGAAGCAAACTGTACCTTTCCCGCACTGTGTTCGACTTCCCGGAGGATTTCAGTAAATAATGCATCCTGCGTTGTTTTGCGTTTTCTGAAATGGACGACATACCGCAGTGTGTATTCCAGCCAGTTATCATTAATAACCATCGTGACCATCGGTCGGGTCGCGGCATCTTCAATTAAATATTTTCTTACCATCCTCTCCCAATGCTGTTCAGCCAGTTTTGCGTAATTTCCGACGACTTGATCAGCTACACGGTTTAAAATATCTCTGGCCAGCTCGGAGTCACTGCCGAATCTAACCGGAATCGTCAGCTCATCCCAGACGAAGGGAAAATCTGTAGAATAATTAAAGACCGGTTCCCTAAAGACAAAACTGTTAGCCACAAGCACAATTTTACCGTTATATAAGTCGCCGTCCACCCAGTCCTGTATCTCCATAATGGTTGTCCTGAGAATCCCAAAATCAATTACATCGCCTTTAATTCCACCCAGCTGTACTCTGTCCCCTGAGCGAAATATTCTGCCGGTAACGATCGCAATCCAGCCTGCGATGCTAATGATAACTTCCTGCAGCGCAAATGCCAGGCCGGCACCGGCCACGCCCAACATAACCATGATGTCCCCCAAACGGTCACTGTAAACAAAGAGGACAAACAAAATAAACAAGACATAGGATGCACCGTTCATAGTTTTTCGTACTGTATACCAGTTGTCACTGTCTCTGAGATATCTGCCCAGCAGATGTTTCAGGAAAGTTACAATGAGTATAATCCCCAAAAGCCCCAAAATAATAATCAGCAGTTTTGCCGCTGTCGGGTCTGTAAGCAGATTCTCCAGGCTTTCTCTCATAGTGAATTCCCCTTTATAGATTAATATTTTCTTAAAGTTGCAGCGCGCCCTGATTTGGAACTTCGTAAAGACAGGCGGGAGTGACCCGCTCTGTTTTAGTTATACCGCAAAAACAGGAGGATATAGTTAATATAGTCTTTAAATTAGTTTAATGCAAAACGCTCGGGCTTCAACAGCCGGAGCGTTTTGGACCAGTATACTTTTGATAAAACTGTTCTGTTTTGCATAGGATACGGATACCGGGCTTCCTGTCATGCTGGGAGGAATACGTTCGTGGACCAGGATTTAGCGCAATATGTAAAAAAGAAGGCCCTGGATGAGGGCGCCTTGCTTGTGGGTTATACAAAAATAAGAAAAACAGAGCCGGTCATTGTCTTCGGTTTTCCGTTTTCCGAGGGCTGGTTTCTGCGACATCCGCTCAAAATCAGCCGCCTGCTGGGAAAAGACCATCTCGTCAGTAAACATGTGCAGAACATCACTGCGCAGATGCTGCAGTCTGAAGGCTATCGGGTCCGTCTCAAAACAATCTGGTCTGTCTATGGCGATTTTCGACCGCTGGCTGTTGCAGCCGGGTTGGGTGAATGGGGCAAAAATGGCATCGTTGTCAACAAAGACTTTGGCTCGGGCTTGCTTTTTGCCGCTCTGTTTACCGATGCTCCCCTGCCCGTATCCGGTGAAACACAGGGCGCCACAGACCCGTCCCACTGCAAAGATTGTGGCGGCTGCCGGGAGGCGTGCCCTGCAAATGCCTTTGCCGGGGCAGGATTTTTCATGCACAAATGCCTGGCTTATTGCATGAGGGGATGTGCCGAATGCATCACTGCCTGCAGCAAGAAGCTGCATTAGGCCAGACTCACTCCCATGCGCTCCAGACTTCCGGCCGGTACCCCACCGTAGCCTGCCTGCCGTTGCGGACAATGGGAGTTTTATACAGCTTCGGGTTGTTTAGAAGCAGTTCCTCGCGCATCGGGGCGCTGACAATACGGTCCAGATTGAGCTTTTGATATTCTTTGGCACTTTCGTCAATCAGGCTGTTGAGGCCCACAGCTGCGCCGACACTTTGCAGCTCCCCTTTGCTGAGGCTCTTTTGCTGCAAATCGATGAACTGAAAAGAAATCCGTCTTTCTTTAAAATAGCGCTGGGCCTTTTTGGTATCGAAACATTTGCTTCTGCCAAAAATCTGGATATTCATAACCGGCTTCTCCTTTTTTAGTACGTGTGTTAAGCTTAGATAAAGGATTCAATCACAGTTTGATGTCATAATTATAATTATAGTATCAGGTTAAACGTGAGATGGAAAGGGGGGTGTTGTCATGCAAATCAGCACTGATCAGTTTTGGGAGGCAGCAAACCGGCTTGGCGGCATGATCAATCAGACAAAACTGATTTACAGTTCCGCCTTCAGTAACGAATCGGCAAATCAGGTCTGGTTAAAGCCGGAAAACCTGCAGATTACGGGCTCTTTTAAAATTCGCGGTGCCTACAATAAGATAGCAAAGTTATCTGAGCAGGAGAAACAGCAGGGGCTGATTGCCTCATCTGCGGGAAATCACGCTCAGGGTGTTGCCTATGCGGCTCAAAAGCTTGGCGTGGATGTCACAATTGTTATGCCCCAGACGGCTCCGCTGATTAAAGTGGAGGCCACAAAGGGTTACGGTGCCAAGGTGGAATTGTATGGTGGCGGCTATGATGATGCCTATAGCGAGGCCGTCAGACTGCAGCAGGAAAATAACTATATTTTTGTGCACCCTTTTAACGATCTGGATGTAATTGAAGGACAGGGGACAATCGCCCTGGAAGTTCTCGCAGAGCTGCCGGAAGCTGACTGCCTGCTCGTGCCTATTGGCGGAGGCGGCCTGATCAGTGGTGTGGCCATGGCTGCCAAAGCACTGAAGCCCGGGATTAAGGTTATCGGTGTCGAGCCTGAGGGAGCCCAGGCGATGAAGGTGTCCGTGGAACATAATAAGATTGTCTTTCTGGACACAGTGGACACAATCGCCGATGGTGTTGCCGTCAAGAATCCCGGTGATGTAACGTTCCCGATTATCCGTAATTATGTGGATGAGATTGTTACTGTGTCCGACTTTGATATTATGGAGGCATTTTTGCTGCTTTTGGATAAACACAAGCTGGTGGGAGAAAATGCCGGCGTCCTTTCTTTGGCGGGCCTGAAAAAAATTAAAGAGAGAGACAAAAATATCATCAGTATCGTCAGCGGCGGCAATATCGACGTGCTGACAATTTCGGCCATGATTAACCGGGGGCTGTTTTCCCGGGGGCGGATCTTCTCCTTCTCCGTGGATTTACCCGACAGGCCGGGCGAGCTGCTTAAAATTTCGGAAATACTGGCCCGGCTCAATGCAAATATAATTAAACTTGACCACAACCAGTTTAAAACATTCCACCGTTTTATGGATGTGCAGCTGGAAGTGACTGTGGAAACAAACGGACACAAGCATATCCGCAGAATCACCGAGGAGCTGGAAAAAGCGGGTTATAACCTGACCAAAGTTTATTAAGAAAAAAGCACCCTGAACTTCACAGTTCCGGGTGCTTTTTAGGTCTATTTCAGTTTTACTCAACCACCACAGCGGTTCCGGAGGCGGTAACCATCAACATATTGCCTCCCTGGCCCAAAACTTCGTAATCAATATCGACGCCGACTACAGCATTGGCGCCAAGCGCTGCCGCCCGTTCTCCCATCTCCTTGATGGCAGCTTCCCGTGCCTGAATCAGTTCGCCCTCATACGCACCGGAACGCCCGCCAAAGAAGTTGCGCAGTCCTGCCGAAAAATCCTTGATAAAATCCACCCCCGAAATAACTTCCCCAAAAACAATTTCCTTGTACTGTGTAATTTTTCTGCCTTCCACACTCGGTGTTGTTGTGATAATCATGATTTACCCTCCTCCGTTATGATAATAATTAATCATGCTTTATTTTAGAGAAACATTAATATCAATAACGTACCTATCTGTTAATTTCATGGGAACACATATTGTAACAGCATTAGGCATGAAAACCTGGATTTCTTGCCCCACTAAAACTTTTGGTGGAGTGATGTCGATGTTGTGGCCCATTTTCGATAATTCTATAGAAGCATGTCCTGTTATGATATTACCTAATTCAGAAATTGCACTTTTACACAAATCATGAAATTCAATAACTTCCATCCCGCACATCAATAGCGAAGCAACATGAAAAGCGGTTTCTTTGTTCATGCAGTAGAGAACCTCACCTTTAACTTCGCCTGCAATGCCAACTGAAACAGCTACACTTTCTATGGGAAATGTACCTTTTTTTATAAAGGGCTTTCCTCGTTCAATATTAATTTGGCACATTTGGTTTACAACATCCGCACATGCCATTAAAAACGGATTAATATATTCAATTTTCATTCAGAGACACATCCTTATTTATAATCTTGTAAATGCCGCATAAACCAAACAGCCTTACTTGGAATGTTCATGCTTTGAACATATCCAGTTTTCTGGCCAGCATTATCAAGATAAAATTTTTCCCCGAACTCATGGCGCAGTTGGTGAATGGTCATTAACTACTCCCCCTGTTTCAGCCAGTTGATATAAAATAGCGATGGCTGCTTTGTACTTTTTCTGCTATTCATCGGTGACGTTCTCAGAGAGCATTACTTTCCCCTTTCGTAGCTACCTACTATAATTCGCACCAACCGAAAAAAGCAAATACGGGGAGTGCCCCGTATTTGCCCAAAGTGTAACATTAGGGACATACTTAGTTATACTTAAAGCGATTCAATTCTTTAATCAGGGCATCTGCATTTGCTCTCAGTTCCTCAGCAGATGCATTTATCTCTTCCATAACTGAGGATTGCTCTTCTGTTGATGCAGCAATTTCTTCGCTGCCAGCACTAACCTCTTGAGCGGATGAAGAAACCACTTCAATTTTTTGTACTATACTATTTACATTTTTGACAATTTCCTTGAATGTGTCGCCGCTTGCTAAAACAACATCTGAACCACTTCGAACGGTCTCCACGCCTTTTTCCATACTAGTTACGGCACGGCTACTTTCTTCCTGTGTTTCTCTAACAAGTTTTCGTATCTCCTCAGCTGCGGAGCGAGACTGTTCAGCCAGCTTCCGCACTTCCTCGGCGACAACAGCAAAGCCTCGACCCTGCTCACCTGCTCTTGCAGCCTCAATAGCTGCATTTAATGCAAGCAAATTTGTCTGTTCTGCAACATCAGTGATGAGGCCAACAATATTACCAATATCCTGCGAACGCTTATCCAACGCACCAATGACATTGCGAAGCCCTTCAACCATGGAATTAATTTCCTGCATCTGCAAAATAGCGTTATCTACGGCAGCGCTGCCTTCTGCGGCACTGGTCGCAACTTGATTCGACAACTCAGCCATTTCTTGTGAACTTGCGCTCATCTCTAACGTATTGCTGGAGAACTGATTGGTGCTGGCTGCCACTTCTTCCAGTGACGCGCTCACAGATTCCACTGCCGTGGACAATGCTTCACTGCCTTCATTTACGCCTGTGGCTGTCAGGACCGCCTGGCGAATAAGCTTACGTAGATTTTCATTCATTGTATTAAACGCATTGCCTAACTGTCCAATCTCATCATTTCTTTTTATTTCAGTTGAAACAGTAAAGTCACCGCCAGCAACTTGTTTTGCTACGTCTGCTATAGAAATAATTGGCTTCGCTGTGTTGGAAGCGATAAAGTATCCCGTACCAGCCACCAGAAATATTGTGACAAAGAGAATCATTAGCATACGATTTTTCATAGCATATACGCCAGCAAAAGCCTCATCCTCATCAATTTCTACCACCAAACCTGCATATCCAGTACCCAATCGCATGACTTCAGCAGACCCAAGGACTTGGTTTCCAAGATAATCAATATAAATACCCTGCCAATGAAAATCTGTGTTTCCATTTTCGATAGCGTTGGACAACTCTCGCACAACGTCTGTATCTATTGTTTCTTTCAGTGATGCATCTTGGGCAAAGTCACCAAGTAACGTATCCGTTAATAAAAGTCCTTGTGCATTAATCAGGTAAGAATCCGCCGATTTTCCTAGCGTTTCTACACCTTCATGAACAATCTTGGCCAGTAGGTCTTCTGTGAGGACGAGATTTGCTGTTCCCATAATTTCCCCTGAAAGCCCGTTAGTTCTTATGGGAAGTGAAAGTACTATGGTATTTTCATTAACAATAGTCGAGAAAAACAAATCTGACCAATTCATTTCCCCACGTAAAGAAGTCTGAACATAATCACGAACAGATAAATCTGCTCCTTCTACACCTTCCTGTGAACTGTAAACAGCTCTTCCTGTCACATCTGTTAAAAAAACAAAACTGTATCCAAACTCATCCACAAGGATGCTGGAAAAACGACTGAGGTCATTTTTCAGGGATAGCCATAAAGGGTCGGTTTCATCCCAATTCGCGGCACGTAATGCATTCATGGCTTTGGTCACATTATCTGAGGATACATAAACGCTCGCATCACCTCCGCGCTCTGAAAGGAAGCTGCTAATCTGAGCATCCGTTAGTCCAGCATACATACCTAGAGCTTTATAGGCTTCAGTTTCAATATTAGTCTTAGCATTGGTGAAAGATAATAAGGATACAGATATTACAGGAATCAGACCAATCAGTAGGAATATTACCTGAATTCCCGCGATTTTATACCTATGCCGGTGGCTCCACTCCGAGCAGCCGGTAGAGCTCGAGCTGCTTTTTCG
>JAWSUT010000053.1:0-10631 GCA_033549345.1 Bacillota bacterium | reverse complement strand
AAAAAACAAATCAGGCTAGAAAGCCTGATTAGACCTGCGAGATGCTTTTTTGCTTCTTCTGAGCGTTTTTTCGGATTGCCTCAATCTCTTCATTGGTTACGGCACGTTCAAAGCTGCGGAAACCGGATATTGTAAAACCGTGCTTATCGGCAAGACGGGTGATCTCATCGACCTGCGCAACCGATAAATCGCGGCCCAACGTAAAGGATTCGAACCGTTTTTCCAGAGATAAAATCATCGTCTCTGCCATGCAGGCATAGGACGTCCTCGGCGGAAATCCGAAATTGAATCCAAAGTCGGCCATACCCGGCACATCCACAACACCGCCCTCAATGACCAGAACATCATTGCGCAGTTCAGCACAACGCTTGGATACATCCCTGGGTCTGGCCACATCACATACTACAGCACCCGGTTTTAAATCCATCACATCGATGACTGCGTCTGCGGAACCTGTAACGGCGATAACAATATCTGCCCTTTGCAGAGAACGTTTGATATCCGACGTTACTTTCACTGCCAGGCCGTTTTCCCTGAGAATTCTTGATGCCAGGGTATCCAGCTTTTTTTTGTCACGGGCCATCAGCGTCAGAAAGCGTGCGTCCCTGGCCAAAACCCTGGCACAGACATTTCCAATTGAACCTGTGGCACCGACAACCAAAATCTCGGCACGTGAAAGGTCAATGCCCATCAGTTCCGCAGCTTTTTTTGTCCCCTGAATGGCCGTGGCTACGGTGTAACTGTTACCGGTTGTAACTGCGATATTCAGATTTTTTGCCACAGTAATACCGGCGTCCCCCACCACAGATGTCATGGCACCCAACCCAACAATTTTTGCTCCAAGCTTTTCGGCGACTTTCCCTGCCCGGATAATCTTATTAATAACTTTGTCTTCCGGCAGCGTAACCATCTGTTTTGATGTCAGCGGGCAGGAAACAAAATGGCCTGATGTTTCTGCATGCTGCGACCGGATTCCGGAAATATCGGAAACTTTAAAGGGCGGCAGCCCCCGAACCACTGTCTCAACGAGAGGAACCGGCCACCTGCGCATAAATTTAAGTTTCCTGAATACGTCATCCAGCTCTATCGGGTGGATAATAAAAGCGAAATCTCCCATGTTGTCCTCCTGATTATCATTCATTTAACTGAGTAATTCTCGGCACAAAATTCACCTGTGACAACAGCCCTTCATATTCATCCGGCTTTAATTCACGTGACTTGCCTGATAAGGCAACGAGCAGCCCTTCCATAACATTTGTACCAAAAGAACGCCCATTTAGTTCCGGTGTTGTTGTAACCAGCGTCTTCACACCGCGGCTTTTTAACAGGGCTACATCATCCACGGTCGTCGTGTTTGTAATAATAATCTTTCCATTCATATCCATAGGCATGTATCTGCGGATAAAATGAAAGTCTCCGGCGATTATATCTGCTTCCGCAAAAAGGTGCTGTGCCTTGGGTTTATTTTCTTCCTGCTTTTTACCTGTGGGATAGACCATAGACAATGGCAGTTGGGTTATCAGTGGAGCCAGGACACGGGCAACTCTCTCCAGTGATTTCAGCGACCGAAGCGGTAGGGGAAGACCGATTGAAAAAATCAGATCCCCGCATGTCAGCCGGCAGCCAGCTTCTTCCATCGCCTCGGCCATGCCAAACCGGTCTGCGCCGGACATCATCAGCACATGGGGGTTTCCGTTCAGAATGTCTGTGTCATTCTGGAGATAGCGGACAACTTTCCGCTCCAGCGTATTCTTTAATCCGGACCCGTCCACAATCGGGGTAATTTTGGCAGCCCGCACCACGACCTTTGCTTCCCGAAATGTGTAACGCTGATTCCCGGCGTAGACATACAAATCCATCCCGCCCAGGCCAAAGGCCTCAACATTCCCGTCCAGCTCTGTAATCATGGCAATCATTTTTTTGATATCACCGTCTGTACCAATTCGCTCCACCCTGCACATTTCCCCGGCCATTTCCACTTCTACCGCGTGGTTTCTTTTAGATGAGCCCAGGCTGATACTGACAACTCTCTTCACAGGTTTCCCTCCCCGTATCAGTTTTCCAAAAACGGTTTGAGCATCTCTTCTATCTCTGCCGTACTGATATATATATCTTCGGTAATAGGTGTCTTGCCGATCTCTACCGCAATAACCTCACTATCCAAAAGAGCTTCCGCCAAACGATTCCACTTTGCAGAACAAAAAACCAATACTGTATCACACTGCCGAAAATGCTCAATAACGTCCATGACCTGGTTGAAAAAATCGATGCCACTACGTTCTTCCACCAGCCGCCACCGTTCATGGTCCGACAGAATAAGACGTTCTTCAATGCCCCAGCGGTCCGCAAACGCGGTGAGCTCGTCTTTGTTGGCTACAGGGAAAGCCATCAGGCCAATCCGGCCGCCACGACGCACACTGCCCAGAGATTCCAGCCGGGAAATAAAAGCCCGGTCCAGCTGCAGCTTGGCTGCCACCTCCTGCTGTGACATTCCCTCACTTCGCATCTGTATAATCCGTCGGACATATTCATCAATCTTTGTCAGATTAATCAGCTTGTCACCGACGCGAATAAATTCCATACGTCTCCCTCATATATATATTATTGTGCACAATTTTGTATACAACCGAATTTTACCATGAATATGCATGAGATGCAATTGCTGATTTTCTGTCATAGTAAGGTTGCAAGTTATCCTTTGCCCACCCTGGCTAAAATAGCGGCCATTTCCTCTTCCGATTCCGCCCGCATCACCTGGTTCCGGATGGCAGCTGCACCATGAATTCCTTTCAGGTACCACGCAACATGTTTTCTCATCTCACGCACACCAATGTGTTCGCCTTTGGCCTCAACCATCATTGAAAGATGCCGCCGGGCCAGGGCAGCTTTTTCAGCCGGGGTTGGCTCAGGCAAATATTGTCCTGTTTCCAGGTAATGAACCGTTCTTTTGATGAGCCAAAGATTCCCGAGCACACCGCGTGCAAGCATTACGGCATCACAGGCGGTTTCATCCAGCATCTTCCTTGCATCCTCAGGCCGCCAGATGTCTCCGTTACCAATAACGGGAATATGCAGAGCTTCCTTCACTCTGGCAATAGCCGACCAGTCGGCCCGGCCGCTGTAGCCCTGCTCGCGGGTCCGGCCATGGACAGTTACAGCTGAAGCACCGGCCTCGGACACAGCCCTGGCCACTTCCACCGCGTTTACCGACGTGTCATCCCAGCCCTTACGCATTTTAACTGTTACAGGCATCGGAACAGCATCACAAACGGCACGAACAATTCTGAACGCCTTGTCCGGGTCCCGCATTAATGCACACCCTTCTCCCTTTCCGACGACTTTTTTTACAGGGCAGCCCATATTGATGTCAAGCAGGTCAGGCTTCAGCCCGGCGGCAATGTGAGCACCTTCCGCCATAACCTCAGGGTCACTGCCAAAAAGCTGAATCCCGATTGGCCTTTCATCCTCCCCAAACGCAGCGATATGCAGCGTTTGCTGCGGCGCACACACAATACCCTTGGCACTGACCATTTCCGTAAACACCAGAGCACAGCCCATTTCAACCGCCAGAAGGCGAAACGGCCTGTCGGTCACACCGGCAAGCGGAGCCAGGATTACTTTATTCTTTAATGCCAAACCACCAATCTTCATATGCGTCTCCCTATAAGACAGATTAAATTTACTATAGTATAGTGCCCATGCAAAATCAAACAGGGCAAAAAAAAATCCCGCCTAAACGGGGTTATGGCATCACATCGGGCAAAACAAACAATTCCTCAAGGGGTACATCCAACACACGTGCAAATTTTTTAATCAGATCAATGCGGGGATATTTAGCGCCTCTTTCAATAGTTGAAAGCATACTGACTGATATACCCACTTCACTGGCCAGGTCGTGCTGCGTCAACCGCTTCAGGCGGCGCAGAGCACGCAGTCTGCGTCCCAATAATTCCGACATAACTAACCCCCCGACGAAATTGCAATGTGATTCAACTCCTAATGCTTGTTCTTTTCGACACAAAATTTAAAATCCCTGCTTCATAGAACATTTTTTGACAGTGAAGGATTATTTTCTTCGATAGGGAATACGTATTAGCAAATACTCTATGGAGGGATTTATGTGACACAGGGATGGCAGATTAAAAATATCTACTTATATCTGGTCTGTTTTGTCACACTGATGATGATTGTTTTCGGTCTGATTTCATTTCTCAATAATTCTGTAAAGTTTATTTATCCTGTTGACTATCCCTACTATCGTACTCTAATGGATATTGAGCAGGAGTACCGCAATACCGGCAGAGACGTACCGTCTGTTGCAGAATTAGAACAGATCCGGGATGAACAGCTCGAAAGTGAACGGGCCGTTAATCGTGCCTATACGCTGCGAAATCTGATTGGTTCTTTGTTTGTCTGGCTTATTCCCATCCCCTTCTATCTATATCACTGGAAAAAAATCAGAATAGAACTGTTTCCGGCAAATGGAGGAACTACGGCATGAAGCTAAAATGGGGCATTGACCAGTTGTATTTTTACCTTGTCTGTTTCGTTATGCTGATTACGATAATCGTCGGGGTAACAGGCCTTGTTCGTGCCGGTATTGACATGTTGATCCCCCTACCGGACCAGTCAACCAGCCGGCCTTACTATGAACCCAAACCCGTAGAACCACCTGATGCGGCGTCTTCACAACTGACAAAAGAACTTATTGAACAGGAACTGCAAAACCAGAAAGTACACCAGGAAAATCTTGAACAAAGAAATTCATTTAATTCCGCCATGCTGCAATTGTTCCGCAGCCTGGCACAGATTCTTGTCGCTTTCCCGGTCTATCTCTATCACTGGCGAAAAATACCCCTGCTTGACTCGTAAAACAAAGCGGGCCATTCCGTTATCAACACGGACCGGCCCGCTTTTCCTATCACCTATATTTTTATTGCCGTACCGTAGACATAAATTTCGGCCATGCCGGTAGAAATGGTGGAAGAAGAGAACCGGATTCCCACAATGGCATTGGCACCCAGCTTTTCCGCCTCGCTGATCATTTCTTCAAAAGCAGAATCCCGCACTTCACTCATCAGCTCCGCATATTCCGACACATCTCCTCCAACCAGCTTGCGAATTCCGGCCAGAATATCTTTACCCAGGTGTACAGCTCTTACTTTGTTTCCCCGCACAATCCCCAAAACCTCATAATCCGCGCGTACATCTGTTGTTGTTAACAGCATCCTGACAACCTCCCTAATATTCTCTTCTTTCAAAAACTGTAATCCCCACAGCAGACAAAAGAACTACGGTCAGCAGCATAACGATTACCGCACCGGTGGGGAATACGCCTCCCAGAAAATAACCGCCGGCTGCCATCTGTACAAAAAGAGCAAACTTCCTGGTAACAGCAAACCAACCGAGGGTATACATGACAATAATTGCCAGAATCGTTACCCCGGCCACTTTCACCGGGTCACTAAGGATAGTCGAAAAAAATACTGTCATGATATAAATTAAAAGCAGTCCGAGAAACGTAATGCAGGTGGCAACCAGCAGCCGTCCGACATCCAGAAACTCCGGTGAGGACACGGCGGCCAGAACAAGCATCACAACCGTGGAAACAGCGACGATAACTGCAAGTATAAAAGCTCCGGAAAATACCTTACTGATAAACACCGTCCTGCGGGATATGGGCCGTGTCAAAAGAAAACTAATCGTCTGGTTGCTCACCTCACCGGCGATTGTACCCATGCCTAAAATCACTGCCAGTACGGTACCGATATTTAAGAGGTTCTTACCGTTCCACTGACTCCACAAATATGCAGAATAATCGGAAAGAATACCGGGTGACATGAAATTACTAAAGAACCCCATTTCTTCTAACTTAAGCTGAGACAGCAGGTCGGCAATCATCTCATACATGAGGGGAATTGACGCAGCTGTCACGATCATAAGCGCCAGTCCCAGCACAAGCTTCCATAACGCTTCCCGCAGCTCTTTTTTAATCAGGGCTGTATTCACTTGCCATCCCCCCTGACTTTCTCAATAAAGATGTCCTCCAGGTTCCGGTCTACCACATCCAAAGTAAAGTAGGGCGTATTTTTCAGATGCATCAGGATTTCCTGAAGATTTCCCTCCACAGAGAGCAGATAAGCAGGGCCGTCCTTTTCAATGCCGACAATCCCGGGGTAGTCAAAAAAATCTGCACCCGGTTCTCTTTGAAATACAACCCGGATTTTTTTCACCACTGTTTTCAACTCATCCACATCACGGACTTCAATTAATGTACCATTATTGATAATGGCAATTCGGTCCGCAACACGCTCCACATCGTGCAGTAGATGGGACGAGAAAAAAACCGTCCGGCCCTGTATTGAAATTTCCTCCAGGATAATCCGCAGAAATTCCTGCCTGTTAATCGTATCAAGGCCGGATGTGGGCTCGTCAAGGATTAACAGTTCCGGTTCCGGCGCCATGGCCAGCACCAACGCCAACTGCGTCTTCATGCCCTTAGAGAGATTCTTTATTTTCACTCTGCGGGGCAGCCGGAAAACATCCAGATATTTGTCTGCTAATTTTTTGTTCCATTTGGGGTAAAACGAGCGGCAAAAACTAAGAATCCCTTCAACTGTCATGTAATCATAAAGATTTTGCACTTCAGCCACATAGCCGACTCGTTGTCGTATCGCGACCGAATCGCGCACGATATCAAACCCGAGGATGTTCCCGCTCCCGACATCTGCTCGTAAAAGCCCCAGCATTGTTTTTATTGTTGTTGTCTTACCTGCCCCATTAGGCCCAAGAAAACCAAAAATACTGCCTGCCGGTACTTCCAGAGATAAGTTATCGACTGCAGTTATTTCGTCGAATGTTTTTTGCAGGCCCTTTAGCTCAATCGCCCATTCCATTTCGGCGCTCTCCCTTCAGCCTGTCTTTCCAGGCAGCCAGTTTTTCGCTGAATTTTTCACGTAGTGTTTCTTCGTCTACGGCCAACTGATATGCTTCAACCATTAACGTCTCCAGCGCTTTCTCCAGAGCTGCTTCCTGCTGGCCGCCAAACTCCTGGTTCCGTTTGGCCACAAACGTACCGAGCCCCCTGGCTGACTGAATTGTTCCCTGCCGCTCCAGTTCCTGATACGCTTTCGAAACCGTATTGGGGTTAATAGTCAGCTGCAAAGCCAGCTCCCTGACCGAAGGCAGCTGCTCACCTGGGTTCAGCTGGCCGCTGGCCACGGCTTTCTTAATTTGTTCAATAAGCTGAATATAAATGGGAATCCCGCTGTGCGGGTCAACATGATACCACATAGACACCCCCGTATTACTGTACTATATTTATAATACACCCTAAAATTATCATACCTGTTTTCTATTGTCAATGATGAGTCAAAAAAAAAGTTGGGCCTATTTGCCCAACTTTTACGCTTATCCTGTTTTTCGTAATGTCTCCCACTTGCCGCAGCGCCCCCCCCAACGGGCCAGCACTTCACCGTCAACTGTAATGTTGACGATTTCACAGAGGTTCGGGCAGCCCTGGCACTCGAAACTGGATGCCTCATATTCCATTTCCGAGACGGCAAAGCCGCGGAATTCAGTTTTTTGCTTTTCTTTCGCCGTTGATTTTGCCAAAAGCGCAGCGCCGATGGCCCCCATAACACTGAAATATTCCGGAACGATGACTTCAATGTTGAGTGCTTTTTCGAAGGCTGCCCGGATTCCCTTGTTTGCGGCCACACCGCCCTGGAACACAACGGGGCCCAGCACTTCCTTGCCTTTACCCACATTGTTCAGGTAGTTTCGTACCAGTGCATCACAGAGGCCGGCAATAATGTCTGATGCCTGATGCCCCATCTGCTGCTTGTGAATCATGTCCGACTCGGCAAATACCGAACAGCGCCCGGCAATCCTGACAGGGCCTGTGCTTTGCAGTGCCAGGTCTCCGAATTCTTCAATGGGTATGTTCAGCCGATCCGCCTGATGGTCAAGAAAAGAACCGGTACCGGCTGCACAGACAGTATTCATGGCGAAATCGACAACAATTCCGTCACGAAGCAATATAATTTTTGAATCCTGGCCGCCAATCTCCAAGACGGTCTGAACATCCGGCACAAGATGTGATGCTGCCACGGCATGGGCGGTAATTTCATTTTTCACCGTGTCGGCACCGACAATTACACCTGTCAGTGTTCTGGCGCTGCCGGTGGTTCCCACGCCACAGATTTCAATATCTTTACCTTTTAGCGCTTCTTCTACCTGGCGCATGCCATCCTGGACTGCTTTAATGGGCTGTCCGCGGGTACGTAGATAAAGATTCACAAGTACCTGGCCGTCTTCATCAATCACAACCAGATTTGTGCTTACTGAACCTACGTCAATCCCTAAGTATCCCTGCAAATTAGCTCGCCTCCTGCTTGATACGTTTCTGCCTGAGCAAATCAAGAAATGCTTCAAGGCGGGTTTCCACACCGGCACGGCCGGTCTGTTCATCTAAGAATAATGTCATCACGGGAATATCTTTATCCCGGCTAAGCACGGGCATAATACTCTTGGCCACAATTTCGGGAATGCAGGTGAAAGGAGCCAGTTGAATCACACCGTCAAAGCCATGTTTGGCATACAGCACCGTTTCACCAATACTGTTCTGTCCATGCCCGCCCACCAGCTGATTCAGGTAAGGCACGGCTGCAGCGCGAATATCTTTCTCACCGTTGGATATCGCATTATCCCGGGTCCAGTTGGTTAAAAAGATGGAGCGGTGGACATAGACCCCCATGTCACCGAGAACTTTTTCAATATCATGGTTGGCGAACGGTTCAAGGACAACATAAATCTCCCCGATAATCCCAATCTTCAACGGATTCAGTTCGTGATCCGCAGGCACACCCCGCAGCTTCTTAAGGCCTGCCTCTTTTGCTTCCAACACTTCCGGCACGGAACGGGCCTGGCGAATCATATCCAGCCCTTCTTCGTATGTGGCTGTAATCTGGTGTTTAGAGTATGCCAGCGGCCGCAGTTTATGCAGCTCCCCTTCCAGTTCATCCAGCGAGCGCATTTTTTCCCAGGCTACTTTAAAAACACGAACCAGGTTCGGGTAGCTGGATGTGGGGCGCACCAAACGATGTACTTTACGCAGAAAATCCACAGGCGCCATAAGCGGCGGTTCCAGGACCAGCATCTCAACGGGATGCCCCAAATCATGAAGAATCCGTTTGTGAAGTTCTCCGTAATAACCGGCACGGCAGGGCCCGAAACCACCTGAAGTAATCAGGCTGTCCGCACCCAGTTCCATCGCTTCCAGGTATGTGCCCATCAGAATTTTAAAGGGCAGGCAGGCAAACTCAGGTGAGTACTGCACGCCAAGAGAAAGTGTTTTCTTGGAGGGAACCGGTGGATAGATTACTTCATGTCCCAAATTCTCCAATAAATAACTAATCGCTATATGAGAGGTCCCCATAAAAGGAAAAGAAATCTTCACAGTATCCCCTTCTTTCTCTTGAGAAGATCAACAAAGGCCTCTACGCGGGTGGCCACTCCGGCTTCACCGGTGTGCTCATCAATGGTAACAGACAGGAAGGGGATCTGTCTTTGTTCCTTTGCTTCCAGTTCAACCAGCTTGTTTGTCATTGCATCCGGGCCGCAGCCAAACGCCGTTACATGGATAATCCCGTCTACCGAACGGTCCCTCAGAAAATACAGTGATGCCCAGACAACACGGTTACTGTAATACCAGAAAAGATTTTTGGGCAGCCTTTTACCCATTTTCTTGAGAACGTTCTCAGGCACCATTTCCGGTGTCACAATGGAAACATCCTGCTCTTTGAGTTTTTCCAGAAGCCCCACGCTGATATAGTTATCGTAAAGAGCATAGGGGTAACCGAGTACCGCCAGCTTGATCGGCTTTTCTTCCGCCCTGGGCTTTGGCGCTTCCCCACTCTCTAAAAGTGGGAATGCTTCCGCCGGCGTCAAACCATGTAATAATAATTTCCGGTATCGGGCAAAATTATACCTTGCCTGCCAAATCGCACAGGCAATTTTCAGTTTATTGTCTGTAAACCGTTTCCCCACACGGTACATAAAACGATAGAGCTCCAATTTGCCCTTCTTTAAATCCAGCCGGTCCTCAATAATGTCTGGAAGCCCGTTTATGGAATAGCGAACCATGTCCGGCAGGCCCAGAAATTTCGGGCAAAGGGTATTCTTGCCGTCCAACGACACCAAACGGGGCAGAAATAAAACATCCACTTTATCTTTAAGTACGGCGACGTGCCCGTGGAACAGCTTGATCGGCACGCAGGCGTCATTCACTGTTTCTTTTACTCCTTCATCCAGTAATCCTTTATTGGAAACAGGCGACGTTACCACTTCGACTCCCAGTCCTTCAAAAAATGGTTTCCAAAGCGGATAAAATGTAAAAAACGACAATGTGCTTGGAATTCCGACTCGCACCGTGTCACCTTCTTTCTGCTTTTATTGACGCTAAGCCGCATCCCAATAGTTTTCTATTCGCTGATTACATAAATATTCCTTCCTGCAAATGGTTAACAACATCTTAAGTTTGTTTTTATTACTTTACTCAACTTTCGCAGCTCAAAATGTTGAATAAACCCTTGATATAATTGGGGAAACCGCCAATCAAATTGTTAAGT
>JAWSUT010000052.1:0-10883 GCA_033549345.1 Bacillota bacterium | reverse complement strand
GGTTTTGTAGTCGAAGTGGCTCACTTTTTTCCTGGCGTTTTCATGAAAAATGGCTCACTTTTATTCTAGCAAATATACGTAAGGAAGCCGTATCGTAAACGCAGAAGCGATGACAACCTAATGAAATATTCACCGAAACGTCGGTGAAGCTATGTTCAGATTCAACCGAAGAGCCGCTATAAGGATTTTTTCGCTAAAAAACGGCAATTTTCATCAAGTGAAAAAGGGGTTATGGTAATGACTGTGGAATAAGTTACCATTATAAGAAATTGTGACTAATTTCTCAGGTAAGGGGGCCATTCCTTTGCAGCGCTTGCTCTGTTTTCTGATAGTTCTTACTTTTTTATTTACTCTGCCGGCAGGTACCTCCGCCGCAAGTGTACCGGTAGGCACAGAATATGCCGAAGGGGAACTGCTTGTTCGCTTTCAACCTGGGGCGGCGCACAATGCCCTGGAAAAAGCCAAGGCAAATTTTCAGACAGGGGCTGTTGTGCAGAAGGAGTTTACAATTGTGCAGGGCCTGCAATACGTCAAGCTTCCCAAAGACCTGTCCATACCTGAGGCAATCCAAAAGTACAGGCAGAACCCCAATATTCTTTATGCAGAGCCGAACTATTTTTTTAATGCGCTGACCACCCCCGATGATCCGATGTTTTCAAATCTTTGGGCACTGGAAAACACGGGACAAACAGTGAATGGTACTGCGGGTACGGCAGGGGCCGATATGAAGGTGACGGAGGCCTGGCAGCAGATAACCGGTTCCGGTGATGTGATAATTGCTGTTTTGGATACCGGCGTTGATTATAATCATCCGGATTTGAAAGCAAATATGATGAATGGCTGGAATTCTGTCTCCGACAACAGCGATCCTATGGATGACCATTGGCATGGTACGCATGTGGCGGGGACAATTGCAGCGCAGGGGAATAACGGTATAGGTCTTACCGGTGTGATGTGGAATGCCAAAATTATGCCGGTCAGGGTTCTAAGCAGCAGCGGCGGTACTACGACCGATATAGTGGAAGGAGTGGAGTACGCCACTGCCAACGGTGCGCAGATCATGAACCATTCGTACGGCGGGTATGGGTACTCCCAGGCTATGTATGATGCTTTTGCGGCATCCCCTGCTTTGATGGTTTGTGCGGCAGGGAATGACAATACAGTAGAGAAAATGTATCCCGCCAGCTTTGGCCTGTCAAATATTATTTCTGTGGCTGCTTCCGACCAGTTGGATAAAAGAGCTGGGTTTTCAAATTACGGCTCCCACGTTCATGTGTTTGCGCCGGGAACAAACATTTTAAGTACAGTTCCCGGTAGCTATGGATACGCAAACGGTACGTCCATGGCTGCACCGAATGTATCCGGTGTTGCCGGCCTGGTAAAGGCAGTGAATCCGGTGCTGACAACTGCAGAAATTAAAGACATTCTTCTGAGCACCGTGGATGCAAAAGGGGAATTTAGCGGGGTTTCCACAGGAGGGCGGATTAATGCCAAAAAAGCGGTGGATTTGGCCGTTACGCTAATTCCCGTGGATATCCCTGACCCTGCTTTACTGCAGGCCATCCGGACCACGCTGAACAAACCTGAGGGCTATATTGTGGCCGCAGACATGGAGCAGCTTACATCGCTGGATGCCCAAAATGCGGGAATTGCCGATCTTACCGGGCTGGAATCTGCTGGGAACCTTACTTCATTAACCCTGAGCAATAACCAGATTACATCGTTGGAACCACTGCAGAATCTTGTGAAGCTGACAACACTGATTTTAGGAAATAACCAGGTCTCCTCTGTGTTGCCTCTGCAGAATCTTCCAGTGCTTACAACATTCGATGTAAGTTATAATCAACTGACTTCTGTTATTGAGTTTGATAAACTGGAGAATCTGGAACAATTGGATTTGAGAGGCAATCAACTCTCTGCTATTACACAGCTGCCGGGCTTGCCAAAATTGCAGGCACTGGACCTGCGGCTGAATCTCCTTGACCTGAGTCCCGGTTCTGCCGCCCTGCAGGATATTGAGGGGTTTGATCCGGGAGTGGCTGTAGTTTATGAGCCGCAGGAAACACTGGGCACGGAGCCGGTTTACATCGAACCGGAGACAAACGAGGTTAGCCTGCCTGATGAAAAAATTACGCTGGTTTTCGGGAAAAAGCCCCAGTCCGTTACGGTAAAAAGACGCTACTCGCCCGCCTACGTTACCCCGGCGGAATACACGGCGGAATCGTATTACAGCATTGCCATCGACGGTGAATTTAATGAAGCATGGATTACACTGCCCTACCCCAGTACCATCAGTTCGGGCAATATTATTAAACTGGCGCATTACAAAAACGGCCAATGGAATCTACTGGAGAGTGAGATTGACCGAGAAAACCTTACAATTACCGGATTTACCACGTCCAACCAGGAATTTGCCATCCTTACGCAGGAAGGGGAAGAAAGCGTATCACCGCCTGCATACAGCGGCTACGGTGCAAACACGTATTATCTTTGGTTGCTAACAACTGTCCTTCTTACAGCAGGACTCACATTACTCAAACTTCCCCGGCATCATCGGTACCGGTTCTTATAGGCGTTTTTGGTGACGTTTATCGGCCAATAATTAGGTGTTGCCTGAGGGGAGCTGCCTGGGCATCCGGACGTATCATGTGCATGAATATGCTTATTTTCCGGTTGTGCCGGACGGTTAACAAAAAGTACCGGCTGGTCAGGCCGGTTTTTTTCTGTCATAATTTAAGTATACGGGGTGTAGTTATTTAATGAGTTGAATAGTTTACAAGAGAAAATAATTTCTAAAAATTCGTTAGACAAGAAGGAATATTCTAAAAACTGTAGAATAAGGAATAATGGGTTTGGCACGAAAGGCTTTAAATTAGTGAATCTATCAGGGAGGATGAGGAGAATGGAGATTATTGTCTGTATCAAACAGGTACCAGACACGACAGAAGTCAAAATCGACCCTGTCAAAGGCACTCTCATTCGTGAAGGTGTGCCTAGTATTGTGAACCCGTTTGACAAGAATGCGGTAGAAGCTGCCCTACAGATCAGAGAGCAAAAGGGCGGTAAGGTTACTGTGATTACCATGGGGCCGCCGCAGGCTGTGGACGCTTTGAGGGAATGTCTGGCTATGGGCGCTGATGAGGCTATTTTGCTTAGTGACAAAGCGTTTGCCAGTTCCGATACGTGGGCAACTTCGTATACCTTGGCTATGGCGATTGAAAAGATTGGCAATTGTGATCTGATTTTCTGCGGTAAGCAGGCCATCGACGGTGACACCGCCCAGGTGGGCCCGGGGATTGCCGAGCATATCGGATTGCCGCAGGTCACGTATGTCCAGAAGGTTCGTGAAGTCAAAGATGACGAGCTGATTGTTGAGCGGGCCATTGAAGGCGGTTTTGAAGTGATCAGTGTGCCTGTACCGGCCATGATTGCTGTGGAGAAGTCCATTAACGAGCCCCGTTTCCCGACAATGATGGGTACGATGAAGGCTCATAAGAAAGAAATTCCCACCTGGGGTATGGCTGAACTGGGCGCCGATGAGGATAAGCTGGGCATGAACGGTTCTCCGACCCGGGTTAAGCGTATATTTGCACCGGAGCGTAAAGGCGATGGTGAAATGCTGCACGGTGAAGATGAGGCAGAAGTATGTTTACTGCTGATTGATAAACTGCGTGAAAAGAAAATCGTTTAGGGGGTGGACAGACAATGGCTGTAAAAATTATTGTTGAAGAATGTATCGGTTGTGAGTCATGTCTTGATGCTTGTCCGTTTCCCGGCGCGATCGTCATGGAAGAAGGCGTCGCGAAACTGACAGATAAATGTACCGGCTGCGGCGCCTGTGCCGATGCCTGTGCTGTGGAAGCTATTTTAGTGGAAGAGACAGAAGTGAAGACCGAGATTAACATCGACGACTACAAAGGCGTCTGGGTCTTTATCGAGCAGCGCGACAAGCATATTGCCAATGTGGCACTGGAACTCTTGAGCGAAGGCCGTAAGCTGGCCGATGAGCTGGGTACGGAACTGGCCGGTGTTGTCCTGGGTCAGGACGTGGAAGATCTGGCCAAGGACTGCTTTGCTTATGGTGCAGACAAGACCTATCTGGTGGATGGAGAAGTCTTTAAGGATTACCGGACCGATTCCTACACCGATGTGATTGTGGATATGATTAATAAGTATAAGCCGGAGATTGTGCTCTTTGGCGCGACAAATAACGGCCGCGACTTTGCGGCGCGGATTGCTGTGCGTGTACATGCCGGACTGACTGCAGACTGCACCGAGCTGGGTGTGGATGTGGAAACCAGGCAGCTCTTGCAGACTCGTCCTGCCTTTGGCGGCAACATCATGGCAACGATTATCTGCCCGAATCACCGCCCGCAGATGGCCACTGTGCGTCCCAAGGTGATGAAAAAGGTTGAGCCGGACTATAGTAAGACCGGTGAAATCATCCGTGTGGAGAACAGTGTGACCGAAGACGATGTTTCCACCAAGGTTCTGGAGATTATCGAGCACGCCACCAAGACGATTAACCTGGCGGAAGCTGATATTATCGTATCCGGCGGCCGGGGTATCGGCGGCCCGGAAAACTATTATCTGATTGAAGAGCTGGCTGAAGTGCTCGGCGGCGCTGCCGGCGCATCCCGTGCTGCTGTGGATGCCGGGTGGGTTCCCCACTACCGGCAGGTTGGCCAGACCGGTAAAACGGTGGCACCGAAGCTGTATGTGGCCTGCGGTATTTCCGGTGCGATTCAGCATTTGGCCGGAATGCAGACCAGCGACATCATTGTGGCCATTAACAAAGATCCGGAAGCGCCGATCTTTAAAGTGGCAACCTTTGGTATTGTGGGTGACATCCATAAAGTGGTGCCGCTTTTGACCAAAAAATTCAAAGAATTAAAAGAAGCACAATAGTAATAGTACGGGGCATCCCTTGGGGGTGCCCCGTTTTTTGTAGAAACTTCTACAAATTTGTAACAGATTTATGACATGGCAATAAAGGAATTAATTACTGATATGTCGAATAGAAGGTATGAACACGTATGTGCTGATTTCGTACAAATGTTTGTTCGTATACATTCAGGGAGAGAGATTATGGCAGAAGAAAAAACGATTGGTGCTGTCCCGACACTAGCGACGATAGCAGTTTTATTGATTATTACCGCTGTGGTTGCTGTGAAGTATGAAAGTGTTCTGTTTCCGGTACATAGTATGTCAAAAGGTGAATATAAGCTGGACATTGCCATAAGAATGGTGGACCATAATCCAAATGATGAGCAGGCAAGGATTAATCTGGGCTGGCTATATTACAATGCCGGAAACTATACTGATGCAATAAAAGAGTTTGAAGCTGCAATCAAACTGGACACTGGAAACCCGGTAGCATACTATAATTTGGGGTTAGCATATATTGAACTAGGCCAGCTTAAAGTTGCGGAGGAGCAGCTACAGAAATCTTTACAGTATTCCAGGCATCCTGACCTTGTTTTTATCGCTTTGGGAGAAATAAATTTCAGACAAGAAGAATACGAGGACGCAATTCTTTATTATGAAGAAGCGCTGCGGTGGATTCCGAATATGCCGGAAATCCATATGATGCTGGCAAAGGCTTATGAAGAATCCGGCAATATTGAGAAGGCCAGAGAAAATTATGAAAGTGCTGCCGCCTATGCCCCTGACTTACAAGCAGAAATCAAAAAAAAACTTCGTAGGCTGAAGTAAAGGGGGAAGCGTGCGGTAATGAAGACTAAGAAGTTTATAGCTCTAATACTTGTGCTCATTATTATAATTGTAACAATCTTTCTTTATTTGTTTTTAACACGTAACCCGCTGCTTTGGGATTTGCCTATTTTCCCAAAGAGCCAGACGGCACCGATATTTCTATACTCTTTTGGTGATAAAAGCGGACCGGGTGAGCTAAGTCAGCCAATGGCCGCTGTATCTGACGGTATTGGGAATGTACATGTATCTGATTTTGAGCGGGGTGAAGTGATTGTTTTCTCCCGTGAGGGAGCTTATATGTTTGCTTACGGGAATAATAATGTGGCAGAAGACCTGAAGCTTAAATCACCTTATGGTCTGGCTGAATATAACAGTAGAATCTATGTGGCTGATACAGCAAGCCGGCGGATACTGATATTTAACAGCCGTGGTGATTTTCAGGATGTTTTGCTGGCAAGCAGTGAGGACGCTGCGCATGGTATTTTTATTCCAACTGCACTGACTGCAAACCCACAGAATGGAAACATTTACATTGCCGATGTTTTTCAACACCGGATACTTGCTGTTGACCAGGAAGGAAATTATCTGTTTGAACTGCCTGGAAGTGTAAGTGGTGTTAATCTTAGCTACCCGAACGGTGTTGCTTTGGACAGTAAAGGGAATATCTATGTTGCAGATTCGAACAATGCCAGAATCGTTGTTTTTTCATCTGAGGGTGACCGGGTTTTATGGAAAACTGAGGGTGATCAAAACGGTGAAACAAGGCTTTCTGTTCCCCGCGGCCTGGCGCTGGATACACGTGACAATCTATGGCTTGCAGATGTATTGACGCACCAAGTTTCTATGTTTAATGGTACAAACTTTGGCCTGCAGTTTGGCGGGATGGGGCTTCAAGAAGGAGAGCTTTATTTCCCAAATGACGTAGTCATTCACCAGAACGGGAATTTCTATGTTCTGGAAAGTGGTCAGGGTAGAGTTTCTGTATTTGGCAGCAAAGCAAGCATCGTTAAATGATCCTGCAAGGTGGTGAAAGTGTGAAGAAAGAATGGTTGCTGCTATCGACGTTGGTACTTATAGTCTCTATGCTTTTCTATCATTCTTCCACCGTTCAGGCTGACGATGTGCCGCGTAGAATTGAGATTGTTGTCAATCGGCTGGACAGTACATATTCTGAAATTACTTTTTATGTGGAAGGTACGGGGTATAATATTCAGCGCTTTGTTGTCTCCAAAAACAATGAAAGCTATAACTGGTCATGGTCGAATCGTGATGAAAATAATAATGCTATGCAGCTGACATTGGAAACAAGCGGACAATATCAGGGGTATTATAAGTATACCGTCGCACAGGCTCTGAATTATAATGATTATATATACAGAATCGGCAAAAACGGAAAATGGATGGAAGCCAGGGTTTATCCTCCTAACGAAAATCAACACACAAATTACCAGAAGAGCTCGGATACCTGTAAAAACTGCCATAGTACGCACTATGCGAAAACATCACAATTATTAAATAAATCTGTAGTTAGGGAACTTTGTATGGTATGCCATAACGGTCTTGGGAGCAAGTTTAATGTGGGAGACGGAACCGTTATGACCTCAAGTGGACAAATGACGTCTTCTCCGGCAGGCCCCTTTGGTGCTACAACTGCAACATCCTATCATAACGTGTTCCGTGAGGAACATGGTATGCTGCTAACTGCACCAGGTGGGGGCAGCATGAGTTTGACCTGTACAGATTGTCATAGTGCTCACGTATTACAGGACATGACAAAGCCTGTCCGTTCTTCATCATTCCGGCTGCTAAAGCATTTTGGCCGACCCTTGAATGTTTATGATCAGCCACCGGTCGTAGCTTATTCGTTTGTCACCAGTACGAGTTATGAAACAGTATATGTAAGTGGGATGAACGAATTTTGCTCAGAATGCCACGAACGGTATAACTATGGTGAAAATAGGAATCCGAAGATTCCTTCTTACCCGACACATACACTACGCGGAGATGGTGGAGACGGCATCAAAAAAAGCGGTGAATATTACAGACATCCGACCGGGATCAATATTGCAGGATGGCTTAACGTCAGTATTGATATTCCGCTTGAGGACAGAGGTGTAAACGGTAAATATCTGACATGTAAGACATGTCATTATGCTCACGGGACGGCGATTATCTCAGGTTACCACGAAACATTTGAATCACCGAAGTATGATTACGAAGGGAAACCCCAAACGAAGAGTACAATGCTGAAACGACGTGAAGGCATGGGAATTTGTCTGGAATGTCACCTTGATATTTGGTATAATACAGATGCTGATCTGAGTCAGTTCTAAAAAGCACCGGAAGGTGCTTTTTAGTTTACAGGCTTTCCTTAATAAATACTTATAAGAGGCGGCATCGCCTTGGCAAAAAAAAATCTGAGGGATATAATAGTGATAGTAGCGCAAATTGGGCAGATAATAGTAACAGGAGGTGCAGTGAATGGAACAGGTTGGTCAGGTAGTGGATGTCAAAGACGATATTGCCATTGTAATGGTACGGCGTCATGAAACCTGCAGTAAATGCGGCGGTTGTGGCGTGGCCGTTTCCGGTAAGGGAGAAAATTATGTGGAAGCGCAGAATGTGGTCAATGCTGTGGTGGGGCAGACGGTGAAAGTGGCCATGGATACATCCCATGTACTTAAAGCTTCGTTTGTTGTGTATATTGTACCGATTATTGCGCTGTTAATTGGAATTTGGCTCGGACAGGTGATTGACGGGGCATTTGGTGTGTTTGCCCGTTTTGATATTATTCTTGGTTTGGTCTTTCTTGTAGCTTCTTACCTGATTGTCCGCGGTTATGACAACAAAATTGCCGGCGGCGGTGTTGGCGCGTCGGTCATTGAAATTATTGAGGAGCCCTTTGACGGGCCCAAAGAAGAAAAATGCTAGTTTTGGGGCTGGCGGGGAGCC
The DNA here is from genome assembly GCA_033549345.1 of Bacillota bacterium. Taxonomy (GTDB): domain Bacteria; phylum Bacillota; class Dethiobacteria; order Dethiobacterales; family Dethiobacteraceae; genus JAWSUT01. The sequence goes on along the minus strand of JAWSUT010000052.1, from coordinate 2,216 downwards.
CGAGGAGGAACGGGAATTCGGAAATTCTGCTGGATGAGGCACTGCTTGGGGCCAAAGAGGCCGGAGCCGACGTGGAAAAGGTGGTGCTCTCAGGGCTGGCGTTTTCCCCCTGTATTGCCTGCGGGTCCTGTGAAAAGACAGGAGACTGCGTGCTTCAGGATGACATGCAGGAGCTGTATGAGAAGATCGGGGCGTGCGACGCTATGGTTTTTGCCTCACCGATCTTTTTCTATTCTGTTTCCGCCTGGGCCAAAGCGGCCATTGACCGGGCGCAGGCACTCTGGTCCAGAAAGTATGTTCTAAAAGACAAACGCTACACCGCCGACAAGCCGGGTTATTTTATCGGGGTGGGCGCCACAAAGGGCGGTAAGCTTTTTGACGGGGCGCTGCTAACGATGAAATATTACTTCGATGCGGCCGGGTTTCATCCGGCAGGAGAGCTGCTTGTCCGGGGTGTGGACAAAAAAGGTGCGATTAGAGAAACTCCGCAGCATCTGGCCGGTGCCAGAAAGCTGGGTGCGGGGATTATACGATAAACTAAACCGGGAGCACGGGCTGCTCCCGGTTTCATTATTTGGCAGGGATTGGTTTTTGTGGTTTGGCAGGAAAAACGAGGCAATTTGTCAAAAGAGATTACAACTTTAAGCAGCGGAGGAGAGCAGAAAAGATGAGCATCAAAGTATGGGGTAGAAGTTTCCTGCTTGTTGTCGTGGCTGTTTTTGCGGCCTCTTTTCTGCTGGCTTATGTGCAAAAGACGCCTCAGGCCGGTGAGGTGCACGGTGTAGTGCAGGATGAGTGGGATACCCTGGAGGGTACCGGTGTTCTGGGTGGGCTGCTGTGGACAAAAGACAGTGGGGATGCGGCTGTGCTGCGGGGAGAAGCCCGGCAGTTGTTTGCCCTTTTGACAGATAAGCAGGGAACGGGTGGTGCGGCAGGTCTTCTTACGCGGGGGGAGTTGTACCGCTATCTGGCGGAGATGGCCGGTGAGGAAAAGAAAAAGGGTGATACTGAATATTACCTCGCGGTAAATCCTATGACTGTACCGACTGATGTTTTGGCCCGGCTGGGTGTTGTGGATGTGCCGGAAGACCGTATCTTCCGAGATGGGAGTGTGAGCCGCGGGGAGGTTGTCACGGCGGCGGCACGGGTCCTGGAGCCGCAGCTGCGTACAGAGAACAGCCCTGCGGTGGTGCAGCCTGTCTTTTATACATACGGGACGCTGGAAGCGGATCTGGCGAGTCTGGCAGCTTTGTATCCCGAACAGGTGACGCTGGAGGTCATTGGCGAATCGGTGGAAGGGCGTAAAATCTATGCGGCACGGCTTGGGACAGGCGGGGTGAACATTCAGCTGGACGCTGCGATGCATGCGCGGGAGTGGCTGACGACGCCGCTTTTAATGAAGATGCTGGAAAACTATGCGCATCATGCAAAGTATGGGTATGAGCTGGGCGGCTATGATGTGGCGGTGATGCTGGAGGATGTAACGTTTTGGTTTGTTCCGATGGTCAACCCTGACGGGGTGACGCTGGTACTGGAAGGGCCGAATGCTGTAAAAAACGGTGATTTTGTGCGGGAGATAAAACAGAATGAAACCGGAGAGGAAGATTTCGCCGACTGGAAGGCCAATATCCGGGGGGTGGATTTAAACCGGCAGTTTCCCGTGCGTTGGGACGTGCTGCGCAATGTTAAGACCAAGCCGTCTGCCAGTCATTTTAAGGGGTATGAACCGCTGAGCGAGCCGGAAGCGGTGGCCATGATGGAATTTACCCGCAAGCATCTGCCTGCGGTGGTGCTCACCTATCATCAGCGGGGCGATTATATTTACTGGTATTACGGACAGGAAGGCGCTGTGCTGAAGCGTGACGCAAGGATTGCCCGGGAGCTGGCGGCGGTGGCCGGATACGGCTGGGAGTATTACGGCAATGACGGTGGGATGTACCGCGACTGGATTATTACCGAGCTTGGCCTGCCGGCCCTGATCATGGAAGTGGGGCAAAAACTCGGTGATTTCGGGGAGTGGGATCTGGCCTGGCGCAGAAACAGTTTGGTGGGCCTGCGTGCCGCCGAACTGGTGATGGAATAACGGGACAGGGGGACAGGTTACTTGTCCCAAAGCACGCCGGATGGCGTGCTTTTTTTTTGTTTAGGAAACTATACGGGGCAAAAAAATGTGGATAACTTTTAAAAATGATGTAAAATTTTGATATGGGGAGTCG
>JAWSUT010000051.1:0-11635 GCA_033549345.1 Bacillota bacterium | reverse complement strand
ATTAGTGTAAACTTACATATGCTCGTTGTGGGGAAGGCGCTTTCATTTTTCAAAAAAATTTAATGCAACTCTAGTGAAGGTATATAGTAAAAATTTCAACCATATCGCCTGTTCTTTGGATAGTATGGTGTATAGCGGTTTTACAAAACTGGTTTTTAACAGTTATAATGCTTTCTATAACAAGCAAGCAAAAAGGCAACTAAAGTTTCAGACACGCGTATACAAAAAAAGGATTAGATGAGTCACATTGCTGCCACATGGAAACAAACCAAAATAATTCAAAGTAAGCGGCAGAAACGGTCGCTAATTCATCAGCTAAGCCAGGCACCTGGCTTAGGGTGAAAGTTGAGTGTCCTGTAGGTAAAAATACTGATAAAAAAAAGTTTAAAGCTGTCTTTATACTCATAGAGGATAAACGTAAGCGTCAAATAATACCCACCTAGCAATAGATCCTTCTTTATGGGATACTTTCTTGAAGTAACCCAGGTAAAGGAGGATTTTTTCATGACAAAAGAAGAACTGCGGGAATTTTGGGCCGCCAGAGTGGCGGAATTTAAGGCAAGTGGACAGAGCGTGCCGGCCTGGTGCGCGGCCAATGACCTAAAGATTCATCAGTTGCGCTACTGGCTTCGGAAAGAAAAGCAGGATTCTGCCAAATCAACCTGGCTATCATTGAACCTTGCCGATGCAGCGCTTGAGGGTTCTTTACTGGTACGGGTAGGCGGGGTTTCGGTGGAAGTCCGGCCCGGCTTTGACCCGAAGCTGCTGGTTGATGTTGTGAAAACACTGATGGCACAATGATTAGCGAAGCAAGTTTGGAGAGGGTTTATCTGGCCACAGGGGTAACCGATCTCCGTAAATCCATTGATGGCTTGGCGGTCTTGGTGAAAGAAGGGTTTCATTTGGACCCCTTCTCACCCTGCCTTTTTGTGTTCTGTAACCGCAAGCGCGATAAACTGAAGATTCTGCACTGGGAACATAATGGGTTCTGGCTTTACTACCGGAGACTGGAGAAGGGCAAGTTTCAATGGCCGCAAAATGACGGTACAGATGTGACCGCGGTTAGCCGCCGGGAGCTGCGTTGGCTCCTTGACGGACTCCCTCTTCATCAGCGGCAGGCTCACCGGGAAGTGACCGCAAGAACAGTGCTGTAAGGGTAAACAAAATAGCGAAAAAGCCTTGTAAATAAAGGGTTTTTGGGGGTTGATGCCGAATTATATAAGTATGGAAAACACAGCGAAATCCAAGGAACAACTTGAGGATAAATGCGCCCTGCTTGAGCAGCAGGTGGCGGAACTTAGCGCCAAACTGTCCTGGTATGAAGAGCAGTATCGGCTTTCCCAGAAAAAGCAGTTTGGTTCCTCCAGTGAGCAAACACAACCGGATCAACTGCATATCTTTAACGAAGCTGAAGTTGACGCCAAGCCCTCGTTACCGGAGCCCCAGATGCAGGATGTCGCAGGTCACCGGCGTAAGAAACAATCCGGGAAACGTGAAGCCCAGCTGGAAAACCTGCCGGTGGAAATCGTCGACCACACTCTGACTCCTGAAGAACAGGTATGTGCCTGCTGCGGGGGTGATTTGCATGAAATGAGTACGGAAGTCCGGCAGGAAATCAAAGTCATTCCTGCCCAGGTCAGTGTGACTAAACATGTCCGGCACGTTTATGCCTGCCGTCAGTGCGAACGGGAAGGTACGGGGTCAACGATTATTACAGCCCCTATGCCTGCACCGCCTCTGCCGGGGAGCATTGCATCACCAACAGCGATGGCTTACATTATGACACAGAAGTTTGTGGACGGCCTGCCCCTGTACCGACAGGAGCAGCAGCTTGCCCGGTATGGCCTTGAACTTTCACGGCAGACCATGGCCAACTGGATGATTCAGGGATCGGAACGTTGGCTGCACCCACTCTTTGAGCGGATGCATGAGCATCTTCTCCGGCAAGATATCATCCATGCCGATGAATCCACCCTCCAGGTGCTGAAGGAACCGGGACGTTCGGCAGAAAGCACATCCTACATGTGGCTCTACCGAACCGGACGGGAAGGACCGGCAATCGTCCTTTACGATTACCAGACCACCCGGGCCAGTAAGCATCCCCGCCAGTTTTTATCCGGCTTCAAAGGCTATGTCCATGTTGACGGCTATGCCGGATACAACGGACTGCCGGATGTTACCCTGGTTGGATGCTGGGCACACGCTCGCCGCAAGTTTGATGAGGCGCTCAAAGCCCTGCCGGCGGATCAACGGAAGGCGCCGGTGGCCGCCAAAGAGGGATTGGCCTTTTGCAATCAACTCTTTGCCATAGAGAGTGAACTGCAGGATGCCACACCGGAAGAACGCTACAATGCCCGCTTGGAGCGTAGCCGCCCCGTGCTGGGGGCTTTTTCAGCATGGCTAAAACACCAAACTCCCAGAGTATTACCCAAAAGCGCCTTGGGACAGGCTATTGCGTACTGCCGTAACCAATGGGATAAGCTGGAGGCGTTTCTTAAGGATGGACGCTTGGAGTTGGACAACAACCGAGGCGAGCGGTCCATTAAGCCCTTCGTAATTGGCCGGAAGAACTGGCTATTCTCTAACACACCTAAAGGTGCAAAGTCCAGCGCAACAATCTACAGCATAGTGCAATCTGCAAAAGCGAACGGGCTAAATCCATTCAACTACCTGGTTTACCTTTTTGAGAAGCTACCGAACATGAATATCTCTGATCCGAATGCTTTGGATGAACTGCTGCCATGGTCCGAATCGCTGCCGGTCGAGTGTCGATTAGACAAATAAATACTGAGGACTGCCCACCGTACGGTGGGTTTTTCTATGGGTTCAACTTTTGTCACAGCATTAGGTGGGTACTATTTGACGCTTACGGATAAACGGAACGGTATTATTGCAGTTTTTGCACAAAACTGGCTTAGACCGGGCTATCTTTTCAATATTTCTGCCGCGGCCAAAAATATATATCAATTTAGGAGCACCACCCTATATTTACGTCATCATGTTGTAAAGTTATACATTCAGTTTAGAGCAAAGTTCGAAGTTTGCCAAGTACTTCATTTAAGAGGGTGCTTGGTAAGGTAAGTGTTTTTTGAATAGTTTTTTGCAGCATTGGGATAATGAAAAAGATTAAAAAAAATACAAAGGAGATGAACTATGTTTAACCCTTTTGAACAAAAACCAATGCTTTTAGGCGATGCGATTAAGGACTGGCAGACAGTCTACCCAAAATCATACGATAAAAACTCAGCGGATCCATACACAAAAATACGTGTTATCTTGATGAACGGTATTAAAGTGGCGTCCGCATTGTCTTCACACGAATTTCACCGGCACTGTACGGACAATGAGCTGCGGCGTGATTTAGCATTTGGCCGCCGTATTGACCAACAGCAGCAGAAAATGATTAATTGGCTGCCCCCTGTTGGTGAAACGCCGCTTGAAACAACCATTGGGTATGAGCATGTTGCTGTTGATCTGACAGCCTGGCTTGCCATGAATGAGCCTGACTTCTATGTAAAGGAAACAATGGATTTGGCTTTACTTGAGGATTTTGATCATCTATACCGCTACTCAAATTTAATGGACCTGGATAAAAATATTCCTGCTCAGAATATTGTCAAGCAGTATGTGGAAATCACTCCCGGGCGCCCCACCATGGCACACCACCGGCATCCCAGCGATACGGTAAGGGGTTATATCAATTTTAAGTCGGCGGATATCCGGACTAAGTTAAACATTTTAACAATCACAGCCGCGGAACAGCAGACGATGAATTTCTATATGAACATTGGTCCCACATATTACAATGACCTTGGTCGCCAGCTTTACCAGGAAATCGCCATGGTGGAAGAGGTACACGTTACCCAGTATGGTTCTTTAATAGACCCGAATTGCACATGGCTTGAGATGCATTTGCTGCATAAATTTAACGAGTGCTATCTTTTCTACTCCTTCTATCAGGACGAGAAAGACCCGCATATCAAATCGATTTGGGAAATGTGTCTTGAACAGGAAATTGCTCAGTTGCATCGAGCAGCTGCACTACTTGCCCAACATGAGAATAAGCAGTGGCAGCAGGTTGTTGGTGATGGCACATTCCCTAAACTGCTCCAGTTCCATCAGACAAAAGACTATCTGCGCAAAGTCCTTGCAGAGACAGTAGAAAACACCGGCAACAAAGAAGTTATCTGGAATGTCAACGACCTACCTGATAATCACACATTCTTCTGGTATCAGGATAGGATTAATCATGATGTTAAGAGTGTCCCCAGCCATATGGTTATAGCACAGCACCAGATGAAAAACGGCCAGGATTACAGATATGAAGATATGCCTAACCCGATTGAGTCTCTAAGAGACAGAAGACATGATAATGTCAGCTTAGGCAGAACAAAGCAAAGACAACTGGCAGGAGTACATTAGAAGTTTACCGAAAATTAAAATGAATAAACAAGAAGCACTGACATAAGCCGGGTCAGTGCTTCTTGTTTTTATTTGAGTATTTGCACCCTTGTCTCCCAGTTTATTATGTGTCAAGCACTTGGATGCTTTGTAGTCCGGAGGCCATCACCATTTTTCTGAGCAGTGTGTTATACATGAAAGGTGATTTAAGATTCTTCAGTTGGATATTTTTTTGTAAATCACGCGCCCGGTTTTCGTATTTTTGGATAAACTCTTCCGGGCCTTCCAGCAGGCTTTCAGCGGCCAGCAGTGCACTTTTGAAAGCATAGCTTAATCCTTCAGCAGAGCTGGGGCTGATCCAGCCGGCGGCTTCCCCGACTAAAGCAATTCCCGGTTGTGTGAAGGCGTGTGGTGTTTTTGTAGGACGCAGAATAAATGCGCCCTCTCTTTTAATCCTGCTGCCAAACTGAAAGTTATAATCCTTTAACTTTTGTTTGAGCAGTTCAAACTTTTGAGAAGGTTGATGCTGAGGTAGTGCTGAGCCGATAAGTAAACTATTTTCCTTGGGTATGGTCCAGGAATAAAAATCAGTGATCTCACTGTCGAAGATGACAGAAAAGTACGGAGCTACATGTTCTGTGGCAAACCATTCCTGGATGGCGACATAGCTTCTTAAAAATTTATCTTTGGGGAAAGCTTTTTTGCGGATCAGAGAAGACGCTCCGTCCGCACCGATGAGTACTTTAGCGTACTCAGAATAGGTCTTCCCGTCCTGAGTCAGGTGCAGTTTAAAGAGGTCATGATCACGCTCAAACGATTTTAACAGACCGCAGCGTAAATCAACTGAACCCGGCAGCAGAGAAACCAGCCACCGGTCAAATTTATCTCTGTCAATATTGATATGAAAGCGTTGATAATACCGTTCCAGGTGGTTATGCAAATCAAGTGTTCGGACAACAAAAAGCTGGGGAGCAACAATTACATGCCGGGGCAGAGCTAAACTCATTTTACCCAGCATATTTTGTGCATCCGGCGCAAGCAAACCGCCGCAGCATTTTGTGCCGGCCTGCTGTTGCGCTTCGTCTGCCAACGGTCTTTTATCAATTAAGAGAACCTTGTAATGTTGACCAATCATGCGCGCGAGGGTGGCTCCGGCGGGACCGGCGCCAATAATGGCAATATCATACACCCGGACTGTCCTCATTTCTTAAATGTAGTGTAAAAGCTATCATAAAAGTTTTGACACATCTGCCTCTTTTCCTGCTCACGTAAAGCGTTCTAAGGAAACTGTTCCCTGCTGCACGCCATATTGCATATAAAGATATAGGTAATGCACATGCTAAATAAAATAACAGGAGGGCAGAAGTATGCAAAAACTAAAAGTAGGCATTATCGGTACCGGCATGGCATTTGAACGTCTGCATTACCCCGCTTTTAGCAGTCTGGCAGAGCAGTATGCAATTACAGCGCTTTGTGATATTGACAAGCAAAAGGCTCTGAACTGGGCAGGCAAACTGAACATAAATGAAGCAAATGTGTATACAGACTACAGGGAAATGATTAAAAAAGCCAATCTGGACCTTGTGGATATCATGGTACCCATCGAGCTAAATTATGAAGTAACTGAACAGGTTGCCAGTGAATGGGCAAATCAGCGTAAAGGCATTATTTGTGAAAAACCGCTTGCGCCCACACTGAATCAGGCAATTCATGCCCGTGTACTGGCCAAGAAATACGGCATTCCGGTAATGATTGCCGAAAACTGCCGATATAGCCAGGAAGCTGATTTTATCCGGGACCTGGTTCGCACAAATAAGGTCGGGGATATTTACTACTTTATTTTAAACAGTGTAACCGATTTCCCAAGAGACATGTTGGGTGATAAATTTCCTGCCACAGAGTGGCGCCAGCATCCTGAATATCCCGGTGGCGCCATTACGGATATGGCAATTCATGATGTTGCCGAAATGCAGCACATTTTCGGCGGTGTGGCAAAGGTGCATGCTTTCGGCCGCCCTCAGAACGAATCATTTTCTCCGTATTCTGTTGTCAATGTCAACCTGGAGTTCGAAAATGGGGTTACCGGCCAGTATTCATTTTTCTGTGCCGGACAGGATGCACAGCGCCCGTTAACCGGCCTGCGCGTCTTTGGCACAGACGGGATGATTTATCTTGAAGAGCGGGATGCGGGAGTCATCAACGTCGCGTATAATGACGGCCGCAGCGAACAATTCCCATATGAAGTGCAAAAAGGGTTTTACAATGAACTGCTTAACTTCTATAACTCTTTCACCGGCCTTGAGCAAATCAGTGTGACACCGGAAATGGAGTTTGGTGACTTAAGGGTCTGTATGTGCATTTTAGATTCAATTAAACAGCAAAAGGTTGTCACGATAGAAGGTGATATGCCTTTGCATTATCTGGGTGGAAACGGAGAAATTCATCCGGATGAGATTTTCAGCAGGGGCAACCTGGTCTGAAATAAACAGCACCCTAAACAAAGAAGCACTGGTCATTGGATCAGTGCTTCTTTATGCTCATCCTGTATTTGCGCAGAAATGCAGATCCACAACGCCGTCCTTTGATAGAAGTCTTTTATCCGTATAGTGATTCCAGAAGAAAGTTGCACCTGCTGTGTGAACTTTGAACAGGATTAAAAGGAATAGCGTGAAAGAACTGCGAATTATGTACATAGGATTCTTCTTGTTGTTAAACAGAGGATGGTGAACATGATGATAACCGAAATTCAACCCGGTGTGAATAAAATTGATGTGCCCATACCGAATAATCCGCTGAAATCTCTCAACTGCTACGTCTTTCAGAGCCGCGGTCGCAATCTGGTCATTGATACAGGGTTTAACAGGTCTGAATGCCGGGAGATTCTCCTCTCCGGCTTGGCAGAGTTACAGGTGGATCTGGAGAATACGGATGTCCTGATCACACATATGCATGCAGACCATTCAGGTCTTGTTGCTGATTTGGTCAGCCGGGGTGCAACTGCATACTGCAGCCGTGAAGACGGGGAACTTATCAACACAGACGATAGCCACTGGGAAGCAATGCGAGTTTTTACCAAGACAGGGGGTTTTCCTGTAGAGGTGTTTCAGGATGCAATTCATAAGCATCCCGGATTCAAGTACAGGGCAATGGAAAAAGTGGAGTTTACAATTGTAGAAGACGGTGACATGCTTACTGTGGGTGACTACTCTTTTTCATGTGTCAAAACACCGGGACATACCCGCGGGCATATGTGCCTTTATGAAAAGAAGAAAAAGATTCTTATTTCGGGCGACCATGTTTTACAGGATATTACACCGAACATTTCTCTTTGGTCAGATAGATACGATCCACTGCATGACTTTCTCTGCAGCCTGGATAGAGTGAGTTTACTGGATGTAAAATTGGTGCTGCCGGGTCACCGGGCACTTATTATGGATTTACATAAACGCATTGAGGAACTTAAAGTTCATCACAGGCATCGTTCAGATGAAGTGCTGGAGATTCTTAGAGGGAAAGAGCTAAATGCGTATCAGGTGGCGGCCAAAATGACCTGGGACATGACTTACAATACATTTGAAGAATTTCCCGTCGCACAGAAGTGGTTTGCCACGGGGGAAGCCCTGGCACATCTGAAGTATCTCGAAGGCTTGGGTGCATTGCAAAGAAAAACAGATCAGGATGCGGTGCTTTACCAGCTTGTTTAGGTAAGTCCAGAAAAAAATGAAGGCAGGTGTGTATATGCTCATCAAAGAAGCTGACTTGCCGGGTGTGGGTAAAAAATATACTGTCAACTCGGCTGAAGGGCAAACCTTTGTAATTATCATTCATCATAGCGGCCGGCGGGAGATCTATCTGATGGACGGCCCAGACGAGGATGAACCGCTTTATACTTTGGAAATGAGTGATGAAGAAGCTCGCAGGGTCGGTGCAATCCTGCTTGGCGCAGATTATCAGCCGGTCAGCAGTGAGAAAATGGAGATCGTGATGAAAAAGCTGTTTATTGAGTGGGTCAAAATCACGGAGGATTCTCAGCTGGCCAATCAGGCAATTAAAGATTCAAGAATCAAAGAAACCACAGGAGCTACGATTATCGGGATTCAGCGTGGTGAAGAGATGATTGTAAGCCCAAAGGCAGATGAGCTTCTTTTGCCGGATGACCTGTTAATGGTTGTGGGAAAGAGAGAGCAGCTGCGGGCCCTTGAGCCCTTATGCAAAGATCAGGGGCTCTGTAAAGAGTAAGGGGTGTTTTTATGTTGGAGCAATGGCCTTTTTTACTTGTGGGCGGTGTGATGCTGGTCATTTTCTTTGGCCTGAGCTTTGCCAGCTTCAAGGTAAAGATACCGGCTGTACCGGCACTGATCCTTCTCGGAATCGCTCTGGGCGGGCTGCTTGCCGCGGATTTCGCAGTATTGGACCATGTTGCTGAAATCGGTATTGTGCTGCTTTTTTTTCTGTTGGGACTTGAGTTTCCCCTGCATAAGATGGTGGATATTTCAAAAAAAGTCTGGCTGGGCGGTGTGCTGGACGTCATACTTAACCTCGGCGCAGGCATGTTCATTGCCAGGCTGTTTGGTCTTGTCTGGCTTGAGGCCTTTGTTGTGGGGGGCGTAGCCTATGCTACCAGCTCGTCCATCACAATTAAATTACTGGAGGATAAAAAACGGCTTGCCGCACCTGAGGCGGAATTTATTCTGGCTTTGTTAATCTTTGAGGATTTGGTGGCACCGATTCTGGCCTCGGTTCTGGCAAGCCTTGCGTTGGGGGCGTCTCTTTCTGGTGAGGGAATTGCCCTGCTGGCTGTAAAAACGTTTATGCTTATCGCCGGTGGAATTCTCGTTGGGACATCTGGCTTTCGTAAAATTGGCGGATTCATTGAAAAATACTACGAAGAAGATTTTATGCCGCTTTTTGCAGTGGGAATTGCCCTGACCTATGCCGGTATTGCAGTGATGCTGGGGCTCTCAGAGGTTCTCGGTGCATTTCTGGCAGGCATGATGCTTTCTGAAACCGGCCGTTCATATGAACTCGATACAATTGTCTTGCCGGTACGCAACTTGTTTTTGCCGTTCTTTTTCTTTTGGTTTGGCACCACAATTACTTTTCAGGAAGGGCTCCCCTTACCGGGACTCTTATTTACTTTACTAATTTGGTCTGTAGTGGCCAAACTGCTTGTGGGGTATTTCGGCGGGAAAATGTTTGGCCTGACTCCTCTGAGCGCATTGCGTTCCGGTTTTTCACTGGGGCAGCGCGGTGAGTTTTCTGTCATTATTGCTGCTCTTGCACCGGGGATTCTCAGATCGTTTAGCGGTATTTATATTTTAGGGACAGCCTCTATTGGTATGTTCATGTTCCATTATGCGGGTCGCTGGTCAAAGAAGTTACTCAAAAAATTATGAACTACTGCAAATGTTTAGGTAAAGGGTAGTCTTTGACATGCAGAAACTCTTTGAGGTAAATACGACCCGGTGACACCTCGAAGGTCAGAATGTCCTCACCGACTGTGACATGTGCATTGGCATATGGTTGAACGTTTACTTTAACCTCAAAAGTGTGCTGCATCTTGGGGTCGGGTTGCGTTATGCCGAGAATAGCATATGGGGCAGTTTGCAGGGCATAACTGTTTTGCGTTCCGTACCGGCCTGTAACGGCTGAATTAATGTAGGGCATTAGCATTGTCAGAATCACATCATCCCGGAAAACTTCCTGAACCGGTACATCAAAATCAGGCGGCTGTTCAACTGCGTGGTCTGTTGCCAGCCGGTTACCTATAGCAAACCAAACCATTACAATAATCAGCAGCGCATTTACAACAAAGAGCCAACTTACAATCCTTTTCATAGAAACCTCCCGAGTACCGCAGAAATCACCATGGACACTCCTGTGAGCTGATATGTTTTTAATGTATTAATATTGGCAGGGATAATGTTGGGAATATCATTATATGAACGGGCTGCTACTCTGACGGCGCGGATCACTAACCTCAGACTGACAAAGGAGAGAAGCCAGAACGGGTTTTTTGTCCACATAGACAGGAGAATAATTGAAAGATAAGCCAGAACAAACAAGCCGATATAGACTTTAAGAGCATTTGTCTTGCCGAGGCGGACTACCCAGTTACGTTTGTTACATAATTTATCAGCCTCATAGTCAGGATACTGGTTAATAAATAAAATATTAGTAATCAGAAAACCAATCGGCAGGGAAACCAAAATGACTTCTGTGGAAAGAAAATGTGTCTGTACCGCAAATGCACCGCTGACGATTAAGGGTCCGAATGTCAGGCCGACTACAAGTTCTCCGAGACCGCGGTAAGCGAGTTTAAAAGGTGGCAGGCTGTATGCCGCTGCAAAAAATAAACCGCTGCTGCCAATCCAGAAAATCATCGGTTCACGAAAGAGTGAAATATAAATCCCAAAGAGGCCGCCGACAAACAGAGTAATGATAGTGATCAGCGCAGCCTCATTTACACTGACCTGCCCGTTTACAAGGGCACGGTTTCTGCCCCCGCTAAACGGTGTCCGGTTTTCAGGCGCCACTGCTAAATCCGCCCCGCTGCGGTAATCCACCAGGTCATTTGCCGCATTTTTACCGATTTCAATGATATAGAGGCCGATTAGGGCTACAATGAACCAATATAAATTAAAACGGCCGGTCATACCATAGGCCAGTGCCGTGCCCACGAGCATCGGGATGGTCGAAGCTATCCAAATCTTTGGGTACGCTACAAGCCAAAATCCACGCCAGAAGCGAAGCATTATGTCACATCCTTTTTAGATTGTTTGTGAGTTTTCATATTTTTTTAATTACTTTTCCCCACTTTGGCTGATATGATATCCTTATCACGTAAATTAATTACCGCCTATGGCTACCGGGTCCGGACAGCCTGGATTGGAATGGGATAGCACCCTTTAAATGGCTTGTTGACATGGATAACGGAACATGATAAGATATGTCTTGTGCCGCTAAGGGCGGCCTGCTACAAAGCCCTACATCGGGAATGGAACGATAAATACCAAAATATGTTTGTTGCAAAGCGGCCATAAACATGGTATAATAAAGTTCCTGCCGAAAGAGGCATACATACTTGTCGCGGCCGGAATGGTCGCAACACTGAATCGCATATCTTATCAGAAAAAGGTTCTTAAAATGGTACCTTGATATGTTAAGATGAGATTCCGTGCTGCGGAAGCGGCAAGGATGTAAAGAGTTTTGCTCTTTGAAAACTGAACAGGAA
>JAWSUT010000050.1:0-11938 GCA_033549345.1 Bacillota bacterium | reverse complement strand
AAAAGCAGCTCGAGCTCTACCGGCTGCTCGGAGTGGAGCCACCGGCATAGGTATAAAATCGCGGGAATTCAGGTTGTAGGTCTATGATTTTGGCCACTGCATCCGCCATTTTGGAAGTTGCCCGGCTAGGATTCTTCGGCATACCTGTCAGGGTGGACGTAGCCTTCATAGCAAGCTCATTTAGTGAAGCCACTTGTTCAAGTTTACTATTTATCCTCTGGTCAAGGCGGTAAGCTTGTCCGAGATATTCTTTTACTGTCATATAACCTCCCCCTTAAGTTTTTCTATAAGCATCTCCGGGTCAACTGCAGTAAGTGTTGTGTACCAGTTGGAGCGGAAGAAACGCTCAACTTCCCGTTTAGTATATAAGGCAGACCCATTCTTAGGATGCTTTTTTAGCATTTTCAGTGTATTGCGGTAGTCCCTAACCGCCTGAAAGACGATGGCGTTTGCCAGTCTCTCGTATAAATCGTTCATGCGATTTTCCTCCTTCCCGCCAAATAGCCTTGACTGCATCGATTAGTGCTGCCTGGGTATTATCCTTATTTCTAAGGGCCTTCATCACTCGCTCATCTATTGTGCCTTTAGCTATTAAGTGATGAATAACCACAGTATCCTTTTGCCCTTGCCGCCAAAGCCGGGCATTGGTTTGCTGGTAAAGCTCCAGGCTCCAAGTCAGACCAAACCAGATAAGGGTAGAGCCGCCGATTTGCAGATTCAGTCCATGCCCCGCTGAAGCAGGATGGGCGACTGCTACAGGGATTTCACCGTTATTCCATCTTTTTATCGAATCAGTGCTATCTAGGGCTTCAATACAAAATCGCTTCTTTATTCGGGCTAGATCATGTTTAAACCAGTAAGCAATTAAAACCGGTTTACCATTGGCAGCTTCGATTAAATCCTCTAAAGCATCCAGCTTGCGGTCGTGTATATGAACCACTGCGCCCTGCTCATCATAGACTGCGCCATTAGCCATCTGCAGAAGCTTTCCCGATAAGGCTGCAGCATTTGCTGCTGTAATTTCCTCACCCTTGATGGTTGTTATTAAATCTCGCTTCATGGCATCAAGGGTTTCCATTTCCTTTTCAGAAAGCTTGACTAGCACTTCGTTTGTAACCAAATCCGGAAGTTTAAGATAGTCTGAACCCTTCATGCTGATAGTAATATCTGAAATGAGCCGGTAGATGGCATCTTCCGCACCGGGTTTTGGTTTGTAGGAAAATATGATCTGCTGGTTTCGTTTATCCGGTACAAAGTAGTCCTCTCGGTATCTGCCGATAAACCTCCCCAGCCTCTGGCCCAAGTCCAGCAATCTAAACTCAGCCCATAAATCCATCAGACCATTACTTGCCGGTGTGCCGGTAAGACCGATGATTCTTTTGACCCGGGGTCGGACTTTCATCAGCGACCGGAAGCGTTTTGCTTGGTGATTCTTAAAGGATGAGAGCTCGTCTACAATCACAGTGTCAAAGTCAAAGGGGAGAGAGCTATCTTCCACCAGCCACTTAACATTTTCACGATTGATGATGTAAATATCTGCTTTTTTCATTAGTGCCGCCTTGCGCTCTGCTTCAGTGCCAAGGGCAATGGAATATATTAGTCCCTGGAGGTGATCCCATTTTTCTATTTCTGCAGGCCAGGTATCTCTGGCAACCCGCAAAGGCGCTATAACCAGGACTTTGTGTATCTCAAACCTGTCAAACAGAAGGTTATTTAAAGCTGTTAGTGTAAGGGCGGTCTTTCCTAACCTAAGCCCATATCCAAAAATACCGCTGCAATTGGGCTTTTTTCAATGTACCCGGTTGCATACCGCTGGTAATCGTGTGGTATGAACTTCATCTGGCATCACCTCCCAAAATCTCATGTATTTGCTTTTCATCATCTAAAACATATACTTTAAAGCCAAGCTGCCGGAGCAGCTCGTGCCTTGCTTCTTGTAGTGGACGGGGTTTCATTCCCGGAGCTTTCACTTCCACAAAAGCTATTTTACCTTCCGGTAAAAGCACAAGGCGGTCTGGCATCCCATCAAATCCTGGGCAGATAAGCTTAGGTGCAATTCCTCCCGCTGCTTTAACCGCATTTGCCAGTTTTCGCTCTAATGCTTTTTCCCTCATAAGTGCCTCCAATAATTTGTGACAGGTATGACAACGGAGACAAGGTTTCTATATATAATACATAGGGCTATATAGACCCTATAGTGTATATAGTAAATATCTCATAATATATATAGGGTAATCCTGTCATATTTGTCACACCATACCCTGTAAACCCCATGGCTAATGGGTTTTTAAGGTTGTGACAGGTTTTAATTCTTGTCACGCTCCCACATGCGTTGCTGCCCATAAATCGGTATGCGCTTTCGCGATTCCGTTGATATCCATCCCAGCTTCCGAAGCACTACCCCAATTTCGTAGCTGTCCGCCTTTTTAATGAGAGCGGGATCCTTAGCGTAACATTCAGCCCATATTTCCATAGGACATACAAACTCTCTTTCAACCGTGCCTTCCTCAGGCTTTCCAAAGTCAGTCCCATGTAAGAATGACCTTCTTGCCCCGATATCGTAATCAGCCCAATTCTCGGGTAAAAGCCTCTCTAGGTAATCACGCACCATTCCTTCTCTTGGGTCGGTTTCAAGCGCGGCATTTTGTTCTCTTACAGCACTCTCCTTAACAGAACCTTCCAGATATAGTTTCTCGCCTTGTTTCCATAAAACCAGGGCTTCCGCCCATATCTGCTTTACGTCTTCTTCGGTAATGTCCCAAGAGTGTTTTTTCGTTCCGCCGGGAGTTTTTACGGGCCAGAATCGCCTATTGCCTGTAGGGTCCCGTAGAAACCCACCTGTGCTGTTGACCGTGGCCACGATTATTGATTGGCGAGGATGGCTTTCCACCACACGCCCATAGCTGGCTCGATACTTATCATCACGCCTGCTGATAAAGGATTTCACACTATCAATATCCGATTTTCGCATTCCGGTTAATTCGCCGATTTCTAAAATCCAGTACCCTTGTAGTTTTTCAGCACCGGCTTTATCCTGCATATCCGTAAGGGTAAGGCCATCATTAAACCATTCATCACCGGCAAGCCTATTAAACAATGTGCTTTTACCTTTTTCCTGAGGCCCGTCCATCACCAGTACACTGTCAAATTTAATACCCGGTACAAAAACTCGAGCCACTGCTGCCACAATGGTTTTTCGGGTCACAGCTCTTACGTAGGAAGTGTCATCAGCACCTAAGTAGTCAATGAGCAATGTTTCTACTCGAGGAGATCCATCCCAAGGGGGTAGGGACTTTAAGTATTTGCGAATGGGATGGTGTTTGCGTTTCGCCGCCACCATATTTAACGCATCTTGGGTCTTGTTCGGCGAATAGATGCCATAAATATTGCTTAAATAAACTCGCAGCTGGGATGTGTCATTATCGGTCCAGCTTGGGTATTTAATAGGCTCCCACACAGGCTTGGCGAGAAAATCCAGGCTGCTTTTAAGTTCGTTATAGCCCACGACAGCCACATTCGGGTCGTTGTCCAAGATGATTACCAGGTTATCGAGGGTGTCCTTAACCTTGCCATTCTTCTCGACCTCCAGCTGCGATTGCCAATTATCATCACTAGAGATAACTGCGTCAAATTCTTCTTTTGCTTTTTCCGTCCGCTTTTTTGCCAGCCATCTTTTCACAGCTTCATCATTTTGGGCGTAATCAAGCATCGCTTTTACACTTTTTGTTTCCTCCAGATGGCCAAAGCGGTGAACCCGATATAAGTCAAAGGCATTAAGGAGCTGGGCATATGCAGGATCGCTGGCATGATTTGAGTAAACGAACTTGTCGTCATAAACCACCACGCCCGCTGTACTGTCAGCTGGGATATAACCGTAACGTCCACCTTCAGCAGGCTCATATATATCGGAGAGTTCCGACTCTATTAAAGTTTGAATAGGATAGTAGGCATTGTTAAAGGCTCCAATGATTCCATCCTTTGAGAGTGGGTCAGCTTGGTGTTTAATTTCATGGCTGATTACTGCACTTTCCCGTGAAGAAGTGGGAAGCTGAGAGCAGTCTCGCCAGTTCGGGTGCTCTGCCAAATATTTATCCGGGTCCAGCCACTGGCCATCTAATCGCTTGAATATATACTCGCCGTTGGATGGTGTTGTAGGCCAGTACATTAACTGATGAGGTCTATAGGAGCATTCATCAAACTGGTCAATTTCCCAGTCAGCTGCATAGTACCGGGTAATCGCTGCGTATTCGTCTGAAGTTATGTCCCGGGTAAGGGGAATAATAATCCTAAGCCTTGGCTCCTCCGGTGTATGCCCATGAGTGGAGTAGAGGCAGAAAGTGTATTTGTTGTCCCTTTCGTAATGGCTGATAAAATCCTTAGCAACTTTATCCCCATCAAGGGTCAGCATCGAGCGGCAGTCCACCATTTCCCGCTTGCGCCTGCCATTTTTAAGCCAGCCCCCGACAAAGCCGCCCTTGTCCTTGACCCCGTCCCGCTCTTTTTTGGGAAGATGGGGGTATTCCTCCACCGTCTCTGAGGTGCGTACAGTATTTTCCAGGCGTTTGCAAAGCTCATCGAAGGTAATGGTCTTGTTTGACCATTTCTTAGCGAAGCGGCTATTGCCGTAGGCTATTTTTAGTTCACGCATGGCTGGCACCCCGGTTTGCTTTACTGCCGCCTAAGAAGTCATCCCAAGCAGTGAGGGGATAACTATTTACTGTGCCAAAGCGCTCATCGTTGGTTTGGCAAGGACGTATCTCTATGGCACGAGCCCGGCAAAATGCCGAGAGCTGTTTTCCAATGCGTTGACACTCGGTCATGGTCCAGTTTTGTTTGAATACCTTGTTGTATTTAGCCACCGTGTAAAACTTGAGCGATTCATTAAGGGCAATTTCGAGACTTTCTTTCTCTTCAAGCAATCCGAAAATACGTCTTTCGGCATCTTCTACACGTCTGCGAAGTATGGCTTGAGCACGTTCTATGACAGTATCAGGGTCGTTCCATGCTTCTTCAACTGATATAAAATATTGCCGGAACTGTTTACCTCTTTCGGAACGTTGAAGCATACAGATTTCCTTAGCCATCGGGATAGAAAGCTGGTGGTCGGTCCGCTGTTTTCCTGGGAGCCCATCAGACCTATTACTCAAAATTGAGTAATAGTCTTTTCCTTGTATAAAGCCGTATTCACACATTCTTATAAACCAATCGTTATATCGTGTTTCAACACTCAGCGCCAAATGGAGTTCACGTCCGCTGACTGTTGGTTTTTCATTTTTGTAGTTGATAGCAATAAGTTCAGTCATCCCGTAACCTCCTCGCACTTATAATTGAAGTATCTGATAGGCATACCGCGTTTCTTGGCCTTGGCTATTTCCTGTGCCATTCCCTGAGAAATTTTATCGAATGCCCATAATTCATCACATTTGCCGAGAAGAATAAGGGCAAAGCTAAGCCCTAATTCCCGCTCCTTTTTGTCCTCATCATCCATAAATTGCGGATAATGCAGGTGCGGCGCTAGGGGGATACATCCCTTGCTAACAGCAAGCCTGCAGTATCCCCGGGCCCGTTCCATATTTCTTTCTGTGTCACCAGCAAAAGGAGACGCTATATATACAAGGGGGAGATACTTCTTTTTTATTTCTTCTTCCCTAATAACATTTGTTAGCGCTTCATAGGGAGTGGGGTCATAGTAGCCTTCGGAATTTACTTTATTGATACTCATAGGCCAGCCCCCACTTTTTTGTATCTCCCTAATTTTGATTTACTGCAATTTGGGCAGTAAACAGCCGTCCCGTAGAGGTCACTTTCGCCATCGCTAAATAATTCTGCAAGGTCAATCTCCACCTCGCACCCACAGCCGGGGCAAATACAAAACACATTGTCATCGTGGAGCTCTACGGTTATATCAACCGTAGGACTGATTTTTTCTTTTACATAAAACATAGGACTTGCCTCCTCTTTTTTATTAGGGGCTTTAGCCCCTTACTACCCACAGGACAGTAAAAGAGGTTTGGCAACTAAAAAAATCAGTCTTTTTTATAAAAGCCGGTTTCATAACCGTCCGCTCTCAATAAAAGCCCTTTCGCCCAGGATGGGGTTTGGCTCATTATTTGACAGATATCTTCGGTGGTTATTTGGTTTTCGGCTTCAATAACAATTTCATCATGGATGTGCATTACAATAGGAAAATGCCGTAGATTCTGCATGGCATGGCAGAGGAGGTCACGACTAAGAGCTTGCACGATATTCTCTACAAATTTAGGACCGTAGGATTGTAGCCGCTCCCATTTTTTCGTTGCTCCGACACCTTCGTAAGTCACGCAATCTGAGCCAAACTGGTTAATTCCGATTCGCGGCTTTACATAGGCAAGGCGTCTGGCAGAGGGAAGGGTTATAAAGAGCATTCCGCTCTGATAGGAAAAGCGAATATTGTGTGTTTCTGTTGTGGTCCGATCCCTAACTGCCTTTATTGCCGCCCGGTCAACATCCCACCAGAAGCGCACGATGTTTGAATTAGCCGAGCGCCAAGAGTTAACCAGGGGCTTAAGCTCATCTTCACTTAAACCCATCTCCAGAGCGCCCATTGCTTTTAAGGCTCCGACTGAGCCGCCGTAACCACAGGCTAAATCTGCTACTTTACCTTTTTGTCTCAATGGATCTTTTTTATCTATCTGCTCAATAGGCACTTGGAACATTTGGCTTGCCGTGGCTATATATAAGTCCTTTTTTGCCTTGTAGGCATCAAGCACCCATTTTTCACTTGCAAGCCAAGCTAAAACAATTCTCTCAATTGAAGAAAAATCAACCACGATAAATTTGCAGCCATCCTTGGGAATAAAAGAGGTACGTATAAGCTCCGACAATACCTCCGGCACGGAATCATAGAGCATTTCCAAAGCTGTAAAATTACCGGAACGCACCAGGCTTCTTGCTTGTGCAAGATCAGGCATTTGGTTACGAGGCAGGTTTTGTAATTGTATTAATCTCCCAGCAAACCTGCCCGTCCGATTTGCTCCGTAAAATTGAAACATTCCCCTAGCACGACCATCAGGGCAAACAGCGTTTTCCATTGCTTGATATTTCTTTACCGATGATTTTGCTAATTGTTGACGGAGTGACAGTACCTCACCAAGGGGTTCTATTGCAGTCTCTAGCAGCTCTGATACAGCTTTTTTGCCGAGAGTTTCTGTTTCAAGGCCTTTGTCAGCCAGCCACTCTTTTAACTGCTGCACAGAATTAGGGTTATCAAGATCAGTTAACAACTTCATTTTTCCAAACAATTCAGAGCGGGAGCGTTCATCTATTTTGATAGCGCGATTTACAAACTCTAAATCCAAAGCCACACCCCGGTCATTAATTTCCTGGTCGAGATGGTATTCATCCCAAATATTCTCCGGCACAGGAAACCTCGCTAGTTTCGCCTGAATGGACATTTCAGCTTCCACATCCCGGCGGTTATATGCTTTAAATGCCGACCACTTATCTTGAGCATGTATTGGCAGGTTTCGATTTCTTTGACCATTAGAAATAGTGGGTTTGCATGGAGTGCAAAAGTAACGAATTAAATCCTTGCCCTCTATCAGCTTTTGTTTCTCCAGCCCTAATACTGCGCCTAAACCTTCTAACGATAAGGGAAGTCCCATATAGGCTGACCAGACCATGGTGCATCGCCAAGATTTTGGGTCCAGATATCCTGTAGACAGGCCCAGCCATCTCGACAGGCAGATTCGTTCAAAGTTGGCATTAAATGCCCATTTTGTTACGTTAAGATCTGTAAGAGCATTTATAATTTCTTCCGACAGTTTTTCTCCACAAGCAAGATCAACCACCTGAACCTCGCCGCCATCAACGGAGTAAGCAAATAATAATACCTCAAAATCCTCAGCTTCGACATAGCGGTAAACGCCGGACTTAGCAAGGTTTACACTACTGAAGGTCTCAATATCAATTTCTAATGTTTTCATTAAACGCTCCTTTCCTTGTATAGATTTAGGGCAGCGAAGATAAGCCTCGCTGCCCGTAGGTGTAAATTAGGAAAGGAAGTCCTCATCGGGGTCGGTGTCAAAATCATCCTCCGCTCTGGTCTTGCCACCAAGGGGCTCACCATCACGAATTTTTTGCAGATTATTAAGGCCGCAAGCAATCCCCTTATTGCCATTGCTATTGAATGCATATAGGTTAATACTGGCTCTGCCGTATACTCCGCTGTAAACTTCCGAACGTTCAAGGATAGGCTGAAGATCGGCATCAACAATGCCCGGTGCAGTAGCGGAGTTAGCATTAATAAAATAGGCATTGGCGTAAGCTGGGTCATCTGGCCTCTCGGCATCTCCATCGCGTAATGGTGTTTTAATAGCGGTTAGAGGAGGCACAGTTTTACCATTTCCTTTTAGCTTTGATTCGCCCTCACGGTAAGCAGCTTCAATGGCGGCTTTGATTTTAGCTAAAGTTTGAGTGTCGGACTTAGGGATGATAAGGGATACGGAGAATTTAGGTGTGCCCCCATTAATAGATTTTGCCTCCCATACATTTGCATAAGACCAGCGCGTATTGGGACCTGTAATAACCTTCATAGGGTTTTGGTTGACTTTTTTCGACATAATTATTCCTCCTTAAATTTCTTTGAAATCATTAATTGCGGTATTCATAGCCGGTCGATTATCACTCTCCGGCACAAGGGTTGGCTTGCCCGGTGGCTTCTCCACAAGCCCGCCGAGCAGTTCAGCAAATCTGGCTTTACCGAGAGTCTTTTCCATGACGGTGATGCCTTTTATCTTTCGTTCGTAAGGATCATAACCAGCTTCATGTACTACCTTGGCGATAGCATCTTCATTGATGTACCTGCGATTGCTCCTGCCTTCGACCAACTTCCAACCAAGCCACTGTTTCCCGCCGAGCGCAGCTTGCAGGGCATAGTCCTTGATGTCAGAGGCCCACGATACCAGTTCGTCAATTTTACCGAGGATGGCTTCAACGTCTCCATCTTCCAAAAGCGGCGGCAGTTTAAAGTCATAGCGGGCCAGCTCCATATTGTACTCGGCCCTGGCTCGGCATTCGTGTTTCGCTTTGCAGAATCTACACCACTCGCCGCATTTGAATTCACCATCCCCAGCATAAGCAAGTTCAGCAGTAGGCTTCAAAACCTCATCCGCCCATTGATACAGGCTCTCTTTGAAAACAGTATGGGTGCTGATGTTGTCCCTGCGGGGCTGGTAAACGGACATAGAAACTGTGTTGATATCGTAGATGCCATCGAAAAGTTCTAATGCGCCCAAACTGTACAATTTCATTTGTGGATTGTCTTCCGCTTCCACTAAAACACCTTGGCCATGTTTATAATCCACAATGTGGAGAACCCCATCGGCGATAATGACGCAGTCGCCGGTGCCAAAGCCGCCTTCGACATATTTGGAGAAATCAAGACGCTGTTCAATAAGAATTATTGGGTCGGCGCATTCCTGCTTTGCCTTTTCTAAAAGCTCTAGAATATAGGCTGCATACCCGATAGCGCATTCTTCCATTTCTTCGTTGTAGTAGGTAAGGCCAGCGGTGGGGTCTTTAGCTTTTATGCCTAAAGCGGCTTTTAATTTGAACTCACCTAAGGTATGGGCATCTGTTCCTTCGGCTGCGTAATTGCTGCCCCTATCCTCATACTGCTCGCATAGCCTTGCGGAAGGCGGGCAATTAAGCCAGCGGTGGCTTGAGGAAGCAGAAAGAAGTGCATGTTTACCCATTCCCTAATTCCTCCGCTTCTGCAAGTAGCGCAGGATACTGTGCCGGATCAATCTCACTAAGCTTTTCTGCCCCATGCTTTTCCAGGAGAGCCTTAATTTCTGCGGTGTGGCCGTTGCGGGACTTCTCTGCAAGAATAGCTCTGACGGCCTCTAGGGTGAGAGGCTTTTCTTCCGGCGGAGAAGATTCTGTCTCAGGCTGTTCTTCTTCCTGGATACCGCCGCTGCCGGAAAATAAGTCAACGAGAGAGTCTGCTGTACTTATGAGTGCTTGAGCAGCATTTCGCAGTTCTGTTACCACAATGGATAATTCACTCATCTTGCCCATCTGGTTTCTCTCCTTCCCCCTTGGATACGTCTTGCTGTTGAAGTGCGAGCAGCTTCTTAGCGAGACGTTTTGACACAACACTTATCGCGGCAAGAATACCGGCAAGTTCTTCATTAAACTCGGGATCTCGCAGTTCTGCGTCCGTGTTGTTTGCCTTTGTTTGCATATAGCTACCTCCGTTTCCGGGGGAAATTGTTCTCCCCTCACCATTCACAGGACAGCAAGGGGAGGTTTGGCAACCAAGGAAGGAGTTTTATTTTTTTGTTTCCATAATCACACGCAGCTTTTCTAAGATTTTTTTCTTGCGCTTATTCACGCTTTGGCGTTTCAAGCCAATGTCTGCGGCATAATCCCGCTCAGTGTGGTTTTTGAAGAAGAGCGCATCTATAAGGGAGTGTTCTTCCGGGTCCAGTTCTTTTAATGCTGCATACAGCTCTTCGAGAAGCAGCTTGTCCGCAATAAGCTCGGCAATGTCAATGGGGTCGGTTATCTCAAAACCTTCTTCTTTAAATCTTTCTAGTGATAGAGCACTGCCTGTCCGCTGTTTACCACACTTACTGCAATCTTCAGTGCAGCGTTTTGTTCTGCCTTTACCATCACTAATAATGCAGCGTTTCTCACGTTCTTTGCGCTTGTGTTCTGCCCAGGCCGGGCGTTTGTAGGCGCGGTAGACTTCTTCTGTAACATAGACTTTCTTTCCGTCAATTTTGATGTAAGGCTGAATCTTTGGCTGTTGATTGTCACTCTTTGGCATAAAATTAGCCCCTTTCTCCAGCGAGAAAAGGGCATAACTATCAGCCAAAAAACTCGCCGTTTTTTTTAAACGGGAGCCTTTCGGCTATCTTTTAGAAAAAGTTCTTCTTATGCTTCTGATTTAATTTTAGTGGATAATGAACCGCTATAAGCGGTCACTACATGTCCGCTTATTAAAGGAAAAGGTAGAGGTTTGTATATGACCAGCTCTCAATACAGCACTTTTGAATAAGGTACTTCTGGCGTTCTGTCAGCTGCGACATGGCATGGCTGACTGCTTCAGAACTCATAAGATCAGCAAGTAAGTCTGTACCGTCAGAAAAGAAGCGCACGTCCTCATAGGTAAAAGTGCTTAATTGGGTGTGGCGGTCAGGACGGCTATTGCGCCGGTCGTTGCTCTTCTCTGCTGCCACGGATTCCAAGTAGAAGGTTCCGACTTCCTCGGATACTTCCAACTCAATGGTTTTACCGTCTGCATCTTTGTAATTGATTTTCATTGTTTGGCTCCTTTCGGAGCCTGATCAAGCAACTACAAAGCAAAGAACGAGCCTAAACGCATAGCTTTACAGCTACTTGTCAGGCTCGTCCGTCATATTTAATCTCTGCCGCTTATAGCGGCATTTGCGTCGTGCTCAGTACAAGGTACTCAGTGGTTATTCAATTTTTCTCAATCCGACTTCTGCTTTGCAGTGGTAGCATTTAGTGTAGTAGTCCGCTTTCCAGGGGTCATTCTTTTCCATCACGTGCAACTCTGAATGTGTATTCTGCTCAGCGTCAATCAGCCGACCGAAACCACAAGCTGGACATGGTAATCGCTTTTTTTGATACTTGTGTCCGAAGGGCTTCATTCGCTTTACCGTATTTGTTTGCATAGGAATACCTCCGTTTTGTTGTGCCTATGTTAGCGAACTTGCGAACATAGGGGTAAAATATATGGAGAATCCTTAAGCTTAGAATTCTCCGGGTTTAATGGAGCAACAAGTTCAAATCTTCAAGCCGAATCGACATAGCAGACTTGGACACATTATATATGTCGGCCATTTCCCTGATTGTTGATTCCGCCAATCTTTGACGGTAATATCCAATGAAAACTGTCGGGGAATGCTTTTGTCTTAAAGATTTGTAA
>JAWSUT010000049.1:0-12456 GCA_033549345.1 Bacillota bacterium | reverse complement strand
CTTATTAGGCGTCATTTCCGACAAATATACTTGGATTATAGGTTAGATTGGCTGACACATCAAGCTGGATTCAACAGGCCTATGCGTCCCAGTGACCTACAGTTGAATACTCAGTATGAGGGTTTCCCTTCTATCCTGATAGAAGACGGTAATATTGTTGAAGAAAACCTCGAAGAGAACAAATTGACAAAAGAATGGTTGCTTGATCAGCTAAAAGGTATGGGTATCGAAAACGAACGACATGTTTTTGCGGCTATGTTGGATACTTTGGGCAACCTGTATGTTAGTAGAAAGGATAAGCTCCATTAAGTATACGGTACTGTGATGTACTGAAGCTTACCGTGAGAGTCGCGAGTCCGGGCCTATGATCTGGTCAATAACGTGGACTGAACTGCCAGGGGGTATCGAGTATTACGCTTGCGACTCTACGGTTTGTACATCAAATTGAGAGGTCTGCAGTATCAAAAAGCAGGGTAAAATAAGGTTTTACAAGAGTTTAAAACACTAATTAGGTCTTAATTAATGCCTGTTGACATCATTTGCCATCCATAGTACGATTACAGTTAGATTGGTTCAGAGGGAGTAACTGTCCGCCGTCCTGGCGGAATTCAAAGTCGACAACGCGGATGTGAATCCCGGCTTTGAAGGCTTTCACCGGCCATGTGAGACTCTGCAGGGAAGCTGCGGAGTCTTTTTGTTAGTAAGCCTGGAAAAACCGGACGCTGTCCGCAGAAAAAGCGTGTAGAAAAACCGGGTTTCTATCAAAATAAGAAAAAGTTCTCGTGACGGGGGGAAAATCGGATGCAGGAACAGTATCGTCTCAAAAAAGAAGATGTACTGAAAATGCTGAATGTGACGGAGCAGGGTCTGTCCGGCGCTGAATCAGAAAAAAGGCGTGAAGAATACGGCCCAAACGAACTGGTGGAAGTTGAGAAAAAGGGTCCGGTTGAGATTTTCTTTGAACAGTTTAAAGATTTACTGGTTGTTATTCTCGTAGCTGCTGCCATCATTTCCGCATTTCTCGGCAAATTTGAAAGCACGCTTGTGATTTTGGCCGTAGTTATACTTAATGCCATGCTGGGCACGTTGCAGCATCTTAAAGCGGAGCAGTCTCTGCAAGGCCTGAAGAAACTTTCTTCACCGGTGGCCAAAGTCACGCGCAACGATAATAAGCTGGAAATCCCTTCTCGCGAACTTGTCCCCGGCGATATTCTCCATCTGGAAGCAGGGGACTTTGTCAGTGCAGACGGCCGTGTTATTGAATCCCACAGCATTCAGGTCAATGAAAGTTCACTGACCGGTGAGTCGGTCAGTGTTTTAAAAGTAACAGAGCCCATTGACGGAGAAAATGTGCCGATCGGCGACAGAAAAAACATGGTCTTTTCAGGCAGTTTTGTTACGTACGGCAGAGCTGTGGCTGTTGTCACCCAGACCGGTATGGATACGGAAATCGGAAAAATTGCCCAACTTCTTGATAGTGCAAAAGAAAAAAAGACGCCCCTACAACAAAGTCTGGATGTCTTCGGGAAAAAGCTTGCTGCCGTGGTGATGGTCATTTCAACGCTGGTTTTTACACTTAACCTGCTGCGTGGGGGTGAATTGGTCACTTCCTTCCTGTTTGCAGTTTCACTGGCGGTGGCGGCAATTCCCGAGGCGTTAGGATCCATTGTCACCATTGTCCTGGCTTTGGGCACTCAGAAAATGGCAAAAAAAAATGCAATAGTGCGCAAACTCCATGCAGTAGAAAGTCTTGGCAGCGTGTCTGTGATCTGTTCGGATAAAACAGGGACACTAACACAAAACAAAATGACTGTGAAGAAAGTATATGTGGATAAAGATGTGCTGGAATCTACAGAGCTAAATCCCCAAAAAGGGCTGGAAAGAAAACTGGTTTTAATGGCCCTGCTCTGCAACGACGCCGTTACCATCGAAAAAAAAGAAATGGGGGACCCCACCGAGGTGGCCCTGGTCAACCTTGGGGAAATTTACGGCCTGGATGAATTGGATATCCGTAGGGAAAACCCGCGGATTGGGGAAATTCCCTTTGATTCGGACCGTAAACTGATGAGTACGGTAAACCGTGTTAAAAATTTTACCTTCCTTATTACTAAAGGTGCCGTAGATGTAATGTTGTCGAGGGTTACCCGTTTTGACACCTCATCCGGTGTAATTGATTTTACCGAAGAACATGCCGCTGAAATAAAGCGCGTGAACCGTGAATTCTCAGAAAGCGGCCTGCGGGTGCTGGCGTTTGCCTATAAAGAAGTCGCCGATGATGCCATCGACCTGGAAGATGAGAATAATCTGGTTTTTGTCGGGCTTATTGCCATGATGGACCCGCCGCGGCCTGAATCGGCTGAAGCGGTGGCCAACAGTATCCGTGCCGGTATCCGTCCTGTGATGATTACGGGAGACCACAAAGTAACCGCATCCACCATCGCCCGGCAAATTGGTATACTCACCGAAGAATTCGGCGCCATGGAAGGCTCTGAACTGGAAGCCGTCAGTGATGAAGAACTGCGGGAACAAGTTAAAAGAATTGCTGTCTTTGCCCGCGTCTCCCCGGAACATAAAATCCGTATTGTACGGGCCTGGCAGCAGGAAGGGCACGTGGTAGCGATGACGGGAGATGGCGTGAATGACGCTCCGGCGCTTAAACAGGCAGACATCGGCATTGCCATGGGAATTACGGGGACCGAGGTAGCCAAAGAAGCGGCGGCAATTGTTTTGGCGGATGACAATTTTTCCACCATTGTTGATGCCGTCTCGACCGGTCGCAGTATTTATGCCAACATCAAAAACTCCATCAAATTTCTGCTTTCCGGCAACACCGCAGGTATTCTCTCCGTGCTTTACGCATCCGTCAGAGCGCTGCCTGTCCCCTTTGCTCCCGTCCACCTTCTTTTCATTAACCTGATTACCGACAGCCTGCCGGCAATCGCCATCGGCCTTGAGCCCCACAACCGACACCTGATGAATGAGAAGCCCCGCAATGTGAATGTGCCTATTTTAAACAAAACATTTGCTGCAGAGATTATCAGTGAGGGAGTTTTAATTGCACTGAGCACGATTATCGCCTTTCATCTTGGACTGCGTACAGGAAATACCGGTATTGCCACAACAATGGCCTTTGCGACCCTTTCCCTGACTCGCCTGATTCACGGGTTCAACTCCCGCTCCAAAGAGTCTATTATTAAAATAGGCGTTTTTTCTAACCGTTTCCTTTGGGCAGCTGTACTCATCGGCTATCTGCTGTTGCGGGCTGTACTGACGTACCCACCGGTGATGGGCGTGTTTGAAGTAACTCCCCTTACCGCGAATCAGCATTCCACAATAGTCGCCCTGTCTTTTATCCCACTGGTTCTCATTCAACTGTTCAAACTGCTCTTTGTCAGGCTGCAACGATAAAATTAACTGGAATGAAAAACCGTAATATACTTTTGTAAGGGAGTGTCGCAGTGAGCATCTTTTATGAACTTAAAGATGTAAAAAGGGGGCATAGATAAGCAAATGAAAAGGGGACGGCCAAAACCGTCTCCTAATTTTTTTGTGTAGCGTATTCAAATCATTTTCTTCGTATAGAGAGAATACAAAAACATGTACCCCGAGATTTTTTCATTTTCTTTATGATAAATACTTGACAAATTTATGAAAAACACCTTATAATAGGCTTGATATTGAAAATCATTCTCATTGCTGTGGTAATTCGTTTCACAGTAAAAAAGGAGGCAACCGGTTAGATAACATTTCAAAGAAAAAATAGGGTAACAAGAAATTAGCCAGGAGGTCAATATGGAATTAGCCTTAGTCAATTGGATGTTCAGCAAGAAGTTGACAGGCAGAGATTTAAAGGCTGTGAACCGTCAAAACCTTACACATGCCGATATAAATTTGCCTTATGTTATCAAAGGGATTGATGCCCATGATGAAGGAACGAAAGATTTTTTGTTTACACTGGGGTGCTTTGAGGGTGAAAAAGTGACTGTAATTACTGTTCTGGCAGATAATTACATCATTAATTTAAAAAATGCAAGGTACAGTATTGACAAAGGTTTAGCAAAGGCGATTCTTATCTAGAAGCCTGGATATTTTTTACACTTTGCGTTGGCTAAGCATTAAAATCTCGTTATTACGTAAGGAGGATTTTATGAAAATTGCACTAGCGGGCAATCCCAACAGCGGAAAAACTACATTGTTTAATGCGATTACAGGAAATGTTGAGCATGTCGGTAACTGGCCCGGTGTCACTGTTGCCAAGAAGGAAGGAGATGTAAAGAAGGCGCTGAACAAATACGGATACAACATTCGTGTTGTCGATTTGCCCGGGGCCTATTCCATGTCGCCTTTTACATCAGAGGAAAGCATCACAAGAGATTTTGTAAAGAATGAAAACCCTGATGTGATCATCAATATTGTGGATGCTACCAATCTGAGCAGAAGTTTGTTTTTTACCTTACAGCTGCAGGAACTAGGTATACCTGTTGTCGTTGCTCTGAACAAGAGTGATTTACTTAGCAAGAAAGGTATTGTGATCGACCGGGCGGTACTCTCGAAAAGACTGAAATGCCCGGTGGTTGAAACAATATCTACGGAAGCCAAAGGCCTGACCGAGCTGATTGCTGCTGCTTCTAGTGTTCGTGGGAAAGGCCAGTCCGCACCTTTTGTTGGTGCCAGTGCAAATATGTCGGATAAAACTGCCGTTGAAGCGATTGACCGTGAACGGTTTGCTTTTGTAGATAAACTGGTCAAAGACGTTGAAGTACGTAAAGTGGCAAGCCACAACCAAACCAGGCAAGACGCTCTCGACCGTATCATAGCGCATAAAGTACTGGGTATTCCCATTTTTGCAGCCGTAATTTATATGGTCTTTTACTTATCACAAAATACGCTGGGTCCTGCACTGGCCGATTTATTGGTCGGTTATATCGACGGGTTTTATGCTTACGTAGAAGGGGCATTGGGTAATGGCGTATCACCGGTATTAAGCTCCTTACTGCTGGATGGCATCATTGGCGGCGTCAGTGCCGTTGTCGGATTCCTTCCTTTAATTATGGTCATGTTTTTCCTTTTGGCACTCCTGGAAGATTGCGGGTATATGGCGCGTGTTGCCGTGGTGATGGACCGCCATCTTAAAAAGGTAGGCCTTTCAGGCAGGTCAATCATTCCGATGGTTATTGGAACCGGATGCGGAATCCCCGGAGTCATGGCATCGAGAACGATTCGTGACGAACGCCAGCGGAGAACTACAGCCATGCTAACGCCTTTTATGCCCTGCGGCGCTAAGCTGCCGATCATCGCACTCTTTACCAGTGTGTTCTTTAAGGATGCCGCTTGGATTGGAACATCTATGTATTTTGTAGCGATTGCCATCATTATTACAGGTGCACTTATCGTGCAGAGGATTACGAGGGGAGGAGCTTCTAGATCCTACTTTATCATGGAGCTCCCCGAATACCGTTTGCCCAGCATTAAACGCGCATTTGTTTCTATGATGTCAAGGGCGTATGCGTTTATCGTCAAAGCAGTAACGATCATCCTGCTTTGCAATGCTGCAGTTCAAATCATGCAAACCTTTACATGGGATTTCCAGGTTGTAGCAGAAGGAATGGAGAGCTCAAGTATCCTGGCCAGTATTGCCGGTCCCTTTGCGGTCTTGTTTATTCCACTTGGATTTGGTGCCTGGCAACTTGCTGCCGCCGCCATTACAGGCTTTATTGCCAAAGAAAACGTTGTGGGTACATTGGCTGTTGTATACGGCATTACCAACTTCATTAACACAGAAGAGCTGGCGCTGGTGTCCGGTGCAAATGATGTGGCTGCCGTTATGGGATTATCTACTGTTGCCGCTCTGGCCTATTTGGTTTTCAATCTTTTTACACCGCCATGCTTTGCGGCTATCGGTGCCATGAATGCCGAGATGGATAGTAAGAAGTGGCTGTGGGCTGCCATCGGATTACAGTTTAGTGTTGGTTATATCGTCTCTTATGCTGTTTATCAGGTCGGCACGTTGGTTACGACAGGAAGATTTGGTGCCGGTGTGGTACCGGGATTCTTATACGTTGCCCTGGTTATTGGCGTCATTATTCACCTGATGCGTAGGAATACTTATAAGGAACTGGCAGAGATAGAGGTAGCGGCCTAATGCTGCCGAATGTTTTAGCTATATTGATAATAGCAGCTATTGTTTTGGGTGCAAGCAGAAAAGTGATAATCGACAGGAAAAATGGTATCCAATGCCCAGGGTGCCCACAAAGCAAAGTTACCCGGGGAGGGTGCTGCTCCTCACAGTCAGGCAGCCCA
Organism: Bacillota bacterium; assembly: GCA_033549345.1. Lineage (GTDB taxonomy): Bacteria > Bacillota > Dethiobacteria > Dethiobacterales > Dethiobacteraceae > JAWSUT01. The sequence goes on along the minus strand of JAWSUT010000049.1, from coordinate 6,156 downwards.
CAGGATACAATAAACGATCATTGCAGTAAGATCTAGTACCCGTAGTCAGTAACGGGCAGCATAAGGCTTAGGTAAAAGTAATCAAAAAGGAACTGGATTCGTCCAGTTCCTTTTTAAGTACGCAGACCGGTAATTACTCTCTGACCGGCGCAGTATTATGATAAGCCTGGTCCATTAACCGCTTCACAGGAGATTAATTTATCTTAATAAACGTAACCCGCTTAAAATTACTAGTAAAGTACTTCCCTCATGGCCAATAACTCCAATTGGTAAATTTACGTTACCTATAAAGGTTCCTGCGGTAAGAAGAATGACCACTCCAATCGCCAATGATAAATTCTGTTTTACAACCTTATTGGTACGCTGGCCTAAAGATATGGCATAAGGGACTTTTGATAAATCATCTGCCATAAGCACTATATTTGCAGTTTCCAAAGCGACATCCGTACCGGCAGCCCCCATGGCAATACCCACAGATGAAGCTGCCAGGGCCGGTGCATCATTAACACCATCTCCAACCATAGCGACTTTTCCATACCTTTGGGTAAGTTTCTTTATGACCTCAACCTTTTGTTCCGGATAAAGATCTGCATAAACCTCATTAACTCCTGCTTGTTCAGCAAGAGCTTTTGCTGTATTAAAAGTATCTCCTGTCAACATGACAACAGTTATGCCCATTTTCTTTAGGGTTTTAATCGTTTCTTGGGCATTTGAGCGTAAAATATCCTGAATCGCAATGATACCGTGTAATTTATTTTGCGATGCAACGAAAATAACGGTTTTTCCCTGAGCCTCAAGCAACTGAATGGAATGATTCTGTTCTCGGGTTAAGTTAATAGTCTCAATAAGTTCGGATTTCCCTATGTGAAATTCAATGTTGTTAACCAAACCGCGGACTCCCAATCCCGGTACTGCCTGTAGATGAGAGGCTCCTTGTAAATTTAGACCTTTGTCTTTAGCCGTTTTTACAATAGCTTTAGCAATGGGGTGCTCAGATAATGATTCAAGTGCTGCAGTAAGACGCAATACTTCATTTTGGCTATGTCCCTCAAAGGGAATGACATCCGTTAGTATCGGAGCCCCTTCTGTTAGTGTTCCTGTTTTATCAAATGCTACGACCTTAATTCCGCCACTGTTCTCTAAATGAATGCCGCCCTTAAACAGAATGCCGTTTCTGGCACCGTTGGAGATACCCGACAGCATAGCCGGCATAATGGATGAGACCAACGCGCATGGAGATGCCACAACGAGAAAAATCATCGCCCGGTAAATGGTTTTATCCCAAGTCCAGTCCAGAATAAAAGGCGGTAATACCATCAGTAAGGCTGCAACCGTAACAACCATTTTTGCGTAAAACCCTTCAAACTTTTCAACAAATAACTGACTTGGAGGTAATTCACTCTGCGCCTCCTGAACTAAGCGAATTATTCTCGCCAGCAGAGTTGCTTCTGAGGGTTTTGTAACTCCTACGACGAGTGCCCCCTGACCGTTGATGGTACCGGCAAAAACTTCATCACCAATTATTTTATCTACGGGCATAGATTCTCCTGTAATGGATGCTTGATTGATTGCCGAAGCCCCTTCATTAATGATACCGTCCGCAGGGATCCGTTCACCTGGTTTTATAAGGATAAGATCACCCTTTTGTAAATCTTCTACTTTAACCAGAACTTTTTTATCTCCTTGAAATACTAAAGCCTTTTCCGGCCGCAGTTTCATAATGGAGCGTATTGCTTTGTTTGTTTTTTCCATAGTGTAGCCTTCCAAGGTTCCACTCAAAGAAAAAATGAATATTAAAATTGCCCCGTCTTGCCAATAACCGATACTTGCAGCCCCTATGGCTGCAATAACCATCAAAAGGTCGACATCTAAGTTACGCTCAATAAATAATGTTTGCAGACCCTCCCAAGCTTTGCGGTAACCACCTATAATATATGCTGCTACATATAAAAGAACTGTTAAAGTCGAGAGGCCGTCCCTGCCGGTAGCCCAAGCTAAAATAATAAGTATAACACATAAAGTAGTTACGATTGCGGAGCCGTGATAATCCCAAAATCCTCGAAATGATTTTTTCATATCCATATTATTTAAGAGCAGTATGTTTTCCACTATGTAATCTCCCCCAAATAATTCGATTATTTATTTTATTGCGCTAATCCTGAACAAAGCTTTCGGTTTAAAAAATCTCTGCATTAATTTTAATCAATGCATGTAACAATTGCCTGGCCTCATCGTCAGACAAGACTGAAAGTATTTGCTCTGTTAAATTTAGATGGTATTGATGATGTTCCTCAGATGCCTTTAATCCTTTTTCCGTTAAGCTAATTAAATTAACTCGCCTGTCTTCTCGTGTAGTCTCACGATGTGCATACTCTTTTTTTTCAAGTCTGTCTACAGTAACAGTAACAGTGCCTGTTGTGACCCCCAGCTTTTGCGCTAAGCTCTTCATATTAATTTTCTCACATTGTCCAAGCGCTTCAATGGCATGAATTTCTGCAACTGTTACATCACTTGCCCGAATCACAGAATTCTCCCAGGATGAGAACCCATTAAAAAAGTTAATTATCTGATCCGTCAATTCTTCACTCATGTTCATTTTTCTTCTCCTTTGAGTTTAATATTATTTGATAGTAATATAGTTTGATACTCAAAATAAATAATACCAAAAATAACTCGATTAAGCAAGATGAAATTGATTCAATATGCTAATTTAATGAACTAAAAGCAAAAGGAACTGAACGCGTCAGTTCCTTTTTTTGTGGAAAGGCGGTATTTGACTAGGGTTGTTCAGTGCCGGCCTTTGGTGGTACCCGGGTATAAACAACTACTCAAGTTATCCTTTTAGAAAGAATAGAGAAGAGCTGGTTATGGCTCAATCCGTTTGTAGTGCCTGCTTGTTCAACATATAGTCATATAGTTTTGCTAGTTTACTTTCTTTTAAATTATATAGAAGCTGAGCTTTTTCAATCGATATTTCTGCAAAACGTAGTTCATTTCCCGGCATTAATTGGGCAAGTATGTCTAAATCAACTGAAATAACAGTAGCAATTTTACTATAGCCCCCAGCTGTCTGGCAATCGGCAAGCATGATTATTGGCTGGCCGTGGCCGGGTACTTGTACTGAACCAGGGACTATACCATCGGAAATGATATCCGGCCCTTTGCTATGTTCTATACGAGGCCCTTCCAGCCTATAACCCATTCTGTCGTACTGATTTGTTATTTTATAAGTTGAGGACAAAAAGCTGGTAAGTTGGTCGGAAGAAAAATAGTCTGCCTGGGGTCCCGGGATAACCCTGATTGTCTTATTCTCATAGCTGGAAATAAATTCTTCCGGGAGGTGTTCCGGAGCAAGTTTTTTTCTAATCTCGTTACTTGTAAGGTCATCTCCCATTGCAAGCTTTCTTCCTTTAAAGCCGCCAATACAACCTCTTAAATAAGTCGACTTACTTCCCATGATACGGGGAATATCAAAACCACCTTGTACCGCAAGATATGCCCTGCATCCTTTTTTTAATGCTGCAAACTTTAATTCATCACCGCTGTTTATCTGTAAGGACTGCCATGGTTCTATTTGTCGGCCATTTAATGTTGCACCTAGATCGGCTCCTGTGATGGCAATTAACCCCTGACCTGTAAAAGTCAGCGTCAAGCCAATAAAGCTAATTTCTAATCCGCCCTCATTTGGCGGATTGCCAACAAGAATATTTGCAGCCTGTAAAGCATAACTATCCATTGCTCCTGCCACAGGCATGCCGAATTTTTCAAAACCAAAACGGCCTAGATCCTGAACTGTCGTTAACAGACCCGGGTTTTCAACACGCATTTTAATCCTCATGATACTCACCAACTTCAAGAGGAAATCTTTTAACTGCATATTGATTCAGGGAAATTTGCAGTTCAATTTGGCTGTATTCTTCTTCTGTTACCGGAACAAATCGTAAGTAGTCACCAGCTTTCAGCAAAAAAGGTTCTTCTTTTTCCGGTTCAAAAAGCTTAATAGGAGTCTTGCCAATCAACTGCCACCCACCAGGGCTGTCTATGGGATAGATTCCGGTCTGGCTTCCGGCAATACCTACACTACCGCCCGTAATTTTTTCCCTTGGAGATATTAAGCGGGGAGTCGCTATCCTTTCAGACATGCCTCCCAAATAAGGAAAACCGGGAGTAAAGCCCATCATATAAATCAGGTAGTTTCTTTCACTATGAATCTGTATTACTTCTGTCTCTGAAAGATTATTATGGTCGGCCACATATGCTAAATCCGGGCCGAAGGCGCCTCCATAAACCACAGGAATTTCCATAACAAAAGGAGTTGAAAGTGCCTTGATATCTTTTATATCTTCTAAACCGGACAATTGGTCAATTAGCTGGTGATTGGAGATCACGAAAGGATTATATTTTATTAAAATCGAGCGATAGGTTGGGATCCAACCCAAAATTCCGGCAATAGGTGCCTGTTCGAGCAGATCTGCTACCTGCCTGATCCTGCTGTTAATTTGAGGATTTATTTCATTGCCAAACTCCATGATTAAGGCACAATCCCCCGAAAACAGATATCTTACTTTTCCAGTCATCAAATCACCTCTGTTTTAAAGGCCTGACTTCAATTCCTGCTTCTTTTAATACTTGCCTGATATTTTTCACCAATTCCAGTGCTTCCTGGTTATCGCCATGAACGCAAACAGAATCAGCCTTTATCTTAACCTTTGTCCCATCTGTAGCTGTAACCTGACCTGTTGTAACCATTTCCACAACCCTTGCTGCCGCCTCATCTTTATCATGAATAACTGACCCTTTTATACTGCGACATGCAAGGGTGCCTTCCGGTGTATACGCTCTGTCGGCAAATATCTCGCTGGCCGTTTGCAGACCAACATCCTCACCGGCTTTAATGAGCGCATGACCCGATAATCCCATTAAAATAAGTTCCTTATCGACGGCATAAACTCCTTCGGCAATTGCCCTGGCTAATGCGTAATCCTTAGCAGCCATATTGTATAAAGCCCCGTGGGGTTTAACATGCTGCATTTGACCTCCCAAAGCCTTAACAAAGCCATTAAGGGCACTAACCTGATAAATGATATAGGCTTTTGCCTCTTGGGGGCTAATAATCATATTGCGTCTGCCAAATCCCAAAAGGTCGGGAAATCCGGGATGGGCCCCCACAGCGACGTTATTTTCCAAGGCTACTTTAACAGTTTCCTCCATTACTAGAGGGTCACCGGCATGAAACCCGCAGGCTATATTCACAGAGCTTACATATTGAATGACTTGGCTGTCATTACCAATTTTATAGCATCCAAAGCTTTCACCTAAATCACTGTTTAAATCAATGGTAGCCATTGTCACGCCTCCTCTAACGTTTACTCGGTCATTTTTGGCTGCTGCTTTAGCGTGCCATCATATTTGGCAGAACCATAACAATTTGAGGATAAACTGTTATGAGAGCCACGACTGCTAAAATAATTATAAATGAAGGAAGGGCATAATAGGCAATTTGAAAAACATCATATTTTGTAAGGCCATTAATTACAAACAGGTTAAATCCTACGGGAGGGGTAATCTGCGCAGCCCCAATCATTATTACAAGGTAAATGCCGAACCATAAAGGGTCGAAGCCAACAGCCTTAATAAGCGGTAAGGCCAGTGGTAAACTCATAACAATCATGGAAAAGCCATCCAGCAAACATCCTAAGATAATATAAAGAACAGATAGGATAACAATTAACATAAATTTAGAAAGCCCGAGTGTACCGATAAATTCCGTGAGTTGCCCTGGTATACCTAAATAGCCTATCGCTACAGATAAAAACGAAGCGCTGGCTACAATTAACATAATCATACAGCTTGTCTTTACTGAGCCGAGCAATGCATCCATAAATATTTCCTTGTTCATACTGCGGGATAACCATGCAAAAAACACAGAACCTAATACACCGACAGCAGCTGCTTCAGTAGGGGTGGCCCACCCTGTATATATACTTCCTAAAACCAACACAATTAACGCTATTACCGGTAGTAACAGGGGAATGCTTTTAATGCGTTCATTCAATGTGTATTTTTCTTCTCCCCGGGGCGCAAAATCAGGATTTTTCAGGCAGCGAATAATAATATAGCCGCTAAATGCTGCAGCCAACAAAATGCCCGGGAGTA
>JAWSUT010000048.1:0-12549 GCA_033549345.1 Bacillota bacterium | reverse complement strand
TCTTTGCACAAAAAAAAGCCCTATTTTCAAGGCTTTTAGGAAAGGTGTTCATTATTCAACTGTCAAAGACCCGTGGAAGCGGGACGTAAAACCGAGGTGGAAATGTTTGCCGGAGAAGTATGCCGGCAGGGTAAAACCTTCGGTATTCCCACTCCGGTTAATGAAATGCTGCTGGATATGATTCAGACAATGGAAAAAATAAATAAACGGTGTTAGCCCGTTTGATTTTTTGCTGCAAAAATGCGGCGCATTGCCTGTGCCGTATTATTTTTTTGCTATGAACCGTAACTACCCTCAGGTACCGGAAAACCTTGTCGGGACTGCACCCTCAGGAGAAATTTTTCACGGATACATGTAGCCATCCGTGTCAAACTATGGTATAAGTTTAGCATGGACATTTGTGTGTATGTATAGCAAAAAGAGAGATAGGAGAGGAACTTCTTGAAATATGTAGTGGTTTTAGGGGATGGAATGGCAGATTACCCTGTGGCCGAACTGGGCCATAAAACCCCCCTGCAGGCTGCAAACAAGCCGGCAATAGATGCGCTGGCGCGGCGGGGGCAGCTGGGCCTTGTTAAAACCGTGCCCACAGGGATGGCGCCGGGCAGTGATACAGCAAACCTTTCTGTGCTGGGCTATAATCCGGAAATCTATTACAGCGGGCGCTCGCCGTTTGAAGCGGCCAGTATGGGCGTTTCGCTTGCAGACAGTGATGTGGCGTTTAGGTGCAACCTGGTAACATTGTCCGAGGCTGACAGCTACGGGGAGCGGGTTGTGCTTGATCACAGCGCAGATGAGATTTCATCTGCCGAGGCACATGTACTGATGGCAGAGGTCGGCAGGCAGTTTGGTTCAGAAAACATACGGTTTTACCCCGGTATCAGCTATCGTCATCTGATGGTCTGGCAGGATGGCCCGGTGGATTGGCAGCTGACACCTCCCCATGATATTTTGGGGCAAAAAGTCGGCGCTTATTTGCCGCAGGGGTCCGGAGGCGCTCTGGTTGCCGAGATGATGAAAAAGAGTGCTGAATTTTTGTCGGGGCATGAGATTAACCGCAGGCGTACTGCCCGCGGACTGCGCCCGGCAAACTCTGTCTGGATCTGGGGCGAAGGGAAAATGCCGCAGCTCACAGGATTTTCTGAAAAATACGGTGTCAGCGGTGCGGTTATCTCCGCTGTCGATCTGATTAAAGGCATCGGCATTTGTGCCGGACTGAAAGTAATTGAAGTGGAAGGGGCCACCGGTAACCTGAACACCAATTTCCGGGGCAAAGCGGAAGCCGCCCTGCAGGCACTGGCCGACGGGTTGGACTTTGTTTATATTCATATTGAAGCGCCTGATGAATGCGGGCACCGCCAGGAAGTAAACAATAAAGTGAAAGCAATTGAACTAATCGATAGCCTGGTTGTGAAAACGCTGGTTGAGGGCCTTGACAGGCAGGGTGATGATTACAGCATACTGGTCCTTCCCGACCATGCCACACCACTTTCCGTCCGTACGCACACCATGGATCCGGTTCCGTTTCTTATCTACCGTAAACACAGCGAGAGGGACTGTCCGCAGCAGACGTATGATGAAGCAGCCGCCGCGGATGCCGGTTTTTTTCACGGGGAAGGATATACACTAATGGATCTTTTTTTGAGATCGGGAAAGCAGGGGGCATAACAATGTCTAAACTGGCCTATAATAGCACCCGGGGCGGAGGGGAAAGTGTCTCTGCCGCAGAAGCCATCCTGCAGGGGATTGCTGCAGACGGCGGTTTGTATGTTCCTGCCTGTATTCCGGCTTTAAAAGATTCACTTGACACGTGGCGGGGCCTGGGCTACAAAGAGCTTGCGCTGCGCGTGCTGCAGTATTTCCTGACGGACTTTTCCCGGGAAGAACTTTCCCGTTGTGTGGAGGGCGCGTATGACAGTAAATTTGACACGCCGGAAATTGCTCCGCTGGCCTCAAAGGCCGGCGTGCATTTCCTGGAATTATTCCACGGTCCCACGCTGGCATTTAAGGATATGGCCCTTTCTATTCTGCCGTATCTTTTAAAAACAGCAGCGGCAAAACTGGGCCAGGACAAAGAAGTGGTGATTCTGACAGCCACCTCCGGTGATACCGGAAAAGCCGCACTGGAAGGGTTTGCCGGTGTGGAGGGAACAAGAATTATTGTTTTCTTTCCGGAGCATGGTGTCAGCCAGGTGCAAAAACGCCAAATGGTCACACAGACCGGTGAAAATACGGCGGTCATTGGTATTGAGGGTAATTTTGACGATGCCCAGCGCGGCGTTAAGGAAATGTTTACCGACCGGTCGCTGATTGAAGAGATGGACAAAAAAGGGTATGTCTTTTCATCGGCAAACTCCATTAATGTGGGCCGTCTTGTGCCGCAGATTGCCTACTATTTTCATGCGTACCTCCAGCTGGCTGCCGCGGGGTGCGTCAAAATCGGTGATAAAGTCAACTTCGCCGTACCCACAGGCAATTTCGGCAACATTCTGGCCGGGTATTACGCCAAAAAGATGGGGCTGCCGGTTGGGCGTCTTATTTGCGCCTCCAATGAAAATAAAGTGCTTTTTGACTTCTTTGCCACAGGGACATACGACCGCCGGCGGCCGTTTCAGGTTACGATGTCCCCCTCCATGGATATTCTTGTTTCCAGTAACCTCGAGAGGCTTCTCTATCATATCAGTGAAGGGGATGTGCAGTCAGTCCGGAGCATGATGAACGCACTTGCCGCAGCCGGTGAATACGAGATCTCCCCTCAGATGCGTGAAAATCTGGCAGATTTTCATGGCGGTTACGCCACAGAAGAAGAAACAGCAAAGGCAATCAGGGATGTTTTTGCCAAAGAGGGCTACTTAATGGACCCGCATACGGCAGTAGCCTATGCGGTATACCAAAAATACAGGGAGCAATCAGGCGATTTGGCTCCCACCGTGGTTGTTTCCACCGCCAGCCCCTATAAGTTTACAAAGGATGTCATGCAGGCCATTGATAAAAAGTATGCCGACGTGGACGACTTTGCGCTGTTTGCTGAAACACAGGCACTCTCCGGCACTGAGATCCCTGCAGGCGTCAGGAATCTGACAGAGCGGCCGGTCGTACATAGTAGTGTTTGCCAGGCAGATGAAATGCAGGCGATGGTCAAAAGCATACTCGGCCTGTAAACGGCGAGGGGAACTACCCAAAGGTATAAGAAGGTGTGATAACGCATGAAATTTTCGGTGATCCCGTATCAGCGACCGGATATTGACCGTGTAAAGCAGGAGATGAGGAATCTACTCGAGGAGCTTCGCGCAGCAGGCAATGCTGCCGTCCAGAGTGAGGCCATCTATGAAATCAACAAACTGCGCAGTGAATTCGAAAGCATGGCAAAACTGGCCGGTATCCGTCATACGCTGGACACAGAAGATGCGTTCTATAAAACTGAGCAGGATTATTACGATGAAACAAAGCCGCTTTACCAGGAAGTGATCCATGAATATTATGGCGCTCTGGTATCGTCACCCTATCAGCAGGAATTGTCGGCCCGCTGGGGGCAGCACCTGTTTACGATTGCCGAAATGACGCTGCGGACATTCTCGCCCGCCGTGATTGAGGACCTGCAGCAGGAAAACAAACTCTCCAGCCGTTATAAACAGCTTCTGGCTTCTGCCGCCATCCCCTTTGCCGGGGAGGAGAGAAATCTGGCGCAGCTGGTTCCGTATCAGATGTCGGTGGACAGGGATGTGCGCAAAAGTGCCCACGAAGCCAGATACACATTTTTTTCAGAACGTCTCGACGAGTTCGACGGAATCTATCATGAGCTGGTAGGCCTTAGAACACAAACAGCCCGTAAACTTGGGTTTGCCGACTTCACAGAACTTGGCTACCTGCGGATGAACCGGTCCGACTACAACCCTGCCATGGTGGCCTCGCTTCGCCGGCAGGTTGAAAAGCATGTCGTGCCCCTTGCCTCCCAATTAAGGGAAAACCAGCGTATCAGGCTCGGCCTGGATGATTTACTCTACTATGACGAAAAACTTCTTTTTCCCACGGGGAACGCCGCACCGCAAGGAATGCCGGAAGAAATTGTGGCCGGTGCCGCAGCCATGTATACTGAACTGTCGGCAGAAACGGGAGAATTTTTTCACGAGATGACGGACCGCGGCCTGTTTGATTTGCTCAGCCGCAAGGGGAAAGCTGCCGGCGGGTATTGTGCCTATCTCTCCCTGTTTAAGGCGCCGTTTGTTTTTGCCAACTTCAACGGCACCTCCGATGATATCGATGTTTTGACTCACGAAGCAGGCCACGCCTTCCAGGCTTGGCTCTGCCGGGACATGCTGTTGCCCGAGTATTATTTTGCCACGATGGAAGCGGCGGAGGTCCCGTCCATGGGCATGGAATTTTTGGCCTGGCCCTGGATGGAACGCTTTTTTGCCAATGCGGACAAGTACCGCTATGCCCATATCACTGAATCCCTGCTTTTTCTCCCGTACGGGACACTCGTTGATGAATTTCAGCACGCAGTGTATGCCAGCCCGGAGCTGTCGCCAAAAGAACGCCGCAGCACATGGCGTGCCATTGAAAATAAATACCTGTCTCACAGAGACTATGCAGGGCATCCGTTTCTTGAAGACGGTGGATTTTGGTTTCAGCAGGGACATATTTTTGAATCACCTTTTTACTATATTGACTATGTGCTGGCGCAGACCGCCGTATTCCAGCTCTGGAGACGGGCCATGGAGGACAGACAGTCAGCCTGGTCAGACTACCTGGCGCTCTGCCGCATGGGCGGCAGCCTGCCGTTTACTGAACTTATCCGTAAAGCCAATCTGACATCCCCGTTTGCACCGGGAACCGTCGCATCTGTTGTGCAGGCTGTAAATACCTGGCTGGATACAGGTGATGCCGGTCTGTTTTAGACTGGCTCTCTGGAGGAGAAGGGGGCAGTTTGCAATGAATATCGGCGATACATATCAGCAGGCCACCAAATATGCACGCTCGTCCACACCAGGGGGGTCGGAAGGCCTTCGTATGCCCGAGCCGTACAAACGCTACCCTGAAACCCACCAAAGAGTCGTGCTGCCGGCTCCGGGCCGGACAGGCGGCCAGTCTGTGTTTGATTTGCTCAGCCGGCGCCGCTCCGTACGACGGTATGATGCGAAAGAACTGACACTCGCTGAGCTGTCCCAGATGCTCTGGGCAGGCCAGGGCATCAGTCGTGACACCGGGCGCCACATGTTTCGAACCGCACCTTCGGCCGGAGCGCTTTATCCAATTGAGACATATGTTTTGGTTAACCGGGTGAATGGGCTGACAAGCGGTATATATCATTATGAAATCCCTCGCCATCGTTTGTGTTTAGTCCGTACCGGGAATTTCGGCGGTGAGCTGGCACATGCCGCACTGGGGCAGCAAATGGTGGCGGATGCGCCCTGTACCTTTATTTGGAGCGCAGTCACGGCACGGTCCAAGTGGAAATACGGTGAGAGAGCATACCGCTATATGTACATGGATGCCGGCCACATTGCTCAGAACACCGCTCTGGCAGCGGTTTCCCTGGAGATGGGGTCATGCCAGATTGCAGCATTCTTTGATGATGAGATAAATGCAATGATCGGCCTTGACGGTAAAGAAGAAACCGTAATCTACCTCACTGCGGCAGGACGACCTGCGTGAGACGGACGGAAGAAGAACCAAGAAGAAGGAGAAATGAAATATGACCACATTTAATGACTTTAACCTCAGCGAGGAGCTGATGCGCGCTGTAAGCAGTCTGGGCTTTGAAGAGGCCACACCGATTCAGGAACAGGCTATTCCCGCCGCACTGGAAGGAAAAGATTTGATCGGCCAGGCCCAGACGGGAACAGGTAAAACCGCAGCTTTTGGCATTCCCCTTGTGGAGCGGCTATTGGTAAGTGAGCGCCAGATTCAGGGCATTGTCATCACACCCACCCGGGAGCTGGCTGTACAGGTTGCCGAAGAACTGAATAAAATCGGGCAGTTTAAAAGTATCCGCACACTACCGGTTTATGGCGGACAGGATATTCAAAGACAGATTCGCGGGCTGCAGAAAAGACCGCACATCATTGTCGGAACACCGGGTCGCCTGCTTGACCATATCCGGCGCCGCACGATTCGCCTGCAGGATATCAGAACCGTGATTCTTGATGAAGCGGATGAGATGCTGAATATGGGCTTTATCGAGGATATTGAGTCCATCTTGCAGGAAACACCACAGGAGCGTCAGACTCTGCTCTTCTCTGCCACCATGCCGGCACCGATTCAACAGCTGGCAAGGCGTTTTATGCAGGACCCGCAGATGATTTCCGTCCGCTCCAAAGAAGTCACTGTTCCCAACACGGAACAATACCATATCGTATTGGAAGAGAGACAGAAGTTTGATGTTCTCTGCCGCCTCCTTGATACACAGTCTCCGGAGCTGGCCATTGTTTTTGGCCGGACAAAACGGCGTGTTGATGAACTGTTTGAGGCCCTGAACAAGCGCGGATACTCTGCCGAGGGCATTCACGGGGACATGACACAGGCCCGCCGCGACTCTGTGATGCGCCAGTTTAAGGATGGCTCCATCGATGTATTGGTCGCCACCGACGTGGCGGCAAGAGGCCTGGATATTTCCGGTGTGACCCATGTATACAATTTTGATATACCACAGGATCCCGAAAGTTATGTTCACCGTATCGGCCGTACCGGGCGGGCAGGAAAAACCGGTGCCGCCATTACATTTGTGACGCCGCGTGAAATCAGCCTTCTCCGAGTAATCGAAGGTGGTACAAAGCGCAGAATTCAGCGCCAGTCCGTGCCCACAATGAAAGAAGCCATTGAAGGCCAGCAGCGTCTCGCAGTGGAGAAAATCCTGCAAACGATAGAATCAGAGAATATAACCTACTACAAACCGCAGGCAGAGGAACTTCTCAAAGAGCATGATGCGCTGGTACTTTTAGCAGCAGCTTTGAAAATGCTAACCAAGGAACCCGACACAACCCCGGTGAGTCTTACCGAAGAAGCACCTCAGTGGTCCAAGAAACAACCCTACCGGCGCGGCGGCAGCAGCAGCGGCAGTGGCAGTAAAAACTATCAGCGCCGTGGCGGCCCAAAACCCAAATACCCCTCACGAGGCAAACGGCCTACAAAGTAAAACTTTAGTACACGGCAATAACCCACCTGTTATCAGGCGGGTTATTTGTTTTACAGTCAAGAGCGTCTTTCTTGTTGCCAATATGCGACTAAAGTCCCAATTATCAATTCTTTTGCCCATTACGCAGGAATTATGGTAACGCCTGTCGAAATACCCTCGAAAATGTTTAAAAGGGGTTTTTTACGTGAAGCGATACATATTTGTTGCACTTTTAGCCGTCACTCTGGTGGTTTCCGGCAGTTTTGCCTACACAAGCCTGGGACAGGCCGTGGAAAACAGCGATGACCAGCCTGAGCAGGAATATGCCGCAGTATGGGATGAAGAAGGGATATACGGCCCCACAGAAGGGATGCAGACCTTTAACGGCGATGTGTCTGTCACTGCTGCCGTTGAACTGCAAAACATGGTGATTGTGGGAGATGTATACCTGGATCCTGCTATCGGTCATGAGGCCGTGGTCATGCTGCAAAACATCACGGTTACCGGTAAGGTGTTTGTTCAGGGCGGAGGCCGTGTGATTCTGCGGGATACCCGTGCCAACAGCCTTGTTATCAACAAGGAAGAACGGGCGGTCACCGTGATTGCCGAGGGCAGTACAGCCATCTGGAGCGCACGGATTGAATCTGAGGCTCAGCTCGAAGAGAGAATGGGCGAGGACCAGCAGGGCTTCGTTCATGTATATAGCGCCACAAACGACAGCATTACCCTTTCGGGCAACTTCCTGACACTGGCCGTGGAAGAACAGCTTGGTGCCATTAATATCACTACCGGCACAATAGGCAAGGTCTACATTGAATCCAAAGCAGTGAACGCCACATTATCGCTAAGTAAAGATGTCAGCATTGAAGTCTTGGATCTGGCTGCCCCGATTCAGATCAAAGGCCAGGGTAAAATTGAACTTGTCGTCGTCCTGGTAGACGGCGCTAAGCTGGATGTAGCTCCCGAAGAATACGAGCTCGAAGAAGGCAAGTCCATTACTGTGGGCGACCGGATTATTGATGCAGAGGCGCTGGCCGCAGCAAAAAATCCTCCCGAACCGGAACCGGCACCGGAGCCCGCGCCGCAGCCGAAGCCTGCCCCGAAGCCTGCCCCGAAGCCTGCTCAGCCGACACAGTCAGCAGTAGTGATTCATAAGCTGAGCGCGATGAGTATGGAAACAGGCCAGTCGAAAAAACAAACAGTCTCTGTAAACCCAAGTGACGCGAAGATTTCTGCTACGTCCAGCAACCCCGACACTGCCTCCGTTTCAGTCAGCGGAAATACCGTCACTGTAACCGGAAAAAAAGCCGGTGGCCCTGTTACCGTTACTATTACGGCTTCGAAGTCGGGATATACCTCTGCCGGTGCCAGGTTTAATGTGGAAATTAAGGCCCCGCCTGCCCCACCTGCCCCACCTGCTCCGCCCAAAGCGAGTGCGGATATGGTACAAAAGTTAACAAATTACCCCATACCGGCTATGACAACGTTCAGAGTTACGCTTAAAGACACAACTGCTGGTGCAAAGTACACAGTCACTGCATTTGGTGCAACGTTTAAGCTAAAATCCGCAGGGTACTACGAATACGGAGTGGAGTCTAAGGACGCATTTGCTAATAAAACCGAGGCGGAGATTAAGGCGGCAATCAGTGTCACGCAGCAATAGTGAGCGTGATAACACTCGGAGGGAGGTGCACTCTTGAAAAAAAGCTTACTGGTTTCTATAATACTTGCGTGCTTATTTATTCTGCTGACACAAAATGCCTATGCCGCGATCGATGCATATGTCATTGAGGATCAGAATGAAACTTATAAGTATTTAATGAGCGATTTAGTGCAATCTTTTAATACGGACGAGCTGATCTGGAACGATTTTAATGAGCGGATGATGCAGTCGGGAGTAATGGGTGTCTACGATATCGAAAAAAACCGCTATGTACGCTTCTCTGCATTGGTTAGTGCTTTTAACGAAGGTGAAGATGTGATTGCATATACTGACCGGCCGGATGCTGTTACTGTGGAAGTTCCGGAGGGAATAAAGCTTGCTTCGCTTGAAAATAACGAAGTGACATTTACTGCATGGGTTGTACCTGGAGTGTCGAGCGGGCTTGCGGCTATTAACACCATCACCGACAAAGCCGAAATGCTTACAGCTCTGACGGAAAACGCAGCAGAACTGGGACTGAACCTGGAGAATTTTAATTTGCTCAATACATACGGCAAAAACCTGGTGGCTGCGGAAGTAATCAGTAACCGTCCGGATACGGGCTATGCTACGGGTGATGCGCTGATAACAGTGTTTGACGGCGCTTGGGGCAATGCGGCGGCAAAACTTAGCGCAGCAGTAAAAGAAATCAATGATGCCTTCAGTGTGGCAGCGATGACTACGGCACTGGGTAAAAATGCCGAGCCTTTGGAGTTGGATATTACCCCTCTTGACAATCTGCATGTCTTTGCCAGGGAAAACGCAGCTAAAGCTGTGGTTGCCGGAAGAAGTTACAGCAGTGCAGATGCAGTTAAAACTGCATACAATGCTGCTTTGGATGAGACGGATGCCACAATCCGGATTAAATATACCGACTACGGCTATACACTTCCCAAGATGACCAGTATCCAGATGGGCTATAATCCCCAAACCGATTTGTATGACGGAGTATGGCGAACGGCTGACACTAACCTGGTGGAATGGCATGTTAATCCGGGCAATTTCGTAGAAGACATGCTTACTGCCACAATTATTAGTTATGATTCTGTTAACCTGCGGGAAGGCCCGTCTACTGAATTCCCGAAGGCGGGGTTATTAAACCAGGGAGACGGCCCGTTCTTTGTTATTAATCAGGCTGTGGATGAGCAAGGGTACACCTGGTATCGGCTTATTACCAATACCCGTACCGGATGGGTGCGCGAAGACCTGCTACAGCTGACAGAAAGAAAAGGCGAAGGAATCTTTCAATTCCTGGTTCTTTCTGGGACAGCCGGAGTACCTGCTGAGGAGATAAATGAAAAGATTCTCGCAGGAAAAGGCATTCTCGAAGGAATGGGAGAAGCTTTTGTAGAGGGGAGCACCCAGCACAATATCAATGAAATTTTCCTGATTGCGCTGGCTCTGCATGAAACCGGCAATGGAACAAGTATCCTGGCTCAGGGTTATGGGTATAACGGTGAGACTGTTTATAACATGTTCGGTATCGGAGCTGTTGACGCCGACCCCATTAATAAAGGAGCTGAATATGCTTACAATGAGGGTTGGTTTACGCCGGAAGCCGCTATTATCGGCGGGGCCAAGTTTACATCCGGTAATTATATTAACAATGCTATGTACAGACAGGATACGCTGTACAAAATGAGATGGAATCCGGCCAGCCCGGGCAGACATCAATATGCGACGGATATCGGCTGGGCATCAAAACAGATCAGGCGGATCAAGGAGCTTTATGATCTGTGCAACACCTATATTCTGCAGTTTGATATCCCCAGGTACCAAAAATAATAGGTATACTGTTTGGGGGCTCACTGAGTCCCCAAATTATTTTTTGTAAGGCGTAAAGTATGTTATTTGGTATATACTACAAGGGAACTGATAGGAAAGGATGAGCAAATGATGAAAAATCCTGTGGTAACAATTGAAATGGAAGACGGCGGGGAAATAACACTGGAACTGGACCCACAGACGGCACCAAACTCAGTCAGGAATTTTGTTTCACTCGTACAGAAGGGGTTCTATGACGGTGTGATTTTTCACCGCGTAATCCCCGGCTTTATGGTTCAGGGTGGCTGTCCCCAGGGGTCAGGTATGGGAGGCCCGGGGTATACCATTAAGGGTGAATTTAACACCAACGGTTTTACCAATTCATTAAAGCATGACCGCGGCGTGATTTCCATGGCCAGGGCGGCGCATCCAGACTCCGCCGGCTCGCAGTTTTTTATTATGGTGGCACCCTCTTCTCATCTTGACGGACAGTATGCAGCCTTTGGCCGTGTAACTGACGGCATGGACACAGTAGATAAAATCGTCAGCGCCAAACGGGATATGCGCGATAAGCCTCTGGAAGACCAGAAAATGAAAAAAGTCACCGTTGACACCTTTGGTGAAGAGTTTGGTGAGCCGGAAAAAGTGAATTCATAGGGAAGCTGCCATGCAGGAATGTATTTTATGCGGAAGCCGTGAGGTAGACAATGTGGACCCTGTTTCTCCGCTTATTTATCTGCATTGCCCGCAATGCGATTTGATTTTTCTGGAGGAAGACTTTAGGCTTGCTCCGGAGGATGAAAAGAAACACTACGAAACCCACGAAAACACTCTGGATAACCCGGGGTATGTACAGTTGTTTGAAAAATTTATCGCCGGTGCAGTGAGGCCGTACATTGACGGCGGCCGCGCACTGGATTACGGCAGTGGCCCGGGGCCTGTTTTGAAAGTTCTTCTGGAACGGTCAGGGTTTAGCGCTGAAACATATGACCCCTTTTTTGCACCGCAAAGTCCGCAGGGGTCCTTTGACCTTGTCACGTGCACAGAGGTCATGGAGCATGTGTATACTCCCCGGGAGATGCTGGGCAAACTTTGCAGCCTGCTCCCCGAGGGAGGCGTACTGGCTCTGATGACCCACTTCCACCCGGGGAGGGAAGCATTTCCCCGCTGGTGGTATCATAAAGACCCTACTCATGTTACTTTTTTCAGCGCACAGACATTTAGGTGGATTGCAGAGAACCTGCCGCTGCAGATGTTGTATTCCGACGGAGAAAATACAGTAACTTTCCGCAAGGGGCCAAACCAGAAGTAAGAATAAAAACGGATTCGGGCAGGCACGGTATCGCCCGGATCCGTTTTTAGATGAACGGCCCAAGGAGCATGCCGGCCGCTTTCAGAAAGTTGTGGCGGGAGTTGAACATTGCTTCTGCGGTATCTGTGTCCATGGCTTTGACCAGCTTATCCAGTTTGGCGTTGTCCAGCTTTTCCAGTCCGCGCCGCAGGGTAAGAGCGGTTTGATAGCTGTCGCGCAAATGGGCGGTCAGTTTTTCATAGGAGCCCTTGCCGCAGAGGTCAAGAGCAGCGTAAATTCCGGTCAAAATAGCGGGGTACTGGCCAAACCCGAGAAAAGGCATGATGGCGCCAAAACAATTGCCGGTGAAGAAGGTGTTGCCGATACGTGGATAGCGGCAGATGCCAATAATCTGACGGGTTATCTGGAATCTGTCTGTTATCTTCAGTTTCTGCTTTAAATCTGCTGATGCGCGCTCATGAAACATGTGCCAGAGCTGGTCGATATCCAGTACGTCGGTCTCCGGATAATCGGGATAGGCAATCACAATATTTGCTTCCGTATCGGAATGGGGAATGAAATAGCCGTATCCTTTGGGTGCAAAACGGTAATCGAGCCAGGCCGCCACCGCATAACGGTCAAAATTTCCTTCCACCATGGCGCCTTTGAGGGTTACAG
>JAWSUT010000047.1:0-12924 GCA_033549345.1 Bacillota bacterium | reverse complement strand
TCTCCCCCGACGGCACCCTGCTGGCCACGGGTAGCGATGATAACACGGTACGGCTCTGGGACGTCTCCACCGGCCGGGAGCTGCAGGTGCTGTCCGGCCACGGAAAATCGGTGTGTTTGGTAGCCTTCTCCCTCGACGGCACCCTGCTGGCCTCGGGTAGCAAGGATAAAACGGTGCGGCTCTGGGAAATACCGGAAAATGTAAGGACGGAATACATCCAGAGGGTGAGCATCGCAAGAAGGAATTGGAACGAGTGGACCGAGGCCATAAAAAGTCAAAAAGAATCAGAAGCGGAAAAGGAAAGGATTCAGGGAGAAAAGGAATCCTTAGAAAGAAAACAGAAGGAATTAGCGGCAGAGCCGAAAAGTGAGCAGGCTGAAGCTTATCGCAGGCGCGGAGATGATTATGCCGAAAAAGGCGACTATGACCGGGCGATAGCGGATTACACGGCAGCGATCCAGCTCAACCCGGATGATGCTGATGCATACTACACTCGCGGCAATGCATATTTTTCTAAAGGCGACTATGACCGTGCGATAGCGGATTATACGGCAGTGATCCGGCTCAACCTGGATGATGCTAATGCTTACTACAATCGCGGCGAGGCATATTTTTGTAAAGGCGACTATGACCGGGCGATAGCGGATTATACGGCAGCGATCCGGCTCAACCCGGATGATGCTGATGCATACTACACTCGCGGCAATGCATATTTTTCTAAAGGCGACTATGACCATGCGATAGAAGATTTTACGGCAGCGATCCGGCTCAACCCGGATTATGTTAATGCTTACAACAATCGCGGTGTTGCATATTTTTGTAAAGGCGACTATGACCGGGCGATAGCGGATTCTACGGCAGCGATCCGGCTCAACCCGGATGATGCTAATGCTTACGGTTTGCGCGGCAATGTATATTTTTCTAAAGGTGACTATGACCGGGCGATAGGAGATTCTACGGCAGCGATCCGGCTCAACCCGGATGATGCTGATGCATACTACACTCGCGGCAATGCATATTTTTCTAAAGGCGACTATGACCATGCGATAGAAGATTTTACGGCAGCGATCCGGCTCAACCCGGATTATGTTAATGCTTACAACAATCGCGGTGTTGCATATTTTTGTAAAGGCGACTATGATCGTGCGATAGCGGATTATACGGCAGTGATCCGGCTCAACCCGGAAAATGCTAATGCTTACCACATTCGCGGCGCTGCCTATGCTGGAAAAGGTTGGATAACAGAGGCAGAAAAAGATCTTAAAAAAGCCAGGGAGCTGAAGAATTAGCGGAAGTGTGCTGTCATAGTGAAGAACTGCTTAACCACCCCGGCTTGCTATGTAACCGGCACACACGCAGGGCTTAACATCAAAGGACATGAAAGGGCAGATCGAGGCGATTTTAGCCGAAGCCAGGCAGAAAAAAGAGACGGCCCACCAGTTTTTTGCTGACCTTACAGAGATTCTTGCAGAGACGGACAAGACAAGCTTCCCCACAGCCGTTTCGCTCCCGGCAAGCTGAATGCCGTTCGCAGACACGTGGAAGACGCCAGGCATAATTACGAAGGGAACATGCCGGAAGCCTCTCTCAGCACAGCACAGCAAGCCTACTGGAATATAGCTGACCTGAGAGAAGAAGTGCTGAGAAAACAGAAGGAATATATCCTAACCCATCAGGCGGCGTTAGAAGCAGTCCGACTCCTTCTTGAGGAAACCAGGAGGTAATAACATTTTTTTCTGAACGATTAAATTAAGAGTTTTTTTAAAGACTGTCCAATTAATCTAAAGCTTGCTTTTGTAATCCTGTTTCTACCGCAGTCGTAATATGAATAATAGAGACGGCCAAATAATAAAAAAATTCTTCAATGGGTGATGTATGGGTTACATTGATAAGTGACATTTCAAAACTAAAAACACAATTAAATTGTATACTGGAAAATATTTAAAAGGGTGGTTTAGAAAAACCGCCTTTTTTATTCCTGTTTTTTTATTTGTTTTGCATTGTTAGGACGTCTTTTACGTTATGCAGCTACAAGGGATTTCATAAATGGTAGTGACATCAAGCATTACGAAGATTGTTTGGAAAAGCTCGATTTGCAAAAAAAACCGGACAGAGAAGATCCGCGAGTCTTTCAAGATGATGAAATGCAAGAATTACTTGAATCAGTCAAAACACAATATCTCCTTTGGCTGATAATCACGATCATAAAAGAAACTGGTATGCGACGCAGCGAAGTTCTAGGTCTACAATGGAAACATATCATTTTTCAAGATGGAGAGATTTTTGTCGAACAACAATTGTACAAACACAACAAAAGCTTCGCTGTGAAAAAGCCAAAATCTAAGAAGGGAATTAGGAAGATTCCCATGACAAGATATCTCCATGGTATCCTTGAAAAGCATTACAGTGCACAGCAAAACGGGAAGGCCAAATTAGATGGAAATCTCAATGAATGGGATTATGTAATCGTCAATGAAATCTTCGAACGGATTGATCCAAATCGGGTAACAGAATGGATGCGGGAAGCCATGCATGAACTTGACCATAAGGAAATTAAAGAAGATAAGCCTGTTAAGTGGGTAGGTAGAGGGCTTCATTCTGTCAGACACACATTTGCAAGTTACGCAATCCGAGCTGGTGTTAATGTAGCGGAGCTCTCGGTGATCTTAGGACATCATTCAAAAATGTTTACACTAAAAACATATGCCCATCTCTTTGAAAACTCCAAAAGGGAGGCAATGGACAAAATTGAAGCATATCGTGACGGAATTCAAAGCAAAAAAATCGATCCGTGAGATAAACCGTGAGATGCCCTTATGTAGATACAAAAAAGCCACGGGCGTCAAAGCCCGTGGTTACTTTATTCTTAGCTGGTCGGAGCGACAGGATTTGAACCTGCGGCCTCTTGGTCCCGAACCAAGCGCGCTACCAAACTGCGCTACGCCCCGACGCGAACTTTATTGTAACACACCACCAATGAATTTGCAATACCTGCCGATAAAATAAGGGTTTATGGGATTTTCCGGCAATGGAGAAATTGTTGCTGCTAAAGTGATTACAACTGAGTATGCAGTATGAACATGAGTAAGTTCTCTTGTCTGGTATCATTGTTAGGCTATGTTCATTACTTTCTTACAAAATTGTAAGTATACGAGTCGTACTCCCAGAGCGGTTTGCTGTGATATACTGGTAGTAAATTCTGGATAGTAGGGGTTGCTGCTGTGGGGACCAAAATACTTATTGTTGAGGATGATTTATTTTTACAGGATGGCCTTTGCGAGTTGCTTAGACGAGAAGGTTACTTGGTTGATTGTGCCGGCACATACAGGGAAGCATCTTTACTGGCAGAGAAAAATACCTATTCCCTGATCATTTTAGACATTATGCTGCCAGATGGTATTGGGCTGGAACTCTGTGCTTCCTGGCGCAGTGCGGGACAAGTTACCCCGATTCTCTTTTTAACCGCCAGAGATGAAGAAATTCAAGTTGTACGGGGTCTGGATGCCGGGGGTGATGATTATGTAACCAAGCCTTTTCGTATGTTGGAGCTGCTTTCACGCATTCGTGCTTTGCTCAGGAGAAATCAACCGCTTGCCTATAACAATGACGGTCTACAAATTGATTTGCAGAAAATGAACGCGTTTTATAATGGAGAGCAAATATTTTTAACTCCGACAGAATTCCAGCTTTTGTCTGCATTGATCCGTAATGCAGGGAAGGTACTGACAAGAAAAATTTTGTTGCAAACCATCTGGGACGATGGCGGGGTATACATTGATGATAACACGCTTTCTGTTCATATCAGCCGCTTGCGTGAAAAAATCGGCGGGAACCGGATCCGGACAATTCGTGGTGTTGGTTACCAGTGGGAGGACAAAGTATGAAGCTCATTACCTTATTTTCGGGAACCGTGGCAGCTTTAGGTTCATATTTGTTACTCTATGGTGTGGGAATAACCAGAGGGATTGGTTTGGCCGTGCTTGGTGCAGGTATTATGGAAATTATAATATGTTTTTTTGTGTGGAAGCGGCAAGAGAAAAATATAGTCCAACTGCATAGTCAAATTATGGACTTTCTTGAAGGTAGAGAAAAAACACCCAGGTTTAGTGTTAACGATGACATGTTTGCATTACTGGAAAACGCAGTGGTCGAGCTGGAAAACAGGCTGCTGCTTGAGCAGGGCAAAGCGCAAAAAGAAAATAAAAAAAACGTTGACTTTATCACTGATGTTTCACATCAGTTAAAAACCCCGCTTGCAGCGTTAAAACTCTACCATGAGATGGATAACAAAGACAATCATAGTGAAAATAACCAGAAGAAATTTGTGCTGATTGAACGAATGGAGTATTTAATATATTCGCTGCTTCGCCTGGAAAAGCTGCGGGCGGACGCATATGAGATGCAATTTACACCTTGCGATTTCTCTCAGTTGGTGTGGCAGGTGTGGGAAGAGCTTGCGCTGCTGTTTCCTGAAAAATCTTTAATTATAACAGGCGAGGCTACAATGCGCGTTGATGCTTATTGGATGGGGGAGGCGCTTAAGAACATTATAAAAAATGCGTGTGAACACACTGCTAGCAATGGTACGATACATGTTTTGCTTGAAGCCGCAGATGCGTCCGTATCAGTAACTGTGGAGGACAATGGCGGTGGGCTGCCGGAAGAGGAAGTACCGAAATTATTTCAGCGTTTTTACCGTTCTTCCCCTACAGGACTAAATGAGGGTGTAGGTATTGGACTTGCCATTACCAAAACGATCGTCGGGAAACATCACGGGACGGTTTATGCGGAAAACACGATGCAGGGTTTAAAAGTTATTATGTGTTTTCCCCTATTAGACGGGGCCTTGGTAGTAGGTTAATCTTGCAAAAACGTAAGACACGCTTCACTGAAATGAAAGGCTGGGCTGATAGGATAGTGGTAAGGAGGTGTTTCCATATGCAAATTTTACAATGCCAAAACTTACATAAGGCCTATGCCAGCGGGGAAACTGCCGTTCATGCCTTACGTGATATCACGATCGGTTTTGAACAGGGTGAAGTCTGTGCAGTAAGAGGGCCTAGCGGTTCAGGAAAATCAACCTTACTGCACATACTTGGTGGACTGGAATATCCCACAGGAGGGAAGGTTCTTTATCAGGGGGAAGATCTCTTTTCCTATAACGACAATCAGTTATCTATTTTGCGCCGGCGCAGGTTTGGTTTTGTGTTTCAGTCATACAACCTTGTACAGGAACTAACGGCCTATGAAAACATTTTGCTGCCTGTACTTTTGGATAAGAAAAAACCGGACGAAAATTATATTGCCATGCTGATTGAAATGCTGGGTATGAAAGACCGGCTCCATCACTTGCCAAGCGCACTATCCGGCGGGCAGCAGCAGCGCGTGGCTATTGCGCGTGCTCTTGCCAACAAGCCTTCGATTCTGTTTGCCGATGAGCCGACGGGCAACCTGGACGGAAAGACGGGAAGAGAGGTTCTTTCGCTCCTGAAATATGTTGGTAAAGAGCTGGGCGTAACACTGATTCTCGTCACGCACGACTTAAATGTTGCCGAACAGGCTGAAAGAGTTATTACTCTCGAAGATGGTTGCGTCACACACGATAGCGGCCTGCGGGAGGGTAATCGATGAAGCAAAACGTTACTATCAATTCTATTGCCATTGGTAATATTCGGGGAAGACGGAGACAGTATTCGCTGCTGATTATAGGTATTGTGCTTGCAATCTACTTTGTAGCCACAACACTTCTGTTTGCTTCAACAATGTTTACTTCCCTGAGAGAACGTCATTATCACCGTTTCGGTGAGCAGGATGCAATTATGTTCAATAGTAAAGATGCACCGCTGGATGAATTGATTCTAACCGGAATTTTTTCCGAGTATGGAATTGCAAAGATCCATGGCTATGTGCTCCCCGACGGAAAAAGCCAAAACCACGGTTTCTCTGTTGCGGTGTTTGATGATTCTGCGCTTGCTCTGGCTCGTAAAGATACAATAGAAGGCAGACTGCCTGAAAAGGCAGGAGAGATTGCTCTGGAACAAAGCACACTGGCCCGGCTGCGTACCGGCGCAGTGGTGGATGATACGATAACACTAACGCTCTTGGTTCCGGACGGCAGGGGTTTTATGGACTTACCGGTACAAAAGGAGTACACCCTTGTGGGTGTTCTTAACGATAAGCTGATTCATTTGGAACGGAGGGGTCCTTCTGCTCCCGCCTATAATGACTACCCAGCGGGTGTACTCTTTGCTGAAGAACAAATCACTGCGGGTGGTAAGGAGATTATCAATGTATATGGCCGTTACGCACAGGATGCCCGCACTTCATTTGATCGTTTAACTTCATTTATGAAAGAGCACGGAATTATGAACGACTACGGTTGGGCAGCTATTAACACGGGGTTTAGTTTTTTTGGTAGTGTTAACGATGGGACCGACTCAATTTTGGCAACCTCCTTATTTTTTATTGTCATTGCCCTGGTATTGGTATTGGCGGCTTGTCTTGGCATAATCAATGCATTTTCGGCAAACCTGGAATCGCGAAAGCGTCAGATCGGACTGCTTCGTGCTGTGGGAGCGACAAGAAAACAAATCCGTGATGTTTTTGGCAGAGAGACACTTATTCTCGCTGTAATTTCTATCCCTCTGGGTTTGCTGCTGGCATTGCTGACAGTATGGGGAATTACTGAGGTGATGGGCCCCAGCTATATTTTCCGTCCCAATGTGCTGATCATTTTGGCGGTGGCAGCCGCCGGTGTGCTGTGCGTGATGCTTGCCGCTTCGATTCCGTTGCGCAAGGCAGCTAAAATTCCCCCCATGCAGGCGATACGGGATGTGGATTTAGCCCGGAAAGTAAAGAGAAGTAAAGTAAAAAGCAAGGATTTTTTTGATGTGCCGCGCCTCATTGCTCAGCGCAACCTCACACTTTATAAAAACAGGCAATTAAGTATTACCGCAATGCTTGTTGTCAGCATTGTTTTAATGTCGCTGTTAGCGCTTGCTGCAAAGCCGCTATTAAGCCCTGTGTCCTGGCATTTTGATTGGGACTACACCCTGTATCAACAAGGTAAGATGATTGATTGGTTGATGGAATTCGATTATTACTCACCCGGTATAACTGAGCAGGATAAGGCGGATATTGCTGCGCTGGCAGGCGTAAAATCAGTTACGGGTTACAAAAATATGAGTATAAAGATACTTACCGACAAGATTACGCCTTATATGCTTGCCCATGATAGCTGGCGGTTTGAGTACCTTTCACCGGAGCCGCACCCGTCAGACCATCCGGATATGCAGCGTGGACGGGAGATGGCGCATAAAAGCTATCTTGAAAGTAAGGCAAAGTACGGTTATGAGCAGGACTACCTCACCGTAGATTTTACAGGTATTGATGCTGAAGTTGTGGAAAGACTATCGCCGTTTGTATCTGCGGGGCGCATTGACCTGGAAAAATTAGCTGCCGGTGAAGAAGTGCTTGTCATCGCTCCGGCAGAGTATGGCATCTATGAAATGGAAAGCGGTGATGATACCTGGTTTAATGCGGACTTTAAATTAAACAGCAATATTGAATACACTAATGTTTATCAGAACGACATGTTCAAAGTGGGTGATCCCCTTACCGTAAGCCTGCTATACTCTGAGGGCCCGTTAGATCACCCCGACGGACCCCGAATGTACAATTATGATGGCAGCCGCCTTCTGCCGGATGATGTGACCAGAGAGGACAGGAAAGTAACTATTGGCGCTATACTGGAACTATCGGCTGGAGAGAAGAACCTGTACAGCTACTTCTTTAATTCCCATCCTGAAGTTGGCAATCTCGTCACCACAACAGCGGGCTTACAGGCGCTTGGATTCAACCGGCCCTATCATTCTCTCCATATTACTCTCTACGAGAGCCCTGATTCGGAGATGGAAGAATATTTGGACGCAAATCTTGCTCATATTGCAGCAAGAACACGCGGTGTCGATGTTAGGTCGAATATAGCATTGGCCAGAGAGAACAGGGACATGGGATATGGCTTACTTATAGCAGCGGGTACTGTTGTCATATTATTCTTTGCTATCTGTGTAAGTATGGTGAATAATGCTTTATCTGCCCGTATTCGTGCGGGTAAACGTGAAATCGGTGCCATTCGGGCGGTTGGGGCATCCGAGCGTGAGATATTACATTCTTATCTGTGGCAGTTGGTATCTATGTTTGCCTGGGGAACAGGTATTGGCATGACAATACAGCTGGCTCTGGCCAGGTGGTTGCTTATAAAGGATAAGCAGGTAGTGACTATCGCCACTATCCCACTCTGGCAACCTCTCATGTTCGTGGCTATACTGTTTGGAATCTGCTACCTAAACGTTCGCATGAAGGTGACAGGTATCCTCAAAGACAGCATCGTGGAAAACATCCGCGAGTTGTAAGGAGGAGGAGAAATGAAACGATTCTTTTGCTTGATTATGTTCGTATTGGTATTCGGTTCAGCAGCTATGGCAAAGGCTTCCGCCTCAGGACCGGTTTTATCCATTGATACCAACCATGTTTATGAAGGAATGGAGAAGAGCTATGCTCACGGATATTTACCTACAGTCTCTGACGGTAAGGCGGCTGTGGTACTTCCTTTGTTCTCTGAATCGGTAGCAGGCAGTCTTACTGCCGCCGTAAGCCTCGGTGACCCCGCAAATTCTCCGTTTGTTTATAAAAATTTTGAGAACCAGTTTGACAAAAAGAGTTACACCTTTGATGGCGAAACTGTAGAGTCCTACCTAATCTGGTTTGCGCTGCCCCTGACGGAAAAACGTGTAAACGGTAATTATCCCGTAACGTTACGAGTAAGCGGAGTGACCGATGACGGAGAAACGTTTTTGCAGGAGTTTGTGCTTTATGCTCATGTAGGTGATGGTATTGACCCATCCACCTCCGAGCCTGAGCCGGTACAAGCGCCATCATCTCAACCCAAGCTGATGGTAGAAAGCTATAAGCTGGATCAGGCCTATTTGGAAGCAGGAGAAAGTGCTGCACTTACAGTGACAATACGAAATACCAGCAGTTCACAGTCAGTTAAGAATATTAAATTTGCTTTCTCAGATGGCAGCGGTGAGATACTACCGGTGGGTACAGGTACGAAATACCGCGGTAAAATTGCCAAAGGTAGCACGTATAGCTGGAGTTTTGATATCATGGCTGCTACCACGGCGCAGTCTAAACCTCATTTGGCTACAATTTCAATGGAATATGAAGACAGTCACGGCAATCCGATTAGCACCTCAGACCAGGTTGTCCTGCAAGTGAGGCAGCCGGTACGGCTTGAATATGAAGAACCTGCAATGCCGGTTCGCGTAACGCAGGGCGATACGCCGACTTTAACCATGACGCTAATGAATTTGGGAAAAAGCACAATTTACAACGCGCTGTTAAAAGTTGATATTCCGGGATTAAGTTCAGGTGGAATCATACTTGTGGGTACGATTCAGCCAGGCAATTCCCAAACAGGAAGAACAAACTTTCGGGTAGGGTCGGATGTGCTTGGTACGGTTGAGGGCTTACTGCATCTGTCGTATGAAGATGAATACGGTGAGTACTATGAAAAAGAAATTCCGCTTTCCACTACCATTGAGAAAAATCTAGATATTACACCTGCTGTTGTTGAAAGTGTTTCATCTCCGGTTTCAGCATTTCCCCGGGTAGCCTATATCGCCGGTGGAATATTTTTTATAATTTTGGCCTACATCCTTTTATCTCGTTATCATAAACAAAAAAAAGCTCGGGAAGAGGACGAAATGAGATTGTAGTAGTCATAAATTAGGGTTTTAAGATGTTTAAAACGCTGCACCAATTGCAGTAGTTTGGCAGTTTAGCAACACCAAAAGAGGGTTTCCGGCGAGATCATACTTGCCGGAAACCCTTTATTTATCGATGTTTTTTGACTGTGACGCATGGAAATTGGTTCATCATCCCGAACCAAGCGCGCTAGCAAACTGCGCTACGCCCCGACGTAAAGATTGTTGTAACATAGCCCGGGATAAATTGCAATACTTGCGATGAAATAAGGGCTCGTAGGGATTTTTCTCTATTTTTGGCTGCAAGGATGCTATTTACATTTTGTTTATAGAATAATTTACTTGGCCTAAAAGCAGCACAGTAGATGATGGACCGACTTGAATATGAAGATAAAGAACCTATGATGCCGGTTCGCGTAACGTAAGGTGACACGTCGACTCAAACCAGGACGCTGATGAATCCTGGGAAAAGTGTTTCATGAAACTATTTAGTTCTGTGAAGACTCTGCAATTTGTTCTGCCAAATCGTTTAGATAAACCCAACGTTCCATTTTTAAAGCTAACGTAATTTCCAGCTCTTCTTTCTGAGGCAATAATTCCCTTAACCTGGAATAGTTACTGGCCTCGCGTTGAATCTCCTTCTCTACTGCCTTGAGCTGCTCTTCAAGCTCTTCAATAATGTTGTCTATCTCTTCATATTCCATTTTCTCTTTATAAGAGAACTTGAGTTTTCTTTGTTTTGTGGGGTGCTCAGCTGATGTGTTCGGGTTAGTTTCTCTTTTACTGTCTTTATTGTCGGTCACATGCCGGCTTTTCCTTGTTTCCTGCTTGTCCTGTTTGGCTTGTTCTGTACAGTTCTCTAAATAATCTGTATAACCGCCTACATATTGTTTTAACGTCCCATCACTTTGGAACTCAAAGATCCGATCGACCACTTTATCTAAGAAATAGCGGTCATGGGAGACGACCACTACCGCTCCATTGAAGTTCTCCAAATAATCTTCCAGGATCACCAGTGTTTCAATATCCAAATCATTTGTAGGTTCATCCATCAATAAAATATTAGGAGCATCCATGAGCACCCTTAGTAAAAATAACCTTCTTCTCTCACCGCCGGAAAGTTTATCAATGCGATTCCACTGCAAATCCGCAGGGAAAAGAAACTTTTCCAGCATCTGAGCAGCAGTTAAGGTTCCCTCCACAGTCTCAATATTTTCAGCGATCCCCCTGATATAATCGATAACCCTGAGAGAGGTGTCCATTTCTTCACTTTCCTGCGAGAAATACCCGAGTTTAACTGTATCCCCGATAGCTATGGTACCGCAGTCAGGGGTAACCTCACCAGCAATCATCTTCAACAAGGTAGATTTTCCACATCCGTTTTTACCAATGATTCCTATCCTTGCATCACGCAGAATAATATGCTCAAAATCTCGAATTAGTTGTAACTCGCCAAAGCTTTTGGATATGTTGTTGATCTCTACGGTTTTTTTTCCAAGACGAGTAGTCACTGAATTAAGGTTCAGCTTCTCAGCTTCAGCAGGCTTTTCCCTGGCCCTTAACTTTTCAAACCGCTCTATTCGTTCTTTACTCTTTGTACCCCGAGCCCTTGGCCCACGCCTAATCCATTCCAACTCTCTGCGGTAAAGGCTCTTGTTCTTTCGCTCTGTGCTGATTTCCCTTTCCTCGCGCTGGAATTTTAGCTCCACATACTCTGTATAGTTAGTTTGATAATTGTAGAGATTCCCCCTGGTAATTTCGACGATTCTATTGGTAACTCTATCAAGAAAATAACGATCATGGGTAACCATTAGAATGGCGCCGGCATACTTGCGGAAGTAATTCTCAAGCCATAAGACCATGTCGTTATCCAAATGGTTGGTCGGCTCATCGAGGATGAGGATTTCGCACGGGTTAACCAGGACACTGGCTATGGCCACCTTTTTTTTCTCTCCCCCGGATAACTGGCTAACATCTGCAGCAAAGTCTGTAATCCCCAACCTTGTTAGAATAGCTTTTGCCTCATAATCCTTAAGCTCTATGGTTTCGTTGGAAGCATCTTTAAATACCTGCTCCAAAACGGTCAGTTTTTCACCATAAACAGGGTTCTGCGGTAAGTAACCAATCTCCACCCCGGCAGGCTTGCTGATCTTTCCACTGTCACATTGCTCAATGCCTGCGATTATCTTTAAAAGGGTAGACTTGCCGGTACCGTTAATCCCAATAACCCCGACCTTATCCCCCTCACTTAAATGTAGGCTAATGTTATTAAGCAGCTTTTTTTCACTATAGCTTTTGGTGATATTTTCTGCAGATAATAAGATCACAAAACCGCACCTCTCACAATTATTGTCGACCATTCAAATAGGCTATCATTATCTTCATGTACTTGAAAGTTGCATAGACATTATAACATTTATTCACCTAGGGAAGTTAATTAGTGAGGATAATGGGTATCCAAGGATATTGCCCGGCGCTTGGATGATCCTTAGCCCAGCGGTTATTCTTGCTTAATTATCAGGTGCAACGTATGCAGTAAATTGGCAGCTTTATAGCGCAAAAAAGGGTTTCTGGGGAGAATGAATCACGCTAGAAACCCTTTATTTCTCGATATATTTTCTTGTGGCCTTAGGAAAGTGGTACAACATCCCGAACCAAGCGCGCTACCAAACTGTGCTACGCCCCGACGCAAAGATTATTTAACACATGGGCTATGAAATGCAATACGTTCCGTAATGTATCGTATTGTCGGGAAATGCTGGGTGTAAACTGTAATCTTAAGGTGAAAGCCCTGATCCGGTGATCATGGATTCCACTTCCACATTTATGGGGACATTGGGGAAGGTCTCATCCCAGTTCAGGGTTTTGAATTCTGCAGGCTTTCTTCTCTTTAAGGCAAGGCCTATTCCCAGGTAGTCTGCCTCGAAGTCCTGCTGTGCTTTGGCGATGGCATCCTCCACCTGTTGTTTAATTGTCTGTGAAAACAGGTTTTCCAGCTGTGTAACTGATTTAGGGTCAGACAAGTCCAGCATTTTTCCCTGCTGTTGGAAAATGCTTCCACTCGTTTGCAGTTTTATCCTGCATTCCCGGATTATTATACCTATGATCCCAAAAAACCCTTAAAAATAAGGGAAAATATTCTTGACAGATCTTG
>JAWSUT010000046.1:0-14548 GCA_033549345.1 Bacillota bacterium | reverse complement strand
ATAATGATGACCTGGAAGCTTTTCTGCAGAATGCGGTTTACCCGCTTCTCGAGCGGTTTGAGCAAATGGAAAGAAGTGATGCCTGTGCAGAGAATCGTTAATATTCTTGCGGCCGACCCAAATGATAGCATGAAAAACATGATGTTTAACAATGCGGAAGTAAAAGCGGTGAGAGTTAAGCTGGACGCCGGCCAGAGGGCCGAGGACTGTGTGGTGGATGCGCCTGTGCTGCTGTTTGTCATCGGGGGCGAGGGCAGCGTGGTGATTGAAGGCGAGGAATACCTGCTGACCGAAGGGGATATAACTGTGGTGCCCTCAGGAAAAAACAGGCATCTCAAAGCAGGCCGGCAGACATTTCGCGTGCTGGCCGTTCAGAGCCATCAGGCCGATAAAACCTGCGGGTTGTGCGCGCTGCTTGAAGAGTGCGTGAATCTCAAAGACTAAGAGCTAAGTAACCGGATACAAAAAGGCATTCCCTCCACGGAGGGAATGCCTTTTTCGTTGTACCTTGAGGGGTTACACCGGTGTTGCCGGTGAAACGGATTCTGTTTTCTTCCGGTCAAGCATGACGATTACAGGAGGTAGGACAAGCAGGGAGCTGACCAGGCAGAAGGTGATATTGAGCAGTGTAACAATACCGAACTCTTTGAGGATGAGAAAGTCTGAGAATATGAGGGCACTGAATCCGCCGATTGTGGTCAGGGCCGAAGCCAGGATGGGTTTGCCGATTTTAGCCACGGTGGTCACCATGGCGTCCTCTTTGGAGAGGACCTTGTCTTTCTCTTCAAAATAACGCTCCATCAGCAGGATGGTAAACTCGGTGCCGATGCCGATAATCAGGGCACCCATCGTCGCTGTCAGCGGCGTGTAGTCGATGCCCAAAAGATACATGGCTCCGCCTGACCAGCCGATAATCAGGCCGATGGGGAAGACGGGAACGACGGCCTTAAGGAAGCTGCGGTAAATCAACAGCAGACCCAGAAACACCAGCCCGATACCCAGAAGCGTCATTTCCAGGCGTCCGCCGGTTAGGGCGGTCATCATTTCCGCATCAATCACCGCTTTGCCTGTCACGGTGACCTCCGCATCCTGCAGCGGGCTGCCTGCAAGATACTCATTCAGGTCGGCAATAAAGTCGCGCAGGGGGCCATTTTCCAGGCGGGCAATGTTTAATGTGATAATGGTTGTCTGTCGGCTTTCATCGATAAACAGCTTACGGTGTGTCTTGGGTAGAGTGTCAAGGAAGTCGGACATGTTTGCCCCTGTCAGTTCGTCGTCCGGCAATGTCTCCCGGTAGAGGCCGGTCAGCGATACGGCGCTTTGCACAATCTCAGGAAACTCTGACTCCGCACCGGAGCGGATAGTTTCCAGCCGGAGCAGGTTTTGCGTGGAGAGCAGCTCGTCTCCCCGAATCATCACGGACAGTTGGTCGGTGGACCCCATCAGGTCTCTTAACTCCCGGATCTCCACCAGTTCAGCCGTATCCTGGGGCATAAATGTTTCAATATCTGTCTGGATACCCACTTTGCCGTCACTCATAAAGCCCCAGACTGTGATGGCCAGGCAGACCATCAGAATCAGGTATTTGCGGGAGAGGACAGTCCGGGTGATTTTGGCCAGTGTCATCTCCAGCCACTGACTTTCCCGGGGGAGATCGCAGGTGCCGGTTTCGGAGTGGTCGCAGAAATATTTATCCCTGATGTGCAGGCTGGTTGTCAGGATAACCAGCGCTGCCAGGAAACTGACCAAAAGGCCCAGCGTCAGGGTCTTGCCAAAATCGGCAATCATGGGCACAGGAGAGATAAACAGCGCTGTGAAGCCGAGAATCGTGGCCACCATGGCTATGAGCACAGAAGGCCCCATATGCTTATATGTGGTTTTAAAAATTTTGTCATATCTCATAAGCGTGCCGCCTCCTCAGCTATAAATTCTTCTTCATAACGGCTGTGAAACTGAATGGAATAATCGATACCCAGGCCAATCAGAATGGGGAAAGATGCCATGGAGACCATGGTCATGGGAATACCCAGATGGCCCATCAGGCCCATTGTGGCCACAACAGCCGCAAAGTTGACAACCAGGGGGAAGAGGCGCCAGCGGACTTTGAAGACAACAGAGACAATAACCACCATCAGGATCAGGGCACTGAGGACCATTTTCTGCATACTGCTTCTCATCTCGGTGCGCAGTGCAATGTCCAAAACCGGTTTGCCGGTAACAATTGTTTCCGTATTTTGCAGCGGGTTTTTCTGTGCGTAGTCGTTGATTAGGTCAACTACCTCTTCAACCTGGCTGTCGGAGACATT
Organism: Bacillota bacterium; assembly: GCA_033549345.1. Taxonomy (GTDB): domain Bacteria; phylum Bacillota; class Dethiobacteria; order Dethiobacterales; family Dethiobacteraceae; genus JAWSUT01. The sequence goes on along the minus strand of JAWSUT010000046.1, from coordinate 12,242 downwards.
CCCGGTTAAGCGAACCATCATCACCGCATTTTGGTCGTCCACAACCATCTGGGCAAACATCGGCCGCAGCTCTCCGTCATCATAGAGCAGCATTTCCAGTGTATCCTGGTCTGTCGGTATGCCAGCAACCATGATGTTGCTGTGAGAAAGCAGTGTATCGAGCCCTTCTGAAATGGTGTGCAGTTTTTCCGAGAAGGTGCCCAGCCCTTCACCCAGATTGGCAAGATCACCAAAGTCCGGCAGGCCGTTTTGCATGGTCTGGAGTTTTCCCGACTGTGCAGCTAACTGTTTTTCCATAGTGGTGAGTCCCTCTGCAGTCTGCCGGGGGACCTGTTTTAGCATCTGTGCTTCACTGCTGATTTTGAGCATTGTGCTGCCGGCCTGATCCAGTGCCGCCGCGCTTTGCTTTAAACCGGCAGTTTGCTGCAGAAGCTTTTGTTTTTCCTCTGCGGGTATATCCAGTCCCTGCAGTTCTGCTTCCAGGCCGCCGCTGATCTGACCGACGTTTTGCCCCACATGGGTGATCATGGTGCCAAATTCGCTGTAGCCGCTGCTCAGTTTGTCAATTCCTTCTTCCAGCTGGTTTTGGCCGGAGACAAGTTTATTGATGGCATCCGATGACTGCCTAAACAGCCCGGTGGTCTGCGACAGGTCCACGCCGGGCGCATTGTCGGCCATCTTAGTAATATTGACAGAGATCTCCGCGAGTTTTTCGCTCATCTCCTGCAGACCGTCACGGATTTCCGCCACATTCTCCCGGAGTGCTGCGGATTGTTTTTCCGTCATGTGCCGCAGTGTTGTGGCCGGCCCGATGACTGAATAAACGTGGTCACTCTCAAGCAGGGAGCGCTCAAGCCGGTCCAGCGTATCCATATTTTCTGTTGTCAGTAAATCATCAATATCTTCGGCTCTGAAGCGGATGACAATATTTTCGCCGCCGAACATCTCCTCCAGGTGGAGGTTGTTCTGATAAATGTCCGTACTTGGCTTAATAAATGTTTCATTCCCTGTGGCCATCCGGATTCGTGTTACGCCCGCCACCAGCACAAGGGTGGTGAGAATGGCGATGAACACCGCGAAGACAGGCCGCTTTTTAACTTTTTCGCCCAAAAACAAAAAAAAGTTTTGCACGTTGTCAGCCTCCTGTTGAAATGTTAGTGATTACTAACATTATGAAGGAGAGAGGGGCAACTGTCAAGAGAAAATATAGGATGGTAATATTTCGAGGCGGAATCATGCCCGGGTATCGGGACAGGGTGGAAAGGTATAAGCAAAATTTTCACGAAATAATTATCAACTTTTTCTTTTATACCGGTGTATATCTTACAGAGGAGGTGGCAGGGTGACAGAAGAGCAGCGTTTAATTGTGCAGGCACGAGGGGGAGATGAAGCCGCCATGGAGGCTTTGTTTCACCGGCATGTCGCACGTTCTGTGCGCCTGGCCTACCTGATCTGCGGCGACTGGGGGCTGGCGGAAGATGCGGTGCAGGACGCATTTGTAAATGCCTTCCGCGCCCTGAGAACCTTCCGGGACGATGCATCTTTTGCACCGTGGTTTACCCGGATTGTGGTCAATCAGGCCAAGAATAAAAACAGGCGTACCAAGCGGTTCCTGCCGCTCACACTGGCGGAAACAGCAGAAGCCGGCTGCTCCACAGAAGACGAAGTCCTTGACCGTGAGCGGGACGCACAGGTTCTGCAGGCCATAAACAGCCTCGATGAGAAACACCGCCTGCCGGTGCTGCTAAAATACATAAGCGGCTATACCGAGGCCGAAACCGCCGCTGTTCTCAGACTGCCCATCTCCACTGTTAAATCACGCCTTCATACGGCACGGGGCCGCTTAAAGCGCTCTCTTGCCGACCTTAAAGGAGGTTTGACTGATGAATACACCCGCTGACCGGGATTTGGAAAAAACGCTGGAAGCTGCTTTAAATAATGCTTCGCGCTGGGATGGTTCCCCGCAGGTTCTTTATCAAAAAGTGCGGCGCAGACTGCGGCCGCAGCCGTGGTACCGCCGCTTTCGGCCTGCCATTGCTTTGGGCGCCGCTGCCCTGACGCTTGTGCTGTCACTTGGGGTATACCAGTATGCCGGTGCGCCCGGACCGGGTCCCCTAGACGATCACAACCCGCCGGCCGTGATACCCGGTGAGCCGCCGGCAGACACCGGCCGGGAGGCCCTGCCCGTTGTGGGTACACAAGAAAAGCTGCAGGAACTGGTAGATGCCCGGCGTGTGTACCGCGGCATGAAGTCCGCAGCAGAGCACGAGCGTATTGGTTCGTGGCGGGTGGAAAGCCAGCTTGCTGATCAGGATTCCGGTTACTCCGAGACAAACACCCAGGTCCGGGGTGTAGATGAGGCCGATATTGTCAAGACAGACGGGACATACCTCTACCAGGTCAGAAACCGGGAGCTGGTTATCAGCCGGATTGATCCCGCAGAGCAGATGCAGGTTGTCAGCCGGACTCCGTTTGCCGAAACGTATGACCCGCAGGATCTTTACCTTGACGGGGACCTGGTTACCGTCATTGCCGGGAAACGAAAGACAGATACCCATCGCTGGGAGTCAGGTGACAGTGTTGTATTCGTCTATGACATATCCCGCAAACAAGCGCCGGTCCAAATCCGGGAGGTGGAAGTGGAAGGGGAGGTTCTCTCCACACGGAAGGCCGGCTCCGTTGTCTATCTGGTGGCGCAGAAATGGCTGACGGAAGATACCCTGGATGAGCCGGGTATCTCTTACCGTGATTCTGCCGAGAGGGTCTCCAAAAAACTAATTGGCCTTGAGTCCATTCGTTATTTTCCCGGAATCAGGCATGATGCCTATCTCACGGTGCTGGCGCTGGATGTGTCCGACGGGCGGCAGGACGTAGAAGTTGATGTCTATCTCGGATCAGGCCGGGAAATTTATATGTCAAAGGAGAACCTTTATATCGCTCTGGCGCACTGGGACAGTTCAACCGCTACCCGGGGCGGGACAGCGGAGAAAACTCTGGTGCATAAATTCGGTATTGCCGGCACAGACATTGCCTACCAGGGCATGGGGGAAGTACCCGGCACCATTCTGAACCAGTTTTCCATGGATGAACACAACGGAACCTTGCGCATTGCCACCACATCGCGGGATAAAGAAACAACAAATAACGTGTATATCCTTGATGGGGAAATGAATGTTGCCGGCCGGCTGGAAGGGCTGGCGCCGGGAGAGCGGATTTATTCCGCACGGTTTATGGGCGACAAAGGGTATCTGGTCACCTTTGAGATGATTGACCCGCTCTTTGTGATTGACCTTAAAGACCCGGCAAACCCCAGGGTACTGGGCGAGCTGAAGATCCCGGGATTCAGCAGTTACCTGCATCCGCTGGATGACACCACTCTGCTGGGCATCGGCCATGACACGGATATTGTTGTGCAAAACGGCCGCCCCACCGTCCGTGTCGGAGGCATCAAACTGGCCATATTTGATGTGGCCGATGTGGCAAACCCCAGAGAGCTGCACGTGGAAATTATCGGGGAGCAGGGCAGCCACTCTGAGGCGCTGGATAACCATAAAGCCGTATTATTTTACAACGGTGTTCTGGCCCTGCCCGTCACCGCCTATGAGAACGGCAGGAAGGAGTTCCAGGGCGCGGCCGCCTACCATGTCACCAAAGAGAATGGCTTTTCACCTATAGGCAGAGTGTCGCACCTGGATTATAACCCGTATGACTTTGACTATATGATCAGGCGCTCGCTGATAATCAACAATTTATTCTATTCGGTGTCCAATGAAACAATTAAAGCAAACAGACTGGTACCGGGCCTGCCGGAGGTGGGAGCCCTTTCGCTGAAATAGCAGCGGTCTGTACAGGTGAAAAATACACAGCAAGGGCAAGAGCTCCCGGTTAGAAGCGGGAGCTCCTGTTTTTTTCGGCTGCGAATATTCATTGATTGCATAGTTCATTATTGCAGGGATTGCGGGCTGTGTGTCTAATCTTTTTGCAGTAAGAATAGTGTTGATAGCAGGAGGGACAAAAGATGCCCCGTGATATTTTAACCGTACCGCAGGAGACGGCTGTCTATAAAACCATACTGGCACACGGCAATGAATATATGTCCTTTCCCGAGATTCACCCCAAAAGCGGTGGCGTGCAGAATATAACTGTTTTACATATGGGGAGCCTGGGGCTGTTGGAATTTGCCGGGGATGAGGAGTATCCGCTGATTCAGCCGTATATTAAAGTGGACGGGAGCCCTGTCAGACTGAGAATGGCCTGGACCTACAAAGATGACTGGCTGCCTGCATTTACCGCCCGGGCCGCAGGCCTTGTTGTCCGGGGCCGGATTTTTGCCCCGCCGGGTCACAGGGGTGCAGTTTATCTTTTGCGGATTAAAAATAACGGCAGTAAAACCGTGCTCACAGAAGCCGGTTTTGCCCTGAATGCAGCGGGGCTGGCTCATCATATTTTCCGCGGCCGCGATGTGGCAGGCGGATTGCACTGCCGGTCTGACCGCTGGACAAAGACACTGCTGGTGGAGGCCGGGGGAGGCTTGCCTCTGGCCACGCTGGCTCTGGGGCTGGATCTGGATGAGCCCTGGTGGCTGCGCCCGGCAGAGGCAGGCGCCACCAGAGCCGATGCGGCCAAAGTGGCCGCCCTGGCACCGGGAGACGAGTTGGTGCTGCCGCTGTATCTGACGGTCAATATTGAAGGAAGCGGTGCCGGAACGACCGTTGTGGACCTGCGGCGGCACGGCTGGGAAGCGCTCCTTTTGCAAACGGAGGGCTGGCTGCAAAAACGCCGGCAAACGCTCACAGAGTTTCAGGCCGTGGCCAACAGAAACCTCTTTTTTAATTACTTCTTTGCACTGGGTAGGACCCTTGACACCGATGACTGGGTACCGGTTACCTCACGCAGCCCGCGCTACTATGTCAGCGCGGCATTCTGGAGCAGAGATACACTGCTGTGGAGTTTTCCCGGACTGCTCTTGGTGGAGCCGGCGGCGGCCAGGCAGGTTCTTTTGGCTGTATTCGACAGGCACCTGGAGCGGGCCGGAGAACACGCCCACTACATCAACGGGGTGCTGCTGTATCCCGGCTTTGAACTGGACCAGTTGGCGTCCTACATTCTGGCGCTGAAGAGCTATATTGAAGCAACAGGCGATCAGTCGGTGCTGGCAGAAGCTGCGCTGATGCGGGGCATTCCCGCTATAGCAGATAAGCTTCTGGCCGTGCGCGATGAAGAGACCGGGCTGCTGTCCACATTCCTGGACCCCTCAGACGACCCTGTGATGTACCCCTATCTTGTCTATGACAATGCGCTGGCACAGAGAGCCATTGATTTCTTGGCCCGACTGCAGGAGACGGGCTGGCAGTTTTCTGCCGACATGGAAACCCTGGCGGCCGATTTAAAGGATGATATTTACCGTCACGGCGTGGTACCGGGCCCCTTTGGGCCGATGTTTGCCTGGGCCGTGGATGGCAGGGGAGGCTTCCAGCTCTATGACAACCCGCCGGGGAGCCTGCAGCTTTTGCCCCATTACGGCTTCTGCGCAAAGGATGACCCGGCCTGGGAGAATACTATCCGCTGGATATACTCGGAGCATAACCTCTATTATCACGGCGGCGGCAGAATCAGAGGGGCGGCCTCAAGGCATGCGGCCAATCCCTGGCCCCTGGCCGCGGCCAGCGACCTCTTGGGTCAGGATGTGACAGGAGCCAATCTCTTTACCAGGGCGGTTCTTGACAGCGGCTTTTGCTGTGAGACGGTGGATCCGCAGACAGGACGCGCTTCCACAGGCCACGCGTTTGCCTCCGCCGCCGGGTTTATCGGTTATGCTCTGTGGCGTGCTTTCGGTACAGAATCAAAGAGCGGGGAGGAAGGATAATGGTAAAAAAACTGACCAGGTCAGGCAAGCTGATGTATGCCGCCTCTTCCATGGGTTGGGCCATGATCGACAGAATTGTAATCACCTGGTTATTGTTTTACTACACGGAAGGGGAAAATCCACTGCTGATGCCGGCTGTTGCCGGTGCCGTGCTGGTGTTTGGCCGGGTGGTCGATGCCATTGCCGACCCGCTGGTGGCTCTCTGGTCGGACAACAGCAGCAGCCGTCTGGGCCGCCGCACCCCGTTTCTGATTGTGGGCGCTGTCCTGTACGCGGCGGTGTTTATCGCGCTTTTCCACCCGCCGGCAGGCGCGCACGGCACAACCAACATGATCTACCTGATGCTTTTGGCCGGTGCTTATTTCTTTCTGTTTACCGTCTATGTGGGCCCGTATCTGGCGCTGATGCCGGAGCTGGCGCGCACAACCAACGACCGTGTGGACATGGCCACACTGCGGGCCGTCTTTTCCCTGCTGGGGGTCACCGCCGGCCTGGTGGGCTCAGGTATCTTAATCGGCATTCTGGGCTTTAAAGGCATGATCTGGGCCCTGGCCATTGCCGGGATGCTTTTAATGTATCTGCCGGTGTTTATCCGGGAAAAGGAATACGCCGACGCGCAGCCGGCCACGCTGGGGCTTGTTGACGCAGTGCTTACCACCCTGAAAAACAGGGCGTTTCGCTTTTATCTGGCCGCAAACGCCGCCTTCTGGTTCGGGTTTAACATTATTACGCTGGGCGTCCCGTTCTATGTTACCGTTCTTTTAGAAAGGCCTGAGGGAGATACCGCCATTTTGTTTGCGGCGGCATTTGGTATGGCGTTTATTACATTTCCGTTTGTTAACATTCTGGCAAAAAAATACGGGCACAAAGCGGTCATGGTTGGCTCCATGGTGCTTTTTACCCTGATTTTGCCGCAGTTTTATTTTCTTGGCGTCGGTGCATTTGGCCTGGACCCCAATTTGTATGCCTACCTGGTCATGGGCCTGGCCGGGATTCCGCTGTCCTCACTGTTTGTGCTGCCTGATGCTATTGTCGCTTCCATCACCGATTTGGAAGCGGGCCTCTCGGGGCAGCGCCGTGAAGGCATGTATTTCGGTACACAGGGCCTCATCCTGAAAATCATGATGGGCCTCTCCACATTTGTGGCCGGCCTGATCCTGCAATTTTACGGCAGGACACCGGCTCAACCACTGGGTGTGCAGTTAACCGGCCCGGTGGCGGCGGTCTTTGTCTTAATCGGCGCCATCATCTTCTGGTTCTATCCGGAAAACGAAGTGCGTGCCGTCGAACTTAAAGCATTCCCTCCCGACGCACACAACATCCGCTAACAAACATGCCTTAGCAAAAATGTGACAAGGGGTCTGACCCCTTGTCACATTCTATATTGAGGGAAATTCTTTCGCAGAAGCTCCGGGTTTTCGTCACCGAGATATGGATGATTTGCCCGCAGCTTGCTCAGTGCTTCGAGGTCCAGTACGGCTCGGACAAAATCTTCCTTGTCGGGGGAAGCAGCTTCTGCCAGCACACCATCACCGCCGGGTGTTAGTGGGAGCGGGGCGAAAATACCCGCTTTACCGGTCAGTTCAAAGCCCAGCAGATTACCCACCAGGGCACTCTTGATGCCAAAGACCAGGCTTTCCTGGACACGGGGCCAGATTCCCCGCAGCGCCAGCCACTCATTATACGGTTCGGCGTTGGCAATGGGAACCATCACAATCTCTGCACCGAGATTGGCGAGAATCCGAAATGTTTCGAAGTAGGTGGCATCCATGCAGACCGGCATGGCCAGCCTGCCAAGCGGTGTGGCAAAGACGCGGAATTCGCTGCCGGGGGAAAAGCCCCAGCCGTGTTCCAGCGGCATTAGGTGGACCTTGTCCTGGGTGCCGGCAAGCTCTCCGTCCGGGCCGTAGAGGAGTGCCCGGTTTACGACACGCGACCCGTCTGTATGCGGCATACTGCCGGCCATGATAATAATTTGATAGTTTTTTGCCAGCGTGGAAAATGTAAAATGTGCTGCGCGGTTAAAGTGCGGCCCGGCAAAACGGAACAAATCTGAAACGGATATATCCGTTGGGCCGGTATTTTCCTTTCCCGCACCCGGCGCCATCTTTTCAATGCCCGGAATCAGGCCAAGCAGCTGAAATGAATTGTTCTCAGGGAAGATCACAAGCTGCGCGCCGGCTGCTGCGGCACGGGACACGTGTCTGTGCATTTCATCAAAATAATCCCGTACGTCGGAAAAGAGCCTGGCCTCAAGCTGTGTCGCCGCCACAGAAACTTTTTGCCGGTCTGCGGTCTGCGTGCTGCCCGCAGGCTGAATTTTTTTGCTGCGCCAGTGGCGCTTTAGCAGGGCAGGGCGGGTCCGCCAGGCCAGATATCTGGCAAACAGCATTTCCTTTATATTCATGATAATCCACCTCCGCTGCCCGTAAGGAGCGGCCTGTATGCGGCAGGGTGCAAAAGCTTCAGGAGCGGGTAGTTGTCGATAACACGGCGCCGGTCTGTGGAGTTAAGCAGCGCCTGGACTGTTTCTCCGGCTGTTTGTTCACGGGCAAGAACACCGGTAAACCCGGCGGTCATTTCACATGGTGCAAGGATTCGTGATTCTGCGGTAAATTCCTGATTGGTAATCATGCTGGAAAACTGGCTCTCCACACAAAAAAACTGGTTTTGCTGCACCTGCTGCCACATGCCGGCAAGCTGCAGCCAGCGGTTCTCGCCGGCTGGAAGCGCCCCGCAGTGACAGATGATATCTGCGCCTTTGAGGGCCAGGATACGTCCGGTTTCCGGATACCAGGCATCGGTGCCGATAATTATACCGATTTTATGATCTCCCGCCGTAAAGACGTGCAGGTCTTCACCGCGTGAGAGACCCAGTGCCTTTTCCTTACGGGAGAGAAATACCTGCCGCTGCCTGCCCGCAATGTCCCCCGCGGAAGAGAGCAAAGTTGCCTCATGGTAGAGGCGGTTATTTTCGCGGACAAAAGCGGTACCTGCAACCATCCAGACCGAAGCGTCCCGGGCAACTTTTTGCTGCAGCGCCAGAAGGTCATTATGCCAGGATATTGGGAGTGCCAGATAAAGGCGAATGGCTTCAGCGAAGTCGGGCACATCTCCCAGTTCTCCGAAAAGATAGGCCAGATATACAGCTGTCATACCCGGTAAGACCACCAGGTTTTCCGTGAATTCACCGGTTGCGGCAGATACTTTTTGCAGCAGATATTCCCGGTAGGCACCGGGTGTTGTAAAATCACTGTCGGCAAAACTAAGTGCCATCGCACGCACCTGCATCACTCCTTTGCCGAAAAAATTCCCCTTAATCCTGGAGTTTCCCTGCCTCTCGCAGTATAAATGTAATATTATATTAATCTTTACATGTTGACAGTGAAACATATCTATTATACCGTAAAAGTATTATAGCAAAGAATAGTTATCAACACCGGGAAAAAAAGGCAAACCCGCTCAAAGGCGGGGACGCAAAACCATTGGGTCTACGGCGGGAATTTCGCTATGACAGCCGGTTGCCAAAGGTGTTTTCTTGCTGTACTTAGTTGTTTTGCAATGAGGGGGAGCATCTATGTTGGGGAAAGTACTGCGCTTTGACGGGGCAAGAAGTATTAAGAGCAAACTGTATCAACCAGGCTTACTGCTGCTCATTCTTTTTGGCATCCTGTTTATTACGCTGCTTAATATCAAAATGAAAACAGTCGCCAGGGAAGAGGCCTACCGGCTGAGCCAGGTTTTAGCCTCCCAGAACCAGGCTGTCCATACGTTTATTAATCAGGAACAAAAACCATCGTTTTTTCAGACAGCAGATTTAACAGAGGATGAATTTATCCCTGAGTTGATGTCTTCCACATATATGATCCGTCAGATTAACTCTCACCTGGATACATACATCCCGGTGGATTATTATTACAAAGAAGTGGCCATCAACGCCCGCAGCCCGCAAAACGAAGCGCATGACTATGAGATTGAGGCGCTGCAGCAGTTTCGGGCGGGTAACGTCGCTGAAATTAAGAAAGTGATTGACTGGCAGGGGGAGAAATATTTTGTTTATATGCAGGCGGGGGAATCGATGGAAGACGGCTGTCTGCAGTGTCATGGAGACCCGGCGGAAGCGCCTGCGGAACTGGTTGACCGCTACGGGCCTGAAAGGTCGTTTAACCGCGACCCGGGAGAGCTGGTTTCAGCGCTTTCCATCCGTATCCCTGTGGAGGCGGCTTATGCCGGAGCAAATCGAACAAGTATCATTTTGACTCTGGCATATATTTTCATGCTGATTTTATTTTTTGGCAGTTATTCATCGATAATTTCGCGCACCGTTCTTGCACCGGTGTCAGTGATGGACGACAGAGTCCGGCAGATGCTTGCCCGTTTCCAGTCCGGAGACCAAGACGTTGACCTTGTCGGGGATGAAATCCAAAATGTCAATGCGGCATTTGACTTCCTGGAGCAGAAACTTTCCGACGCCTATAAAAAACTGGAGCAGCACGCCCAAAGCCTGGAAGTCCAGGTTGAGCAGCGCACACGGGATCTCACACATGCCAATGCCCAGCTAATACTTGCGACAAAAAATGACTGGCTGCTTGGAGTATTAAACCGCGGGACCTTTGCAGAGCGTGCCAAAGCCGAGTTTGACAGGGCGCGCAGCAAGCAGGGGGAGATCAGCATGCTGCTGATTGACCTGGACCGCTTCCGGGATTATAACGGCACATACGGCTACCAGGCCGGAGATGAAACACTGATAAAAGTCGCGGACATCATCCAGCAGCACATCAGGGGTTATGATGTGATCGGCCGCTATGACGGCGAAGAATTAATCGTCTGCCTTCCCGGCGCCAATAAAGAGGAAGCAACCCGCGTCGCGTCCCGAATTGTCGACAGTGTCTACAGTGCCGACATTTACCACCGCAACAACCAGCCGCACGGCAGAATGACCGTCTCCGTCGGCATCGCCTCCGTCGAAAACGCCAAAGACACCTACTTCGACAAGCTGATCAAAGAAGCCGATGAAAACATGCACACCGCCAAAGAAACCCGCAACACCTACCACCCTCAGTAACCAAATGAAGACGCGGGGACAGGTTCCGCGTCTTCATTTTGATCTCTCTGTAAAGAAGAATTCCTGGGTGCAAGGTGTTGTGACGATTCCCATATATTCCCTGAAGACGCCGGAACCTGTCCCCGCGTCTTCATGCAAAAAGCTCCCGGAGCCGGGAGCTTTTGCTTTGGGGGAATATGCTTAGTGCATTTCACAATTGCCTGTTGCCAGAGCAGAGATGCCGTTTTCCATCATTTGTGCGCAGTGTGCAACGTGCTGTCCGCCTTTTTCCCGTGCAACCTGGGAAACGGGATTTGCAGCAAACGCAGAACCGCCAAAAGCCATCAGAGTCAGAACAGTCAGAGAAACCACGATCATTTTTTTCATTTTGTACTACCTCCCGTAGTAAATATGTCTATGGGTATTCTAGGCTATAAATGTGATAAATCTATGTCAATACTGCGAAGAATCCAACATAAGTAAAGATTTTTATGGTACCAGGCTGTATCTCCATCACTTCTCCACATTTCCTTCATAACTTCTGCACAGATCAAGTGTATGATAGGGATGAGATTAAAGGACAAGGAGGTGCAAGAAGATGAAAAAAGGTTTAATTATTGCTTTGGTTGTCGCTCTTGCTTTGGCTGTGATGGTTCCGGCAGCTTTGGCGCTGACCGATGTTCAGAAGACTGAACTGGCAGAGCTGTACGAGCAGCAGCATCAACTGCGCCGGCAGATCCTTGAGAAGCAGGCAGAAGCCGGCATCATCACTGAGGAGGATGCCGCTGCGATTGGCGAGCGGATGGAGCAGCGTTGGGAATATCGCCAGCAGCGGATGGCCGAAGGTGACTACGGCTTTGGTGGTGGACGCCGCGGGGGCTTTGGCGGCGGACGCGGTTTCGGCAGAAACGGCGGTGGCTGCGGCAACTGCCCGGTGAACGGTGACGGTTATACGACATCAGCACCGGCTCTCTAAGCAGCTGCCGAAAAATGAGACATAGGTTAAGCCGGCATCCCTACGTATGGCACATACGCTTGTGATGCCGGCTTTCTTTTTTGTTTCCCCTGAATTATAATGACGTTAATCAGTGAATACCGGGAGGTGTTCCCGTGCAAAAGATTCTGGTTGTGGATGACGAAAAAAAAATCACCCGAGTTATCCGTGCCTATCTGGAAAAAGAAGGGTTCGCGGTAGTTGAAGCCCATGACGGTAAAGAAGGCCTGCAGCTTGCCCGGAGCGGCGAGTTTGACCTTGTAACCTGAATTCCCGCGATTTTATACCTATGCCGGTGGCTCCACTCCGAGCAGCCGGTAGAGCTCGAGCTGCTTTTT
>JAWSUT010000045.1:0-15832 GCA_033549345.1 Bacillota bacterium | reverse complement strand
ACTTAACAATTTGATTGGCGGTTTCCCCAATTATATCAAGGGTTTATTCAACATTTTGAGCTGCGAAAGTTGAGTTACTAATAATTAAAAAAGCCTACTTACCTCCGGTAAGTAGGCATAAGCACCCCTGGCAACCGGCTGTCATAGCTAACAAAATGTAGCTGTAGACCCTTGGCTTTGCGTATTCGCCTTTCGACGAACTTGCCTTTTTCAGTAAATTTATATTATAATTTCAACATTTTCTATCTTTTTCCTTCTTTTAGATAAAATATTTTTATAAATAACAATATTCTACAAATTATCGATTCAGTACTCCATTGATTTTATCAATATACATCGAATATTGTTACAAGATTCTAATAATTAGTTATCGTAAAGCAAGGGGAGATGGTACCATTCCCAGCATTGCTACTACACTGAAGCAGTATAAAGAAACTTAAAGAACGCATTGATACAAGAACTGCGTTGGCAAAGCATGATAGGCATGAGTGCTGTCTTTGCAGAGTATGAGCGTGATGGTATCAATGACGTACCTGTGCTATAAGTATATTTTATCTAATTCTCTGTATTCGATGGAGCCAGTATGTAGATTGGAATACAAAGCGAAGAAATGGTTACTGCGAAAACCCAATCTTAACGAAAGGACAGCACGAACCCATTATTGATGAGGAAACATATGAGTTAGCTCATAAAAGAATGAAGACGAAAAGCGGAATCAATGAAAAAAACCTACCGATAGGTCTTTTCCATTGGTCGGGCTTTTGCGCTGTCCGAGCCTCAGAAGAAACTCCTACGCTGCATTATTAAATTAATTCATTTTAATTTTGCCGATAAAATGCATAACCGAAAGATAACAAAAATTGCGTTTTTCTTTAGCCTGATGATTTAGAGGCTCAAAATTTTAAGGCTATTTATGATACGGTTCACCGTATCAGTTCAAAGCACAACCAGGCTTGCAAAATTCTTATATGTATTTAATCTTTACTTAAAATGTCGCCTCTCAAATCGAGGGGCGACATTAATTATCTGCATCTTCAGATATTGCTTTAAGAATTACTTAAGTTAATGCACTAGTATCCAGCACTGATTCAATCGAAACCGCATCCCAGCTTAGTGTGAATCCGCACTGCAATGCTAAGCAACGAATAAACTCTCTGATTGCCCGGCCATTACCTTCCCGGAAAGGATGGAGAACGTTTAATTCAACGGCCTTTTCATTGTTCAAGTTTATTTTTTCTGTCTAAAATATCTCTGGTAATAACTGAAATTACTTCTTCACTGCTTATTTCTCCTCTGAGAAATCTTCTACCGTAAACACGATTCCTTTTAGTAAGTTGATGACCTTCGACTGCTAATGTCTTATTAACATTAGCAAATGTACGCTTAATTTGCTTATCACTCATTGCCCTCACAGAATATACCCCCTCTGCGAAACTCCTACAGCTTTATTATATTTTAATTTAGGTTGTTCGTTAAAGTGCTGATGGCTGAATGATGGTAGGCCAAATAATTACAGCTTCGTCCATCCACGCTAAACCGTCAACTCTACGTAACGACTCAACCATTCACTATCCATTCATATCTTCTTGGATAAGATGTTGAGAAACTCATTAAGCTGCCTCAATGATTCTTCAATAGAGTGCAGGTCCATATCAATGTCAAAATATAATAGCGTACCGTCTTCAAACACTTCCTGAAACTCACCTGTTATTAAAGCATTTTCTTTTGAATAAAATTTAACTTTTAACTGCAAGTGATCCGAAGATATTCCAAAGCCTGCAGTACCTTTACGGTGTTTTAGGCACTCATTACACTCATTTTAAAATTCTTGAAATACATCTATGCAACTGTCTAAGTGGCCACGAACATAGTAATTTCCGCTTTTAATTTCTACAGTCCCTGTAAGATTGTATCCATAGAATGGCGCTACTCTTTTTAACGATAAGATTATATACCCATTGGGCCCTTTGAAAGAAAATTCAGGCACTACCATCCCTCCTCTCATCAGGCAAAGTATAGTGGGACATAATTATCTGTCCCCTTGCCACAGCTATTTATGGTACGGTTCACCGCGGTTAATTTTAAATGCGCGGTAGATTTGCTCCAGGAGCATTAAGCGAAACAGTTGGTGGGGGAAGGTCATGGGAGAAAATGAGAAGAGCAGGTCGGCTTGTTTTTGTATACGGGGTGCCAGGCCGAGACTGCCGCCGATGATAAAAGTGAGGTGGCTTTTGCCGGCTGTGGCCAGGGAATCCAGATGGGCGGCGAACTCTGTGGATGAAAACGTGCGCCCGTCAATTGCCAGGGCAATAACGTAGCTTCCCGGCTTGATGAGAGCATCCAGCCGGGAAGCTTCTTTTTCCAGCAGGGCATCCTCTTCTGCTGGTGATGCGCCATCCGGCGTTTTTTCATCTTTAACCTCGTGGATTTCCACTCTGGCAAATGGACCGAGCCTTTTTAGATATTCTGCAATACCTGCGGTCAGGTATTTTTCTTTGATCTTGCCCACTGTGAGAATCTGAATCTGCATGGCTTCTCCTTTTAGGTGACCAAATAGACCGGAGGGCGGGAGCAAAAATCACAGTAATTGGGTGCCGTCCAGTCGGTAAAACTGACTTTATCCAGTCGATGCAAATCGGGCGGTGACTCATAGATATCCACAAATTCCTCAATGGCCTGATCAATATGAGCATCGCAGACTACATACATAAAAAGCCCCCCTGCTTATTTTTCAAGCCTGTCAAGAATAAAGGGTGTAATATCTGCCAGGTCCATAAACCCGGGAAGAGTGTCACGCCCTGTGCCAATCAGGAGCAACGGCACGGGGTTTTTGGTGTGACTGCCCGTGGAAAGGTCTTCGATGTTGCCATGGTCGCTGGTGATAATAACCAGTGTCTCAGACAAATCAAGCTTTGACAACGCCCGGCCCAGGAAACGGTCAATGACAGTAATAGAGTATGATGCTTTTTCCAAATTGCGTTTATGGGCCACCATATCGGTCAGGAAATATTCAAAAAGCAAGAAATCATGTTCTGCCGACTGGTGCGCCAGGATTTCCCCGGCCTGTTCCGGCGCAACGTAGGGCATATCAAAACCCATCGCATGCAGTACTTCATTTGTAATGTCGGAATAGACGGAACGGCCCGCCAACATATCTTCGAATGTACAAAAAGGCAGCCCGGAGTAGAGGTTCATCAGTGTGGTAGCCGAAAAAAAACGGTTTCCCTTTGCCAGTTCTGAAAAAAATTCCGGGCGGAAGCCATTTAAAAACAACGATTTTTTGCCTGCTTTGATGGCTTTCTTTAATATCCCCTCAGCATCTAAGATCTTGCGCAGTGGTTCAGTGGGAAATCCCCGGATATGACGCCCAACGGATTGGGGAGCATTAACGCCGGTAAACAGGGTTGTCTGCCCTGTGGCGCTTTGCGGCAGCCCCGGAACACCCAGGGTAGCATCAAGCGTCAGCAAAGTGGCCTGATCATTTTTTGTGCCGGCTGCCTCCAGGGTCAGACTGCGGCCTTCAAGCAAGCCATTCAGGCATGGTGTAGGCGTGATGTAGAGGGGATTATTTTCCCCTGCAGGGCCTAGGCCCAGTCCGTCGATAAAAAACAGGATAACCCGCATGGCTCCTCCTTTTTTGTTTATCATACCACAGCACAGGCAGGGAAAAAAGATTTCCGCTATAAAAAACAGAATGGACGGTTTGGGCCGTCCATTCGGAACTTCTGCTGTATTTGAGTTTTAATTTGAGCGAAGGTTATTGTTCGGGAAGTTCGCCAAGGGTGACAGTTAATTCCAGTTCACTGCCGTCACGGATGATGGTGATGGAGACGTTGTCACCGATGTTATATTCGAAGATGGTGCTGCGCAGGTCATTGAAGCCGGTAATTTTTTTATTTCCCATGCCGATGATCACATCGCCGCGGCGGATGCCGGCTTGGGCAGCGGGGCTGTTATCGGCCACGTCCTGGACAATGACACCGTAATCCACAGGCAGCCGCAGTTCTGCTGCCAGGTCTTCGTTTACATCCCCGCCGTGATAGACGCCGACCCAGGGGCGGGTAATACGCCCATGCAGAATCAAGTCGTGGGTGATGGTTTTAACGGTGTTGGCGGGGATGGCGAAACCCATTCCCTCGACACCGCTGATCTTTATCTTGGCAGTGTTAATGCCGATGACTTCACCGTTTAAGTTCACCAGGGGGCCGCCGCTGTTTCCATCGTTAATGGCGGCATCGGTCTGGATGAATTTAAAGTCATGTTCATTAATATTGATGGTGCGCTGCTTGGCGCTGATGACGCCGACTGTGACCGTCTGGGAAAAGGCCAATCCCAGAGGATTACCGATGGCAATGGCGGTTTCACCGACAGCCAGGTTCTCGGAGTTGCCAAAGTGGCCCACCGGTAAATTACTTTTTTCGATTTTAATCACTGCCAGGTCGGTTGCCGGGTCTGCACCGATGAGTTCGGCGGGATATGCTTCCCCGTCGCTAAGCGTGACGCTTAGCTCGTTGGCTCCCTCAATTACGTGGTTATTTGTGACGATGTAGCCGTCGCTGTCTATGATAACACCGGTCCCTGTAGAGCGTTCACGTAAAACAGAGCGTCCCTGCCACATATCGTAAACCAGGGCTTTATTTGTGATACCCACCACTGTGGGGACGACCTGTTTGGCCGCACGGACAATGGCGGTATCCTGGTATTCCGGCAGGTCACGTTCAGTATAGGGCAGTTCCTGCTGTGAATCCGGTACGTTCGTATCCGGCACTGCCTGTGTAGTATTGGGCAGCCAGAAGCGCAAAACAATAAATGCCACAAGCGCTCCACCCAGTACGGCGCCGAACAGTGCGGCTAAGAGGATGCCGCCCAGGCCCGCCCGCCTTGGCGGCTGATAAAACCCGTTAAAAAAGTCCATACCACTTCCCCCTCTCAGATACCTATCAATACTATAGCAAGAAAGTGTGACAAATTTATGAAATTGAAAATAAATTTTTCACGAAGTCTAACGTGTGAGTATTCCCCAAAAAACCGCTGCCTATGCTAGGCAAAACGGATGTGGCAGCTTGGTTCATGGCGTTTGGCCACCTCCAGCGACAGCTGGCCCAGCCCTGCCTGTTCGAGACGCGCGCCAACCGTTTCACATGCCAGTTGGGGCAGGTTGTTTTGCTCACTAAGGTGTGCCAGGACGATGTGGCTTGTTACCGGTGAGATAATGCCGGCCAGGCACTGGGCTGCCAAAGTGTTGGACAGATGGCCGTTTTCGCCAAGAATCCTCTTCTTCAGCGACCAGGGGTATGTACTGTTCTTGACCATGGTTTCATCATGGTTGGACTCGAGCACCAGGCAGTCGGCATGTTGCAGTTTCTCACAGATTACGGGCGTGACAACGCCCAAATCTGTTGCCAGGGCAATGGTGCGGTTGCCGTGCCGAAAGACAAAACCCACCGGCCCCGCGGCATCATGGGGGACAGGAAAGGTTTCAACAGTTAGGTCGGCAAACTCCGTCAGGCCGCTGCCCGGTAGAATCCGGCAGGCATCCTGGGGCAGGGGGCCCATCTTACAGGCTCCCGCAAGCCAGGTTGGTGCGGTGGCGTATACAGGCAGCTTATACCGTCTGGCCATTACACCCGCGCCGCAAATATGGTCATTGTGGTCATGCGATAAGACAAGTGCATCCAGCGTATCCGGATGTACGCCAAGCTGTGCGAGGGCCGCTGCAAGGCGCTTACCGCTTAAGCCCGCATCAATGAGGATTCTGGTATGGTCCGTAGCCACATAAATGGCATTGCCTGAGCTGCCGCTTGCCAGCATACAGATTTCAATCATATTGTTCTCCTGTCAGATGACACTCTTCGTTGAATTTAATCAGCCTGCGTGTGTGATTACCGGCGTTTAGGACAGTAACGGCAGCAGAAGAAAATGAAAACGGCCAGGGGCCGCTAAAATCCAGCCCTAAAAACTCCACCACCAGAGCGTTGAGATAGCGCCCGTGGCCCACAAGTGCTACCGTGGGCGGATTGTGCCTGTTAAGCAGCAGGGAGAGCCCTTCCCGGATCCGCCGGTGGAATGCTTCCTGCGGTTCCTGGCCCGGGATGTCTGCGCTGCGCAGGTCCCGGCGCAAACGAGTAAAAAGAGCGGGGTAGCGCTCTTTTATTTCCGGCCAGGACAAGCCTTCCAGTTCCCCCCAACAGTATTCCCTAAATACCGGGGAGGCTTTTGGCTGCAGACCTAAAAGCCCGGCCGCCGGCCTGGCCGTCTCCACACTGCGAATCAGGTCGCTTGTAAAGATCCGGCCGGGGGCATATTGAGCCAGAAGCGGCGCCAGCTGCCGGGCCTGTTGTTGGCCTACGGCATTGAGGGGATAGTCACGATGCCCCTGGAAGCGCTTTTCAGCATTGGCGGTGGTCTGCCCGTGGCGGGCAAGAATTATTTGCATCGTTTTCAGCCCTTATTCAATTTCTCTTATGACGGCACCGAGACTGCTTAATTTCTCACATATTTTCTCGTAGCCGCGATAGATATGGTCGATATCACCAATTACAGTTTCACCTTCGGCAATCAGCCCGGCAATGATAAAGGATGCACCTGCACGCAGGTCGGTAGCCCGGACAGGCGCCGCGCTTAAATGACAGGCGCCTTTGATGATGGCTGTGCGGCCTTCCACTTTAATTTTGGCGCCCATCCGCTTTAGCTCGTCCACGTGTTTAAAGCGTCCTTCAAAGACATTTTCAGTAATCACACTGCTTCCCTCAGCCCGGGTTAAAAGTACCATGGCCAAAGACTGAAGGTCGGTGGGGAATCCGGGGTAGGGAAATGTTTTAATGTCCACAGCCTGCGGTAAAGGGTTACCGATTACATGAATTTGGTCATCAAAGACTTCAACGGTCATTTCCATTTCCCGCAGCTTGGCAATAACAGGATCCAGATGTTTGGGGATCACATCACAAATCCGGATGTCCCCGCCGGTGGCTGCAGCGGCAATCATGTACGTGCCGGCCTCAATCCGGTCAGGAATTACACAGTGATTGGCCGGGCCAAGCTCGTCCACTCCGGTGATTTTAATGACATCTGTACCCGCTCCGCGAATCTGTGCACCCATGGCATTTAAGAAGTTGGCCACATCAACAATTTCCGGTTCTTTTGCCGCATTTTCGATTACGGTCTTCCCGTTGGCACGGGCGGCGGCCAGCATAATATTAATTGTGGCACCGACACTGACCACATCCAGATAGATATTGGTGCCGATTAATTTATTCGCTTCCACTTTAATCAGTCCATGTTCCACATCCACTTTTGCACCCAGTGCAGCCAAGCCCTTAATATGTTGGTCAATGGGGCGGGGGCCTAAGTCGCAGCCTCCGGGAATGGGCACATCGGCCCGTCCGAAACGGCCCACCAGTGCACCGATTAAATAGTAAGATGCCCTGAGTTTTTTAACCAGGTCATACGGAGCCTGCCACTTTTGCAGTGTGGAAGCATCGATAAGCAGAGTGGAAGAGGATTCCCAGGTAGTCCGGACACCCAGGTCATTTAAAATGTCCACCAGAATCTGAATGTCGTTGATATCCGGAAGGTTTTCCAACCTAACGGGTGCGGCAGTCAAAAGTGCCGCAGGAATAATAGCAACAGCAGCATTTTTAGCGCCGCTGATTCTTACGGTCCCCACCAGTGGCCGCCCTTCCCCGGCGACAAGTAATTTCGGCATTTCTAAAGCCTCCTGAGTTATGTCTGTGCTGTGCAATTATACAGGTTCAAGTATATATTAAATTGCAGGTACTGAAAATATATAATTCTTGAAAAAAAACAGAATTCCTGTTAAGAAGACAAAAATTTACAAGCCTGTGGCTTCTGCGTCTCCGGTAAAAGCGTTGATATAGAAAACCGTGCCGTCCAGGGCGGCAATCCGCCATACCGGTACAATTTCCCACCGCTCTGCATCATAATTCTGGCTGTAATAGCCCAAAGAAATATCTGCTATTCGTTTATCGGGGAAGTCAGGTTCCTGGCTGAGAAATGTGGTAACGGCATCCAGCGCGGAAATGACCTGTAGTTCATTATTACTGAACCCAAGCGGAGCAACCCTGAATATAGTCATTTCACTTACCACACCGCCTATCACAAGTGCGTCGACAGAACTGAAAAAAAGCGGAAACCCCTGATATGTCTGTACGTAACGAACACGGGACTCTCCCTGTTCCTCCCGGTGAATAATCTGGTCAAAGCGCAAGTCGTCGTGCCACAGCCGGTGGTCCTTTAAAAACCGTTCGACCGCCTGTCGACTGTCTTCACCCATAGCGTCGCCGGCATCGCTGCGATACGTGACCAAGCCGTTTTTCGCCACTTCCACTGTTTCTGCACCTTTGGTGTAGCGGATACTGCCTGATTCTGTCACTACGCCGGGCACGTCTTCACCAAAGAAGCTGTGAGCCCAGGATTTTTCATTATATGGAACCCGCGAGACGTGAAGCAGGGAAAGGCGGGGAATCTGCCTTGGAACAGGAACAATCATCTCAAATCCGGCTTCCTGCAGCTGTTCACGGGCGACTTCCGCATCCTCACCGGTCAGGGCACGGCCGGCCTGTAGTGCCTGGGGACTCACCCAGAGACGATGCCCCAAAAACAAATTCAGTATCAGAAAGGCGATAATTAAAATCGTCTTTGCCCTGGATAAGTCCAAAACAGTCCCTCCCTTATTCCAGCCAGGCCAGAAAGCTGCCGGTATGGCCGTGAATCACAGCCCGCTTGTTATTTTCCATGTGCAGTATCCATACCGGTTGTGCAGCCGGCTGCCGCAGCCCGTCCAGATAAAAAGCCGGATACACTTCCACAAGGGCTGCCTCACCGCCACCTATGATCAGCCTGTCTGCCGCAACAGCGGCTGCCTTGCGGGGGTCTAGAAGCTTCCGGGGCTTAGCTGACGGGCCGTCAAGAAGGACGATTTGACGTTTATAGTCAATCACGCCGCGGTCAGAGAAGCGGAGTATGACGGGCGGGTTGACAGTGACAAACGGATACCCCTGCTGCACTGAAAAAAAAGAAACGGTATACGTATTCCATTGCCGGCTGTTCCAGTTTAATTTGCTGGTAGCGGAAAACGCTTGCAGGAAAAGGTGTTCCGGCCACCCTCCCATCAGTTGGAGGTACTGAGCCGTACGGCGCAGTGCCTGCATGGTTTCCATCGGCTCCAGCCCCGGCTCGCTTTTCGGTGATGTGTATTCCAGTTCACCATGTTCAAATATCCTCAGGCCTCTCTGGCCGTCAGTATAGATATAAGCTCCGTCACGTTCCTGAATCTGCCTGACCAGAGCCGAGTCCACAAAAATACTACGCAGCAGTTTTTCTTTATCCAGGTCTTCCCGGCTGACTGCATGGACTGCCATCACCGGCATTTCCGCCGGAATAAAAACTGTTTGCCCTACGGTAAGACTGCCCCAGTCATCTGCCTCGGTGGCAAGATACCGGTTACTTCCCGCAAACACCTCCGCCAGAATATCCTCCCAGTTCTCGGGCAGCTGAGCCAGGCGTGAACTGTACCATTCACCGTCTGAACCCGCATACCAGACTGTGTTCGGGTCTCCGGAAAACCAGGCCATCTCAATAATTTCCAGTGAAGCCGGCCTGGCTGCCGGCAGCCAGAGGCCCGGCTGAGCCGGTACCGGAAACCTGGCAGACACTCCGTGTTCAGGCAGGTTGTCGGGCAATTGTGCCTGTTGGGGTGTGCTGCTATGACTAAACAGATCGATAATGATTTCCCAGGCCAAAGCATGGTTTTCGTGCCAGGGTTGCAGGACCCGCAGAGAATCTTCTGTTGTCAGACGCAATTGGGGCAGTACGTGCTGCGACACGGGACGCAATTCACCAAAGACCAGCCTCTCGTACGCCGGCGGTGCAGCTGTTTCCAGCGGCGGCTGCCCGAAAAGCAGCAGCCCGGTTAAAATCACGCTGCTGATAACAAGCGCCGTCAGTACTCCGGTTTTTAGGCGCTCTCGCACTCGTCATGCCCCCTTCCCTCACGGGGATTGGGCAGCACTATCACAACTTCCGTGCCCTGACCCGGCTCACTGTTGATTGTGATAGTACCTCCGTGAGCGTCCACAATCTCTTTGGCAATAGACAGTCCCAGGCCTGTCCCGCCAAAGTCCCGCGACCTGGCCTTATCGATCCGGTAGAAGCGTTCAAATACCTTTTTTGCTTCACCGGGCGGAATTCCGATGCCGTTATCGGTAACGCGAACGACGGCCGCTGTATCCGTGTTCACCAGTGTAACGGCGACCCGGCCGTCCGGACCGGTATATTTAAATGCGTTCTGAATAACGTTGATCAGCACCTGTTTAATTTTATCCCTGTCAAAGAAAACGGGTACCGCCGTATCCGGCAGGGAGACAGAAACATCACAGGACTTATCACTGAACTTCAGGCACAGCTCGTTTACAACTTCTGTAATAACTTCACCGAGGAGCTGATTGTCTTTGCGCCATGATACCTGCTGGTAATCCATCTGCGATAACGCCAGTAAATCTTTTACCAGCCTGACCATACGTTCTGTTTCCTTTTCCATTGTGGCCAGAAAAGACAGGCAGACATCGGGCTGATACATGGCGCCGGAAAGCAGGGTTTCTGTATAGCTTTTCATTGTGGTCAGCGGGGTTCGCAGCTCGTGTGAAACATTAGCCACAAATTCCTGCTGGATGCGAATCAGTTCCCTTTCTTTCGTCACATCGTGCAAAACAATCAATACGCCGAAAAACCCTGTGTTGCTCATCTCCGGCGTGTGAAACGGGACGTAACTGGCCAAAAGAGAGTTTTTGTGCGGCCCCAGTGTAATTTCATGACTTTCCTGGGTACCGCTGCGCAGCACGGCTGCCAAATCAACCCGTCCCAACAGCTGCGCCAGGAGCCCGGGGGACGGGTCTATTCCGTCAGGAATATCAAGAAGCCTGCGCGCCGTAGGGTTTACATGCAGCACGCGGCCGTCTCGGTTCAGGGCTACAATTCCATCAGTCATATGATTGAGAATCGCTTCCACTTTGCCTTTTTCCGATGAAATTTCACGCAGTGTGGCTTCCAGCTGATGGGACAGGTAATTAAACATCTCGCCCAGCCGGCCGATTTCATCATGCGAGCGGACAGTAATCTTCTGGTGGAAATCACCATGCGCAATCTGCGCGGCTTTCGATGTAACCTCCTGAATGGGGTCTGTAATGGTCTTTGCCAACACAAAACCCAACAGGACGGTAATACCGATGACTAAAACCGCACCGGTGAGAAAGATAAACTGGATTTCGCGCAGTGTGGCGTAAATGGATTCCAGAGAACCGATCAGATAAACAACACCCAGTGTCTTCTCACCCGAACGTACAGGCAAAGCCAGATATTTAAAACGCTCACTTGTTTCCGGGTCCATGCGGATTTCCTCACTGCGGCTTCCCGTAAGAGCCCGTGTAATTTCCTCCTGAATAATTCGCTGGCCCCGCAGACTGTCATCCGGACGTGATGTGGAGATTACACGGCCAAACGCGTCAAGTACCATGATATCCGTAGTGCCGGCATAACGCGAGTACTCCAGAACCAGGCTGTCAATGGACGCTTCTTCTTCGTCGCCGGCCAGGTGACGTTCCATAAAATTAGCCAGTAAAAGCCCCTGCGATTCCATGTTCTGTGAATAGGTATTAAGATAGTAGCGCTCCAGCGACTGGGTCAGATACACGGCAAAAAACTGCATGGCAAACAGAATCAGCAGTGAATAAATAAAGACAATTTTCCACTGCATACTCTTAAACATGGTCTTTTCTCCGGATATAGTAGCCGACACCCCGTTTTGTCAGAATGTAATCGGGCTCGCTGGGGTTGGCTTCAATTTTTTCACGCAGGCGGCGAATGGTTACATCCACAGTCCGCTCATCACCGTAGAAATCGTATCCCCACACTTGTTCAAGCAGCTTCTCCCGACTGATGATATATCCTGAATGGCGCATCAGGTATACAAGCAGCAGATACTCCCTGTACGTGAGATCAATGATGGAGCCGTTTTTTTTCACTTCCATTTTGCCGTTGTCTACCTGTAAGTCATCACAGACCAGAAAATCACCTGAGATACTGTCGTTTGCCTGTGTACGGCGCAGCTGGGCTTTAACTCTTGCTACCACTTCCCGGGCGGAAAAAGGCTTTGTCACATAATCATCGGCTCCCAGCTCCAGGCCCAATACTTTATCCAGTTCCGTTTCTTTTGCAGTGAGCATAATAATCGGCACATTGCTGATGCGGCGAATTTCCCGACAGACAGCAAAGCCGTCTTTCTTGGGCAGCATAATATCCAGCAGGACTAAGTCAGGGCGTTCCGTTTTGAGCAGGCTTAGTGCTTCTTCCCCGTCAAACGCCAGTACGGCCACATAATCCTCCTGTTCCAGATTATAGCGGAGAATCTCAGCTATCGGCTTTTCATCATCAACCACAAGAATTTTTGCTCGCGCCACAAGGACACCCCATCTTAGAGAATTTATATATACTTTTCTGTAAATACGGCACATTTCCTGCTTTACATAAGAAAGACGCTAACGTGTTTTACTTTGAGGAAGCGTCTTTCTTATTCTTTAGGGACTGCCTGCCTTTCGACGGGTCTGCGACCCTGACCACCCCGCATGAGTAGGTGGGAATCCCCCCTACTACCCCCCAATTGCGTTGGAGCATGCTTTTCTGCATGGCGATAATTTCCAACGCAATAAAAAAGGCCAGAATAACCGGCCTTTTTTGCGCAGCTTACGCTATCTGGTCATAAACCAGCGTGAATCCTGTGGATACCACTGCTGCCACTCGTTAAAGAAGTCCGCTTTATTCAGGCCGTAGACCTGTTCCAGTGCGGCGTAAAACGAAACACCGTCACCCAGTGTGTCAATCAGTTCATTGAGCTTCTCAGTGCCCCCCTTTGACTCCAGGAAGGTCACCATGCAGAGGGACTGACGGTAAACCAGAGCTTCATGGGGCAGGTTGTCAAAGGAGCGGTCCAGTTCTTCCAGCGAATAATGGGGTGCGGCAAGAGAGCTGTGAGCCTCCAGCCACTCATACCCAAGAATGTGATACTCCAACAGCTGAGCGAGGCCTTCGCTGAACCAGCGGGTATAATTCCCGTTTGTACGTAGGTCAAGAACATAATGGGTATATTCATGCACAAGGGGCCCCTGCTTAGAAAACAGAGCCTGCCTTTTTTCCGGTTCACGCCACTCCCAGGCTGCGGGTGAAAGGATCTTTACGGTATCTGCCACATAAACCCCCAGCGCACCGGTGGCGTCACTCCAGCCAAAAACACGCTTGAGAGTCTCCTGATCAGGGACGACAACCAGCCAGGGCCTGCTTTGATCCATGTTGTGCGGCAGAATGTTTGCCACTTGCAAAGCGGCGTGATCGGCCTCCCGGCCCAGCCACTCTGCCAGATCCCGGTCCGCTTCGGAATAACGCAGGTGAAAATGTTTTGACTCCAGGGCGGGCCAGTACCGGTAATGATGCCGGACGGACACTGCTGAGGCGCCCTGCCACACCGCTTGTGCCGCCTGAGTAAAGTAAGGGCTGATCAAAAACAGCAGCAAAACGGCCGCCAGCATTAATTTTCGATTGGTTTTAACTGTATGCAGTTCTCCCACGGCTTTTCCTCCCCCCTATGCCCCACTGTTTAATGATAACAGCTTTCAGTGTTATTTTCACTGGAAATAGGCGCCACCAAGCCATCCGGGCAAAAAAATAACGTGGGGTGCCACGTTATGAAGAAAAAATATATTAAGAGGGGGTCAAACTCAACCTCATTATAACGTCTTATTGTTACAGGCATATTACAGTGGAGTTATTTTTATATGACAATGCCCGGACAAGTGTCCGGGCATTGGGGTTTACCTTTTACAGATATGATAGGGGATTTCTGTGCTGGCCGTTTATCAGAACTTCAAAGTGGACATGGGGTCCGGTCGAATTGCCGGTGCTGCCGATACGGGCAATCTGTTGTCCTTTTTGGACCCGCTGCCCCCGGGAAACCAGTACCGCAGAGTTGTGGGCATACTTTGTCACATACCCGTTCCCATGGTCGATGGTAACCAAAATTCCGTAGGCGCCCTGCCAGCCGGCATGAATGACTGTGCCGCTGTCAGACGCAACAAGCGGTGTTCCCGTGGGTGCTGCAATATCCAGTCCCCGGTGGAAGCCGCCGCCGCGGGGACCATAGCGGGATGAGATTCTGCCGCCGCCGGATACGGGCCACAGGAAGCGCCCGGTTCCGTAGCTTGGCGCTTGCGGCCGTGCCTTGGTGCCGCGGGCAACAATCTGAGTCTGCGGCTCTTCAATAACTTTTTCATTCACAATTTCACGCAGCACTTCGCTGCCATTTGTTTGCGTTATTCTGTAGGTTACTTCTGTATACCCGTATTGTCCGGGCTTAATGACTTTATTCGTTCCTTTATACATACTGCTGTCATTCTGGTATGTCGTCTCAAAGGGGATGCGCTGCGTCAGCGTCACATCCTGAGTCACCGAAACATTCACCAGCGGTTCAGAGACCACCAGGTTCAGTTCATCTCCGGGCTGCAGGCGGTCTGAGTCACCCAGCTGCGGATTGGCACTCTGGATGTCATCCACCGACATATTGTTGTTACGGGCGATGGTCCAGAGCGAATCACCACGGGATACCAGATAACTCTCCCGCTTGTCTGTGCCGCGCCGTAGAATCTCCGACGCTTTGTCTGCGCTGTAAAGAGCATCCGGATCCACCAGGGTCAGTCGGGCTTCAACCTTCTCATTAAGCATTACAGCCTGAACGACCGCGTTTTCATTTCCATCAACATAAGCACTTTTTAAATCATCAATGACTCGTTCATAGTCTTCTATTGTCCGCACAGCCAGTGTCGGTTTGTCATTAATGGTAATGACGTAGGCATACACGTCAAATATCAGCTGGCGTCTTAGCAAATCCTTTACTTCCCAGTCGTCGACCTTAATGTCTTTACGCTGTTCACGCTGAACCTGGACGTCCTGGACAATCTTCACATCCAGATTGTACCGTTGTGCTTCGGCAGCGGTCAGCTCTTCAACAAAACCGAGAATCTCTTCACCGTCAGAAACAAAACCCACTTCCTGACCGTCAACATAAACAACATATGTATGGGACCCGACATAAGCGTGTACGCCCAGAGCGGTGGCCAGTATCGACACCAGAATCACCAGCGCTCCAATAGGCTTAAGCAGACCGTGAATTCTCGGTGGTGCCGGTTTTTGTATCGACGATTCGTCTTTATTCAGATTTGCTCCCGGTTTATGCAGTGCGGCCGCGCTGCTTTGCAGCTGTTCACATAAATATGCAGCCAAATTCGCTGATTTCTTTCTACGCATACATACACCTCACAGGATTTACGGTTATGGCTATTTAGAAAAACAGCCCTTTTCTTTAATGTATTACCAACAATTCGCCACTTTTTTTAATAATTCCTGCTAAAATTTAATAATTTATTAAAATTTCTTAAAAAAAATTAAGAGACCTTAATAAGGCCTCTTATTCTTCATGGTGACCCCTGCGGGAATCGAACCCGCGTTACCGCCTTGAAAGGGCGGTGTCTTGACCGCTTGACCAAGGGGCCATTATTATGGTGAGCCATGGTGGGCTCGAACCACCGACACCCTGATTAAAAGTCAGGTGCTCTGCCAACTGAGCTAATGGCTCACATGTCCTACGGGAGTATATGTTACTATATCCCGACTCAGTTGTCAACGGCAAATAAAGGGAAGCCATTTGCGTTGTACGCTGTTTTTTAAAAATGCTCATGTTATCATTGAGGTAGCACAGGCATTTTATTAGCTG
>JAWSUT010000044.1:0-17021 GCA_033549345.1 Bacillota bacterium | reverse complement strand
CAAGATCTGTCAAGAATATTTTCCCTTATTTTTAAGGGTTTTTTGGGATCATAGGTATAATAATCCGGGAATGCAGGCTACAAACGGAAATAAATAATGACATTGATCGTTTGGTGGATTTAAAGCGAGAGATTGTGGGTGTCATCAAAACAGTTAATAATACGGAATATCAAACGCTGCTTGAGATGCGATACCTCTGTTTTGAAACCTGGGAACAGATCGCTGTGGATATGGGGTATAGCCTTCGCTGGGTACACATTATCCATTCCAGGATATTAAGCGAGCTGGGTAAGCAATTCGCAGAAAAAGGGTTTAAAAATGGGCTATTATGATGCTATTGAAGATAACATCCCCATAGAGCATGATAAAAAAGGGTTTAAAGTATATTATCCTCCTTGTTGTATCTGTGGAGCGCCGGTATATTCCTGGAGATATATCAAGGGTGCCCAGTATGTTTGCCAGGAATGTAGGCAGCTTTTGGTGGACAAACACAACAAAGAGGAAGTTAGCATAGACAAACAAACCGGTAAACTTAACCAGGCAATAAAGCGCATATCAAAGGTAACGTCTATCAAACCGTATGAAAAGGCCATATCAATTGTTTCCAAACAGCTTTATAAAAGGGGTTGGTTTCAAAGCACGGAAGAAATTATGGCAGCTCTTGAATTGATTCGACGTAGCGTAACCGCCCATCATCAGACCCGCATTTATGATTATTATGTAGATTTTATCCTACCGCAGTATAAAGTTGCACTTGAAATTGACGGAGCAATCTTTCACGGCAAGGAGAAACTGCGACAACAACAATTACGTGATGAGGCGATTGTATATAAATTAGGCAGCGGCTGGGAAGTAATCAGAATTTCAACTGATAATATCAACACCAATATTACCAAGCTGATCCCAGCAATTGAGGCTGTCCTTTCAAGTAGGAAAAAGTGCAAAAAAAGAATTTTATAAAAAAGTGCACACTAATTCACTGGTATGCATTTTCCTATGTGATAAAATGAAATTAATCAAAGTGTGCCAATAAATAAAGAATTAAAGCCTTCGTGGAGAAATCTGCGGGGGCTTTTCTTATGTCAAGATTGAGGTGAGAAAATGCCAAGAAAGCCTAAACGGCCTTGTTCTTATCCCGGCTGCCCTGAGCTGACTGACGATTGGTACTGCGAGCAGCATCAGCGCTTGGTTAATAAACAATACAACAAATACCAGCGCAACCCTGAATCTAACAAACGTTACGGTCGTTCTTGGAAGAAGATAAGGGATAGATACATTAAAACCCATCCTCTCTGCGAAGAGTGCCACAGGAAAGGCAGGCTCACCCCTGCGGAAGAAGTGCATCACATTATCCCTTTGGCTAATGGTGGTGGCAATAACAAGGAAAACCTCGTGTCTCTTTGCAAAAGCTGCCACTCCCGTATCACTGCCCAAAGCGGTGACCGGTGGGGGAGGTCAAATCTCTACACCTTTTAAGGCGGACAGCGGCGGCGGGGCAACGCGTTGGAATTCGCATTTTTCCATACCCGGGAGGGGGTAATTTTGCGAAATAGCACAATGCCCATAAATATGGAGGTTTAGCCATTGAGAGTTATTTACAATTGGGGTGAGAAAGTTGCTGCAAACTGCTGAAAAAAAGCAGATTTTGGAACTCCGCCAGCGGGGCTATGGATATAAGATTATTGCCAACGTGGTGGGGGTCGACCGGGACGAAGTCCGGGCTTTGTGTAAAAACTATGGCCTGCAAGGCTACCTGGGTATCGGGGTTTCCCGGGCTAGCCAGAAAATACCGGAAATACGAGAGTATCCCGAAAGCTGCTTCCATTGTGGCGAAAAGATTAACGCTGAACACCAACGGGGCCGGAAATCCAAGTTTTGCAGCGACCGGTGCAGGCGCACCTGGTGGCATGAGAACAGTGATAAAAAAAACCGGCGGGAAACGGCCTGGTATTCTTTCGTATGCCTTTTCTGCGGAGTGGATTTTAAATCCTATGGCAATAAACACAGGAAATACTGTTCCAGGCGATGCGCTGTAGAACATCGATATGGCTCCTATAAGGAAAAAACCGGCTATGAGAAGAGAATGGAGGTTTAAGCCAAATGGAGATACGAAAGATACCGCTGGTGCAATTAAATCCGGCCAGATACAACCCGAGGAAAGACTTAAGACCAGGGGACCCAGAATACGAAAAGCTCAAAAAATCCATTGAAACTTTTGGTTATCTGGAACCTTTAGTTTGGAACAGCCAAACAGGAAACGTGGTATCGGGCCATCAGCGTTTGAAAATATTGCAAGAACAGGGTCTAAAAGAAGTGGACTGTGTGGTTGTGGATATGGACGAACAAAAAGAAAAAGCCTTAAATATTGCCATGAACAAGATTTCCGGCCAATGGGATACGCCGAAGTTGGCCGAGATTATTGCAGAACTGGACAAATCCATATTCGATGTTAGCATCACTGGTTTTGATGCAGCCGAGATTGATGAACTGATGAACAGCTTAAATTCCCGCACCTGCGAACAGGATGATTTTGATACAGATAAAGCTTATGAAGAAATTTCTGCACAAGGAACCGCCACGCAAAAAGGTGATTTATGGTCCTTAGGACGACACCGATTAATGTGCGGCGATAGTACAAAATATGAAGATTTCCTGACTTTAATGGCAGGGGAAAAAGCCAGGCTATGCGTCACCTCGCCACCTTATGGCGTGGGCAAGGAATACGAGAAAAAAGGTATCGAGGCTTGGTTTGCAACCATACAGCCGGTTATTAGTAACATTTGTAAAACTGCAGAAATTGTCTGCTGGAACTTGGGTGACCTTTATGCTACAGGCAGCCAGTTCATAGAGCCTACCACCATGTATTCCCTTGAGATGTTTAAGAAACAGGGTTTCCGGCCGATATGGATTCGCATCTGGGAGAAGCAGGGCATGAATTTTGGTGTTGGCCCCTATCATTTGGTTTCCAACAAGCCTGTGCAGCAGTATGAAAACATTTTAGCGTTGGCAGATGTAGAGATGCAAAAACAAACCGATGAAGATATCCCGGATGAATATAATTTTTTAGTGGGTATGGCACGGCATAACTATAAATTTGTTAAACGGCTTACCAGAGAAGAGAGGAGAAACTGGGGCTACAAGGGAATTTGGAAAATCAATACCGTCCGGGCTAACAAGGAGCACCCGGCCATGTTCCCGGTGGAGCTACCCTGGCGCTGCATCAAGATGCATTCTGACAAGGACGATATCTTGCTTGAACCTTTCTGCGGCAGCGGTACAACCATCATCGCCGCAGAGCAGCTGGAAAGAAATTGTTATGGTATGGAAATAGACCCTGTTTACTGTGATCTTGCGATTAAACGTTGGGAGGAGTTTAGTGGGCAAAAAGCAGAGAAGGTATGCTCTAATAAAGGCGGTGGCCGTGGATGAAGATACAAAAAATTCCGCTGGAGAAATTAAATCCAGCCAGATATAATCCCAGGAAAGATTTGAAGCCCGGTGATCCCGAGTATGAGAAGCTAAAAAAATCCATGGAGACCTTCGGCTACGTGGAGCCGATCATCTGGAACAGGAATACCGGACATATCGTTGGAGGCCACCAGCGACTAAAGATATTACAGGCGCAAGGTCAGACAGAGATCGAGTGTGTGGTAGTTGACCTGGATGAATCAGAAGAAAAAGCCCTGAACGTAGCCTTAAACAAAGTCAGCGGTCAGTGGGACCTGCCCAAGCTGGCGGATCTAATTAACGAATTGGACAACGGAATATTTGACATTTCCCTCACCGGCTTCGATGCCGCCGAGATTGAAGATCTGTTTTCCAAGGTCCACGATAAGGATGTTAAAGAAGACGACTTTAATATAGACGAAGCCCTCAAAGAACCTATTATTAGCCAGCCCGGGGATTTGTGGCTTTTAAAGAGGCATCGGCTCCTATGTGGTGATAGCACCAAATTAGAAACTTATGAAAACTTGATGGATGAAAAACTAGCTAACCTAGTGGTGACCGATCCCCCTTATGGTGTTGCCTTCCAAGGCAGCCAAGGAACAATAAAAAACGATGATTTGCAGGGAGAGGCCTTTTACGATTTCTTACTCAGCGCGTTTAAAAACATGGAGAAGATTATGGCCAGGGATGCCTCAATCTATGTATTCCACGCCGACACAAAAGGGCTGATTTTCAGGAGAGCTTTCGACGATGCCGGATTTTATTTATCCGGGGTATGCCAGTGGATCAAGCAGTCCCTAGTGTTGGGCCGGTCCCCATACCAGTGGAAAAACGAGCCTTGTTTATTTGGCTGGAAAAAAAAGGGCAAACACAAATGGTACGCAGGGCGCTCTGAAACCACGGTGTGGGAATTCGATAAACCAGCTAGAAGCGAACTGCACAGCACTATGAAGCCTGTTCCGCTCATAGGCTATCCTATCAAGAATAGCAGCGCCGTTAACGCCATTGTAGTGGACCCTTTCTCCGGGAGTGCATCCACACTGATTGCCTGCGAGCAGCTGGACCGCATTTGTTATGCCGTTGAATTGGAAGAACGCTTTGTGGATGTAGGGGTGAAACGCTACATTGAGTATGTCGGGACTGATGAAGAAGTGTTTTTAATCAGGGGCGGGGAAAAAATTCAGTATAAAGATCTTAAAAGCCAGAAATAAATCTCTTGCTATTCCTGTGCTTTTGAGTGATGTATAGACTACCAAAAATCACAGGGAGGTAAGCAGGGTGAAAAAGAAAGAGCGTTTTATTGCAACTTGCAGCAACAAAGCCTACGAAATTGCCGGAAGGTGGGAAGGGTCCATCGTTCTCTCCCCGGTCGATGCCGAAGATGACCGGTGCCTGATTTACACAGCCGGTGAAATTGAAGAGCTTCTTCAAAGCGGCGAGCTGAAAAGAGAAACAGAAACAGAGAATAGGAAAGTACTATTTGCCAGGAAAATTGCCAACCTGGAAGCATTAAAGGAACTGACCCGGGCAGTCCTTAATGAGGGAAAGACCGGCTCTATTTATCAGGTAACAAAAGAAGTCCGGCTAACCGGTGAAGAGTTCCAACAATTCGCCAGCGATTTTCTCCAGGACCAGCCCTGGATTACCCGGGAAGACGGCGGGGTTAATAAAAAGAAAGAAATCCGCTGCATCCGGGTCATCAATATAGAAACCGGTGAACGGGTGTTGGTGAACAGCGAAGGATACGACTATTATGCAGAGAAAGTAATTATGCAAAGTCCGGCATAGAAACTGATTGAATAGCATTATGTTAATAAAAATCACTTCACATAATACTCCATGGGATATATTTAGAGTGAGATAGTTTATTAGAAATCTCTAAATATGAAATGGAGGTATCAAGATGAATCAAAGTAAAAGTACTATTCAACACCTGATCAATCAATCAGATCAAGAGTTAAGGAGGTTAAGGTATAGCGCCAAAAGCATTTCAACATGTCATATGTTCTGGAATGAGTTTAAAATTTACTCCCAAGAACAAGACCTTGAGTATTATGACCATGAAACAGCACGAGTCTTCCTCAAAGAAAAATACAATTACCCAGATATATCTGTCGACAAGCATAAACCTAATGTAAATGCAGCTGCTAGCGCAATAAGACGCCTTGGTGACATGGATCTTAATGGTAGATTTCTGGGACGATTTAAAAAGTCAGTCATTCCTATCCCCACAGGATTCCAAGAGTCATACAATGCATATATTGAATATTGCACCAATAGAAATAATAAACCTTCAACCATTAAGAGAAACAAGATATTGCTAAGAAGCTTCTTTGAATTTTTAATCTCAACTGGCGTTAATGAACCTTTAGAGATCACATCAAGAACTCTTTCAGATTATACGACCACATTATTGCGATTTAGCAAGAAATCGGTCCAGCGAGAGCTGGGGGCCATAAAAGGTTATTTGAAATCCACTTACTTTAGTGGTTTGATCACACAAGACTTTTCAGACTCTATGCCTAAATTGAAATTTGCTCAAACTGAAAAGCCTGTTATGGTCTGGACGGAAGAAGAAGTTTTTAATCTTCTTAATGCTGTTGATCGAGGCAACCCATATGGAAAAAGAGATTATGCAATTCTTCTTCTAGTGACACAGCTAGGTATTAGGGATAGTGACATTAAGAACTTGAAACTGACAGACCTATACTGGGACAAAAATATTATTGAATTCACACAACTAAAAACAACGCAAAAGATCACACTCCCTTTGCTCCCTGAAATAGGGTGGGCAATTATTGATTACTTGAAATCCGGTAGGCCGACTACGGACTGTCCTTATGTTTTCGTGATTCACAAAGCTCCATATAGCCAAGTACAAAAGGTTGGAAATATTGTTGCCCGATATCAGCGGGAATCTGGGATCAAAGTTAAGAGTGGTAATCAGCATGGAATCCATTCCCTTCGACACACTTTGGCTAGCAGATTATTAGAACAGCATGTGGATCTGGAACTGATCTCAGGGATACTTGGTCACGTCGATGTTAATTCAGCAAAAGTATATCTACACACTGATATCGATGGCTTGCGCCAATGTGCATTGAGTCTTGAAAAAGAGGTGGATTATGAGTAATTCGACCTCTATCAAAGAATATCAATATAATGGACCATTGAAAAAAGCTATTGAAGCATACATCGCAGAAAAGCGAGGTATGGGCCTAAGCTATAACAGCGAATCAAAAAGATTGGCTAACTTTGATCGTTTCACATTAACTGTGGACTGTAGAACCAACGTTTTAGCAAAGGATATTGTTCTGGCATGGATTTCAAAACGGGACAATGAATGCGAAGCCAACCAAAACTTACGTGTGATATTAATGAGACAATTTGCCCTCTTTATGCTTCGATATGGTTATGAAGCTTATGTTTTACCTGTTGGATATTTTAAAAAGCCACCAAGTTCTTTTGTTCCATATATTTTCACCGATGAGGAGATTGATAGAATCTACTATCAAGCTGATCATTGGAAGGTTGTATCACAATCACCATATGCAGGCGTAGTTATTCCTGTGATGTTTAAGATTTTGTTTTGCTGTGGTCTTAGGTTTTCTGAAATTCGCATGCTTAAAGTAAGTGATGTGGATCTTGAAAATGGTGTCCTATCAATTATTGAAACAAAATTTGATAAGAACCGTCTGGTTCCTATGTCTGATTCAATTACAAAATTATGCTACGAGTATTCAAAGAAGATGCATTCAGTATCACAGGATGAATCCATATATTTCCCTAATGCACGGGGGGCTGCTTTCAGCGCTACAGCACTTTATGATATCTTTCGAAGGCTTCTTTGGAAAGCTGGAATATCTCATGGTGGAAAAGGTAAAGGTCCACGATTTCATGATATCCGTCACACTTTTGCAGTTCATTGTTTAAGAAATTGGGTGCAAAATGATTTTAATATCTCATCAGCGCTACCTTACCTATCAGCGTATTTAGGGCATGTAGGATTGAAGGAATCTCAAAGATACTTAAGACTTACGGCTGATCTTTTTCCGGATATCAACAAAGTTCTTGAAGATAAATACCCAGGAATCATCCCTTCAATAGGAGGTGATTTCAAATGAAAAAGGCTGATTTTTCATTGTTGTTAAGCACTTTTCTGTCTGAGTATTTACCTAACATCAAGAATGTAAGCAGCAATACCATTAGTTCTTATTGTGATACTTTTCGATTGTTCTTAACCTACTGTAGGGATGAACATAGATTCTCCATCGAAAAATTGTCCATCGATGATTTGAATCCTGACATAATTCACAGATTTCTATCATGGCTTGAAATAGAGAGAAATTGTAGTATTTCAACTAGGAATCAAAGATTGGCAGCTATTCACGCTTTCTTTAAATATATTCAAGCGGAGAAACCACAAAGCTTATTACTGTGTCAAAAGATTATTGATATCCCTAGCAAGAGAAAAAGCAAACCTGTCATCAAGTACCTTACGGCTCATGAGATAAAGATCATCCTAGAACAACCCAATACATCTACCACTAGTGGAAGACGGGATCTAGTAATTCTAAGTATTCTTTATGATACTGGTGCCAGAGTTCAAGAACTTGTTGATTTATCAGTTCGTGACATTCGATTAGATTATCCAGCGAAAGTACACTTAACTGGAAAAGGACGAAAGTCAAGGATTGTACCTATTATGGGAGCCACCTCTGAACTACTTGAAAATTATCTTGGTGAACAAAGGCTGTTAGATCCTGGCAAACAAGACTATCCACTGTTTTGCAATCAGCAAAGACGCAGATTAACAAGAGCAGGAGTGACTTATATTTTGAAAAAATATGCTGGTCAAGCAGCTACTATTTCACCGCAAATATCAGACAAAGTGACACCTCATATTCTACGACACTCAAAAGCAATGCATTTACTTGAAGCTGGAGTGAATCTCATATACATCAGAGACTTGCTTGGACACGTTGATGTTAGCACTACAGAAGTCTACGCACGAGCAAGTACTGAGATGAAACGGGAGGCTCTAGAAAAATTATCGACAGTCAAGACACCAAATGTACCTTCATGGACTGCAGATTCAGATTTGCTCTCTTGGTTAAAGGATTTTGGTAAAGGCAAATAGGATTTTATTATGCAAAGTAATCAGACCTATACAATACTTAAAATCAATTCTTCAGCGACATTACTTTGCATAATTACTTTCTCTGCATAATAATCGTTATGCGAAGCTTCTCATAATGATTTCCCCAGGTATACTGCCTTGGAAAAATAATCAGCCCTGTGGGGCTTTTTTTACTTGCTATTCCTGTGGTTCTGAGTGATGTATAGGACTACCAAAAATCACAGGAGGGATGAAGTATGACAAGAAAAGAAGTGGTTAACAGGCTGAGCCGGCACCTGGAGGTGCAACCCACATATTTAGGGGCCCCCAGCTTCGCTTACCAGGTGGGGGACTACACCGTAAACCGGGAAGGAAAGATCCTGGATAAAGAGGGGCGAGAATGGGAATTGGAAACCCTGCTTGGGCAAACGGTTCAGGCGGGAAGGGAAAATGGAGCCATCGAGGCTGTTGGTGCATCGGATGTGTCCGCTGAAACAGAACCTATTGCTTTGGAAGTGGAGATTCCCCTGGAAGGATACGATGGGAAAAGCCTGATAAACCTTTTGCGCATGATTTACAGCAAACAGCCCCTGATCAAAAAAGCCCTGGGGCTGGACATCGATCTGGTAACTGAAGAGATTATCGCCGCCTTCGAGCAGGAGCAGATAGTAACACTCGATGATTTCAAAAAAGCCTTGGAAGGGACAAATTGCCCGGGCATTGGCTTTGATTTTGAAAAGCAAACCATTACATTTAAGCTGGGTACTGGTGAGAATAATCCGGAGAAAGCACAAGCAGCCACCCAACTGCTGGGCCTGGTGAACGCTTATGCCAGACAGCAAAAAAGGAATGTTGCGGCCAGAGTCAAGCCCACCGACAACGAAAAATATACTTTCAGAACCTGGCTTTTAAGGCTGGGGATGATCGGGGATGAATACAAGGCCAGCCGCAAGCTGCTGCTGAAAAACCTCTCCGGGAACGCCTCCTTCAGAAAGCAGAGGCAGGCGGGATGAGCCGGAAACTAAAAGTTTACCAGATGCCGGGGGATGTCCCGAAAAACATCCCCTGTATTCGCCTCCAGGGCCGCTGGCTGGAAAAACTGGGCTACCGCCCCGGGCAGGCGATTGTGGTGCGGGAGGAAGAAGCCCGGCTGATTATCGAAAAAGCCAAAGAATAGCAAGAAAATATCTTTCTTTTTCGCAAGATAACCCTTGCTATTTAGTGTGTTTAGAGTGATATATAGACTACCAAAAGCACAGGGAGGATGCGAAGATGAAGGAGACCAGAATCGAAGGGATTATCAGGAGAGCCGGCAAATTCACACACTTGCGACTGGCCAGAAATTATGCAAACCGCGCCATCAAGAGCAGCGGGATCTTGCTGGGGGATGACGGCCGCTACTGGGTGCTGCCCCTGGGCCAGGCGGAGCTTTTGCACCGGCACGGTTACGAATACGCCGAATAAACAAGCAAAATATACCAAGAGCAAAAAGGGCTGAGAGCGTCGGCTCTTTTTTTTATTGGGAGGTGAAAGCGATGGCGACACGGGGGAGAAAACCCAAACCTACCGCCCTGAAACTATTGGAAGGCAATCCCGGCAAACGCCCCTTAAATGCAAAAGAGCCAAAACCGGAAAAGAAAGCGCCCCGGTGCCCGTCATGGCTGGAGCCGGAGGCGAAAAAAGAATGGAAACGGATGAGCAAGACCCTGGAAACTATGGGGGTGCTGACCCAAGTGGACGGCGCTGCCTTTGCCGGGTACTGCCAGGCTTATGCCCGCTGGAAAGAAGCGGAGGAGTTTTTAACCAAGCACGGCACCATCTTCAAAACCCCTTCCGGCTATATCCAGCAGGTGCCCCAGGTATCCATCGCCCAGACTTACTTAAAAGTTATGAAGGACTTCTGCAGCGAATTCGGTCTGACCCCGGCAGCACGGACCCGCATCCAGATAGATGCCGAGGCTGGAGAAACAGGGGATCCTATGGACGAACTTTTACGGGTGATGAAATAGATGTTTGATGAGTCCAAGGCAGACAGGGCAGTCCGGTTTATCCAGCAGCTTAATCATACCAAAGGGGTCTGGCATGGGGTGCCTTTTGATTTGCTGCCCTGGCAGGAAAGGCTCATCCGGGATATTTTTGGCACTGTGAAAGCAGACGGGTACCGGCAGTACAATACGGCCTTTGTAGAGGTACCAAAGAAAAACGGCAAACAGCTGGCCTTAGACACGCCTATCCCGACGCCGGGCGGCTGGACTACTATGGGGGCACTTAAAACAGGGGATCGGGTCTTTGATGAAAAAGGAAAGCCTTGCCAGGTTGTAGCTACCAGCCCTGTGGACGATAGGGAACAGGCCTACCGCCTGACCTTCAGAGATGGCAGCACCATTGTTGCCGGGGCCAGGCACCTATGGCGGGTACAGGTCACCAATAACGGGAAACGGGAAAAACTGCTGACAACTGAACAGATGTACCATAAACAGCTTCAGGCCCGCAACATTGACAACAGAGCCCTTTTTCGCATCCCAGTAGCGGATGCTATTTTTTTACCTGCGAAAGAGCTGCCGTTAGATCCCTATTTATTCGGCTACTGGATCGGGAATGGAAACGCGACAAAGCCTGAAATAACGGTGATGCGAGATGATGTAGGCGTTGTCAAAGCAAACATACCCTACCAAGCCCAAAGCAGTTTTCAGCAGGCAGGGTATAGCGATATTATACGGTACCGCGAACTGAACTCAGTTTTGGTGGACAGCTACCGGAACAAACGTATTCCTGTGGAGTACTTACGGGCCTCCCGGGAGCAGAGAAAACGGCTGCTTATGGGGCTGATGGATTCCGATGGCTGTGTCGGAGGCGTTAGAAGCCAAAGCACCTATGTTACCATCCTGCCTCGGCTGGCGGCCGATATACAGGACCTGCTGTGGTCGCTGGGGATCAAAAATACGCTCACAACGACCCCATCCACCCGGCAAGGCATAGAAACGGGGGAGACACTCTATGTAATCCACTTTACTGCTTTTACGGACTTTCAGGTATCCGCACTGGACAGAAAGCTTAAGCGGGCAAAAAAGAGGGATCGAGGTAGCAGGTCCCATTTTCACTACATTCAGGGGATCGAAAAGACCGGGCGGCATGAAATGAAATGCATCCAGGTAGACAGCCCTTCCAGGCTTTATTTGGCGGGCAAATCCATGGTGCCCACCCACAATAGTGAGCTGGCCGCGGCGGTGGCTCTTTACCTGACCTGTGCCGATAGCGAATGGGGCGCCGAGGTTTACGGCTGTGCTGCCGACCGGCAGAACGCCTCCATAGTTTTTGATGTGGCTGTAGAGATGGTAGAGCAATGTCCGGCTTTAAAGCGACGGATCAAGCCGGTCCTTTCGCAAAAAAGACTGGTCTATATGCCCCTGGGCAGTTTCTACCAGGTGCTCTCGGCGGAATCCTATACCAAGCACGGTTACAATGTTCACGGGGTAATCTTTGATGAGCTGCATACCCAGCCTAACCGCAAGCTTTACGATGTTATGACCAAAGGCTCCGGTGATGCCAGAAAGCAGCCCTTGTTTTTTCTTATCACCACGGCCGGAACCGATCGTAATTCGATCTGTTATGAAGTACATCAGAAAGCAGAGGATATCTTACGGGGCAAGAAGCACGACCCTACCTTTTACCCGGTAATCTATGGCATCGAGGAAGGGGACGATTGGAGCGATGAAAAGAACTGGTATAAGGCCAATCCTTCTCTGGGCCATACCATTGATATTGAAAAGGTACGGGCTGCATTTCACAGTGCCAGGGAGAATCCGGCGGAAGAGAACTTATTCAGGCAGCTGCGGCTCAACCAGTGGGTCAAGCAAGCGGTCCGCTGGATGCCCATGGAGACCTGGGAAAAGTGTGCTCACCCCGTAGAACCGGAGAAGCTAAAGGGGAGGCTTTGCTTTGGCGGTCTGGATTTATCCAGCACCACAGACATTACTGCCTTAGTATTGGTGTTTCCGCCGATTGATGAGGATGACAAATATTATGTGCTCCCTTACTTCTGGCTACCGGAGGAGACTTTGGACCTGCGGGTGCGCCGGGATCACGTGCCTTATGATATCTGGAAGCAGCAGGGACACTTGCTAACCACCGAAGGCAATGTCATCCATTACGGCTTTATTGAGGCTTTCATTGAGGAGTTGGGGGCCCTTTACAATATCAAGGAAATCGCCTTTGACCGCTGGGGAGCGGTGCAGATGACCCAGAATTTAGAAAGACTTGGCTTTACGGTGGTTCCCTTCGGCCAGGGTTTTAAAGACATGAGTCCTCCAACCAAAGAATTGATGAAGCTGGCTTTGGAGGGGAAAATCGCTCATGGCGGCCAGCCCGTTCTAAGCTGGATGATGGACAACATTTATGTTAGAACTGACCCGGCAGGGAATATCAAGCCGGATAAGGAAAAATCTACTGAGAGGATTGATGGTGCAGTAGCTTTAATCATGGCCCTGGACCGGTGTATACGGAATGAAGGTGCAGGAGTAAAGTCGGTATATGATGAAAGGGGGCTTATTTTGTTTTGATTGATATAATGGTTTAGTAGGAAGAATAAGTATTAAATATTGCCAGAATATCCCTTTACAAATACGCTCAAATGATATACAATTATAGCGTAAGTGTAAAAAGGGGTTGATAACATGAATTACAGAGATCGGCTGCAGGAATTAATTAAAGGGAAAGACGGCTTGTTATTGGCTAAAGATGCAGATGAAGAAAATATTCCAAGGCAGTATTTAGCACTATTTGTCAAAGAAAATAAACTTGAAAGAGTTTCAAATGGAGTTTATCTAACACCGGACACCTTCGATGATGAAATGTACAGACTGCAGGCCAAAAACCAAAGAATTATTTATTCGCATGAAACCGCTTTGTATTTGCATGATTTGACAGACCGGGATCCTATCCGAGGGACCGTAACAGTCCCCTATGGATATAACGCTTCTCATTTAAGAAAAGAAGGAGTAAGGGTTTATACAGTAAAAAAAGACCTTTATCTGATGGGCGTTACGGAAGCGAAAACCGTATATGGAAGACAGATCAAAACATACAACAGAGAGAGAACGATTTGTGACATTGTGAGAAATCGCAACAACATGGATGTAGCAATTTTCAATGAAGCTATTAAGCGCTATTTGGGAAACAAAGAAAAGAACATTCCATTACTAATGAAATATGCTCAAGAATTAGAAGTCCAAAACATTTTAAGAAAATATGTGGAGATCCTATTATGAAAAATTCCAGGCAGCTCAAAGATCTAATTCGGAACATGGCTAAGGAAAAAGGGATTAATGCTCAAATCTTATTGAGAAACTACATGTTGGAGAGGCTGCTTGAAAGGATATCTCTGTCAGAATTTAAAGATCACTTTGTGCTTAAAGGCGGTATGCTTATTGCGGCGGTAGTAGGTATTGACCTCCGTTCGACCATAGATATGGATGCCACCATAAAAAGCTATCCGTTATCATTGGATACGGTTCAAGATATTTTTCATTCGATTCTGTCAGTGCCGATTGATGACGGTGTGAGCATTGTGCTGAAAGATGCAATAACGATACGTGACGAAGCAGATTACACCGGAGTTAGGGTATCGCTTGAAGCCCGGATGGATAATACTCGCATTCCGTTAAAAGTTGATATCACTGCCGGTGATGTCATCATGCCTAAGGAAATGGTCTACACATTTGATTTGTTGCTGGAAAATAGGAGTATTGATATCCTGGCCTATAATATTGAAACAATAATTGCCGAAAAGCTGGAAACGATCTTGTCCCGGAGCATTGCCAACTCAAGGATGAGAGATTTTTATGATCTGCATATCCTTTTAAAACTGCGGGGACAAGCCATTGACGCCAATACTTTAACACAAGCGGTTCAAGCAACAGCTAAAAGAAGGGGAACGGCAGCTCTTTTATCGGACGCAGCCGCGATCTTAGAAGATATATTTACTGACGAGTCTTTGTCAAAGTCATGGGAAAAGTATCGAAGGGAATACAGTTATGCTGAGGATATTTCCTGGGATAATGTGAAACAGTCAGTATTTTATCTATGGGATTTGATCGATTAAATACGGTTATTTTTAGGCAAATTGATAACGGCACAGACGGGTAAAGTGCAAACATTAAGATAGAAGCCGCTCCAAGAATGGGCGGTTTTTTTATGCCCAAAATCAGGAGGGTTCCTATGAGAATACCACTTTTTTCAAAAATATTCCGCTCACGGACCAGCCCTAAGAACAGTATGTGGGGAAGCGCCTACACCTTTTTCTTTGGCACGACCTCCAGCGGGAAGACGGTCAATGAAAGAACAGCCATGCAGACAACGGCTGTTTATGCCTGTGTGAGAGTGCTGGCCGAGGCTATCGCCTCACTGCCGCTGCATACCTACCGCTATACGGATAAAGGCAAGGAGAAAGCCCAGGACCACAACCTGTATTATTTGCTCCATAGCGAACCCAACCCCGAGATGACTTCATTTGTGTTCAGGGAAACACTGATGGGTCATCTTTTACTTTGGGGAAATGCCTATGCACAGATTATCCGGGATGGCAGAGGCAAGGTCATAGCCCTTTATCCGCTCATGCCGGACAAGATGACGGTGGAGCGAACGGAAAAAGGAGAGCTTTTCTACCTTTACAACAAAGATGGCACAAATTATCTGCTTCGGAGCGATGAAGTGCTCCATATCCCCGGCCTTGGCTTTGACGGACTGATTGGGTATTCCCCCATTGCCATGGCCAAAAACGCTATCGGGATGGCCATCGCCACCGAAGAATATGGGGCCAAGTTCTTTGCCAACGGGGCCAATCCCGGAGGTGTTTTGGAACATCCCGGGGTAGTCAAAGACCCGTCAAAAATCAGGGAGAGCTGGAACGCCGTTTATCAGGGAAGCGGCAACGCCCACCGCATTGCCGTTTTGGAAGAAGGGATGAAGTTTCAGAGCATCGGCATCCCGCCGGAGCAGGCCCAGTTCTTAGAAACCCGCAAGTTCCAGCTCAATGAAATCGCCCGTATCTTCCGGGTGCCGCCCCATATGGTGGGAGATTTGGAGCGCTCCAGCTTTTCCAATATCGAGCAGCAGTCCCTGGAGTTTGTCATGTATACCCT
Organism: Bacillota bacterium; assembly: GCA_033549345.1. Classification (GTDB taxonomy): domain Bacteria; phylum Bacillota; class Dethiobacteria; order Dethiobacterales; family Dethiobacteraceae; genus JAWSUT01. The sequence goes on along the minus strand of JAWSUT010000044.1, from coordinate 1,316 downwards.
GGACCCTTGGGTGATCCGCTGGGAACAGGCCATCCAAAGAGCCCTGTTTTCCCCGGCAGAAAAGAAAGAGCACTTTGTGAAATTCAACGTAAACGGACTACTCCGGGGCGACTACCAGAGCCGGATGCAGGGCTATGCGGTGGGCAGGCAAAACGGGTGGCTCTCGGCAGACGACATCCGGGAACTGGAAGACATGAACAAGCTGCCGGAAGGAAGCGGGGGCAGCACCTATTTAGTTAACGGGAACATGGTGGACATTGCTAACGCCGGAAAATGGGCCAAAGAAAACGCTGATGGATTGGAGGGATAACAGTTGAAAAAAAGATTCTGGAACTGGATGGAAAACGAAAATGGCTGCATCCTGTATCTTGACGGATATATCGCCGAAGAGAGCTGGTTTGACGATGACATTACCCCCAAGCAGTTTAAAGCGGAGCTTGATGAAGCTCAAGGCAACCTAACTATTTTTCTTAACTCTCCGGGGGGCGATGTTTTTGCCGCCAGTCAGATCTACACTATGCTTAAGGAATACCCCGGGAAAGTAACGGTCAAAATTGAAGGAATCGCCATCAGTGCGGCCTCGGTCATCGCCATGGCCGCTGACGAGGTGCTTATGTCACCGGTGGCCATGATGATGATCCATAACCCCGCAACGGTGGTGTTCGGTGAGGTTGCCGACCTGCAAAGCGGCATCGCCATGCTCTCGGAGGTAAAAGAAAGCATCATGAACGCCTACCAGCAAAAGACGGGATTATCACGGACAAAGATCTCACACATGATGGACGCCGAGACCTGGTTCAATGCCAAAAAAGCCGTGGAGCTGGGGTTTGCCGACCAGGTGCTGTACGAATCGGAAGCTCATGCGATAGAGCCGCCCAGCGCGGCTTTTTTGTTTGACAAAATGACGGTGACGAACGCCCTCATGAAAAAGCTTCCCCTACATGAGGTGAAGCAAGATACAAAACCTGAAAAACCAAAAGACAGCACCCCTATCAGCCAGCTGGAGAAGCGGCTGAGCCTATTAAAATACTAAAATGGAGGAATTTAAACATGAGTAAAATCTTAGAATTGCGGGAGAAAAGAGCAAAACTGTGGGAAAGCGCCAAAGCGTTTCTGGACAGCAAAAGGGATGAAAGCGGCCTGCTCTCTGCTGAGGACACTCAAAGCTACGAAAGGATGGAGTCAGAAGTTGTAAATCTGGGTAAGGAAATTGATCGCCTCGAGCGTCAGGCGGCGCTGGATCTGGAACTTTCCCAGCCTGTCAATGCGGCCATTAAAACAACGCCCAATGCTGCCCGTGACGATGAAAAAAAGGG
>JAWSUT010000043.1:0-17056 GCA_033549345.1 Bacillota bacterium | reverse complement strand
AAAAAAGCAACCCCATTCCAAGTGGATGCGGGTTGCTTTTTATTTGTGAGCTATATACCTTAAGTTAATGACATTGCCCTCGGGCCTTTTTTTAGTCTCCACCTTCTCCCAGCGCCTGATCCAGCAATCGGGTGACTTCATCTTCCCCATCTTCACAGCCGCACCCGCAGCCTCCCAAAGAATGCAACAGCTCCGCCAGATCCTCAATCTCACCCAGCAAATCATAATAGTCCGACATATCCATTAAAACAGCCGAGACCCGCTTGTTCTTCGCAATAAAAATAGGCCCGTAGTCTAACTGTTCAAGAATGGTTCCCAGACGCTGTTCCACTTCTGCCAAATCTTTAATTCGAATCTTGCCCATTGTCATCCCTCCATTTTCATCACACGCGCTTTGCCTGTCAGGACAGTTTCACCATCCTGGTTCTTAACCACCGTTTCCAGTACCAGAATTCTCTTTTCCTCAATCTTTTCCAGCACCGTCGCCGTCGCCGTCACCGTATCCCCGATAAACACCGGCCGGGTAAATTTCATCTCCTGCGAAAGGTAAAGCGCATTCCTCCCCGGCATTCCCGTACCAATCACCGTAGAAATAAAACTTGCCGTGAGAATCCCATGCGCAATGCGCCGCCCAAACCTCGTTGTCCGGGCAAACTCCTCATCCACATGGACCGGGTTAAAATCACCGCTTACACCGGCAAAACTATAAATATCGGCCTCACCAATCGTTTTGGAAAAACTAGCTGAATCCCCCACCCGGATATCTGCAAACATAAGATCCGCTATCATATTGCTACCTCCATAAAAAATCTGAATATTTTTATCTTCCACCCCCATAAACAATTTCCTGCCCGCGAACTCTATAAGCGAAAAAAGATTTTCGGGGGAAACACTCAAGGAGGTAGAAAAAATGAAACGATTGATCATCATTGTCCTGGCTGTACTGCTCACCGCCACAGCTCTCCCCGCCGCAGCAATGGCTGCCGCAGAAACAGAAGAAACGATTCAAATCGTCACTGTCGGGGAAGATGCCACCCTACAGGAAGAAGAAGCAGCCGATGTCGGTATCCTGCCTGACTCTCCTTTCTATGGACTGAAACTCTTAATCGAAAGAATCCAGGTTTTCTTCACATTTGATACAAACGCCAAAGCAGAGCTGCTAGAGGAATTTGCCCAGCGCCGCCTGGCCGAACTGGAAGCCCTCCCCGAAGAAAAACAGGCTCTGTTTGCAGAGCGCCTGGCAGCAGTGTTTACCAAAGCTCTGGAAGAGGCAGACGGGCTTACGGCTCTCGATGTTGCCACAGCCGTCTATGAAGAGGACCCCGAAGATGTAACCGAAGCCGTTTACGAAGCTGTATACCACCAGTCTTTCCTCACTCTGCAGCGCGTTTACGATCAGGTGCCCGTGCAGGCCAAAGAGGCCATCGGAAGAGCCATGGAAAAAGCGCAGACCCGTCACCTTGACCGCGAAGAGATAAAAGAAGCAAAAAAAGCCGGTGAAAAGGGCAATAAAAACGCCCCCGGACTTCTAAAGAAACAAGAACCTGCAGAGAATCCAGAACCTGCTGAACAAGCCACAGCAGAAAGTACAGAAACAGAGGAAGAACCGGAAACAGAAATAGAAGTAGAAGAAGAGGAAGAAGAAGCAGGGAATAACAGCAATAAACCGGAAACCCCGGTTGGCCCCCCGGCTAACGGCCGGCGCAACCGTTAAATTACACCATTTCCTTCGGGAACGGACACAGTCCGTTCCCCTTTTTCTTTTTAAGGAAAATTAATATAGCAGGAATAAAGTACCATCCGGCAGAAATACACTATAATCAGTCTGATAAGGGTGGTAAAGCCATGTATTCATGTCTTGGCAATATTCATATTCACAGTGCGTATTCCGACGGGACATCATCCATCCCCCAAATAGCCAAAGAAGCCGCCGAAGCCGGACTGCATTATATCATTATCACCGATCATAATACCTTAACCGGCCTCGGAGAAGAAGGCTATTACGATAACGTCCTCGTCCTCTGCGGCAGTGAAATCAATATGCAAAAAAACCATTATCTTGCCTTAAACATCAAAAAAGAAATCCCACCCAACGACGATAACCCCCAACAGGTCATTGATGCGGTAAACAGTCAAAACGGCCTGGGCTTTATCGCCCACCCCTATGAAAAAGGCTCCCCCCTGGTCCTTAAAGGCAAAACGTATCCCTGGACTGACTGGGATGCCACAGACTTTGCCGGCATCGAAGTCTGGAACTGGTCCTCCCAGTGGCGAGACGGTGCCCAAAACATACCCTGCGGACTGTACTACGCTTACCTTAATCCCGCAGGCCCCATCACAGGCCCACACCCCCAGGCCATGGCCCGTTTTGATGAAATCACCCAAACAAAAAAAATAACGGCCATTGCCGGCTCCGATGCCCACAACTGGCCCATTCGCTACGGCCCTGTCCGCCGCGACATCTTCCCCTACGGATACCTTTTCCGCACAGCCTGTAACAACCTTCTCCTCCAGGAACCCCTCTCCCGCGATGTTTCCACAGCCAAAAGCCAAATCTATAACGCCCTCCGCCATGGCCGCTCTTTTATTGTCAACCGCCTCCTGGGAGATGCCGACGGCTTTGCCTTCACAGCAACATCCAAAGAAACCGAATACCACATCGGCAACGATGTTCCCCTAAACGATATGACAGTCCTCAATATCCAATGTCCGGACAAACACTCCGGAAATCTCAGTTTCCGTATCTTTCAAAACGGCAGCATCCTCGACGAGATCAACCGCTGTAGCGTCTCCGTCCGTGTTTACGAACCAGGTACATACCGCCTCGAAGTCCGGCAGCGCAGCAAACCCTGGATTTTTACCAACCCCATTTACATCCACTAGAGCTAGCATCTTTCATGATCGAAGCACATAGAGTTTAGCTGTCATATAAAAACCGTATTGAACGAACAAAAAAAATATCTGCTACCCCCAGAAAATCCGTTTCAAGTTACGAAGGTATTTGGTAGATGCGAATAAAAATGGACAAAGTCTCACGGATTTACAACAAAGGAATTGTTTTAACTTTTTTTCAGGTTTAGGACAGTTATCCAGTACAGAGAATTTCGGAGAATTACTGGTGAAACCGGTAAAGTTGCTACATTTTAAGAAATTTAAACATGTATTTAGCAGGAATTGACAAATCCCTGACGAAGAACAAAGGTTGAACCACTATTTTATTTTGGTGATAACATCCAACCGGATGTTATACATAGATCCCTGAAAATTAAGGGAAAATTCCGCAAAAGTTTATGAAAAGGAGGGGTCCTTCAGAGAAAAAGGTTATTTACACTGTAGTTGTTTGGGAGAAGAGATAATTTAAGGAGGGAAATATTAGTGAAAAGCAATAAGTTATTGTCTGTCATTCTCGTACTGGCCATGATGTTCACCATGGTCGCCTTCGCTGGCGCTGCCAGCTTCCCGGATGTATCTGGTGACACAGATGCAGCGGTTACCCGTTTGGCCGGCCTGGGTATCCTGGCTGGTTATCCGGATGGCACATTCAAGCCGGACAACAGCATTACCCGTGCAGAATTTGCCAAGGTTGCCGTCCTGACCATGGGTCTGGAAACAACCGCTGATCTTTTGATGAATGTTAATTCAAAGTTTGCCGATGTTGAAGCCGGCAAATGGTACACAGGTTATGTAAACGTAGCAACCAACCTGAACGTGCTGAAGGGTTATCCAGATGGCACATTCAAACCCGATGCATACATTTCTGAAGCTGAAGCCATTACCATCATTCTGCGTCTCCTTGGCTACAACGATGAGCTGTCCGGCGACTGGCCGTTCGACTACATCGTCCAGGGCAACCAGTTGGGTATTATCGGTTCCGGGTTCAACGCCAGCGGCAATGCCAAGCGTGGTAGCGTGGCCGTATGGGTTTCCAAGGCTATTGATGAAACTCTGGTTACCTATGACAAAGACGCTGACACTTTCAAGGATGTTGCAGATACAGCAAAAGATACATTGCTGGAAAAAGCCTTTGCAGGCAAGTATGTAGAAGATCATCAAGTAGTATCGGTTATAAGAGGCGCTGATGATGCTGACTACCATACCTTGGACGGCGCAGATGTTTCCAAGAACGTTAAGGTTGCAAACGGCACTTTTGGTGCAGGCCTTGTCAACCATATAGTGAACTACACAACAAAGACAATTGATAGCGATGAAGTTATCGTATCAATCGCAGTTACAAGCACCAGCGTTACCGGTAAGACTTCGAAGTTGGACACAACCAACAAAAAAATCACTATTGGCAGCACAACATACACTTACACAACTACATCAGCCCCCGCTGATGGCACTGAGAATGTAACAGCCTATGTCAATAGTAAGGGTAAAATCTACAAGTTTGTTGTGGGCGCCATCAAGTCCGGCGAAATCCTCGGCAAGAGCACAACTTCCACAACAACGGACGGTACTACAACTGTTGAAAACAAACTTACAGTCTCTGGCACCGTTTACGAAATTCTCGCATCCGATGCTTCCATTACACGCAACGGTGCGGCAGCAACGTTTGCTGACTTGCAAGTTGGCGATGAAGTTGATTACAAAGTAACAGACGGCAAGTTTTCCATGATTAATGCATGGTACGTAACTGTGGAAGGCGTTGTAAACAGCTGGACCAAGTCTTCCACCGGTGACTTTAAAACGATTACAATTGATAACACAACCTACAATGTAGCAGAAGATAATACTCTTACAACGGTTACAGTCGGTGTAAAAGCTGAATTTACTCTTAACGCCGATAATGAAATTAAGGGTTTGGTAGACGGCAGTGTACAGGAAGCGACTGCTGTTGTGGGTACATTAGCAGGAACTTCAATCGCATCCAGTGCTGATGGTCCTGTCTACTTTGTCACTCTGACAAACGGTGTGTCTTACGATATTTCGGATGCCCTGAAGTTTGATACTGTAGGCGATGAAGTATACGGTGCGCTGTATGTCAACAAAGCACAGAGCCTCTTTACCGTAGACCTGGCTGATCTGGCAGATGAAACTGCTATCAAGATTTCCTATAACACCTCCGGTAAAGTGACAAAAGTTGAAATGTTTGAACCGAACGCAGTCTTTACAACTATCCCTGCTGGTTTAGAACAGGATAGCACCACTTATTCATCTAATGGTAAGGCTGTAACAGAAAAGTCCACAGACGATTTCTATCGCGTAACATGGGATGGTGTGACTGGTAAAGCATCTCACATTTCCGGTATTACATTTAATGTGACAGAGGCTAAAGTCACTGCGAAGACCACCGAGACTGTAGATGGCAAGACTAAATACATGATTACTGCTGGCGAAACTACGTATGAGATTAAGAGCGGTGCAGTTATCCTCAAGGATGGCGCAACCAGCAACTTCACAGCAATCGACATCAACGATCTTGCTAGCTTCGCAGCTGAAGGTAACGTCATCACATATATGGAAGTTACCACTCCCGAATAGACTAATCACTAATGAAAAGAAGGCCGCAATTTGCGGCCTTCTTTTTTTTCTCCATTGACGGATTGTCCCGGGCGCTGATACAATAGAGCTGATTGGGACTCTTATTTTCTGCTGCCGACCGACCGGTCAGTCAGGATTATATTTTTAAAACAGCGTGTGGAGGCGACGAAATGAAGAAGTTTATTTGGCTGGTGCTTTTGCTTGCAGTGATCTTGGCAGTTTGCGGGACGGCTGCGGTGGATGAGGGGGAGACGGATTCGGTGGCAGTAAACGTTGCAGTGGTTGGCACCGGTGACATTCGGGAGGAAATGACCTTTAGCGGTGAGGTTACTGCCGGAAGCGAAGTGCAGGTCATACCGAAGACATCGGGACGGGTAACCCAAGTGGCTGTACAGCCGGGGAACCGGGTAAAAAAGGGTGATTTATTGGTTCAGCTGGAAGCACGGGAACTGGGAGTTGCCGTGAAGCAGGCAGAAGCTGTGGTGGAGATGGCAAAGGCTAATTTGAACAGTGCACAGACGGGAAGCTCGCTTGTTCAGTTGCAGGCTGCTGTTGAGCAGTCAGAAGCCAATTATCTGCATGTGAAAGACAATCTGGAAAAAATGGAATGGCTCTATGCAGAAGGAGCGATATCTTTGCAGCAGCTTGAAGGTGTCCGGCTGCAGGCGCAGGTTGCTGAGAGTCAGTATAATGCGGCCAGGCAGCAATTGGAGCTGTTAGAGAAAGGCGAAGGCCAGGTAGAAATTTTGGCAGCTCAGGTAAAGCAGGCGGAGGCCGGTTTGGAAATGGCCCGTTTGAATTATAGCAATGCGCGGATTACGGCTCCGGTGGATGGGGTGATTTCTGCTGTGAGTGCCGAAGTCGGGAATATGGCGTCACCGGGGATGCCGGTGGCTGTTATTCTGGGTACAGACAGAGCGGAAGTGACGGCCAGACTGACGGAGGCCGTAGTCAGGTCTGTGACGGCGGGGATGGCTGTAGACGTTGATGTGCCTTCACTGGATATGGTGTTTGCCGGGGAAGTGGTTCAGGTGGCACCGGGACCGGCCACGGGGACTAAATCTTACTTAATAAAAGTGGGTTTGCCTAAAGGCGCTGATGTGCGTCCGGGGATGTTTGCCAGGCTCCACCTGGTGACGGCGGCTAAGGATAGCGCAGTATTGCTGCCGCGTTCGGCAGTACTGGAAAATGACGGGCTGTACTATGCTTTTACCGTTAAAGAGGGCAAGGCTGTACGGCGGGATGTAGTTTTGGGATTGGAAAATGAGGAATATGTGGAAGTAGACGGATTTGTTGCGGGAGATATGGTTGTTACTGCAGGGCAGCATTTCCTGAAAGACGGTACCCCTGTCTTGGTGGATGAAGGGGGATCCCGATGAGTTTACCTTCTTTGGCAATTAAACGACCCATTGCTGTATTAATGGGTGTCTGTATTGTGTTGGTCTTGGGTGCGTTTTCATTCATCAACTTGCCGGTTGATTTGCTGCCGGAGATGAATTTCCCGATGATGGCAGTTTTTACAAGTTATGACGGGGCGGCTCCGGAAGAAGTGGAGAACATGGTAACGCGGCCGCTGGAACAGGCTTTGGCCACTGTGCCTGCGGTTGAAAACCTGAGTTCAACATCGTCTCAGGGCAGTTCAGTTATTATGTTGGAGTTTTCCTGGGGAACGGATATGGATTTTCGTTCCCTGGATGTTCGGGAGAAAATAGATCAGGTAAAAGGGTTTCTGCCGGATGATGCCGGTTCACCCACTGTGTTTCAGTTTGACCCGGCCATGATGCCGATTTTATCGATGGCGGTTACGGGGGACCAGGATGCGGAGGAATTGAAACGGATAGCGGAGGATATTGTTAAGCCCCGGCTGGAGCGAATTGAAGGTGTGGCGTCGGTTGACGTGATCGGCGGCCTGGAACGGGAGATTCAGGTGGTAGCGGATCCCAGCCTGTTGGCATCATATGGATTGACACTGGATCAGCTTTCGCAGGTGTTACGGGCGGAAAACCTGAATGTATCGGCCGGAAATATTGTTGAGGGCGGGAATGACCTGCAGGTTCGCGCCCTGGGGCAGTTTTCTCAGCTTTCAGAGCTGGAGGGACTGGTTCTATATTCGAATCAGGCGGGGACGGTATACCTGCGGGACGTTGCCGAAGTCAGGGATGTGTTTAAGGAACAGCGGCAGTTGATGCGCCTTGATGGTATACCGGGTATCGGTGTGGTTATTTATAAACAGTCGGATGCCAATACGGTCCGTGTGGCCGGTGAGGTGAACCGGGCTCTGCGGGATTTGGGGCCGGGGATGCCAGACGGCAGCAGCGTGGGTGTCTTATTCAACCAGGCTGATTTTATTAACGATTCAATCGCCAATGTGCTGCGTATCGGTCTGATTGGTGCAGTCCTTGCTGTATTCATCCTGTATCTGTTCCTGCGCAATTTACACAGTACGCTGGTAATTGGACTTGCCATACCGGTGTCCATTATTTCAACGTTTGTGCTGATGTACTTTAACGGTCTCACATTAAACCTTATAACCCTGGGAGGCCTGGCACTGGGAATCGGCATGATGGTCGACAATGCCATTGTTATTCTGGAAAATATTTTCCGTATGCGCCAGGAAGGTATGGAGGCAAAGGAAGCGGCAGCATCGGGGAGCATGGAGGTAGCCGATGCGGTTATTGCGGCTACACTGACCACGGTTGTTGTTTTCCTGCCTGTTGTTTTTGTTGAGGGAATTGCTTCGCAAATATTTAGCTCTATGGCCTGGACGATTAGCTTCGCGTTGTTTGCCTCGCTGGTGGTGGCTCTGACCATTATTCCTGTACTGTCTTCCCGGTTACTTAGGGTTTCAGTGGATAACGGCAACGGAAAGCTGACAGAACGGTTTAATGTGTTTTTCAGGAAAGTGGATGCCGTTTACGGCCGGATTTTACACTGGGCACTCAGTCACCGGAAGCTGGTTGTTTTCATTATGATTCTGTCGTTTGCAGGCAGTGTGGCCTTGGTTCCCATGGTTGGCACGGAATTTATTCCGGGTATGGACGATGGCTGGCTGACTGTAAATGTCCGGTTGCCTGACGGTGCCAGGCTCGCGGAGACAGAAGCAGTAACGGCAAGATTGGAAGAACTTCTGTCTGAGATAGACGAAGTGGACTATGTTTTTGCTACGGTGGGTACATCCCAGGGAATGGGTAACCTGGGTTCCGCGGCCAGTAATCGTGCGGGCATTGATGTCCGGCTGACGCCGCTGAACACAAGAAGTCTGGATAATGACCAGGTTGCAGATAAAATCCGTCAGGAGGTTAAAATTCTGGCAGGTGCCGAAATAGAGGTGCGCGCATCCCAGAATATGAGTATGGGAGGCAGCGGTGAAGCCATTGATATTCTGGTCAAGGGAGATTCCCTGAGAGTATTAAGGGAGCTGACGGAAGAAATAAAGGAAGTTGTGGAAAATGTAGTCGGGACCCGGGAGGTTACAACCAGCTTTGACCGGGGCTGGCCGGAACTGCAGGTGACTGTTGACCGTGAAAAAGCTGCTGCTTATGGTGTACAGTCTATACAGGTAGCCAATATGCTTCGTACCGCACTGAGTGGCCAGGTGGTTACTCGTTACCGGACAGAAGGCCATGAAATAGATGTACGTTTGCGAATTCCGGAAGAACTGCGCAGCAGAATCCGGGGCCTGCAGGCGTTGGAAATTACCAATTCATCAGGAGTTCGGCTGCCTCTGGGAGAACTGGCGTCGTTTGACCGGGAACTCGGGCCGGACAGAATTACACGTGACGACCAGGTAAGGAGTGCCAGAGTAACGGCACAGCTGGCCGGGAGGGCTTTGGGGCCTGCCGTAGCTGATATAGAAAAGGGGCTGGCCGGGTTGAACCCCCCTCCGGGCTATTCTGTTGAATTCAGTGGTGAACAGCAGCAGATGACCGATTCGTTTGGCTCACTGGCTCAGGCGTTGGTGTTGGCTATATTGCTTGTTTATATGATTATGGCGGCACAGTTTGAATCATTGCTGCACCCGTTCATTATTATGTTTGCTCTCCCCCAGACCTTTGTGGGTGTGGTACTTTCTCTTGTGATTACGGGACGGACGCTGAATGTGCCTGCGTTTATCGGGGTCATTATGCTGGCTGGAATTGTCGTTAATAATGCCATTGTACTGGTGGATTATATCAATAAGCTGCGCAGTCGGGGATATGATTGCCGGGAGGCTATTTATAAAGCAGGGCCGGTACGGCTGCGTCCGATCCTGATGACGACGCTGACTACGGTGCTTGGCATGTTCCCCATGGCTTTAGGGGTGGGCTCCGGTGCGGAAACCCAGGCCCCGTTGGCTACGGTGGTTATTGGAGGTTTACTGGTATCCACCCTGCTTACCCTGGTGGTGGTACCGGTGATTTACAGCATTATGAATGACTTAGGTGACAGGATTCAGCAGAGACGGGTACGTCTCGGTGTGGAGGTGCCTTCAGAATGAGAAAGAAACGGTTGATCTTGTTGATGGCTGCTATACTCATTGTAACAGCAGGTTTTGCAACTGCAGTGGGAACACTGACGCTGCCTCAGGCGATACAAATGGCGCAGTCCGAAAACCCGGATGCAGAACGCTCAGATTTGGTGGTTAGAAGAGCGGAGTTAGGGTATGATCAGGTGCAGTCGGCAGTGTATGACTTGCAGAATATTTATAATCAGACGGGCAGCCTTCCCCTGAATGAATTTAAGATGTTACACCTGGGCCCGCTGGAAGCGGAACAGGCTTTGGTTTTGGCCCAACAAGCACGGAAGATGACACAGAACCGTCTGGCACTGGAAGCCTGGCAGAGCTACATCGGTCTGCTCAAGGCCAGGAAAAATTTACGTCTGGCAGAGATGAGCCTTGACAGGGCAAGGGAAATGAAGCGTTTGGCTGAGGCTGCTTTGGAAGCGGGAACGGTGGCAAAAAGTGATGTCTTGGGTGCCGAAGCCCAGGTTGCACAGGAGGAAGCCCGGCTTTATGCTGCAGAGAATACTGCTAACACAGCGGAACTGACCCTGAACATGACGACAGGGCGACAGCTGCTCCTGCCGGCGGACGTCAGTGAAGTAGAACTGCCAACGATTGGTGAGGTTCACCTGCAGGACGGTCTGACCCAAGCCTTGGCAAACCGCCTGGAAATAATTGATGCGCGGGGGAAGCTTTTTTTGAAGGAAAAGGCATTTAATCTGGCGAAATCTTATTTTCAGGATCAGGATATCTTCTACCGGGAAGCGGAACTTGAACTGGCTGAGGCACGTCTAAATATGGATGAGACGGAACAAAACATCCGTTTCCAGGTACATCAGCTCCATAACAGTTTTTTAGTACTGGAAAAGCAGCTGGCAGCCCTGGAACAAAGCGTAACATATGCCGCAGAAAGCTATCGGCTGGCAAGCCTCCGTTATGAGGCAGGGATTGGGACGCAGGTGGATGTACTAACTGCCCGGGTTACACTCTCTGAACTGGAATCCCAACTGCTCAATGCAAAATACGACCACTATCTAACGTATCTGCAGTGGCTGCTGGCCATCGGCAGAGCCGTGGAATAGGGGGGCACTATGCAGGACATGAGTGACAAGAAGCGTCGTATTCTTGAAGCAGCTATGGATGACTTTGGCAAGTATCCTTTTCATCAGGTGAAGATCGAGGACATTGCGGAAAAAGCAGGCGTGGGCAAAGGAACGATCTATGAATACTTTCGCAGCAAGGACGAGCTGTTTGCCGCAATGGCCCAGGCGGGTTCGCAGATTTATTTCAGGGAAATTATGCATAGTGCCAGCAGCGGGCGGACAGCCAGAGAAAAACTGGAGAAATTGTTTTGTTACCATCTTGGATTTATTGAAAAGAAAGTTAATATCGCCCGGGTTATTCTCGCTGAACGCAGAATGCCCGATTACGGGTTTCAGGATATTGTACGTTCTCATCATCAGCATCTGGAACGATTCATCAGTAATGTGCTCCGGGAAGGAATAGGCGCAGGTGAGTTCCGTCAGGTGGATGTGCGGTTAATTTCCCAGGTATTCCTCGGAACACTGACAGGTTTATGGGCATTTGTACTTTTGGAAGAAAAAACGATACCTAACTCGGAGGAGGTGGTTAGCAAACTCCTCGACTTTTACCTGTATGGACTGGAGAGAGGAGCCAGGGATGAAACGGTTTAGTTTTTACCTAATTATTGTATGTTCCGTTATCATAGTACTTTTTACAGCAGCGGAAGCAGCCCCGTTGTCCCAGATTCAACAGATTGTTGAAAGCCACGCAGTTGAGCCGGTGGACGGGACTGTTTTGCCGCAGAAAACGTTGGCAGAAATCGGGTCATTTATCAACGACCCGTACTTTACATACTTTCCGCCGGATGTGCTTAAACAGTATTTGGACACGCACCAGGGTTATTACGGTGGCATTGGTACACAGATTGTTATCCATGAGGAGCGCCTGCTAATCTGGACGGTGCACAAAAATACGCCGGCATCTGCGGCGGGACTGCGCTTTATGGATGAAATCATTGCTGTGGACGGTAACACCGTGGACGGGCTTTCGGTGCAGGAAGTGGCTATGCTATTGCGCGGCATACCGGGAAGCGAGGTTACGGTAACGCTGCTTCGGGACGGAAAAACATTCAGTGTAACGATGACGCGCGTAATTATTCAGATTCCTTCCGTGTTAGGAAGTATGCGGGACGGTGTGGCCGTAATTGAACTGAATAATTTCAATGCTAATGCACCCCGGGATTTCAGGGTGGTACTCAGAGAGCTGCGCTTGCAGCTGCCGCACGGTCTTATTGTGGATCTGCGGGGTAATCCGGGCGGAGCGCTTTCCTCTGTGCTGGAGATAGCGCAGGAGTTGGTGCCCGAGGGCCCGGTGGTGCGGCTGCAGGGCAGGCAGGGTTCTGAGACGGTACTCGTGAGCCGCCAGGACCCTGCACCATTTCCCTTTTTGGTTATTTTGGTGGATGGCGAGACGGCCAGTGCGGCTGAAATTCTGGCCGGTGCCGTGCAGGACCGGGGCGCGGGTCTGGTTGTGGGCAACAACAGCTTTGGCAAAGGTACTGTGCAGAGTGTGTTCCGATTGTCGGATAACGGAGGTTTGCGTTTAACCACGGCACGCTTCTTTACACCTTCGGGCAAAGCGATAGAGAAAGCTGGGATTGTGCCGGATATAGAAATCTATGACTGGCATGCACAGCTTGGATATGCAGTTTCGCTGGTGAAGCACAATGCGGGACAGCAGTTGACATTCACAATCGGGCGCACTAATGTCTGGGTGGCGAAAAATATTGTCGAAGCCGATTATCCTCCATTTATTCAGGATGGCCGGAGCTATATTCCATTGCGTCTGTTGGCGGAATCGATGGGCTATTTAGTTGAGTGGGATGAGCCAAGCTTTACTGCTACACTCCGGCAGGGCGAAACAGAGCTGCGTATACCGCTGCGGGAGAATATTGTTTATCTAAACGGTAAGGCCATTTCGTTGGAAGCGCCTGTTGAAATCCGGGCAGATCGTGCCTACCTTCCTGTGCGTACAATTGCGGAAACGTTGGGTTCGCAGGTCTATTGGAATCATGATGCACGCCAGGTTACGGTTAGCTGGTAGTCTGATGCACTGCAGGAATATTCCTCTATTGTTCCTTATGAAAATATGCGTTATAATGGCTTTGTTGTGTTTTCCACAATCCATGCTGAAAGCTGTGAGTCAATGAAAAGACATACTATTCTTGGTATCCCCGTAAATGCGCTGACTTACGGGGATGCTTTGGAGCGGGTAGCGGAAAGTATTGCTGGAGGGGAACCATCCTGGATTCTGGCAATTAATCCGGAAAAAATAATGAAAGCTCTGGCAGACGAACAACTTTACCGTCTGTTAACGCGGGCGGATTTGTTTATTCCCGACGGAATGGGTATCCTTTGGGCTGGGAAACTTTTGGGTAAACCGTTCCCCCAGCGTGTAACCGGAGTGGATTTGCTCTTGGCACTGGTGGCAGAAGCCGCCCGGAGGGGCTGGAGAGTCTATTTACTGGGTGCAGCACCCGGTGTGGCCGCAGATGTGGCCGCAGGCTGGCAGGCGAAGTTTCCCGGCCTGCAGGTGGCCGGCTTTCATGACGGCTATTTTAATGCAGAAAGTGAAGAAGCTCTGGTGGAGAAAATACGTGCCGCTGAGCCGGACATTCTTTTTGTGGGTATGGGCAGTCCCAGGCAAGAGCAGTTTATTGAGGCTTACCAGTCGCGTATTGGTGTGCCTGTCTGTATGGGTGTGGGCGGCAGCTTTGATGTGATTAGCGGGAAAAAGAAACGTGCTCCCGTCTGGATGCAGAAAAGTGGCTTGGAATGGAGCTACCGCCTTTTTAGCGAACCTACACGTATTTTAAGAATGTCAGCACTGCCCAGGTTTATGCTGCTGGTATTGCGGAGTAAATTTGGCCTTCTAAAGTCTGAGGGGGATAGAGAATGAAAAAAATTTGCGTAATAGGCCTGGGATATATCGGCCTGCCAACGGCAGCTGTACTGGCCGACAGTGGCCACTCTGTCGTAGGCGTTGATACAAATACCCATGCGATAAATGAAATTAATCACGGGCGAATTCATATCTCCGAACCCTTTCTGGAAGAAAAAGTGGCGGCGGCGGTAAAGGAAGGCCGGCTGCGTGCCGTGTCCGTACCTGAGCCGGCCGACGCCTTTATTATTGCTGTACCTACTCCGTTTACCTCTGAGAAGACAGCTGACCTCAGCTTTGTACAGAGTGCCGCTGAATCGCTGGTTCCCTATGTAAGAAAAGGCAGCCTGGTGATTCTTGAATCTACCGTTCCGCCGCGAACCACCCTTGATGTTCTTCTGCCTGTTCTGCAAAAGAGCGGATTGAAGGTAGGGGAGGAATTATTGGTAGCTTTTTGTCCGGAACGTGTTCTGCCCGGCCGGATTTTGGAAGAGCTTATCCACAATAGCCGTGTGGTTGGAGGTGTGGATGAGCGCTCTGCGATTGCGGCCAAGGAACTGTACAGTTCGTTTGTTCAGGGGGAAGTCTTCACCACAGACGCCACTACAGCGGAAATGACCAAACTGATGGAAAACACATTCCGGGATGTAAATATCGCCCTGGCCAATGAGTTTGCCCTGATTGCGGAAAAAACTGGCGTGAACGTCTGGGATGCCATTCATTTTGCCAATAACCACCCAAGGGTAAATATTCTCCAGCCGGGGCCCGGAGTGGGCGGCCACTGCATTGCCGTGGATCCCTGGTTTATCGTGGAACAGGCCGGTAACCTGGCGAAACTGATCCGCTCGGCAAGGGAAATAAATGACGGTATGCCGCATCATGTGGTCAGCACAATCAGGGAACTGGTGGCAGGAATTGTATCTCCGAAAGTGGCTCTGCTTGGCCTGACCTATAAACCCAATGTGGATGACTGCCGTGAAAGCCCGGCGCTGGAAATTGCCAAATATCTCCAGGATACGGACTGTCAGGTGGTGGCCTATGATCCTTTGGCAAAAGGGTGTAAAACGGCACCTCTCTCTGAAGCGCTGCACCGTGCCGATTTGCTGGTGCTATTAGTTAATCATGATGAATTCCGGTTTATTAATCCGGCAAAGGTGGCGCCCCTGGTTCGCCGTAAAGTTGTGTTTGACACACGGAATGCGCTGGACCGGGAAGCCTGGGAAAGTGCGGGTTTTTCAGTGGTCATGTTAGGTGAGCGGCAAAAGCCTGAAATATCCCTATGCCGTGACGCAATAAACTTATAAAAAAACTCCTCCGGGCGGAGGAGTTTTTTTATTGGAAAAGGAAATATGACAGTTATTGGCGAATACTGCGGAAGAAGGAATACCTTTCCAGATAAATGGAGGTGCAGAGATTGTATAAACGTTTGACTGTCTTGTTGCTTGCTATGATGCTGATTCTGATTGCACCTGTACAGGCCTGGGCTAACCCCAATGAAGAGATCTACCAGTTGATTGAGATGTACTATGTGGATGAAGTAGACTCTGCATCCTTACGTTTCACCGACCCGGAAGAGCTAGGCAGTTTTTTGAATGATCCGTATACAGAGTATTATTCTCCTAAAATATTTGCAATGTTTCTTGAGGCGATGGATGCTGCCTACAGTGGTATTGGTGTTCAGATCAGTGAGGCTGAGGACGGGCTGTTTGTGGAGCTTGTCTTTGAAGGTTCGCCTGCGGAGAGTGCGGGGATTTTACCTGGCGATGTGATTTTCAGTGTTGACGGGACATCTCTGGCGGGGCTTCCTCTGGATGCTGCCGCAGGGCTTATTAAAGGAGAACCGGATACGCAGGTCGTACTGGGTATCCGGCGTGAGGGCAGTGAGTTTGAAGTTTCGGTGACCCGGGGGATAATTTCTGTACCGACTGTGTTCGGAGAAACAATCGGCGATGTGGGCTATATTTATATCCATAATTTTACCATGCAGACTCCGCTCCAGTTCCGCGAAACGTTAACCAGACTAAAAGAAAGTGAGCCCCGCGGCTATATTCTGGATTTGCGTTACAATCCGGGGGGCTATCTGGATGCGGTACTGGAAGTTGCCGGGGAAATCTTGCCGGAGGGACCTGTAGTAACGCTACGCAACCGCTTTGGTGAGGAGGTCTTTACTAACACGGCAGATGGAGAAACCCTACCAAACCTCATTGTTTTAATTAATAACAGTTCAGCGAGCGCTGCAGAACTGCTGGCAGGCGCCATTCAGGATTTAAACACAGGTGTGCTGCTTGGTGAACAAAGCTACGGTAAAGCGTCCGTGCAGCAGTTTATTCCGCTCTCAAATGGCGGTGCACTGAAGATGACGGTTGCGCGCTACTATACACCTAACGGACAGGCCATTGATAAAATGGGTTTGGCGCCGGGAGTTCCTGTACAGGGAGATGAAGAGCAGTTCGCTGCTGCCCTGCAGATGATCCGTAATACCTCACCGACATTGGTCTTTGGCATTGACCGTCTTACCGCCTGGACAACGGCCGGCGACCGGGAGCTGGAGAACGCACCATTTATTGAGGATAACAGAAGCTATGTACCTCTGCGATTTATTGCAGATGCAATGGGTACGGATATAAGCTGGGATGAAACAAACCGGACAGCAGTCCTGGAAAAAGATGATGTGACAGTAACAATCCCCGTCGACGGCAGCCGCGGCTTCCGTAACGGGGAAGAGTTTGATCTGTATGGCCAGACGATTATCAGAGGCGACCGTTCATTTATACCGGCACGTGCCGTGGCGGAGGCACTGGGCGCCCGGGTCTGGTGGGACGCCCTAAACCGTGAAGTGGTTGTTGCCTGGGACTAGTTTTTGTTACGGTAGCGTAAAGCAGTACAGCTGACTCTGCATAGGAGAGGGAAACCTCTCCTTTTTTTGTACCGTCAAAACCCAGGCTGCCACATAGGATGGAACCAATCCGATGCATGTACGTCTGAAAAGGAAGCAGAGGAATTAGTAAATTAGCTGGGTTTTTATTCTAGATAACCTTGAAGTTTCCTTCATATTCTGAGCTAATTGCGATGTTTCAAAAAAACGATGTTAAAAAGGGCTGTAACTCCAGCCAAAAAGAGTTTACC
>JAWSUT010000042.1:0-17650 GCA_033549345.1 Bacillota bacterium | reverse complement strand
CTTTCGATCACAGCGGCAAAGCCGCTGCCCTGGTGACACTTCATGCACTGCAGTATGCGCGGGTCGTTGGGGAAGAGATCCAGTGGGATTTGGGCATGGGGCGAAGCCAGCCATTCACTGTGGATTTCAGCGTGGCAGGACGCGCAGGCCTCCCCGCGCACATCAATAGCCGGCAGGTTCGTTCTGCTCTGCAGGTGCGCATCCAGTCCGCTGTGGCAGTCTGCACAGTCCAGGTCAGCCAAACCGTGGGTTGAGTCCGCAAAAGCAGTCACATAGTCCCCGTGGCAGTCTGTGCACCCTCCTCCCTCCGCTCTGCTTTGCGTGTCGGGTGCCGGTGTCCGGGAACAGCCGGTGACAAAAAACATAAGTAAAAGTAAAGCCAAAAAAGATTTCCGCAAGCTATGTCCACTCCCGTCGGTTTTTCCTTGTTACCAGTTTATCTTGCTGCCGGCACCTGTGACTGTGACATACATCACACCCGGGGGTCAGGTTTGACTTATTTAACATAATTCTGTGACAGTGGATCCGTCCCCACTGTCACATTGTATATTTGACAAAATGGGCTCTAACCCTTTTGGCAGAATGTTACAGGTGGGGGGCGTAGCGGGGTTATGACGGTGAAAAAAAACAGCTAAGGAGGGCCTTAGCTGTTTTGTGTTTTATTCCTCTTTAAACCGTTCCAGGATGGCGTTGCCGTGGGCGGGGAATCCCTCGTACTCTGCCAGGCGGACCATGTGGTCTCTTAGGTGGGCCAGCCCGTCTTTGGAGAAGTATTCGAAGGTGACGAGTTTATAGAAATGATGTGTGGCCAGGCCGCCTTCCAGGACGGCACGCCTGTTTGTGGGCAGGACGTGGTTGGGGCCTGAGCCAAAGCAGCCGGTGCTCAGGGGGGTGTAGTGCCCGAGGTAAATACCGCCTGCGTTGCGGATTTTCTGCATATCCAGCATCGGGTTGGCCGTCATAATTTCCAGATGCTCCACTGCGTATTCATTGGCAAAATCCAGAGACTCCTGGAGTGACTCTGTGATGATGATGGCGCCAAATTTGCGCAGCGATTCAATGACAAATTCCCGGTTCCGCGGGGCCAGGCGTTCCACGTGTTCGGGGATGAGGCGAGCCACTTCTTCCGCCAGTTCTTTGACGTGTGTCACCAGGACTCCGGCGGCATCGGTTCCGTGTTCGCACTGGATAATGACATCGGCGGCGGCCCAGGAGGCTTTGGCCGATTCGTCGGCAACGATGAGCCCTTCGCCCGGTCCGGCCAGGGGGCCAAAGTCCACTTCACCCCGCAGCAGCTGATACGACGCCAGAACAAACTTGCTGCCGGGGCCGACGATTTTCTCCACCTTGGGGACTGTCTGGGTACCGTAGGTCATGGCGGCTATGGCCTGTGCGCCGCCGATACGGAAGATGCGGGATGCACCGCAGATATCCAGCGCCACCAGGGTGCCGGGATTGATGATGCCGCCGGTGGTGGCGGGGGTACAGACCACCACTTCTGCCACACCGGCCACCACGGCAGGCAGCACGGTCATCATCACCGCGGAGGGGAACCAGCCCCGTCCGCCCGGGACATAACAGCCCACACGCTGCAGAGGCACAACCATCTGTCCGGCCACCAAACCGGGCGAGAGTTCGGTGGACCACATTTTTTCGGGCAGCTGCGCTTTATGGAAACGGCGTACCTGGTCGGCCAGGACACGGATGGATTCAACTGTGTCTGCGTCGACCTGGCGGTACGCTTCTGCGATTTCTTCTTTGGTTACTTCCACACGGTCTTCCTGGATTACAATGTCTTCAAACTCTTTTGTATATTTTACAAGGGCCGGGTCTCCCTGGGTTTTCACATCTTCAATGATCTTTTTGACCAGCTCATGGACACCGGCCGTTTCCACCTCGCTGCGCTTGAGTATCCGTTTAATGTCGTCTTTCTGCATCTCACTGAGCTTGTAGGTCTGGATCATAGATACGACTCCTTTCTTATTGGGCTTACGGTAACACAAGTACTTTGCCGGGACAGCGGCCGGCATCATTCATGGTCTCAAACGCCTGCCGGGTTTCCCGCAGGGGGAAACGCTGCGATATGACCGCTGACGGGTCGAGCGTTTTTTTGTGAGTAAGGGCTATAGCGTCGGCCATGTTTTGGGTGGTGAAGCCGTTTACGCCACAGACGTGCAGTTCTTTTTCCGTAACCAGATTCATGTCGCCGCCAAACGTCTCTTCAAACAGTCCGGCCAGCACTACGGTACTCCCGATGGAGGCAAGGTTGAACGCAGATTCCAGGGCGGCTGTTTTGCCGACGGCTTCAATGACGCAGTCGGCCCAGTCGGTGTATTGTTCTGTCTCATCAGGACTGATGGCCCGGTGGGCACCCAGGTTTTTCGCTGCAGACCTTCTGGCCGGGGACGGCTCCACAATGAGGATTTCCGTGTCGGACAGTGCGGCCGAAACCTGTGTGACCAGCTGGCCGATGGGGCCGGCGCCGACGATGGCAAGTCTTTTTTGGGATACGCGTTTTGCTTTTTCCCAGATATGCAGCGCCACCGACAGGGGCTCCAGGAGAGCTGCCTGTTCGGGAGCTATCCCTGCAGGGAGTTTAAACAGCTGGTGTTCTTCCAGGAGGGCATATTCGGCAAAGCCGCCGTCACAGACCTCGCCCAGAAAGCCCAGGCTGCAGCATCGGTTGACCTGGCCGCTTTGGCAATGCGGGCACTGGGTGCAGTAAACTCTGGAATCGGCTACCACGAAGTCTCCCGGTTTGACGGCGGAAACCAACGGGCCGGTTTCGCAAACGACACCGCAGAATTCATGGCCCACCGTCACAGGCGCATAGGTCATAAACATCCCTATCCGATAGTTATGCATATCGGAGCCGCAGATGCCTGCTGCCTGTATGCGAACCAGTACCTGCCTGTCCCGGGGGATTGGCACTGGGACGTCTTCCACCCGGATATCGCCGGGTGCGTAGTAGCGTGCTGCCAGCATGGTAAACATCCTTTCGGGTAAAAGATGGAAACCGCCCCGGGGCAGGCCCCGGGGGCGGTTTAGGTTATTTCCACAGATCGCTTAGCTTGTTTTCCCACAGACGGGGGTCGTCTGTACCCACCTCAGTTGGGACAAGCGGCCCCTGCAGGACCATAAATGCTCCTTCGGCCCAGGGGTTTTCAATTACTTCGGCGGGTGACCACAGTTCACCCTCCCGCTCCACAGTGTCGCCGACCTGCGGGATGGGTAGATCGTTTATGATGTTATACAGGTATTCCACAGCCAGCTCGGCCGATGCCAGGGCGGGCTGCCCGACGATGGCCAGAATTTTACCTTCTTCAATCAGCTCAAGTCCTTCGGGGCCCATGCAGATACCGGTAATACCGTAATCTTTTGCTTCCCGTCCGGCCGCTTCAATGGCTGAGACCACGCCGGGGCCCATAATGTCCGGTGTGTGCACATAAATTCCCAGAACGTCATCACCGTGGCGGGTAAGCAGGTCGCTGGCGCGTTCGTTGGAATCCACGTTGTTCCATTTGCCCTCACCCTGCACAACTGTAAGCTGCGGGTACTCGCCCACAACAGACATAAAGCCCTCGTTGCAGGCCTGGGCAAACATGTCTTCCAGCGAGCCGGTGATTTCAATGACCACACCTTCGGGGACTTCACCGTCGTTTCTGTCTTTAATTCCCTGAATAAAGGCTTCCGCCGCCTGTGCGCTGGATTTTTCAATGTCAAAGGAAATAAACATGTCGACTACGCCGCCCTCCGGCGATGTATCCAGGGCGATAATGGGAATGCCTGCTTCATTGAGGCGCTCCACGCCGGGGACAATGGCCTTTAAGTCAACGGCACCGGCCATGATAAAGCCGTCAACTTCCTGGGTAATAAAGTTATCCATGATATCCATAATGGTCAGAGAGTCGGCCTGGCCGTCTTTGACTTCCACCCGCATACCCAGCTCGGCGGCCTTTGTTTCAGCGCCGTTAATAAAGGCCTGGACAAAGGGAGCCCCCGGATATTTGATGACCATCCCGATCACCGGCTCGTCTTGTGCAGCGTCACCGTTGTTGCCATTGTCGGCATTGTCACCGGTTGGTTCATTACCGCCACAGCCCACTACGAGTATTGCAAGCATAAACAGGCATGCCAGCAGCAAAACAAAACTTCTTTTTCTTTTCAGCATTTTCCCATCCCCCATTTTGTGTTTATGTATTATGAAGCCGACGAAACAGATTGTGCAGGAGTGTCTTTCTCCTGCAGCATCAGTTTGCGGACTTGTTCTTTATGCAGCAGATCATTACGCAGTTTAACCTTAACGCGGTCCAGCACCAGCGCCACGAATATCAAAGCGCCTTTTGTGGCATAGACCAGAGTCACACCCACACCAACCAGGTTTAGTGAGTTTGAAATCATGCCCAGAAGGAGTGAGCCGCCCAGCATCCCGATGGCCGTCCCTTTGCCGCCTGTGAGGCTTGCGCCGCCAAGGATGGCGCCGGCAAACGCAAACATCACCATGCCGTCCCCCATGGAATTGGAGACCGAACCCTGCCTGCCTGCGGCTAAAAGCCCGGCCACAGCGGCGAGCAGGCCGGCCAGACCGAATGCGTAGATCACCATTCGCTGTGTATTAATTCCGGCAATAAAACTGGCCCGGGGGTTGCCGCCTGTGGCCATAAAGTACCTTCCAAACGGAGTAAAGGAGAGTAAAAAATGAAAAAGCAAAAAGATAAGCAGTGTAACCGGAATGGCAACCGGAATATTGCCAAACATTCTGGCCTTGCCGATGTAGGTATACATATCCGGCAGCGGAAAGATGGAAAACGGTACCAGGTAAAGGACGAGACCCCGGAGCATAATCAGCATCGACAGCGTCTGTAAAAAAGGATTGATGCCGATTCTTGCCACACAGAACCCGTTAAACGCTCCGACAAAAGCACCGACCGCCAGGGTAGCCCCGATGGCCAGAAGCGGGTGCATGCCCCCGGGCAGCCAGCGGCTGGCCAAAAGCATGGCAATCCCCGGCGCAAAAGCCAGTGTGGATTCCAAAGAAAGATCCAGGTTGCCGTTAATCAGAACAAGGCCCTGCCCCAACACCAGCATACTCATGATAGCGGAATGATAAAAAATATTGACGATATTATCGTAGGAGGAAAACTTGGGGGTAAAAAAAGCATTGAGAACAAAAAAACCAAGAACAATGACCCAAATCAGGTTATCCAGCAGAAACAATTGTAAGCGCAGTTTTTGTGACACGTCCTAAATCTCCTTCATTGCTGTATTCTCTTCGCAGCCACCCTGTATCGCCTGGTACAGTTCATCTTCACTGAAAGCGTCTCTTTTGTATTCCCCCACAATGAACCCCTGATGCAGCACCAAAATGCGGTCACAGACCTGAATCAAATCTTCCAGCCCCGGCGATGTAATAATCACGCCGGCGGAAGCGCTCAGCCGCTCCTGCACAATACGCAGAATGCTTTTTTTGGCGGAGATATCCACGCCTCGGGTGGGCTCATCGAGGATAAACACCTTCGGTGCCGCAGCCGCAATTCGCCCCACCACCACTTTTTGTTTATTGCCGCCGCTTAACTGGCTCACTTCCTGCTCCAGTGAGGCCGTACTAATGGACAGGTCCTCCACCAGGTTGCCGGCAAACGCCTCTTCTTTTTTCCTGTCGACCCAAAACGTCCGCGCCACGTTTTTCATGGCGTTTAAGACCAGGTTTTCCCTGACGCTCTGGTTATTAATCAGACCCTCATGCTCCCGGTCTTCCGGCAGGTACACCAGGCCGTGTTTTAGCGCGTCCGCCGGAGAAGAAAATGGTTTTCTGCGGCTTCCCAGCTGCAGCGTTCCGCTATCGACGTGGTCGATTCCCAGCATAGCGCGGAAGATTTCTGTGCGTCCGCTACCCCGCAGCCCGGCAATCCCCAGGATCTCCCCTTCCCTGACGGTAAAGGAAATATCATGGAACACACCAAAACGGGTGAGGTTCTCCACCTGCAGTACAACGGGCCCAACCTCCCTGCAGCCCGTCCCCGGCGTGCAATCACCCACAGTAAACTCCCCGCCGACAATCAGAGAAGATAATTTCTCCAAGTCCAGGTCAGAGCAGTCCACTGTGGCAATGGATGAACCGTCGCGAAGTACGGTAAGACGGTCGCAAAGCTTTAGCAGTTCGTCTGTGCGGTGGGAAATAAAGATAATGGTTTTTCCTTCGTTTTTCCGCTTTTCAATAATCCCGTAGAGCAGCGCTTCATCATTTTGGGCAAGCGAGGCGGATGCTTCATCAAAAATAATAATCCGGGCGTCTTCAACGTAACAGGCCTTAATGACAAGCAGCAGCTGGCGTTCGCTCACAGTTAAATCCCCTGCCCGGCTGTGGACATTGATATTCAGGCCGGCCTGGGTAATCAATTCTTCCGCCCGCCGGTAAAGCTGTTTCCAGTCCACGTGCCCTAAACGTAGGGCATTGCCGTAGTTGGGGATAAACAGGTTCTCTGCCACGGTCAGGTCCAATATCACCTGCGGCTCCTGCGGGACTATGGCGATGTTCTCCTTTTTGGCCGCAATCCGGGACAGGGAGGAAAACTGCTTGCCGTCAACTTCGATTTCCCCTTCATCCGGAGTGATTAACCCGGCAATAATACTCACCAGCGTTGACTTGCCCGCTCCGTTTTTGCCGATAATGCCGTGGACTTCACCCTTTTTAACGTGAATATTCACTTTATTCAAGGCAATCGTACCGGGATAGATTTTTGAAACATTATGTATGCGTAAGGCTTTATCCGAAATAAGAAACTCCCCCCTGCACTTTGGCACTTTAACACATTAACACGGTAACAAGGTGTAATTCTACAAATTTAGCAAAAGTCCTTCCCCGTGTGAGGTTCACTTTTTCCAACCTAACTCCAGGCATGACAGGGGATAGGGCATGATTTTATGACCGGAAATAATTTTATACGAAAAAAGAAAACGGCGGCTGTAAGCCGCCGCCTGATAACGCTTTTTTCGTTTATACAAAGATTATTTCGCCCGTGTTATGGGTTAGCACCGGGCTTCCACAGCAGCAGCAAAGGCTTTGTCGGCGGCCGACAGTGTTTTGTCAAGGTCACTGATGGTGTGGGCCAGGGAGACAAACCCGGCTTCAAACTGAGAGGGCGCAATGTAGACGCCGTTTTTCAGCAGGGTCTTAAAGTAAACCTGGAAACGTCCAAGGTTGGACCTGGCTGCTGTGGGGAAGTCGTAGACGTCTTCGTTTGTAAAGTAGACGCAGCTCATGGAACCGACACGCTTGAAGGTGGTCTCCACGCTGTGCTTTTCAGCCAGACTCTTTAGGTCCTGGGACAGTTCGGCAGACATCCGCTCCAGCTTTTCATAGGTACCGCGCTCTTTTAAGGCCAGGAGCATTTCACGGCCGGCGGCCATGGCCAGCGGGTTGCCGGAGAGGGTACCGGCCTGGTAGATGGGGCCGGCGGGAGCAACCTGCTCCATAATATCCTTGCGGCCGCCGTAGGCGCCGACAGGCAGGCCGCCGCCGATGATCTTGCCCAGGGTGGTGAGGTCGGGCTTAATATTATAGAGCTCCTGGGCGCCGCCGTAGGCCACGCGGAAGCCGGTCATCACTTCGTCAAAGATTAACAGAGCACCGTACTGTTCGGTAACTTCACGCAGGCCTTCCAAAAAGCCTTCTTTGGGAATGGCCAGGCCCATGTTACCGGCAATGGGCTCGACGATTACAGCGGCAATTTCTTCGCCGATTTGGGTAAAAACTTCTTTAACGGCTGCCAGGTCGTTGTAGTCTACGGTGAGGGTGTCCTGGGCGGTACCTTTGGTCACGCCGGGGCTATCAGGCAGGCCCAGGGTAGTGACACCGGAGCCGGCTTTAATCAGCAGGCTGTCGCCGTGGCCGTGGTAGCAGCCGGCGAATTTAAGGATTTTATCCCGGCCGGTGAAGCCGCGGGCCACACGCAGTGCGCCGATAACCGCTTCGGTGCCGGAGTTGACCATGCGAACCTTCTCGATGGACGGTACGGCTTCGATAACCAGTTTGGCCATTTCTGTTTCAATTTCGGTGGGAGCGCCGAAGCTTGTCCCCTTCTCAGCTGCTTTTTGTACCGCGGAGACGATGCGGGGGTGGGCGTGGCCGAGAATCATCGGGCCCCAGGATCCTACATAGTCCACATATTCATTGCCGTCGGCGTCATAGACTTTGGCGCCCTTGGCTTTAGTGATAAAGACGGGATCCATACCGACGGACTTAAAAGCGCGCACCGGGGAATTTACACCGCCGGGCATCACTTCTTTGGCTTCGGCAAATAGTTTTTTGGATTTTTCGTACATTTAATCTCCTCCTGTTTTTCCGGATTTTATTCACTGTTCCCGGCGGTTGCTGCCGGGAAAACGCATCCCAGGTTTTCTTCTACTGCGTTCCAGGAATTTACTGTCTTTTTGCGAAGGTCTTCCACCCGATTTAGATCAAGCCTGTATGTATACGCATGCCTGAAAGTGCCGGAAGCGGTGTAGTGAAGTATTAGACTGCATTTGGCTCACCTTCTGCCAAAGGTTGGTTGTACTTATTGTATCTTGTCCGCCAAAAGATTGCAATGCATTACCATTACCGCTGCATTACCATTACCGCATTTCGGGTCTGTCTTTAGCTACTTGCTTTCCGGGTAGAAGTCAAGATAAAATAGAGTTAATTGGAGGGAAATGGTATGAACGGTGAGCAATACAGCGCAACCTGTGTAAAACTAAGAGAATATTTTCAGAACAAAGAACGTGTTGTTCTTGCCCTGCTCTTTGGTTCGTTTGGCACAGCTGACGAACACAGGATGAGCGATATAGACGTTGCTGTTCTCCTTCAGCACGATGTACCGCTGATGGATGAACTGAAGCTGTCTGCTGAATTATCGATACTTTTGGAAAGGGACGATGTGGACCTTCTCATGCTGCGCAACGCTCCTGTTCATATTGCACACCGTGCCCTGGCAACCGGCCGGATCGTTTTTGAAAGGGACAGGCTGCAGGCGGCTAACTTTGTAGAATCTGTGCTAAACAGTTACCGCGATTTTGGCTATCGCCTCAGACAAATTGACCGGGAGTTTGATGAAAAACTGCGGGAGGAATATCTGGATATAGAGTAAGGCCGGACATCGTCCGGCCTTTTGTGTTAGAAGTATTTCATGCTGGTTTTTTTGAATTCGCGGGTGCTGTAGAGAAGTTTGTAGTCGTTGATGCCGGTACGCTCCGCAATCTGGCCGGCTACCCGTTCCAGGTCTTCAGGGGATTTACCGTGGAGCATGGTAAAGAGGTTGTAGGGCCAGTCGGGGTAGGTGGGGCGCAGATAGACATGGGATGCTTCGCGGAATTCGGCCATGACCGGGCCCACTTTGTCCACCAGTTCGTCGGGGACGGCCCAGCCGCACATGGCGTTGGCATTGTAGCCTGCCTTGTGGTGGCGCAGGATGGTCCCAAGGCGGCGCATCACACCGGATTCCAGGTAGGCTTCCATTTTGGCGAAGAGTTCCTCTTCTGTGATGCCAACCTCTGCCGCCACGGCGGCAAAGGGTTCCGCCTCCACGGGCAGGTCGCCCTGCAGGCGGGAGATAATTTTTTTATCCAGATCGGTTAGCTGCATAGTTATTCCTCCGACATGTCGAAGTTGACACCGATTTTAAAGAGATTAAGGGCCGGCAGGTTGCGCAGTTTCATAACGCCGTCAAAGTCCATGATGGTGTTTAGCGTTTCTTCCAGTTGGGCCTCCGACCGTGTCACCAGGGTGAACCAGAGATTAAATTCATGGGCGCGCTGGTAATTATGGGTCACGCCGGGATAGGCGCTGACGGCCTGGGCTACGTCTTCGATTTTGTCTTCTGCCACTTTTAAGGCCACTAGCGTTGAAGAAAAGCCCATCTTGTCCGAGGCAAAGATACCGCCGATGCGGCGGACGATGCCGCTTTCCTTCAAGGCCGCAACGCAGGCAAGAACGTCATCTTCGCTAAGACCCACTTCCTCGCCGATGGCGGCAAAGGGGCGGCTGACTCTGGGGAAACGGGTCTGGATGATGTTGAGAATCTCACGGTCCGTGGTGGACAGATTAGCAGCAGCGTGCTTCATTGGCTCTTCCCCTCCGGTAGAGGCACCACGGGTCCTCAGCCATCACGTCGCCGTCGGTATAGTAATAGGCGCGGGCGCGGCAGCCGCTGCAGACGTCTTTATGATCGCAGGTGCCGCATTTACCGCCGAATTCGTCGCTGCGAAACTGCTGGAACATCTCCGCTGTGCGCCAGATTTCATCAAAGGGCATTTCTTTCACATTGCCCACTTTCTTGGGCAGGTAGGGGCAGGGATGAACTTCACCGTTTGGCAGGATGCAGCAGTAGCCGGTACCGGCCAGGCAGCCGCGGCTAAAGCGCATATCCATGCCCATCTGACGGGCAATGCGCATAAACTGGGGCGCGCAGGTGGGTTTGAGTTCAATGGGTACTTCTTTTTGCTTTTTGAGGATACGGTGCAGCAGCTGTTCATACTGCTTCTCGCGCAGCGCTTCCTCTTCGATATCCACGGCACGGCCGGTGGGTACCAAAAAGAACACGTGGTGGGCAACAGCCCCCAGTTCCACCGCCAGGTCGGTGATGGCTTCAAATTCGTGGTAGTTTTTATCGACCACGGTGGTGTGAATCTGGAACGGCAGGCCTACGGCTTTGCAGTTTTTCATGCCGTCAATGGCAGCCTGCCAGGAGCCGGGCACCTGACGGAATTCATCGTGTACTTCCGGTCCGGCGGAATCAAGGGAAATACCGATGCACATGGCGCCGGAATCCTTGAGCTTCTGGGCGATTTCCGGTGTGATGGTGGTGCCGGTGGTACCAAACACGGGGCGTACCCCGACGGATTTGGCATAGGCGGTCAGCTCATATATGTCTTCACGCAGTAGGGGTTCGCCGCCGGAGAGAATCAGGATTTTAAAGCCGGCTTTGGCGATTTCGTCAATGAGCTTTTTGCCTTCCTCTGTGGAGAGCTCATGTTCTCTTTTGGCGCCGGCATCACGATAGCAGTGCTTGCATTTTAAGTGGCACTCCCAGGTTGTGTTCCAGGAGATAATCATATCAGAGTTCCTCCTTCAGCCAGGCGGCTGCGTCTTTGGCAAAATAAGTGAGGATCATGTCGGCACCGGCACGTTTCATGGACAATAGGAGTTCCAGTGCCACACGCTTCTCGTCAATCCAGCCGTTTTGGCCGGCGGCCTTAACCATGGAATATTCGCCTGAGACATTGTAGGCAGCCACCGGGACATTGGTGTAGTCTTTGACGGCCCGAATCACATCGAGATAGGAGAGTGCCGGTTTGACCATCACCATGTCGGCACCTTCGGCAATGTCCTGGTCGATTTCCTTTAATGCTTCACGGACATTGGCCGGATCCATCTGGTAGGTGCGGCGGTCGCCAAACTGCGGCGTGGAGCCGGCCGCATCCCGAAACGGCCCGTAAAAGGCTGAAGCATATTTAACGGCGTAAGACATCACAGGGATTTTCTCAAAACCATGCTCGTCCAGGGTGCTGCGAATCGCCTGCACCCGGCCGTCCATCATGTCTGAAGGCGCCACGATGTCTGCGCCGGCCCGGGCGTGAGAGAGCGCCGTCCGGGCCAGCAGGTTCAAGGTCGGGTCATTTTGGACATCACCGTCGGCGATGAGCCCGCAATGGCCGTGGCTTGTATACTCACAAAGGCAGACATCGGTCATGACTAAAAGTTCAGGGTATTCTTTTTTCAATGCGGCAACGGATTTCTGCACAGCCTCGTCGGGGTCGTATCCCGAAGAGCCCTTCTCATCTTTATATGCGGGAATGCCAAAAAGGATGACACCGGGAATGCCCAGCTTCAGGCACTCCTCCCCTTCACGCAGAATATTGTCCACCGACATCTGGTAGACGCCGGGCATGGAATTAATCGGAGTCTTGACATTTTCCCCGTTTGTGGCAAACAGCGGATAGATAAAATCACGGGGCAGCAGGTCGGTCTCCCGCACCAGGCGCCGCATCGCGGCAGACGTTCTTAACCTTCTGGGTCGAACAGTTGGAAATTCCATTTCATTAATCACCTCTTTAGAGGATGCTATAAATCTTTACTCTTCCATCTCGGCCGGCCGGCTGTTCAGAAGCAAGCAGGTCGCGAAGCAAGAGGTTCCGGCACCGGAGGCGTATATACGATACGCTGAGGATGCCGGGTTCTCGCGGCGACAAAGAGATGCGCCGCTTATGGACAGCCGGCCCTAAGCTATGCCGATTTCTTCGTCTGTCAGGTAGCATGCGGGGTCGGATTCCCAGAAGTCGCCGGTGGCGGCTTCAGCGCGGGCGCGGAAGTTGCCGTTACAGATTTGCAGCCACTTACAGGAGGCGCAGCGGCCTTTTAAGAGGGGCTTGCGGTCTTTGAGGCCGGCTAAGATCGGGTTGGACATATCGGTCCAGATGTCGCCGAACTTGCGCTCGCGGACATTCCCGAAGGTGTGGTTCTGGGTGAACTGGTCGGCGTGGACAAAGCCCAGGTTATCAACCTGGCCGATGGCGATACCGGTGCGGTTGCCGCCGTTGTTGCGCAAGAGTTCCCAGACTTTTTCGGCGCGCTTAGGGTCTTCCTTGAGCATGCGCAGGTAGGTGTAGACGCCGTCGGCGTGGTTGTCGACGGTGAGAATTTCTTTATCCAGACCTTTTTCCTGGAAGTAGAGTACTTTATCGATAATTAAGTCCATGGCCTGGCGGCTTTCTTCCAGAGTCACGTCTTCTTTCATCATTTCAGAACCGCGGCCGGAGTACACCAGGTGATAGAAACAGACGCGGGGGATGCCTTCTTCTTCGATGAGCTGGAAAATGTTCTCCATTTCGGTGAAGTTGTGGCGGTTGATGGTAAAGCGCAGCCCGACGCGCTGGTTGATTTCCAGACAGTTGCGGATACCGGCCAGAGCAGAGTCAAAGGCGCCTTTTTGTTTGCGGAATTCATCGTTTTTGGAACCCACGCCATCGAGGCTGATGCCCACATAGCCTACACCCAGGTCCTTAATCTTTCGGGCCATCTTCTTATCAATCAGGGTGCCGTTTGTGGAGATGGTAACGCGGATGCCGCGCTTGGTGGCGTATTCAGCCAGGTCAAAAAAGTCCGGGCGAATCAGCGGCTCGCCGCCGGAGAAAAGAATCACGGGGCTTTTGAATTCAGCCAGATCGTCAATGAAACGCTTACCCTCTTCTGTGCTCAGTTCGTTCTCGTATTTTACAGCGTCGGATGCCATATAACAATGAATGCATTTTAAGTTGCAGGTCCGTGTTGAGTTCCAGACCACAACAGGGCCGCTGTCGTGGGTAACACCATGCATGGCGCCGCGGGAGCAGCTGCTGTAGCGCAGCTGGTCGCCGTAATGGTCCGCCCCGCAAAGTAATTTGGTTACAGAAATCATGTCTAGGTTTCCCCCTTTCCCCAGACTGCCCATAAGCGGCGCATCTCTTTGTCGCTGCGGGGACCCGGCATCCTCAACGTATGATCTATACGCCTGCGGTGCCGGAACCCCTTGCTTCGCAATCTGCTTGCTTCTGAACAGTCTGGGGATGAATGTTTTAAAACACTAAAAGATTAAATCTTCGCTAGTGCCTCTACTAAACCATCAATAGTGTACTCGTCGGCTTCGATGTCTATGGTCAGCCCCAGGTCGCGGGCGGATTGGGAGGTAATGGGTCCGATGCTCACCAGTTTGACGCCTTTGAGGAGTTCGTGGAGGTTGTCGGCGTCGAGGATGTCCACGAAGTTTTTCACTGTGGATGAGCTGGTGAAGGTGACGTAGTGGATCATGCCTTCCTCGAGGAGTTCCTTGAGGAGTGAGGCGTCGGCATCGCCGCGGACGGTCTGGTAGGCTACCACATTGTCCACTTTTGCGCCCATTTCATTCTGTAGTGTGTCCGGCAGTATGGCCCGGGCAATATCGGCTCTGGGCATCAGGACGGTGTCACCGGGGAGGAGTTTGCCTTTGAGGACTTCGAGAACAGCTTCGGCGCGATACTCGGAGGGGACAAACTCCACATGGAGGCAGAGTTCTTCAAGCCGTTCCTTTGTTTTGGGGCCGATGGCGCAGATGCGTGCACCTTTTAAGTCGCGGATGTCTCCGCCCTGCAGGCGCAGGCGCTTAAAGAAGTAGTCCACACCGTTGACCGAGGTGAAGATCAGCCACTTGTAAGTATCCAGTTTGGCGATGGCTTCGTCCATGGGGCCGAAGTCATCGGGGTCGGCAATTTCAATGGCGGGGAATTCCCAGGCCTCGCCGCCCATTTCTTCGATACGGCGGGAAAGGTCGCTGGCCTGTTCACGGGAACGGGTGACCACCACGCGCTTGCCGAAGAAGGGCTTTTGTTCGAACCAGGATAATGTATCACGCAGGTTGACCACTTCGCCCACAATGATGATGGCGGGAGAAGTAAACCCGGCTTCTTTTACTTTTTGCACAATGTCGGAGAGCTTGCCGGTGAGGACGCGCTGCTCCGGGCGGGTACCCCAGCGAATCAGGGCGACCGGTGTATCGGCAGAGCGGCCGTTGTCCACCAGGTTTTTAACGATGGAGGGCAGGTTGCCCACACCCATCAGGAAGACCAGCGTGCCGATTCCGGTGGCAATTTTGTCCCAGGCGATGGAAGACTGGTCTTTGGTGGGGTCTTCATGGCCGGTGATCACGGCAAAGCTGGATGTGCAGTCACGGTGTGTTACCGGAATCCCGGCATACGCGGGTACGGCAATGGCGGAGGTGATGCCGGGCACCACTTCAAAGGGCACGTTGTTTGCTCTGAGCAGTTCACCCTCTTCGCCGCCGCGGCCGTAGACGTAGGGGTCTCCGCCTTTGAGGCGGGTGACGACTTTGCCTTCCAGGCCTTTGTCAACCAGCAGCTGGTTGATTTCTTCCTGGCGCAGGGTATGGCGGTCGGGCAGTTTGCCGACATAAATGAGTTCGCAGTTTTTCGGGGCAAAACTCAGGAGGCGTTTGCTTGCCAGGCGGTCGTAGACCAGCACTTCGGCTTTTTTAATGCACTCCAGTCCTTTGACGGTAATCAGTCCGGGGTCGCCGGGGCCGGCTCCAACAAGATAAACGATTCCCTGCTTAGGCATTGGCATCAAACTCCTGTCTCACTTGGATTAGTATTTGATCGGCACCGCGCTCCACCAGCATCCCTGCCAGTTTCTGCCCCAATGCCTGTGGGTCGTCTTTGCTGCCGCGGACTTCGTCCCGCAGGACGGTTTTGCCGTCGAGGCCGGCGACCACACCTTCCAGGACAAGCTCTTCGCCTTCGAGGCGGCCCAGCGCACCGATGGGAACCTGACAGCCCCCTTCGAGTTTACGCAGGAAAGCGCGTTCAGCCAGGATGGCGGCGGCCGTTTGGACATCATGCAGGGCGGAGACGACTTCGTTGACAAAATCATCGTCGGCTCGGGTTTCAATCCCCAGCGCGCCCTGCCCCACGGCGGGCAGCGACTTGTCGTATTCCAGCATATTTGTAATTTTATCAGCCCAGCCGAGGCGGTAAACACCGGCATAGGCCAGAATAATCCCGTCCATATCCTGTTCACTGAGTTTGCGGAAGCGGGTGTTTAAATTACCGCGGATGGGAACGATTTCAAAGTCGGGGCGATGGTGGAGAAGCTGCGCGGAACGGCGCAGGCTTGACGTGCCGATGACGGCGCCTTGGCGGGTATCAAAGAGGCTGGTTTTGCCGTCTTTGGCAATGTAGCAGTCCCGGGGATCTTCCCGTTCGGTGATGGCCGCAATGGTCAGGCCATCGGGAACGGCGGTGGGCACATCCTTCATACTGTGGACGGCGAAATCGATTTCTTTGCTTAACAGGGCATTTTCAATTTCCTTGACGAAAAGCCCTTTGCCGCCGATTTTCGCCAAAGCCACATCGAGGATTTTATCCCCTTCGGTCTTGATGTGTTTGACGCTGAATTCGACGTCAGGAAAGCGCTTCTTTAGTTCACCGATGACAAAATGTGTCTGGGTCAGGGCCAACTCCGAATCCCGGGTGCCCACTACGATATTCTTTGTCACGCATAAACCTCCCACTTCCGGCCGCTGCAGATCATGTGCGCGGCCTGGCTTTGAATTTTGCTATATAAACACTCAGGTGTTTTTAATAATTTCGTCAATCTGTTTGTCCAGTTCGCTGCGGCCTTCCTGCCGCAGGACGGTAAGTAAATCTCCGCCGCTGAGGGCGGTGAAGATGGCCTTGCGTCTTGCGGGGTCTTCCACATCCCGCAGCACGCGGGTACGCGCTTCCCCCAGGGCGTCAAGCAGCTCGCCGTATGCTTCGTCAAACTCCTCTTCCAGCCGGCGGCGGATCTTTTTTGCCATGGCCGGCATGCTGCCGCCAGTGGAGACGGCGATTGTCAGCGGGCCGCGCCTGAGTGTGGCGGGGACAATGAAGTCACAGAGGCCGGGGGCATCCACCACATTCACCGGAATCCCGAGAGCGCGGCAGTCTGCGGCGGCTTCCCGGTTCACATCCGCTCTGCTTGTGGCAGCAATCACGAGGGTTGCGCCGGCAAGAGACTCTTTTGTATACGGGCAGCGCAGGGCCTCAATCCGCCCGGAGGCAGCCAGCGACTCCAGCTCCGGGTGAAGATCTGGGCTGACAACGCGGACGGCGGCGCCTGCTGCCAAAAGAGAGGCAGCCTTTCTGGCGGCCACGTCCCCTCCGCCGATGACCACGCAGAGCTTGTTTTTCAGTTGGAAAAACACCGGATAGTACGTTGTTTCCATCGTTACCTTCCCCAATGTGCCGGGCGGCACCGGTTTTGGCATTTCTATTAGTACTAATTATTAATACAATTATCCTACAGGGTGCAGCATACGTCAACTCTTTAATAGAAGAAGTGCATCCCTGCGGTGAAGAAGAAACGGACAATGACGTAGTTAAAGATCACGGTGGCAAAGCCAAAGGAGTTGAGAATGGCCACTCTCCTGCCCTGCCATCCCGAGGCTAAGCGGGTATGCAGGTAGGCAGCATAGATAAACCAGGTAACCACAGACCAGATTTCCTTTGGTTCCCAGCGCCAAAAGGCGCCCCAGACATTCTGGGCCCAGAAGCCGCCCAGCAGGATGCTGACGGTAAGCAGGAAAAAGCCGATGGTGACCAGCTTGTGGATATAGAGGTCCAGTGTGTCCAGGCTGGGCAGTTTGGTAATCAGGGAGGAAAGCTTTTTCTTTTTGAGCTGGTTATCCACAAACAGATACATAACCGAGGTAACAAAGGCTACGGCAAACGTGCCGTAGGCGACGATGACAGTTGAGATGTGCCCAAAGAGCCAGAGGCTGCGGAATTCAGGCAAGAGCTCCGCCCGCTCCGGCGTAAAGAAGAAGGCAAAAAAGAGGACGGCAAATAAAAACGGTGCGGCAAAATGGTAAATGGAGCGGAAGCGATATGCGCGTTCCAGCGCCAGCAGCACAAACGATGCGGCCCAGACCAGCACCAGCAGCGTCTCATGGAAGGTATAGAGCGGCACATAGCGGTAAACAATGCCGCGGCCGATGAGCAGCAGCGTCAGCGTGGCAAAACCGGCCAGCATCAGGCCTCTGGCGATAGTAAAGAGATCCTTGTCTTTTGATGACAGGTCAATAATAAAGACAACGGCGGCGGC
>JAWSUT010000041.1:0-18214 GCA_033549345.1 Bacillota bacterium | reverse complement strand
GCTTTATCCCTTGAAAATTACCCTTGACTTCATATAGTTAGTCTCAATAGCCGCTAAGAAAACGGCAGTTTATCATTGGATTCTCCTCAGAACACCACGCTGGGGCTCCTGCCGAACTGAACTTTCCTGCTGATCCATCCATTCATCCAGGGAGCTTTGCCTAAACAGAACCCGGCCCCCCGCCCGAATACAACCCAGTTCTTTTCTCTTAACCAATTCTAGAATCAACCAGTAGCTAACCCCTAAATACTCTGCGGCTTCTTTGGCGGTTAAGGTTGCTCTCATACTTCAGTCTCCTTTCTGCCATCGTAATCCTTTCTGTTTAGCAAAACAAAAAGGCCGAACAATCGGCACCCAGAGTTTCTGCGCATCGACATTCGGCCTTCTAAGAGGCTCACAATTCCCCGTGGGGGAACGTATGTTTTGACTTTATCTTACACTTACGTTAAAATTAAGTCAACACTTTTTCTTTGTTTTTTTATTTCTTTTACTATTTTTGTATTGTGAAGATTACGTATCCCCCTAATTTTATTACCTAAGGGAGGTTATCTTATGGCCGGCTCCATTGAACGGCGTGGGCAAAATTCTTGGCGTTTAACGGTTTCATGTGGTTTTGACGGAAAAAAGAACAGGGTCCGCAAAACAAAAACAATTACCACAACTGCTAAATCCGAAACAGCTGCCAGAAAAGAAGCTGAAAAGGAACTAGCAAAATTTATTGCGGAACTTGAAGCTGGAATGTTTATTGGTGCCACAAAGCTAACCCTTGCAGGCTTCGCCGAACGCTGGCTAAAAGAACACGCCGAAAAGCAACTGGCCCCTAAGACACTCGCTAGGTATAAAGAACTGCTTGAAAGCCGGATTATTCCGGCTATGGGACACTTACGCCTTGAACAGATTAAGCCCCTACACCTGGTGGAGTTTTATAACAACCTTACAGAAGCAGGTGTGAGATTGGATGGAAAATACCTGGCTCAACCTAAGTTCCTGGAAGCAATTAAGATTACTAGCATGGAAACCAAGGAGATAGCGGACAAAGCCGGTATTGACAAAAGAACCCTGTCCAGTGTGCTGAAGGGTAAACTTGCCTCAAGAAACGTTGCCATGGCCGTTAGCAAGGTTCTCGGTATAAAGATGGAAGAAGCATTTACCTTACAGGGAGAACCGGAGCCGCTTTCGAACTCTACAATCCTTCATCACCACCGGTTGCTGTCCAGCCTTTTTACACAAGCCGTTCAGTGGCAGATCATCGCAACAAACCCTGCAGCAAGGGTTAAGCCTCCCAAAGTTAAAAGAAAGGCCGCAGCCTGCTACGATGAAGAGCAGACAGCTGCGCTTCTGAAAGCGCTGGATACTGAACCAGAAGCAAACTTTGGTTATAAAACGATTATTGTCCTGGCAATAGCGACCGGCCTGCGCCGGGGTGAGTTAATGGGGCTGGAATGGGACGATGTTAACTTTGACAAATGCACACTGGATGTTAAGCGGGTCAGCCAATACGTTTCCGGCCAGGGAGTTATAACCAAGGAGCCTAAAAACGAAACAAATATGCGCCTTGTATCAGTTCCCGCTTCTGTTATGGCTCTGCTGAAGAAGTATCAGGCATGGCAAAGAGAAGAAAAAGCAAGCCGAATTAATAAATGGAAAGGCTCTAACCGCCTTTTTACAACATGGGACGGCCAGCCCATGCATCCTGACACAATCAGTAAATGGTTCCCTCAATTCCTCGCCAGACACAATCTCCCCCACCTTAACTTTCACGGATTACGCCACACCTCAACCACGCTCTTAATCGGCCAAGGTGTCCATGCCAAGACAATCAGCTCTCGCTTGGGCCACAGCAACATCAGCACTACAATGGATATCTATGCACATCACCTTAAGAGTGCCGACAAAGAAGCAGCGGACAAGTTGGATGGGCTGTTTGCGGTCAAGTAGTGGACAAGCTCTGGGGACAACTTGGAGACAATATATTCAGAAGTGTCCCCAATATTCCCGAATTATTCCGAAGCGATAAACTTATAAACCCTTTAACTACGGCACATTCCCAACCATACCGAATATGACCCAAAACATTTAACCGCACTCCAAAACCGTTGGTTGCGTGTTCGAGTCGCGTCACCCCTGCCATAAATGAATTCTATTAGCCGTGGATAACCACGGCTTTTTTATTACGTTTCCTTGACATATTCAGCCTGCCCATGCTAGAATATATGCAAACATATGTTCTGTTGGCGGTGAGAAAAATGGTGTAACCAAATCCGTTTCCGTGTTATAATGTCTTCAGGCAATATGGTTTTGGAGGGATATGTGTGGAAAAAGTTTTAAACCAGATCCTGGAGAAAGTTACTTCCTTGGATCAGCGCATGGATAAGCTCGACGGGCGCATGGACAAGCTGGAAGGCCGGATGGACAAGCTGGATGGGCGCATGGACAAGCTGGAAGGCCGGATGGACAAGCTGGATGGGCGCATGGACAAGCTGGAAGGCCGGATGGATACACTGGAAAATAACCAGCAACAAATGCAACATGACCTGAAAAATCTTAGCGGCAAGGTTGAGGTCATTTATGAACAGACAGCCGGTTTGCTTGAATTTAGAACAGCCTCACTGCGGTTTCAAAAGGAAACGGAAAAGACTCTACTGCGCCACGAAGATGATATTGCCTTGTTAAAAAAAGTGGTGACGCGATAAATTAAAAAGCATGCTTATTCTTACGAATTGGCATGCTTTTTTGTATTGTTTTGCCGGCATCTATTCCTTGTCCCATTTTTCAAACCAGAAAATGCCGCACAGGCCACCCATTTCTTCATCTTCCTGCTCGGTTAGCCGGAGTCTGAGTTTTGTCTCGCAATGAATACAGAATACGGGTTCTTCATCTTCGAATTTTTCCGGTGAGACAAATTCGCTCAGGTCTTTTTTACATACAGGACAATCTACGTAGTAAAACAACTCTGTTCCCCCCTGTTTCCTTCTTTATCCGACTTTACTGTTTCGACACCTGTGAAGTAAATCCTTCAGGATTTCTATATTCTCACAAGCCATCCCACATGAAGTACGATAACCAGTATCCTGACAATCAGAAGCCCCCAGAGTGCTTTTACGGCCAGGTTAGTTTTCGCCTGCAGGGTTGTGAGAAACCATAACAAAACTCCGGATACAAGAAGTGAAAACAATACGGCCACGTTGGGATGTATCGCAAAAAGCCAGGCCATAACCGGGTTTCCTTCCCGGATAACTCCCAGGGTGAGTCCGTATTTTGTCAGGAGCACATCCACCAAACCCAATAACCAGATCAGAACAGCCATATTCGCCCCCAGTTTTTGTCGTCTGGTAACTAATATGGCAAAAATGTACGGAATAATACTTAAAGCAGGGAAAACTGTTTATATTTTGCAGGGCAAGTTTTGCAAAAAGCAGAATAGAATAAAAGATAAACGGATTTGAAAGGCGGGCAATTATGGGCACAGTAAACGCTTTTCTAAACGGCTGTTTTCTGCCTGCAGAAAACGCTTATCTTAATATTGAGGACCGGGGGACACTGTTTGGCGATGGCGTCTACGAGTTTTTTAGAGTGTACCGGGGCCGTATCTTTCAGGCTGAGGAGCATCTGAGCAGGCTCCGCTACAGTGCGGGGGAGTTGGAAATTAAAGTACCCTATAACAATGTGGAAATTGTTGGCATTATAGAAGAATTAATCTCTAACACGGCAATGGAGAACGGTGGTATTTACCTGCAGCTCACACGCGGTGACGGCCCGCGCATGCATTATTTTCCCGAGAACTGCTGCCCCAATTTCTTCATTGTGGCCAGGGAAATACTGCCTGTTCCCGCGGAACTCTATGAACAGGGCGTTGATGCCGTGCTGCTCCCGGATGAACGCTGGAAGCGCTGCGATATAAAATCGCTCAATCTGCTGCCCAATGTTTTGGCCAAGGAAAAAGCCAAAGCGTATGGCGTTTATGATGCTATCCTCCACAGTGACCTTGGCGTAACCGAATCAACCAGCAGCAGTGTCCTGGCGGTGAAAGACGGAGTGCTGCTTACCACGCCTCCCGGCCCGTGGATTCTGCCCGGAGTCACAAAAAACACCGTACTGAAACTGGCAGGTGAGCTGGGCATACCGGTCGGGGAGCGCTTTATGACAACAGAAGAGCTCCTCTCTGCTGATGAAGTCATGCTTACGAGTACAAGGATAGACATTCTGCCGGTCGTTGAAATAGACAGGAAAGCGGTGGGCAGCGGCAGGCCCGGCCCTGTGGTCTTTGCACTCCGGGAAAGTTTCGCGCGTTTGCAAAATATCTGTGCATCAGAAAAAAAAGGTTTCTGTCTATAAGTTCGTAGACAGAAACCTTTTTTCAATTCATGAGTTACTCTTTGGCCCGTTCCTCCTGTTTTTCGTTCGGATCTGGTACAATTTCCTGGTGTTCTACCGCCGGTGCTGTTGATTCACCTAAGTACTTAGGTAGCTGCAAACCGGCATTTTTAAAGAGTTCATCGAGCGGAGGAATGGATTTAAACATACCGGAAAGGAAATTGGCAGTGGTGGGTGAAGACCCGCTGTTGCCCATGGAGTCCCAGACAGTGATTTTATCTATTTTTAGATTCTTGATTGCTTCGACCTGTGTTTTGACAAGTTCAGGCAGTTTATCGGCGATCATTAATAATACAGCTTCATTTGCCTCACCACCGGCAGCTTTGACAATCTGTTCAAAACCGAGAGCTTGTTTGGTCAGGATTTCATAAACACCTTTCGCCTGCGCTTCCATAGCCAGCAGAACGCCGTCGGCTTCTCCCTTGGCAATTCTTCTGACTCTTTCAGCTTCAGCTTCGGCAGCAATCTGTATTTTCTCTTTCTCAATTTCAGCAGGAATCACAATATCTGCTGTTTGTGTG
This sequence comes from Bacillota bacterium, assembly GCA_033549345.1. GTDB lineage: Bacteria > Bacillota > Dethiobacteria > Dethiobacterales > Dethiobacteraceae > JAWSUT01. The sequence continues at coordinate 13,319 of JAWSUT010000041.1, read as the reverse complement.
GCCCTTTCCCGTTTGGCACGGGCAACTTCAGCTTCTTCTTCAGAGAGATATGCCTCTTCCAACGCTTTGGCTGCCTGGACTTTTTCCGCAGCTATTGCCTTCCTGTTCGCTTCAGCTTCTTTCTCGCGCAGCTCCGCCAGTGAGTTCGCAACTGTAATCTTAGCGAGGTTTTCACCCTCAACAGCTGTAGCATTGGCTCCGGAAACCTGAATTCGTTCATCCCGCTTCGCGTTTGCCTCGCCGATGGATCCGTCACGGTCTTTCTCTGCCACGCTTTTCTTTGCGTCGTTTATCGCTTTGGCAGCGGCTTCTTTACCTAAAGCTTCAATGTAGCCCGACTCATCTTTGATATCGGTAATGTTTACGTTAATCAGCTTGAGGCCGATTTTTTTCAGTTCCGTTTCCACGTTGAAGGAAACATTAGCAAGAAACTTATCGCGATCCGAGTTAATTTCCTCAATGTCCATTGTGGCAATAACCAGGCGAAGCTGACCGAAGATAATATCTTTGGCCAGTTCCTGAATTACTTCCAGACGGAGGCCCAGCAAGCGCTCGGCTGCATTGTTCATAATGCCGGACTCTGTAGAAATACCTACTGTGAACCGTGAAGGAATATCAACACGGATGTTTTGCTTACTCAGTGCTTTGGTCAGGTTAACTTCAATAGAGAAAGGCGTTAAATCCAAGTACTGGTAATCCTGAATGACAGGCCAGATAAACGTGGCACCGCCATGGATACACCTTGCGGACCGGGTCGTCCCCTCTTTATCCTTACCGGTACGTCCGTAGACGACCAGGATTTTGTCCGACGGGCATTTGCGGTACCGTTTTAGTATCGATGCAAAGGTACCAAAGATAACAACAATAATGACGATGACAAGCAAGAGACCGGAAAAATCTGCAAACAATGCATAACCCCCTTATATTATCGGTATTTTTCAACCAACAGGGTGTCGTGGTCGACCACCCCGATAACTCTTACTGATGTTCCCGTTGGTAATGCTTTCCCCTCGGTAATTGCCTGAACTTCCCGCAGTGAACCCTGGATTGCTATTTGTATCTGCCCTGTGCTGGCTTTATGTCCCGGGATGGGGATATATACACGGCCGGTGGAATTGACGGCATTGTTTAGATTGATATTACCGCTCTCGGCAAGCTTATTCACGGAATAAAACATCGCCGCCACTGTAAACATCAGAAAAACGCCGATAACGCTCGCAAACAGGATCGTCAGAATCTGACCAAAATTTCTGTGGGCACCATAAATTCCTGCCCAACCAAATCCGGTGAAAAAAATAATAAAGTTCTGCAAAGTGAAAAGGCGAAAATCCTCTAAAAAGTTTGAACCTTCGCCCATATCTCCGCCGTCAAATGAATCCATATCTTCGTCAGAATCGCCAAAACCGGTTAATGATGCTAGTAGCCTCAGAACAAAGATGAGAGTAAAAGGAATGGCGAAATACCAAAAAATCCTTTCAAAACCGGACAAACTGTTCCACCATTGTGTCATCGTGCCATTCACCTTCCTGAAATTATAATGGGATTTTCGACAAGCAATCTCATTTAGTTCAATTTATGTATATTCTGCATAAAAAAACCTTTTCCTTTAAATTTACCTTTTGTGATTTTTCTGCCCGGTTTCAGTACTGTTCTTAACTCACTGTTCACGAAAAAAGTGCACAGTCTGTAACAACTGTGCACAAAACAGATAAATATCGACTAAATTGCCAGCACGTCTTCATCCACCTGCGGGAGGTCTTCCGGCAGCTCCTTGGAGCGGGGTGAGAGACTGTAGATGCGGTTCACCTGAATGTTTTCGCCTTCGACGGTTACATTCAGCAGCATGGCCATCCTGTGCATAAAGTTACCATCTTCATTAAACCACAAATATAGCTGCAGTTTGTCAAGGGTGGCGTCCTCATCTTCAAACCGCGTCACCATCTGAATATCCGGTGGCGGAATCTCCAGAAAATATGTCCGGCAGTTTACATCATCCACCAGGCGGTCCGGTCCCTCCTCCACAAGAAAGCGGTCGCCTGAAGTCAGAACCTGCAAAAGCTCAATAGGATTGCGGACAAGAACAGACAGTGCGTCCAGTTCTGCTTTACCCGCCTCTTCCCAATCGGTAAATACACTGGCGCCTTTGACAAAGTATTTCTCCCTGTCAGAAAAAACCTCCAGATCATAGGCATCAATTTTACCGTACAGCTTACTGTCGGAAACCTGACCGACAAAGCGGATTGTATAGCCGGGGCCGCTTTCTTCAATTGTCAGGTCATACTGATTGGTTTCTGCTATCACTGCCGCCTTTGCCGAAATCATTTCTTCCATGCTGGGAACTGACGTATCCTCTCGCGGTGCGGAAAGGAGCAGAGTTGCCCCTGCGGCTAAAAGTGAAATTACCAGCAGAAAACCAACAAACAGTGCGGGAAAGGGCCTTTCCTTCTTTGCAGGTTTTACCGGGGCTTGTCTCAAGCAGATCAACTCCCAAAGCAAGCAGTTTCCTTTTATTCTATGACGAATCTGCCTGCAGTAGAACCCGGTTTTAACCTGCGTCAGCTCATTAACCCTGTGAATAACACGCTTTTAAAATGCCCAGGTAATTTTCCTGACCAATGGCTCGGCAGTTGCTTGGTGTGGAACCGTTCTTCTGCGCGGCTTCGGCAAGGAAGGGGAAATCTTCTTCTTTTACCCCGGGAAAGCCGGCAAAGTCAGGGATATTGATATCTGCTGATAGTTTCTCCAACGCATCGACGAGTAACTTGGAAGCGTCCACATCCGAAAGCCCGCCCACAGGCAGTCCGCAGGCAGCTGCCACCCGGGCGTGCCTTTGTGGATCGGCCTGTGCATTATAGGCGGTAACGGCCGGGAGAAACATAGAATTGCCGGCACCGTGGGGAATGTCATAGATGCCGCCCAATGCTTCGGCCAGGCAGTGAACTGCAGCCACATCTGCATGGGAAAAAGCTACACCTGCCAGCAGAGAACCTGTCATCAGCTGTGAGCGGGCTACTTTGTCGCTGCCGTCTTTAACGGCAGCACGCAGCCAGGGGAAAATCCTCTCCATTGCCGCCAGAGCAAGCGCGTCTGAAAAGGGATTGGCCAGCCGGCATGTATAGGCTTCAATGGCATGAACCAGCGCATCCATACCTGTGGTTGCCGTCAGTGACGCAGGAAGGGCATAAGTGGTTTCGGGATCCACCAGGGCCAGGCGGGGAGCGAGCCTGACATCCTTAATTGTCATTTTGAATTTCCTTTGTGTATCGGTAATTACAGCTGAGCGGGTCACTTCCGAGCCGGTCCCTGCTGTGGTAGGGATGGCTACAATGGGTGTTACTTCATTGACTACCTTGCCTTTGCCCTCATAGGCCGTCAGCTTTCCGTTATGTGTGTGCAGGAGCGCGATGGCTTTGGCGGAATCAATCACAGAACCACCGCCCACGGCGACAATCATGTCGGCGTTGAAATCACGCGCCGCGCGGCCGCCTTCCTCGCAGTCCACGTCTTTTGGATTGGGTTCTACCCTGTCAAATAACATACAGTCGAAACCGGCCTGCTGCAGAGACGATTGAACGGTATCAGCAATGCCAGTGCGCAGAATCCCTGAATCAGTAACGAGCAAAGTCCGGTGTCCACAGGCAAGTTTCTTTGTTTCCTCCCCCGCCCTGGACAGGATGCTGTTTTCAAAAACAATGCGTGTGGGTAGATCAAAGAGAAAAGAAAAGTCCATGATATTTGCTCCTTCCGGTTTTCTTCCAGGCTAGATATTTCGGGATAGAATACCAAATTCCTGCAAAAATGCCGCCCGTCCGGGCGGCATGGTTCGTTTCTTTTATTTTTCCGATAGGAGTTCACCACCGACCCCCACATCTTCCCTGGAAGCCTCCCGCAGATACACCACAAAACCTGCTTTGGGTATACCGGTTGCCTCGCTGGCGGCTTCAGTGAAACGTTGAATCAGTTCTTTCTTTTTGTCCTTTTCCAGCTTTGGTCCGTAGAAAAAAATAGTTGGCATCTTTATTCCTCCTCTGATTTGTTTTGCAGTTCCTGCAGAATTGTCACAGCGCTGCTTGTTCCGATGCGGGTCGCACCGACAGTCAGCAATTCCAGCGCAAATGCTGCGGAGCGAATACCTCCGGATGCCTTAATGCCTAAATGAGAAACCAGCTCCTTGATCAGCCGGACATCATCCGTTGTGGCACCGCCGTGAAAACCTGTGGACGTTTTAATCATATCTGCCCCGGCTTGAGCTGCCAGCTCAACTGCTATTACTTTTTCTTCGTGCTTCAGCAGCCCGGTTTCGATGATTACTTTGAGGAGAGTCCCTTCCGTCGCTGCTTTGACACGGGAAATTTCTTCTCTGACATAACGCTCCAGCCCGTCCTTGAGAGCCGCCACATTAATAACCAGGTCAATCTCAGTGGCTCCGTTCTGAACCGCTTCACCCGCTTCAAAGACTTTGGCTGCAGTGGTATTGGCCCCCAGCGGGAAACCTGCCACCACCGCCACAGCCACTCCCGTTCCCTGCAGAGTGCGGGAGGCCAGAGCTGTATGCCACGGGTTGACACAAACAGCTGCAAACCGGTGTTCCTTCGCTTCCGCACAGAGTGCGGTAATTTCCTCACGCGTGGTATCGGCCTTCAGCAGGGTATGGTCAATGGCAGCCGCAAGTTTTTTTATCACGCTTAATCATCTCCTTCACCTTTGATAACCGCCAGCGGGCAAAGGCGGGCAATCTTTTTTGTCAGGCCGACTTCAGCCAGTGTGTCCACCACATCGTTGATATCTTTATAGGCGGGAGGCGCTTCATCGAGAAGCTGTTTATAATCCCGGGTATTGAGCAGTACTTCGCCGACCGAAGCCATGAACTGCTCGCGGCTGATGGCTTTCCGGGCGGCAGACCTGGACATCACACGGCCTGCACCGTGATTAACGGAACAAAATGTTTCCCGCACCGCCTCGGTACCTGTGAGAACATAAGACGGGGAATTCATACTGCCGGGAATAATGACAGGATGCCCACTCCCACAGAAGCGGTCCGGGTTTTGCGGATGGCCCGGAGGCAGTGCCCTGGTAGCACCCTTACGGTGTACAAGTAAGTTTTCTCCGTGATGTGTTTCAAATTTAGCTATATTATGGGCTACGTCGTAGACGACATCCAGCCCAAATTCTTCTCCGCTGTCTGCGAACACCTCAGCAAAAGCTTCCCGAACATCATAGGTAATCAGTTGGCGGTTGGCAAAGGCAAAATTAACCGCACAGGCCATGGCAGACAGATACGCACGGCCTTCCGGGGATTCAGTGGGGCAGCAGGCCAGGCCTTTGGCTAGAAGGTGGATACCGTATTTTTTAGCGGCAACAGACAAAATCTCCGTGTAATCCTTACAGATCTGGTGTCCGAAACCTCTGCTTCCCGTATGAATCAATACGGTAAGCATGCCTTTTTGCAGGCCGAATTGTTCTGCTGTTTCACTGTCATACGTTTCAGCCACAAAGCCAAATTCGAGAAAATGATTCCCGCCTCCGAGGGTGGAAAGCTGGGATGTCCGTTTGAGAGCGCAGTCGGAGACAGCATGGATATCCGCGCCGTCCAGGCAGCCACCTTCTTCTGTGCACGCCAAATCGGCAGCTGTGCCGTAACCGTGCTCCACAAGGCCGCGCGCTCCGCGGGCCAGTACATCCGGCAAAGCGTCCCTGCACAGTTTGCGGTGGCGTGACGCCCGGCCAATCCCCGCAGGAATGCGCTTCTCCACAGCAGCCATTAAAGCACGCAGTACAGGCTTGTCCAGCTTTGCGGCAGAGATCTTGGTGGACAGCAACCTGACGCCACAGTTAATGTCCATGCCAACGGCACCGGCGGAAACAATACCGCCCTCTGCTCTTGCAGCCATTACGCCACCAATAGGCAAGCCAAACCCGGCGTGGATGTCCGGCATGCCCACCACAGGACCAAATATCCCCGGCAGCGTGGCAGCGTCACGCAGCTGCTGCAGTTCAGCCCCGTTTTCGTCTAACTGTGCACGCAGTTTATAATTTAAAAAAATAAGGGCATCCACCTGCATTGCGCCCGATTTGGGCAGCAAGTAGCGGTTGGGCCCCTGCTCAGTCAGTGTCACCACGTGAATCACCTGCTATACTTCATAAACGGAGAACGTTATTTCGTCGCCGTTTTTACTCATACCAAACATCAGGTTATGCGATTTCAGATTGCGGTTTAAGAAATCAACAACACGATAAAGTTCATCATTGTTTTTCAGTTTCAGTGTCGCCAACAACTCCAGTTTTCCCCGGCTTTCCATTGTGCCACCTCATCTGATTATAATTCAATGCTCCATTTTTTGAGACTGTCAATCAGGCCATAGTTCGTCAGGTCATGCTGAATCGGAGTGACAGATATTTTACAGGCTTTAATTGCAGCAACATCTGTATCGTCGCCGTCCTGTACATCCATCAGCTCCCCGGCCAGCCAGTAATATGTGCGACCGCGCGGATCAGTTCGCTTCTCAAATGCGTTTTTGTACTGGCGCACACCCAGCCGTGTGATAGCCACACCCTGCATCTTTTCTTTACCGCATCCGGGAACATTGACATTCAAAAGCGTGTCGCTTTTAACATTTTTGCGGTGCAGTACACTGGCCAGACGGGAAACAAATTCGGCAGCGTATTCATAGCGGGGTTCTTTGTATTCTGCCAGGCTGACCGCAATGGCGGGTATACCAAGAATTACACCTTCAATTGCGGCCGAGACAGTGCCGGAATAAAGCACATCGGTACCCAGATTGGCACCGCGGTTTATGCCGGAGATGACCATATCAGGGCGTTTGGGCATGATGGCCTCAACCGCCAGCTTAACGCAGTCGGCCGGTGTTCCGTTTACTGCCCAGGTAGGCAGGTCAGGTGAGTGTAGGTATTTAACCCGCTCGGCCCGCAGCGGCCTGTGCATCGTAATGGCGTGGCCTGTGGCACTCTGTTCATGATCGGGCGCCACAACAAATGTATCCGCAATTTTTTCTATCTCTTTGGCCAGCATCTGCAGGCCTTCTGCAAAGATACCGTCATCATTTGTTAAAAGGATTTTCAACTTAGTATCCCTCCGGACTGGTTGAGCTTTCCTCTAAATTATAATTTATGCAAAAAGGTGTGTCAATTTTACTGTACCCGTAATCTGGCGGTTAAAACCTGTATAAATTGACCTGATGTTCAGAAACTATATTTAGACTGCAAGGAGGTGATCAAGTAAATGAAGAGCAGAAGATTTTTACTTTTTCTGAGTATTGTTCTGGCTGTTACGATGATTGTCAGCGGCTGTGCCACATTCCGCAGGCCTGCACCCGAGCGCCAGCCTGTACCCCAACAGGACCGCCAGGATCCGGAAGATATAAACCGTCCGGGCGCACCGGCTCCGCGAACACAACCCGGGCAGCCGGATCCTGATGCCAACGATCTGGCAAACCGTGTGGCCGACATGGCAACCGACGTGGAAGGTGTGGATGATGCAGTTGTGGTAGTCATCTCAAACCTGGCTATGGTCGGTATCACACTGGAACGTGATCAGGCTGCAGAGCGCAATGAGAATGAAATTAAGCAGGAAGTGTCACGTATCATTGAAGACCGGGAACCGAGCATCGTTAATGCCTATGTTTCAGCCAATCCTGATATCGTCAGGCAGCTGGAGGAAATTTCGGGCGGAATACAGCGCGGTGAGCCAATTTCCACCTTCTTTGACCAAATCACAGAAGTCCTGCAGCGAATGCGCGCTGAAACGAATTAACTCGAATTGCCTTTCTTAAGACATAGATCAATCAGAAAGCCTGACGTTTTTGTCAGGCTTTTTGATTTTTTTTATTGGTTTGTTTCTCGGACAAGGTGAATTGCCCGCTGCTCTGCCTGGAAGAGGATTTTTTCTTCGTCCAGGGTGGTAAGCTCACCATTTTCCAGCAGGATTTTACCATTTACCATAACCAGTGTAACGTCGGCCGGTTGTGCGGCATATACCAGGTGTGCAACCAAATCGTGCTGCGGAGTCAGGTGCGGCCTGTGCAAGTCCAGCATAATTAAATCTGCTTTCATTCCTTCTGCTATCTGACCCACATTCTCCAGGAAGACGGCTTTGGCCCCCTCCCGGGTGGCCATGGCCAGTGCATCCCGGGCAGTGATGGCGGTGGGATCCATCCGGCTGCCTTTGTGCAGCAGGGCAGCCAGCCGCATCTCTTCCATCATGTCCAGGTTGTTGTTGCTGGCGGCGCCGTCCGTACCCAGACCAACCGTTATACCCCTGCTCAGTAAATCAGGGATGGGAGCAATGCCGCTGCCCAGCTTTAGATTGCTGCCGGGGTTGTGAGCCACATGCACGCCATAACTTTTGAGTATGTCCATATCTGTTTCCGTAAGGTGGACGCAATGCGCCGCTAAGACTTGCCGGTCGAACAGGCCGGTTTCTTTTAATAACACGGCGGGAGTAACACCGTATTTCTCCTGTATTTGCTCGATTTCATCTGTGGTTTCAGCCAGGTGAATCTGTATCGGCACATTCAGTTTTTCCTGTAATGCAAGGACACGCCTGAGGTAATCGGGCGGGCAGGTATAAGGAGCGTGTGGACCGAGCATCGTCGTAATGCGGCCTTCTCCCCGCCCCTGCCAGGTATTGACGAACTGTTCGCTTTCCTCAAGGCCCAGTTCTGCCATATGGCCGACTCCCACCAGTCCGCGGGAGAGCACGGCACGAATCCCTGATTCGTTAGCCGCTTCCGCCACCTGTTCCATAAAGAAGTACATATCGGTAAACGTGGTGGTACCGCCCCTAATCATCTCCAATACAGCAAGCATCGTACCCCAGTATACATCTTCACGCTTCAGTTTGGCTTCGATAGGCCAGATTCTCTTTTCCAGCCAGTACATCAGTGGGACATCATCGGCAAATGAGCGCAGAAGCGTCATAGCCGCATGCCCGTGCGCATTGACAAATCCCGGGGAGAGCAGTTTGCCCCGCCCGTTAATGACTTTATCAAAGCTTTCTTCCCACTCTTTTTTTTCACCGACATACGAAATAGACTGACCATCAATCACCACATCTGCCTCAGTGATGAGATCCTGGTCTTCATTGACAGTAAGTACTGTTACATCGCGAATTAACGTCTTCACTACTTGTCCTCCCCCCGGTATTCCGGACCATAAGACGTAAGATAGAAATTGCGCATTGCCCGGATATCCTCCTCACTTAGCTCGTGGACGGGCCCTAGCAGCCGGGCAAAAAGAGCAACCTGCGCCGTTTTCTCCGCAATACGGCACACTTTCAGTGCTTCCTCCAGTGTTTGTGCCGCACCCACCAGGCCATGACTGGCCAGCAGGACGGCACTTTTATTGCCCAGTGCCAAAAGAGCATTCTCTGCCAGTTCATCGGTACCGGGCAGTGTATAGTCGGCAACATCCACACTGCCGCCGGCCACCTGCACCAGATCTTCCACCACCGCCGGTATAGGCATTCTGGCCACGGCAAACGCCGTCGCATAAACACTGTGTGTGTGGACGATGGCGCTGATGTCTTGTCGTCCCCGGTAAATTGCTGCATGCAGCCGCCACTCCGATGAGGGTTTCCAGCGTCCTTGTGCTGTGCCGCCATCCAGCGAAAGCCGTACGAGATCGGCAGGTTCCAGCTGTTCGTAATTCATTCCGCTTGGCGTAATCAGCATCGAATTGTCTCCGTCACGCACCGAAACATTGCCCCAGGTGCCAAGCACCAGGTTATCCCGACACATATCGCTGATAACAGCAAGCATCTTTTCTCTAAGCGAGGCCATTTTGCGCCTCCTCGAAAAAACGGCGGACGTTTTCGTTGTCGGGATGATGTATTACACCGAATTCGGTAATAATTGCAGTAACATATTTGGCTGGAGTCACATCAAAGGAAGGATTGTAGCATGCGATTCCCTCCGGAGCAATACGCCTGCCGTTGAAATGGGTCATTTCAGATTCACAGCGCTCTTCAATGGGAATTTCATCTCCGTCTCTCAGAGACAGGTCAAAGGTGGAATATGGCGCCGCCACGTAAAAAGGAATATTGTGCGCTGCAGCCAACACAGCCACGGAATAGGTACCAATTTTATTGGCTACATCTCCGTTGGCAGCAATTCTGTCCGCACCTACAATCACAAGGTCAATTTCCCCCTGCTTCATTAAAAATCCCGCCATGTTGTCGGCAATGAGAGTGACCGGAATATTGTCCCGGTAAAGCTCCCATGCAGTCAGTCTGGCTCCCTGCAAATACGGCCGGGTTTCATCGGCAAAAACAGAAATCTTTTTCCCCTGGGAGACGGCGCTGCGCATGACGCCAAGAGCCGTTCCGTAGCCCACAGTGGCCAGAGCACCGGCATTACAATGGGTCAGGATACGGGCGTTATCCGGGACCAGCTCCGCCCCGTAGTCACCGATTTTACGGTTAACCACCAGATCCTCTGCTGCAATACGTTTGGCTTCTGCAGTAAGAACCGCCGCGATGTCAGATGGAGACGTCCCTGTTTGCGTTTTTGCCACACTGAGCATTCTCTCCACCGCCCAGGCCAGGTTGACAGCTGTGGGACGGGTCGCTTTTAGGCCCTCGGCAGCGTCGGCGAGGCCGTCAAAAAAAGACTCCCGGGAGGAAAGAGACAGCTCCTTTGCCGCCAGGGCCATGCCGAAAGCGGCGGCAGCCCCGATAGCCGGAGCTCCGCGCACGACCATATCTTTAATCCCGGCAGCCACACAGCGCCAGTCGGAGCACAATATATACGTTACTTCTGTCGGCAGCAGCCGCTGATCCAATAATTCTACTCTCTCTTCCGTAAAGCGGATCGGATCCATAAGTTCCTCCTAGAGCGGAATCGGGCTGCCCAGTTCCCCGCACCGGCAGTCTCTTTTCTCATCCAGCATGGGGATGGCTTCCATTAATAAACGGCGGACTTTTTCCACATTCTCCGCCATAACATCCAGCACTTCCTGGTGTGTCAGCACAGTGGGAGAAATACCAGCACCAAAATTGGTGGACAGGGCCACGGTGCTGTAACAGAGGCCTGCTTCCCGGGCCAGAACCACTTCCGGGACATTGGTCATACCGACAAGGTCACCGCCCAACTGCTGATACATCCTGATTTCGGCCGGCGTTTCAAAGCGGGGGCCTTCTGCACAGACATAGACGCCGCCCTGCAGGAGCTCCACGCCTGCACGGTTTGCTGCGCCCAGCAGCGCTGCGTTTAAGTCAGGGCAGTAGGGCACTGTAAAGTCGGTGTGGACGACGCCGGCAGCCCCACCGTCAAAAAATGTGGACTCACGCACCTTGGTAAAGTCCAAGAACTGGCCTAAAAGGACCATAGCTCCCGGAGGCATGCTTTCATTCAGGGAACCGACAGCTGCTGTGGCCACTACCCTTATCACGCCAAGCTTAACCAACGCTGCGATGTTGGCCCGGTAATTCACCTTGTGGGGTGGCGTGCCATGCTTTGTACCGTGGCGCGCCAAAAAAACCACCTGGTGGTCCTGGTATGTACCCTGGGTCATCAGGGCCGCCCCGTAACGGGTTGCTACTTCCAGTGTCTCGAGATTATCCAGCATTTTCGGGTCATAAACGCCTGTCCCCCCGATAATCGCCAGTTGAATGCTCATTTATCTTCTCCCCCTATTCAGGTTTCCAGCTGGTTAGATAACACTCCTGCGCATGTGAGAGTGTATCAATGGAGACACCCAGCGCTTTGAGCTTGCGGCTCGCCACTTTTTCATCCACACTGGCAGGCAGTGTCAACACATCGTTTGGCAGCTTTCCGTGATTCCTGTTTAAATAGTTTAACGCTTCCACCTGTAGCGCAAAGGTCATATCCATAATTTCTGCCGGATGACCGTCTGCAGCCGCCAGGTTCACCAGACGGCCTTCAGCGATGATATAGACTTTTTTACCTCCAAATTCATAGGCATCCACATTACGCCGGGCAAGACGTTTCACATCCGCCATTTCTTCGAGTGCCCGCTTGTTGATTTCGAGATCAAAATGGCCGGCATTGCATAAAATGGCGCCATCTTTCATGTTAACAAAATGTTCTTTGTCGATTACGTCACGACAACCGGTGACGGTAACGAAAATATCGCCCAATGGGGCAGCCTCTGCCAGGGGCATAACGGTATTACCATCCATAACTGCCTCAACAGCTTTAATGGGGTCGATTTCACAGACAATCACGCGGGCGCCGAGGCCTCTGGCCCGCATGGCAACTCCTTTTCCGCACCAACCGTAGCCGATGACCACCACATTCTTCCCTGCCACCACCAGGTTTGTGGCACGCATAATTCCGTCCCAGACGGACTGACCCGTTCCGTAGCGGTTGTCAAAAAGATATTTGCAGAAAGCATCATTAACGGCCATCATGGGAATCTTCAGCGCTTTCTCAGCGGCCATGGCCCGCAGCCGGATCAGGCCGGTGGTTGTTTCTTCCGCTCCACCCCGCACATTGTCGATCAACTGCGGATAATGTGTATGCAACAGTGCAACCAGGTCTCCGCCATCGTCAATAATCAGGTGCGGTTCGCTTTGGATGGTCCTGTGCAGATGTTCTTCATATTCTTCCTGTGTGGCACCGTGCCAGGAATGGACAGTCAGCCCGTCTGCCACCAGTGCCGCAGCGATATCATCCTGTGTGGAAAGGGGGTTACTGCCGGTAATCGTTACCTGTGCACCGCTTTCCTGTATTACTTTCGCCATATAGGCTGTTTTGGCTTCCAAATGCAGGCAGATTGCCACTCGAAGCCCAGCAAAAGGCTTGCTCTCCCGATACTCGTCAGCTAACTCATTCAAAACAGGCATATGGTCCCTAACCCAGTCAATTTTCAGTTTTCCGTCCGGGGCAAGATTTGGATTGCGAATCGTACTCAAATTTACAGCCTCCCTCTATAATCTTAATTTTTCTCTGGATATCTCACGATATCACAGTATTTCAACCTATTTAAATGAGCTATCATGGGTGATAAATGAAAATCATACAAAATCTTACAGGGCGAGCGAGCGTGAAACTAAGGGTAAGCACAATCCAAAATTTTGAGGCCGTAAAATTCCACATTTCTCCTGGCGGCAAACCTCCCATGTCTCACTGGGTCAATGCCCTCAATTCCTTCGTTCTGCCTGCCCACGAGGTGGATGTCAGTCGTGCTCCTTTGCTGGGTCTCATTGCCCTTATGGAAATATTCAACCTGACTATCCGGCTCATTTTGTCAAAGATGGTATGGAAACATTCTTAGCGTTGGTTCTGGGTCCAAGCGAGTGTGGAGCTTGTGAGTAACACTTTAGGGTTATCCATCAAATC
>JAWSUT010000040.1:0-18553 GCA_033549345.1 Bacillota bacterium | reverse complement strand
GGCGTACTGTGGGCGCCGGCGTTGTGACCAGCATCATCGAGTAATATTGTAAAATTACAATCATTATATGCTTGATTCGGGCAGGTATGCCGCAGGCTCTGCGGCAGCCGCCCGACTGGTAACGATGAAGCAGAAGGTTGCGGGCCCGCCGGCCCGGGAATTTTTGTGGAGTAGTCTGTCAATCAGGCGAATGAAGGAGGGAAAGAAATATGGCGAAGCAAAAAATCCGTATCCGCCTCAAGGCGTTTGACCACCAGATTCTGGACCAGTCTTCCGGCAAGATTGTGGAGACTGCCAAGAGGACCGGAGCGAACGTTTCCGGCCCGATCCCCCTGCCGACGGAAAAAAGTATTTATACTGTTATCCGGGCACCCCATAAATATAAAGACTCCCGCGAACAGTTTGAAATGCGTACACACAAAAGGCTCATCGACATCCTGGAACCGACACCGAAGACAATTGACGCCCTGATGCGGCTGGATCTGCCGGCCGGTGTGGACATTGAAATCAAACTCTAATCTATCTGGGAGATTCCCTTTAAGGAGGTGCAAGTCGTGCAAAAAGCAATCTTAGGTAAAAAAGTCGGCATGACCCAGGTTTTCACTGAAGGTGGGCAGGTTGTCCCTGTTACAGTGATTGAGGCGGGTCCCTGCGTTGTTGTACAGAAGAAAACGGCGGAAATTGACGGATACGAGGCAATTCAGGTTGGTTTTGCGCCAATTAAGGAAAAAAATGTGACAAAGCCCCTGGCCGGCCACTTCAAAAAAGCCGGTACCGAGGCGAAAAAAAATGTTCGTGAGCTTCGGCTCGTAGATACCGGTGGGTTCGAAGTTGGCCAGGAACTGAAAGCGGACATGTTTGCCGAAGGTGAATGGGTTGATGTCAGCGGCATTTCCCGGGGTAAAGGATTCGCCGGCTCCATTAAGCGCCACGGACAGTCCCGCGGTCCCACAACCCACGGTTCCCATTATCACCGCGGCCCCGGTTCCATGGGCGCCGTTGACGCTGCCCGCGTATTTAAGGGCAAAAAGCTGCCCGGACGGATGGGCGGCGACAAAGTTACGGTGCAAAAACTGCAGATTGTCAGAGTTGATACTGAACGTAATCTGCTGTTGGTTAAAGGCGCCATTCCCGGACCGCGCGGCGGACTGGTCACCGTTAAGAATACCGTAAAAACCGTCAAATAGATGTTGGACGAAGGGAGGATTTGTGATGCCGAAAGTAGCTTTATATAACACACAGGGCGACCAGGTTGGCGAAGTTGAGCTTTCAGACTCTGTTTTTGCCATAAAGGTCAATGAAGCCGCGATGCATCAGGCAGTTTTGGCCTATCTGGCTAACCAGCGCCTGGCTACCGCGAATACAAAGACCCGTACCGAAGTCAGAGGCGGCGGGCGTAAGCCCTGGCGCCAAAAAGGAACCGGTCGCGCACGGCACGGCTCCACCCGTTCCCCTATCTGGCGGGGCGGTGGAATCACATTCGGGCCGCGCGCAGAGCGTAACTTTAAACAGGCTCTGCCTAAAAAAATTAAAAGACTGGCGCTGAAATCGGCGCTGACCACGAAAGTGAACACCGGGCAGCTGATTGTTCTTGACCAGCTGACCATGGATGCTCCAAAGACAAAAGAGATGGTGCAGGTACTCGGCAAACTGAATACCGGACGCAAGGTGCTGATTATCACTAATGCCCCCGAGGTGAATGTGATTAAGTCGGCAAGAAATATTCCCGGTGTCAAGACAACCGTTGCCAACCAGCTCAATGTCTATGACATCCTCAACACCGACAACCTGGTCATCACACGGGATGCCGTAGCCCAGGTCGAGGAGGTATTCGCATAATGCGTGACGCCAGAGATATTATCAGAAAGCCTTTAATTTCCGAGAAGAGCACTTCAATGATGGAAGAATTGAAGTATGCCTTCAAGGTCGATCCCAGAGCAAACAAAGTTGAAATTAAGAATGCGATTGAAGAACTCTTTAAGGTGAAGGTCAAAGACGTCAACACAATCCGTGTCACAGGGAAAATGAAGCGGATGGGCATGCACGTCGGACGCCGCCCCAACTGGAAAAAAGCAGTGGTCACCCTTGAAGAGGGCAGCAAGCCAATTGAAATCTTTGAAGGCCTGTAACCCCAGGAAGGAGGGAGAAAACCCATGGCAGTGAAAAAGTTTGTTCCCACCTCTCCGGGACGCCGCTTTATGACCGTCAGAACGTTTGAAGAGATTACCACAACGGAACCGGAAAAATCTCTCTTAGAGCCGCTGAAGAAAAAAGCGGGCCGCAACGTTAACGGACGGATTACCGTACGCCATCAGGGCGGCGGACATAAGCGTAAGTACCGGATTATTGACTTTAAGCGCGACAAGGAAGGCATTCCCGCCAAGGTCGCTACCATCGAATACGACCCCAACCGTTCAGCCAACATCGCACTTTTACACTATGCTGACGGAGAGAAACGCTACATCCTGGCCCCGGTGGGGGTTACCGTAGGGACACAAATTATTGCGGGAGAAGGCGCCGACATTAAACCCGGCAACGCCATGCCCCTAAAAGCAATCCCTGTCGGTACGCTGATTCACAATATTGAACTGAAAGTCGGAAAAGGCGGACAGCTTGTCCGTTCCGCCGGTGCCGCAGCCCAGCTAATGGCCAAAGAAGGCAAATACGCCCAGGTTCGCCTGCCGTCAGGCGAAGTACGCCTGGTCTCGCAGGAATGCAGAGCCACAATCGGCCAGGTCGGCAACCTGGAACATGAAAACATTACCATCGGTAAAGCCGGACGTTCGCGCTGGCTCGGCAAACGGCCCACCGTCCGCGGTGTCGTCATGAACCCGGTAGACCATCCGCACGGTGGTGGCGAAGGTAAGGCCCCGATTGGCCGCAAGAGCCCGGTAACCCCCTGGGGTAAGCCGACTCTCGGTTACAAGACGCGCCAGAAGAACAAGAAGTCCGACCAGTATATCGTCAAACGTCGGAACAAAAAGTAGGAAGAAGTTTGGGAAGGAGGTCGCATAGACTTGTCCAGGTCTCTGAAAAAAGGCCCCTATATTGAAGAGAAGCTGCTGAAAAAAATTCAGCAGATGAATGAGAAGAACGAAAAGAAAGTCATTAAAACCTGGTCCCGCCGTTCCACCATTTTCCCGGAGATGGTCGGTCACACACTGGCGGTCCATGATGGCAGAAAACATGTTCCGGTGTATGTCACCGAAGATATGGTCGGCCACAAACTCGGTGAGTTTGCCCCGACCCGTACGTACCGTGGCCACAGCGGCCACACCGAGCGGTCCACATCGCTGAAATAAGGAGGGATTCCCGTGGAAGCGAAAGCTGTTGCAAAGTATATCAGAATGTCACCGCGGAAGGCCCGCCTGGTGGTGGACCAAATTCGTGGTAAAAACGCTCAGGAAGCCCTGGCGATTCTGAAGTTTACTCCCAATAAGCCGGCGGAGCCGATCTACAAAGTGCTTCATTCCGCCATGGCCAATGCGGAGAACAATTTTGAAATGAACAGAGAAAGTCTGTATGTGGCACAGGTCTTTGTTGACCAGGGCCCGGTTCTCAAAAGGTTCCGTCCGCGCGCGCGCGGTATGGCCAGCAGAATCCGCAAGCCAACCAGCCACATTACAATCATCCTCAAAGAGAGTAAGGAGGGATAAGTCCGTGGGTCAAAAGGTGAATCCGACAGGCTTTCGTCTCGGTATTATCCGGGACTGGGAAGCCAAATGGTATGCCGATAAGAACTATACGGATCTCCTGCATGAGGATATGAAGATCCGTAAAGCAATTACCCAGCAGCTTGACAATGCCGGCGTATCTAAAGTTGAAATTGAACGTGTTGCCAATCGAGTCCGCATTTCTATTCATACTGCCAAGCCCGGTATTGTTATCGGTAAAGGCGGCTCCGGCGTCGATGCACTGCGCGGGAAGCTGGAAAAGCTGACCGACAAGCAGGTGCACATCAACATTATGGAAATCAAAACGGCAGAACTTGATGCCACTTTGGTCGCTGAGAATATCGCCCAGCAGCTGACAAAACGTATTGCTTTCCGCCGCGCGATGAAGCAGTCCGTATTCCGGACGATGCGTGCCGGTGCCAAAGGAATTAAAGTCATGCTCAGCGGCCGTTTGGGTGGAGCGGAAATTGCGCGCACCGAGTCTTACCATGAGGGGACCGTCCCCCTGCAGACATTGCGTGCCGATATCGACTATGGTTTTGTGGAAGCTCATACAACATATGGCCGTATTGGCGTAAAAGTCTGGATTTATAAAGGGGAGGTTCTCCCGACCAAGCAAAGAAATACGGGAGGAGGGAACCCGGATGCTGATACCAAAAAGAGTTAAATACCGCAGACAGCACCGTGGCCGGATGAAGGGCAAAGCCCAGGCCGGCAATCAGATCGCGTTTGGCGAATATGGTCTTCAGGCACTGGAACCCGCCTGGATTACCAACCAGCAGATTGAATCTGCCCGTATTGCCATGACCCGTTATATTAAGCGGGGCGGTAAAGTCTGGATTAAAATCTTCCCTGATAAGCCTGTTACGGCTAAACCGGCCGAAACTCGGATGGGAAGCGGTAAAGGTTCACCTGAATTCTGGGTGTCCGTTGTGAAACCGGGGCGCATTTTGTTTGAACTGGCCGGCGTACCCGAGGATGTGGCCCGGGAAGCGATGCGGCTTGCATCACACAAGCTCCCGATTAAAACCAAGTTTGTTAAGCGTGCTGAGACAGGTGGTGATGGTCATGAAAGCTAAAGAGTTAAAGGAATTCAGTGATGTCGAACTGACCGGCAGAATGTCTGAACTGAAGGAAGAGCTGTTTAACCTGCGCTTTCAAATGGCCACGGGACAATTGGAAAACCCCATGCGAATCCGTGAAGTGCGTAAAAACATCGCACGTATCAAAACTGTTCAGCGTGAACGTGAACTGAACTCCTGATGGAAAGCCATCCGCTTTCGTCAGATGCAAGTTGTATCCGAAAGGAGGCAAAGCTCTTGGAGCGCAGCAACCGCAAGACCCGCATCGGCCGGGTCGTGAGCGATAAAATGGAAAAAACGGCGGTCGTCTCCGTCGAACGGACCACACGCCATCCCCTCTACGGGAAAATTATCCGCGTCTCGAAAAAGTATAAAATTCATGACCCGGAGAATGCATGTGGCATCGGAGACAAAGTTCGGATTATGGAAACAAGGCCGCTGAGCAAAGACAAGCGCTGGCGCTTGGTGGAAATTCTCGAAAAATCACAATTGTAGTAGCGCGAGGTCAGAAGTCAGAAGTCAGTAGATCGGATGCACGCCAAGGATTTAGCCTTGAATGCTTTTACAACACCCGATTCGTTATCCGACATCTGACAACCGGCATCCGACATCTGTTTTGAAGGAGGTTTGACGATGATTCAGACCCAGACATATCTGACTGTTGCGGACAACTCCGGCGCCAAGAAAATTATGTGCATCCGCGTACTCGGCGGGTCAACCCGGAAGTCCGGCAACGTCGGTGACATTATCGTAGCTTCCGTAAAAGAAGCAACACCCGGCGGAGTTGTCAAAAAAGGGGAAGTAGTCAAAGCCGTTATCGTCCGTACCCGTAAAGGGCTGCGGCGCGGCGACGGTTCGTATATTAAATTTGACGAAAATGCCGCTGTATTGATTAATGAACAGAAAAACCCGCGCGGGACAAGGATCTTCGGCCCCGTAGCCCGCGAACTGCGGGATAAAGATTTTATGAAAATTGTGTCGCTGGCACCGGAAGTGATTTAAGCGCCAAGGAGGTGCAATACGAAAGTGGCTAAGCTCCATGTAAAAAAAGGAGATAAGGTTTTAGTCCTGTCCGGCAAGGACAAGGGCAAAAAAGGTAAAGTACTGTCCGCTCTGCCTGCCGAGGGTAAAGTGGTTGTCGAAGGGGTTAATATTGTAAAAAAGCACACCCGCCCCCAGCAGCAGACACAGGGTGGCATCCTTGAACAGGAGGCGGCAATTCAGAGCGCCAAAGTCATGGTTGTCTGCCCCAGCTGTCAGCAGGCTTCACGGGTAAAGAAAACCGTACTCAAAGACGGCTCCCGTGCCAGAGCATGCAGAAAATGCGGAGAAACCCTCGACAAGTAGCCGGAAAGGAGGTAACAGTGTATGGCCCGCTTAAAAGAGAAGTACCAAAACGAAATACGGCCGGCCCTTGTGGAACGTTTTCATTATAAAAACGCCCTCGAGGCTCCGCGTTTGGAAAAAGTGGTCATCAACATGGGCGTCGGTGAAGCCAAGGATAACCCGAAGGCACTGGACGCCGCCGTTAACGACATGACACTGATTGCCGGTCAGCGCCCTGTAATTACGAAGGCGCGCAAATCGGTGGCCAGCTTTAAAATCCGTGAAGGAATGTCCATTGGCTGCAAAGTAACACTGCGCGGCGAAAGAATGTACGAATTCCTTGACAAACTCTTAAATGTGGCACTGCCGCGTGTCCGTGACTTCCGTGGTGTTTCCCCCAAGGCATTTGACGGCCGGGGCAACTACACACTGGGGTTGCGTGAACAGTTAATTTTCCCGGAAATCAATTATGATCAGGTGGATAAAGTCCGCGGTATGGATATTATCATTGTCACCACCGCAAAGACCGACGAAGAAGCGCGGGAACTTTTGCGGGTGATGGGCATGCCTTTCCGTACTGCCTAACCTAACAAAGAAGGAGGGGGAAACGTGGCCAAAAAATCCATGATTGCCAAGGCGAACAGAACCCCTAAGTTTGAAGTGCAAGGATACAACCGCTGCAAATTGTGCGGCCGTCCCCGTGCGTATCTGCGGAAGTTCGGTATGTGCCGGATTTGTTTCCGCAAGCTCGCCCACGAAGGGAAAATCCCCGGCGTTAAAAAGGCCAGTTGGTAGACGGGGATTGGAGAGAAAGGAGGTTCGATTGCAATGACCATGACGGACCCAATTGCCGATATGCTAACAAGGATTCGCAATGCGAATATGGTACACCACGATAAAGTGGAAATTCCCGGTTCAAAAATTAAGGTTGCTATTGCCGAGATTCTGAAGCATGAAGGTTTTATTAAGGAATACGAGTTCAAGAAAGACGACAAGCAGGGGACCATTCGCATCTATCTGAAGTATGGTCCGAACCGCGAAAAAGTGCTATCCGGCCTGAAGAGAATCAGCAAGCCGGGGTTACGCGTCTATGCGCAAAAAGACGAACTGCCCAAGGTGCTTGGCGGGCTTGGCGTCGCTATCATTTCCACCTCACAGGGGATTATGAGCGATAAAGCCGCACGCAAAGCCGGCGTCGGCGGCGAAGTCCTCTGCTACATCTGGTAAGGGAGGGATAAGACATGAGCCGCATCGGCCGCAAACCGATTCAACTGCCGGCAGGCGTTGAGTTTTCAAAACAAGATAACGTAGTGACGGTCAAAGGGCCTCTCGGCCAGTTGCAAAAAGAGCTTCCCCGCGTCATCAATGTGGAAGTTCAGGATAATGAAGTTATTGTCACCCGCAACTCGGAGAGCAAGGAACAACGTTCCCTGCACGGCCTGACACGGACACTGGTTGCCAATATGGTGGAGGGAGTAACCAAAGGGTACTCCAAAACTCTTGAATTGGTAGGTGTGGGTTACCGTGCCACCAAACAGGGTGATTCTGTGGCTATTGCCATTGGATATTCTCATCCTGTAAATATTGCACCGCCCCAAGGTATCGAGCTTGAGGTTCCTACACCGACGAAAATTGTGGTAAAAGGCATCGATAAGGAAGCCGTAGGCAGCCTTGCCGCCAACATCCGCGCCGTCCGTGAACCCGAGCCCTACAAAGGCAAGGGTATCAAGTACGAAACCGAACGGATCCGCCGCAAAGTCGGTAAAACAGGAAAATAATCGCTTTAAGACGTTCATGTTGTGTTTTTGGATAAACGCAACTGGGTAAGGAGGGATATGGTTTGATAACCCGTCAGGATAAAAACCAGGCGCGGAAACGCAGACACTTTCGTGTCCGCAAAAAACTGGCCGGCACATCTGCCCGGCCGCGCCTCAATGTATTTCGCAGCCTGAAGAACATTTATGTCCAACTGATTGACGATGAGGCCGGTGTTACACTGTTGACCGCATCCAGCCTTGACCCTTCCATTCGGGAAGGCAAAGGTTCCTGCGGCAACAAAGAAGCAGCCCGCCAGGTCGGCTTGCTGATTGGCCAAAGGGCTGTTGAAAAAGGATTTAAAAGTGTTGTATTTGACAGAGGCGGTTACCTCTATCACGGCCGCATTAAAGAGCTGGCCGAAGGGGCCCGTGAAGCAGGCCTGGAATTTTAGCGTGAAGGAGGGAAAACAGGCGTGGAGAAATTCGACCCGAATAAAGTTGAATTGACTGAAAAAGTCGTGCAGATAAACCGCGTTGCCAAGGTTGTCAAAGGCGGCCGGCGCTTTAGCTTCTCCGCTCTGGTAGTTGTCGGCGACGGCAACGGCCATGTCGGTTCCGGTATGGGTAAAGCGGGCGAAGTGCCCGAAGCAATCCGTAAAGGCATCGAAGACGCGAAGAAGAATATGATCAAGGTGCCGTTGGTGGGTACGACCATTCCCCACATGATTACCGGCGTTTACGGTGCCGGCCGGGTGCTCTTGAAGCCGGCATCCGAAGGTACCGGTGTAATCGCGGGCGGACCGGTTCGTGCAGTACTGGAATTGGCCGGTGTGCGCGACATCCTCACCAAATCCCTTGGTTCCGCCAACGCCATTAACGTGGTGAATGCCACCATGGTTGGCCTGAAAAGCCTGAAAAGGGCTGAAGATGTGGCCAGGCTTCGTGGCAAAACGGTAGAAGAACTATTAGGGTAGGAGGCAGATTATGGCTAAACAGTTACGTATCACATTGATCAATAGCCCAATCGGTCGACCCGGGAACCAACGGGTTACAGTAAAGGCACTTGGCCTGAAAAAGCTGAACCAGACCGTTGAACACGGAGATACACCTCAAATCAGGGGTATGATCAACAAGGTTTCCCACCTGGTCAAAGTAGAAGAAGCCTAAGGGAGGTGTAACAATGCAACTTCACGAACTTAAAAGCCCGAAAGGTGCACGGGCCAAAAAGAAGCGTTTAGGCCGTGGTATCGGCAGCGGCTTGGGCAAGACCTCCGGCAAGGGCCACAAAGGTCAGAATTCCCGTTCCGGCGGCGGTGTCCGTCCCGGTTTCGAAGGCGGCCAGATGCCCTTGCAGCGTGCCCTGCCAAAGCGTGGCTTTACGAGCATCTTCAAAAAAGATTACAATGAAATCAATATTGCACGACTGAATGTTTTTGCCGACGGCACAGAAGTGACACCTGAACTCCTCAAGCAGGAGGGCATGATTAAGTCCATGAAAGACGGTGTCCGTATTCTTGGCAACGGCGATCTGGAGAAATCTCTGACGGTGAAAGCCCAGGGATTTACCAAGACCGCTTCAGAAAAAATCCAGGCCGCCGGCGGCAAAGCAGAGGTGATCTAGCATGCTGGAAACCCTACGGACCGCCTGGAAAATCAAAGAACTCCGTTTTAAAATTACGTTTACACTGCTGATGCTTGTGGTTTACCGGCTCGGCGCTCACATTCCGGTGCCCGGTGTGGATCCCTCGGCGATTGCTGACCTTTTTGAAGGGGATAACCTCTTTGGCATGTTTGATATGTTTGCAGGCGGCGCTCTGGAGAATTTCACCGTATTTGCCATGGGGATTATGCCCTACATTAACGCGTCGATTATCATGCAGCTGTTAACCGTAGTCATTCCCAAGTTTGAAGAATGGGCCAAGGAAGGACAGGAAGGGCAGAAAAAACTGCAGCAGCTTGTCCGCTATGGTACCATCCTGCTGGCTCTGATTCAGGCCACAGGGATGACTGTGACCATGTTCAGCCCGGCAGTCATTAACCCGACGCCATTTACCTACATCACGATTATTGTCACACTCACAGCCGGCACGGCTTTTCTGATGTGGCTGGGCGAGCTGATTACGGAAAAAGGTATCGGTAACGGCATTTCCATTATCATTTTTGCCGGTATCGTCTCCCAATTCGGCCCGGGTGTACTCCGCCTGGCTGCACTGACCCGCATCGGTGAGCTGAATATCTTTACGGTGCTGGCGACCATGATTATTATTCTGGCACTAATCGTTGGTATCGTTGCTTTGGAAGAAGGCCAGCGGCGTATCCCCGTGCAGTATGCCAAGCGGGTTGTCGGGCGTAAAATGTACGGCGGCCAGTCGACGCATATTCCGCTGAAAGTGAACCAGTCCGGTGTTATTCCCGTCATCTTCGCTTCGGCACTGTTGATGTTTCCGGCTACGGTGGCTCAGTTTATTAATCACCCGATTGCCGTTTCCATCGCCAATCTGTTTCAGCCCGGAGCATCACTGCACACAATCCTCTATGTCATTCTGATTCTTTTCTTTGCCTACTTCTACACGGCTATTCAGTTTGACCCGGTCAAGATTTCCAACGATATGAAAAAGCATGGTGGATTTATTCCCGGACTGCGGCCGGGCCGTCCCACGGCAGAGTTTCTGGCCCGGGTATCCGGACGCCTGACGCTGGCCGGTGCCATTGCCCTGGCGGCAATCGCCACCATACCCGTCATTTTGCAGGTCACCTTTAATATTGACGTTATTTTCGGCGGTGTGGGCATGATTATCGTGGTGGGCGTGGTCCTGGAAACGATGAAGCAGATTGAAAGCCATATGTTGATGAGAAACTATCAGGGCTTTATGAAATAACGGAGGCCGGTATGATCACCATTAAGTCCCAACGGGAGCTGGAACTGATGCGCCAGGCCGGACGCGTGGTTGCAGAAGTTCTGCAGGAGATGGAGAAGGCTGTTCGCCCCGGAATCACCACACATGAACTGGACAGAATCGCCGAGCGGTATATTCATAAAGCCAAGTGTATCCCCGCTTTTAAAGGATACCATGGATTTCCCGGAACGATTTGCGCTTCGGTTAACGAAGAAGTCGTTCATGGAATTCCCAGCCTGCGCAGGCTGCAGGAAGGCGATCTGATCAGTATCGATGTTGGCGCAGTTTATCAGGGGTATTACGGAGACGCTGCCGCCACGTTCCCTGTCGGAGAGGTGGACCCGGAAGCCCTGCGGCTCATCCGGGTCACCAGGGAATCCCTGAATGAGGCCATTGCGCTCGTGGTAGAAGGCAACCACCTGACTGATATTTCTCACGCGGTACAGACCTACGTTGAGACCAACGGGTTCTCCGTCGTCAGAAATTATGTCGGCCACGGTATCGGCAACCAGATGCATGAGGAGCCTCAGGTTCCCAATTTCGGCAAGCCGGGCCGCGGACCGCGGTTGCAAACGGGCATGGTTCTGGCTATTGAACCGATGGTGAATGCGGGGACGTGGCAGGTGGAGACACTTCAGGATAACTGGACCGTAGTCACACTCGACGGCAAATGGTCGGCCCACTTTGAACATACAGTGGCTGTGGGTAAGGAAGAGCCTCAGGTCCTGACCATTCTGTAATGTACTCTTGGCAAACACGTAGGGACTGTAACTCTTGTCAGGTGAAGGGATGTTTACGTATGCTACAACCGCCAAAACCGGGAACCCTGGTCCGGTCGGTATCAGGCCGTGACACAGGGGAACACTACCTGGTTGTGGGTGTCCTGGAACCCAATTTCGTCCTGGTTGCCAATGGTTTAAATCGCCCCCTAAAAAGCCCTAAAAAAAAGAATCTTCGTCACCTGCAGATATACAATACGGTTTCCGTTGAACTTGCCGAAAAAATCCGCAGAAAGAAAGCACGTGATGAAGAAGTGGCACGGGCAATCCGTGAGATGGGTGGTTGCGGCCATCCTGGGGGAGAAAGGGAGGGAAACGAACCTGATGTCAAAGAAGAAAGACGTTATTGAGGTGGAAGGTACGGTTATCGAACCTCTGCCAAATGCGATGTTTCGCGTCGAACTGAAAAACGGACATAAGGTACTGGCCCATGTTTCGGGAAAAATTCGTATGCACTTTATCCGGATCCTCCCAGGGGACAGGGTTTTGGTGGAATTATCTCCATACGACCTGACACGTGGTCGGATTACCTATCGTTACAAGTAGACGCCAAGAAGGAGGTTTTGGGATGAAAGTCAGACCATCTGTGAAACCCATTTGCGAGAAATGCAAAATAATCAAACGCAAAGGAAAAGTCATGGTGATCTGCGAGAATCCGAAGCACAAGCAGAAACAGGGCTAAAATTTGCATAATAAGGGAAAAGTTTGGAAATTCTAATTACGTTGTGAAAAGAAATGGAGGTGCACATCCTATGGCGAGGATTGCCGGAATCGACCTGCCGCGTGAAAAACGCGTGGAAATTGCGCTAACTTATATTTACGGCATCGGCAGGAGAACCAGTCAGGAAATCCTGACACAGGCGGCCGTCAATATGGACACCCGTGTTCGCGACCTGACGGAAGATGAAGTCAACAGGTTGCGTGAGTATATCGGCAAAAACTACAAGGTGGAGGGTGACCTTCGCCGCGAAGTTGCCATGAACATCAAACGGTTGATGGAAATTGGCAGCTACCGCGGTATTCGCCACCGCAGAGGCCTGCCGGTTCGTGGGCAGACAACCAAGAACAATGCCCGTACCCGCAAAGGCCCGAAGCGCACCGTTGGTGTGCGGCGTAAAAAGTAAGTGAAGATAGGGGGGAAATGTCTTGGTAGCACGCAAAAAAGCTACGCGCCCGAGAAGGCGTGAACGTAAAAATATCCAACATGGCGTGGCACACATTCTGTCCACGTTTAACAACACGCATATTACAATCTCCGATCTGGGAGGCAATGTTATTTCCTGGGCCAGTGCCGGCGCCGTCGGTTTTAAGGGCTCAAGGAAGTCTACACCGTTTGCCGCACAGCTGGCTGCGGAAAATGCTGCGAAATCTGCAATGGAGCATGGCCTCAAAGAGGTTGAAGTCGTAGTCAAAGGGCCTGGATCCGGCCGGGAAGCAGCCATTCGTTCCCTGCAGGCCGCCGGCCTGGAAGTCAACCTGATTAAAGATGTCACACCGATTCCGCACAACGGATGCCGTCCGCCCAAACGGCGCAGAGTTTAATAAAGGAGGTGCAGTTTTTTTGGCACGATATACTGGAGCTGTATGCAGACAATGCCGCCGCGAAGGACTGAAGCTCTTTCTCAAAGGCGAACGCTGCTACACTGAAAAATGTGCTGTAGACCGCAGGACATATGCACCCGGACAACACGGCCAGCGCCGTCGGGGCAAAGTTTCCGAATACGGCCTGCAGCTTCGTGAGAAACAAAAAGCCCGCCGGACCTACGGCGTGCTGGAGAGCCAATTTAACAAATACTTTAAGGAAGCGGCCCGCCGCAAAGGGATTGCCGGCGAAAACCTGCTGCAAATTCTGGAATCCCGCCTGGACAATATTGTTTACCGCATGGGTTTTGCCCTTTCCCGTCCCGAGGCACGCCAGCTTGTCAAGCACGGCCACTTTGAAGTAAACGGCCAGAAAGTAACCATTCCGTCTTATCAGGTTCGTGCCGGTGATGTGGTGGCTGTCCGTGAAAAAAGCCGCGACAAAGGACGCTTTAAAGACCTGGCGGAAATCATGCGGAATCAGGGCACCATGGAATGGCTGGAAGTCAACCGTGAAAACCTGAGCGGTAAAATTGTCCGTTTGCCCAACCGTGAAGAAATCGATATCCCCATTGCCGAGCACCTCATAGTCGAGCTTTATTCCCGTTAATCCTTGAGGAAAACGAAATGCCCTCGCGTTTGGTAATGGAATCGAGAAGGAGGGTTTGGAAACCTTGATAGAAATTGAAAAGCCCAAAATTGAGCGTGTCGACGGTAACGACGACAATGCCTACGGAAAGTTTGTCATTGAGCCTCTGGAACGGGGATACGGCATTACCCTGGGGAATTCACTCCGCCGGATATTGCTTTCTTCCCTGCCCGGAGCTGCTGTTACAGCAGTAAAAATCGAAAATGTATTGCATGAGTTTTCCACCATTCCCGGTGTTCTCGAAGACACCACAGAAATTATTTTGCACCTGAAGCAACTGGCCATGAAAATTCACTCTGATGACCCGCAGTCGCTGGTTATTGTTGCGGCCGGTCAGGGTGTGGTTACCGCCGGAGACATCAAACTCCCGGCCGACGTGGAAGTTTTAAATCCCGACCTGCACATTGCCACCCTGGAAGAAGGAGGCCGGCTCTATATGGAGCTTACCGCTGTCAACGGGCGCGGCTATGTTTCCGCGGAAAGAAACAAGGAACCGGGGCAGCCGCTTGGCGTGATTCCCATGGACTCCCTGTTCTCGCCAATTAAACGCGTGAACTACAAAGTGGAAAACACCCGTGTAGGGCAGCATACAGACTATGACAAACTGACCTTCGAAGTATGGACTGACGGCAGCATCCGTCCGGATGAAGCCATCAGCCTCGGGGCTAAAATTCTCTCCAAACACCTTGGCCTGTTTATTAACCTCACTGAAAAAACCGATGAAGTTGAAATCATGGATGAAAAAGATGAAGACGACAAGGCCAAAATTATGGAGATGACCATTGAGGAACTGGATCTTTCCGTTCGCTCCTACAACTGCCTGAAACGGGCAGGGATTAACTCTGTTCAGGAACTGGTGCAAAAGAGCGAAGAGGAAATGATGAAAGTCCGCAACCTCGGCAAAAAATCGCTGGAAGAAGTCCAGCACAAACTTGATGAACTGAATCTGAACCTGCGTGACAGCAACGAGTAAAGGAGGGAGAAGCCATGGTATTACGGAAATTCGGACGTCGCAGTGACCACCGCCGTGCCATGCTGCGCAACCTGGTTACTTCTGTCATTCTCGCCGAAAAGGTAGAGACCACAGAGGCCAAAGCGAAACAAATCCGCAGTATTACTGAAAAGATGATTACTCTTGGCAAGCGCGGCGATTTGCATGCGCGGCGCCAGGCACTGGCCTATCTCCTTGATGAATCCGCGGCGACAAAGCTTTTTGAAGACATCGCCCCGCGTTACGAGGACCGGCAGGGCGGTTATACCCGCATCCTGAAAGTCGGCCCGCGCCGCGGCGATGCTGCGCCGATGGCAATCATTGAATTAGTATAGACAGTAAAATGGTAACGCAAGAAAATCGACAGAGCAGCCGTCGATTTTCTTTGTATTCCCGCTAAAGCGTGCCGGGGGTGAGTCAAATCGAAATTATCCGCACCAAAGGGCTCGGTTACCGCTATCATACCGAAGAAGCCGGGGAGACCTGGGCACTGCGCGATATCAACCTGACCATCAATCAGGGGGAATTTGTGGCTGTCCTTGGGCCAAACGGCTCCGGGAAGTCAACGCTTGCCAAACACTTTAATGCTCTGCTCCTGCCGGGCACTGGGGACATCTGGATTGACGGTGCCTCTACCAAAGATACGGCAGCCCACTGGCATATCCGTCAGACTGCCGGTATGGTCTTTCAGAACCCGGACAACCAGATTGTGGCCACAACTGTGGAAGAAGATGTGGCCTTTGGCCCGGAGAATCTGGGACTGCCGTCCGCAGAAATCCGGATCCGTGTTGATGAAGCACTGGAAGCAGTAGGCATGGCCGCTTATAAACGGCATGCGCCGCACCTGCTCTCCGGCGGCCAGAAGCAAAGGGTGGCCATAGCCGGTGTTATTGCCATGCGACCGAAAGTCCTCATTTTTGACGAGCCCACCGCCATGCTCGACCCGCGGGGACGCAGCGAGGTACTGGCGACCGTAAGCCGCCTTAACCGTGAGGAAGGTATTACCATCGTTTATATTACACATTTTATGGAAGAGGCTGTGGAAGCCGGCAGAGTTATTGTCATGGATCGCGGCAGTATAGCCATGGACGGAGTTCCGCGTCAAATCTTCCAACAGGTCAGGGAGCTGCGCTCTTTGGGCCTTGATGTGCCTCCAGTGGCCGATTTGGTCCGGGAGCTGCGTCAGGCCGGTATTGAGTTGCCGGCAGGGCTGATGACGGTGGATGAACTGGTGGAACAGATATGCTCTT
This sequence comes from Bacillota bacterium, assembly GCA_033549345.1. Lineage (GTDB taxonomy): Bacteria > Bacillota > Dethiobacteria > Dethiobacterales > Dethiobacteraceae > JAWSUT01. The sequence continues at coordinate 2,567 of JAWSUT010000040.1, read as the reverse complement.
AAACCTGGAAAATGTCGGCTACACATATATGCCGGGCACGCCGTTTGAGGCCTCAGCTTTGAAAGATATCAATCTTGAGATTCAAAAAGGGGACTATCTGGCGATTATCGGCCAGACCGGTTCGGGAAAATCCACTCTTGTCCAGCATTTAAACGGACTCCTGTCCCCCACAAAGGGGCGGGTATTCCTTGACGGGCAGGAAGTAGGAGCCGAAAAAGCCGGTCTGGCAGCTATGCGCCGTCGTGTTGGCCTGTTGTTTCAGTTCCCGGAGCAGCAGCTCTTTGAAGAAACAGTGATAGATGATGTGGCTTTTGGCCCCAAAAACCTTGGCCTGCCGCCGGAGGAAGTTACCGCCCGCGTAGAAAAAGCACTGCTATTAGTGGGCCTTGACCCTAAAGAGCTTCAGGGCCGCTCGCCCTTTTCACTTTCCGGGGGGCAAATGCGCCGTGTCGCCATGGCCGGCGTTTTGGCCATGGAGCCGGAAGTCATTATCCTCGACGAACCCGCCGCAGGACTTGACCCCCGTGGGCGCGAGGAAATCCTCGACAGAATCGACCTGCTGCACAAAGAAGAGGGTCTGACCGTCATTCTGGTTTCACACAGTATGGAAGAAGTGGCCAGCCGGGCCCGGCGGCTGATTGTTCTGGAAGAGGGCGAAATAAAACTTGCCGGAACACCGGCTGAAGTTTTTGCCGATGCGGACAAGCTGGACCAGGTAGGAATGGCGCTGCCGCAAATGTCTCTTCTGATGCATAAGCTGCGCAAAGCGGGCAAAGATGTGCCCCTTGACGTCTTTTCCGTGCCCGCCGCCAAAGAAGCGATCCTGCGTCTTTTAGGGGGAAACGGCTCATGAGTATGTTTAAAAGCATAACCATCGGGCAGTTTATGCCCGGAGACTCTGTGCTTCACCGCTTAGACCCCAGAGCCAAGTTCATTGCCCTGCTTCTGATTATTGTTACCGTCTTTATCGTCCGTTCATTTTTGGGCTATTTGGCTATCGGCGCTGTACTGTTTACACTTCTGGTCATGTCCGGCCTGCCGCGGAGATATTTCTTTCGTGGGCTGCGCCCCGTTTTTTATATCATGATCTTTACACTGATTGTGCACTTTTTTATGACCAAGGGCGGCGAAGTCTGGCTGCGTCTTGGACCGTTGACTGTGGAATCCGAAGGCGTCTACATGGGCTTTTTCATGGTATTGCGCATTATCTTCCTGGTGGTATCCACCTCGCTTTTGACACTGACCACATCGCCTATCGCCCTGGCCGACGGTCTGGAGTACCTGATGAAGCCGCTAAAAAAAATCGGTGTTCCCTCCCATGAGATTGCCATGATGATGACAATAGCCCTACGCTTTATTCCTACCCTGATGGAGGAGAGCGAAAAAATAATGAAGGCTCAGATGGCCCGCGGCGCCGACTTTGAAAGCGGCAATGTCTTCCGTCGGGCAAAAAGCCTGGTCCCTCTGATGGTCCCGCTGTTTGTTTCATCCTTCCGGCGCGCCGACGACCTGGCCATTGCCATGGAAGCCCGCTGTTACCGCGGCGGGGAAGGGCGCACACGCCTCCGAGAACTCACAGCCGCGCCCATCGACTACATCGCCATCGCCACCAGTGCTGCCTTCCTTACCATCCTCCTGCTCCTCAAAATCTAATCCGGGTCAGGGTATCTATAGTAACCTAACTCCGGTTTAATCCGAAATTACCACCCTTGCCTGTTAAAGAGGGGGAATCCTTCTTGCAGAACATTAAACTGATTCTGGGGTATGACGGAACAAATTATCACGGCTTTCAGCTGCAGAAAAATGCTGTTACCGTTCAGCAAATCCTTGAAGACGCCCTGCAAAAGATCTTCGGAGAGCGTCTGCGGGTTGCGTCTTCAGGCCGCACTGATACCGGTGTCCACGCAGCCGGCCAGGTGGTTAACTTTCATGTGAAGACAACAATCCCCGCGGAGCGGATTCCCTACGCTTTAAATGCCGTTCTGCCGCGGGATATCGTAACCTACGCCGCAGAAGTTGTGCCCCATGATTTTCATGCCCGTTTCAGCGCCACAAGCAAACTCTACACCTATACAATTGATAATGCCCCCCATCCACGGGTGCTTACACGGCATATTGCCTACCACGTCCGTTATCCTGCGGATGTGGCCCTGATGCAGGCAGCTGCCGCTAACCTGGTGGGTCAACATGATTTCAGTTCATTTAAATCTGCCGGCAGTGCCGTAAAAAGCACAGTCCGCAACTTGCTGCGGCTGGATGTAACAGAGTCGGACAGGTATATTACCATCACAGCGGAAGCAGACGGATTTCTCTATAATATGGTACGTATCATTGCCGGCACACTCATCGAAGTGGGCCGGGGTAAACGACAGCCCGATCTGCGGCCGGTTATTGAGGCCCGGGACCGTAATGCTGCCGGCTGGACCGTTCCGCCCCACGGGTTGATTCTGCGTGAAGTAAAGTATGAACGATAAATTTAGCGCTGTCTATGAGCTAATTGCGATGTTGTGGAATACTGATGTTTAAAGACCTATTAGCGTTGACAAAAATCAGTTTACCCCAAAAAA
>JAWSUT010000039.1:0-18816 GCA_033549345.1 Bacillota bacterium | reverse complement strand
CAACGGCGGCGGCGAAAAACAGGCACAGGGAAAGAGAATAAAAAGCAAGTCCGAGATTGTTCACTGTCGACCCCCCTCTGCCGCAGCACGGGCCTTCTCGTCAGTGCTCCAGCTTTCACCGGGCTCTTTGAGCCGGGCTTCACCGTTGACCGCATCTTCCAGGTCAAAGAGCTGACAGAGAGACGCCACATACTGTTCACTTTTATCTTCCTGTGCAAATTCCTTGATACGCAGCACAGGCTCCCGCAAAATGCGGTTGACAATGGCCCGTGTAAGATTTTCCACGTGCTTTTTTTCCTTGTCGCTTAAATTGGAGAGCTTCTTTAAGGACACTTCCAGTTCCCCCTGCCGGATTGTTTCCGCCTTGCGGCGCAGCGCGGCAATCAGGGGGACCACTTCCTGTGTTTTAAACCAACTGCGAAATTCCGTTATTTCTTCTTTGATAATCAGCCTGGCTTTAACCGCCTCGTGCTCCCTGTCTTTTAAATTGGAGGCAACGGCGGCCTGCAGGTCGTCAATGTCGTAGAGATAGACGTTTTCCAGTTCATTGACTTTCGGGTCAATATCCCGGGGAACGGCAATGTCGATGAGGAAAATGGGTTTGCCGCGGCGGGTGCGCATCACAGAGGCCATTTCTTCTTTATCGAGCACAAAATGGGGCGCCCCTGTGGAGGAAATGACAATATCGGCCTGGATCAGACAGTCGCGCCGCTTTTCGTAGTATTCGGAAGTGCCGCCGAAACAGGCGGCCAGTTTGTCGGCCCGTTCTTTGGTGCGGTTGACAACGATGACTTTTTTAACGCCGTTATCGTAGAGATGGCGCAGTGTCAGTTCACTCATTTTGCCGGCGCCCAACACCAGGACGGTGCGGTCTGTGAGCCGGCCGAAAATCTTTTTGGCCAGTTCTACGGCGGCATAGGAAACAGAGGCGGCATTTTGGTTGATGGCCGTCTCTGTCTGGACACGTTTGGCTCCGGTCACAGCCTGACGGAAAAGGGAATGAAACACGGTACCGACGGTACCGGCGTCATTGCCTTTGGCGTAGGCATCTTTGACCTGTCCGAGAATTTGCGTTTCACCAAGAATCATGGAGTCAAGTCCGGCGGTGACAGTAAACAGGTGCTCCACTGCCTGCTCCTGTGAATGGATGTAGAGATTGGGCCGGACGGCTTCTGTGTCAATCTGTTTGATGTCTGCAAGCATCTGCATAATCAGCGACAACAGGGCTTCTTCATCGCTGCCCACGGCATAGATTTCCGTGCGGTTGCAGGTGGTCAGAATCACGCACTCGCTGATATCGTCCTGTTCATTGCAGAACGCCAGAGAGCGCGCCAGTTGGCTCTCTGAAAAAGAGAGCTTCTCGCGCAGCTCTACGGGAGCTGTTTTATGGTTAATGCCAACAAGTATGATTTCAGTCACCGAGAGAACACCCCAATCCGGTTATCGCCAGATGGCGGGTATGTTTAGTAGTTATGAATGCTGTAGACAAACCGTACGCCCACAACTGTCATGGTCACACAGGCGAAGCCAAAGACCACCATCCAGGCGGCAAGGGTACCCTTCCACTCCCGGTAGCGCCGGCCGTAGAGTGTCACGGCATAGACAAACCAGGTGAGAAGCGCCCATGTTTCTTTGGGGTCCCAGCCCCAGTAACGGCCCCAGGCCACTTTGGCCCAAAGGACACCCGTCACAAGCAGGACCGTTAAAAAGAGAAAGCCGACAGTGGAGAGCTTATAGGAAAGAGCATCCAGGGCGGCAAGCTGCACCTCATCCCGGCTGCGGCGCTCCTGCACCAGATACATAATACCCACAGCGGCTGCCGTGAGCAGCGCGGCGTAGGCGGCGATGGCGGAGGAAACGTGGACAACGCGTCGGTAGGTCTGCAGCGCCTCATGCAGGACTCTGACTTCCCGGGGCAGGTAGGCGGCGTAAAGCATGGCTGCGGTGGCGATGGGCATCACATACGCGCCCAGATAAGCATACACCTTTTGCTGCCCGATAAACAGGTAAGTCAGGGTAATGACAAACACAACAATCGTAAGCAGTTCAAACTGGCTCGAGAGCGGCAGGCGTTGTTCCAGCTGCCATGTCTGCGCCGTACGCAGAACAAGGGATGCGGCGTGGCAGGCTGCTGCCACCCACGCCGCCTTTCTGCCCAGTTTTCCGGCCTGATCGGCGGGAAGAAAGATATAGATGACCGAAGCCAGAAGATATGCGCCTATCGTCAGTAAAAACAGGCCGGCTTCCCAGTCGGAGAGCTGCATTGGGATTCCCCCTTAGATTTTTTAACCGAAGGAATGAATTCCTGAGAGCAGCCAGGCCACACCAACCCAGGTAAAGACCATGGCCACCCAGCCGACCATGACCAGGGCCACGGTGCGCATGCCGGTCCAGCCGCGGGTGAAGCGGGCGTGCAGATATACGGCAAAGACGAACCAGGTAATCAGGGACCACATTTCTTTGGGGTCCCAGCCCCAGTAACGGCCCCAGGACGTGTCGGCCCAGATAGCCCCGCTGATAATCATCACAGTCTGGAAGATGAAGCCGAACACAGCGGCGCGGTACATATACTCTTCCAGCGTTTTGGCATCAGGCAGCCTTTTGGCCAGCGTACTTTTGTTGTCCAGGTAGTATTTAAGCAGCCACATGATGGCAGCGGCGAAAGCCAGTGTAAAACCGGCATAGCCCATCACTGAAGAACTGACATGCAGTTTGAGCCAGTTGGACTGGAGAACCGGGGGCAGCGGGTTGTGCGCCCGGCTGATGGTAACTTTGGCAATGATATCGGGAATTACAGTCAGGTAAGCGATATACACGACCACAAGCGGGGTCAGAAACGCACCCACGGCATAGTATTTATCTTTTAAGCGCCATTCTGTCCAGATATAAACCAGAACACTGGCCCAGATGAACATGTTGCCGAATTCAAAGTGGCCCACAAACGGGACGCGCTGGACATTGACCGTCCGTGTGATAATAAAGGCGGTGTGAATCAAAAGGCCCACACGCAGTACATTCGAGGCAAAACCGCCCCATTCACTTTTACCAAACAGGTTCACGAGATAGCCGACTGTGGCCAGGATATAGGCGGCGACAGCCAGGGCGAACAGTGTGTTCTCCACAAGCAACCCTGTCTCAGAGACTTGAATCAATCCACCCATCTGTTATTCTTCCTCTCTGCTTAGAATTTCGGATTCCATCTTCTCCATAATCTGCTCGACTCCAAGGCGGTTGCGGTAGCCGCGGCCGCCAATGTGCAGCATGGATTTCTTCTCGTCATAGACAGCCCAGAACCGGCGCGGGAAGAGGAAAAAGCTCATATACAGGCCGAGAACCATCAGTATTGACCCGATAAAGAGATACGGGCGACCCAGGTTCTTGGCGATGGAATAGACGGCTGCGTTTTCAAAGCCGGTCATCACCACTTCCACGGGGCCGTCGGCTGTTTCAATCAGTTCCGGTTTCCCTTCTGTGAGGAAAACGGTGCCTGCACGCTGGCCGCCGACAACAAGAATACCGGCCATTACAGGGTTTTCAGGGTTATAGTTCTTGGAGTACGGTGAACCGTCGGGGCGCATGGAGAAATTCGGGAAAAACTGCATCAGCTGAATATAGCTGCCCTGGTTATCCACATAAAGCTCCTGGCCTTCAAAGAACTTGCCGGTTTCCTGCTCACCGGTTTCCACATCCGTCAGCTGAATCTCGCTGATATACAGGAACGTGGAATGATAGATACTGACACCGTCAAAGCGCATCGGTTCGTTGATGGCGACCTTACCGGTTGTCACTTCCTCGCCGTTTTTGGTCACCACAACGTCACTGTACACACGCGGACGAACGGTGGGGTCATCAAGCAGCTCCATTTCCACATCGGTAATTTCCACACGATAACTGCCGGGAATAATAAAGCTGTCGCCGGCGATCCCGCCGTTGCGGTCCTCAAACCCTGTGAGGCCGCCATACATAGCGCCAAGCAGAATTAAAAGCAGGCTCAGGTGGGTAACGATGGAACCGAAATAGCCAAACTTCCCCTTCTCACCGAAGAGGACAGGGCCTTCCGGTGTTTCGCTTACAGTTGTCTGCAGGCCGTTTGAGCGGAATATTTTTTCCGCGTCGGCCAGCGGCTCTTCACCGGCATTTTTCAGTTTGACGGAACTGGTAATCTGCATCTTCTTGATGGCATCAGCAGACTTCACCCGGCTGGGATGAAGTGCCTGGCGTGTCAGGGGGCCGATACGGTCAACCGTACAGAGCAGCAGGTTGAGTGCCGTAAAAGCCATAATACCGACAAACCACCAGGAGCGGTACACGTTCTCAATAGCCAGATTCATTTCCTGCGTTGTGGCGAAGACGGAAATGACGGCCAAGAGCAACAATAAAATAATTCCCAGCTGCATTGATCCTAAAAACGTTAAGATTTGTTTGATTGGACTCTCCGGTGTGGCCTGGTGTTCCGGAATGCCCGGTGTTTCCTTAGCCAAAATGATCCCTCCAAAGAATTTTAGTTATAAAAACAGGTTAATTACTCTGCTCGGCTTCATACTTTGACGGGCATTTTACAAGAATGGTTCTGGCGTCAAACATATCCCCGGCGGCTTTGCCTTTCACGACAATATACTCGGCTTCCATCAGGTTGACGGGAATCATTCCGGAGTGCTTTACGCGGAGCACGGTACCTTCCAGGTCTACCATTTCAAAGGAAAAGTTGTCCTCATCGATAATCTGGATTGTGCCGTCAATGGCTGTTCCCCTGACCTGCACGTTACGGTCCACTTCCTGGGCATAGGCAAATGTAACATACTGGTCAAACGCGCTGCGCGCGGTCATGAAAATTCCCACGCCAAACACAGCCAACAAAACAATTAAAATAATCTTATCATATTTCTTCACGACGCTCGGCCTCCCGTACCTTAAGATCTACCCTTAATACATAGAAAAACAGCCCTAACCAGGTAATCAGCGTCACCGCCAGGACATAACCCAACTCACCCATCATTTATGCCCCCCTCTTCATAGCTTGTTTGTAAAAAAGATTCTCAGCACGCTTTTGCACATTGTACATCCAGGCATAGAGCCCTGTAAATCCGGCCAGCGATGACAGGAAGACCACAAGCATCTGCCGGTCCATGTCAAAGGTGCGCTCGGAAATATTAATTAAATCCGGATGCAGGGAAAAGTACACCCTGGGGATGATAAAGACCAGAAACGGTACAGTCAGAAACGCCAGGATGGCATAAACGGCCGACAGGCGTGCGCGTCTGTCCGAATCGGGAATGGCGCTGCGCAGGACAAAGTAGGCGGCGTAAATCATCAGCAGCACAGCGATGGATGTCTGCCGCGGGTCCCAGTTCCAGTACCAGCCCCACGCGCCTCGGGACCAGATGGCACCGGTAACGGTGGCCAGAATGCAGAAAACGGTACCCAGCTCCGCGTTAACCTGCGCCTGGCGGTCGAAACGGATGTCTCCTTTGCGGAGGTAGCCGACGGCATTAACCATGGCCATCAGATAGGCAAGCACAGCAATCCAGGCTGCCGGGACATGGTAGACCATGATACGGCCGGTCTCACCAAGGCCCTGGGTGGCGGGCATATAGAGAAACGATGCGAGGATGACAACAGTCATCCAGATTCCTAAAAGTATCGGCCCAATCACTCTTTTCTCCCTCTCTTCCTGATTAATAAGTAAAAAATAATAAGGACAAATAATTACTCGTTCCAGACATACTCAAACAGCAGGAGTGAAGCGACAATGGCCACGCCGTTATAAAAAAGCAGCATCCAGAGATCGGTGACAATGGCCTCGGGTAGCCCGCCGCCCAGGGCGGTACGGGTGGCGCTGATGGCGCCGAATAAAAGCGGCAGCAGAATGGGAAATGCCAGAACCGTCATCAGGGAACCTTTGGCGCCGGCTTTGGAGACAATGGCGGCCAGAATTGTGCTGGCGCCGGCCAGGCCCAGGTTGCCGAGAAATACTGTGGCCAGCAGGCCAAGGGGCAGAACAACCTTGACGTTTAGCATTACCAGAAACAGGGGAACAATCAGTACGGCCAGGCTAAAGAGCAGAAACACATTAAAAAGATATTTGCCGATTAAGACGGGTTCCGGGTCCGCCGCCATCTTCAGGGCAATGACGGTGCCCGTCTCTTCTTCCTGGACAAAGGTGCGTGACAGGCCGGCCATAGCGGAAAAGAAGAGAATCACCCAGAACAGGGCCGCCGTGATGTCGGAATCCAGAATCGAGCCGCCCACGGAAAAACTGACTGTAACAAGCGTGGTGATAGCAAACATCACCAGGGCGCTGTAGGCATACCGCGTGCGGAATTCAATGCGCAGGTCCTTTTGCAGCACCGCCAGGCCGCTTCTAAGCCAGTGAAAGGGTTTGGTCTGCATACGACACCTCCCTTGGCTCGTTGGTGGCCATAATCACAATACCTTTTTCCTTCTGGCGCTTAATCACTGTATCCACAAGCGCCACACCTTTTTCATCCAGGTTGGATGTCGGCTCGTCCAGAACCAGGATATACGGGTCATGCAGCAGTGCCTGGGCATACTTCATGCGCTGTTTCATACCGGAGGAAAAGGTGCAGACATGGTCGCGGCCCCTGCCTTTTAAACCGACAAATTCCAGGATTTCACGGGCGCGGTCCAGGGTAAAGGGCAGCCCCCTAACGCCGGCGAAAAACTCCAGATTTTCCACCGCTGATAAATCTCCGTACAGTTCAAGATCCGGGGAAACCAGGCCCAACCCTGCCCGCTTTTCCTTGGGAGTCAGGACACGGCCGCCCAGAGTAAATTCCACTTTGCCCGATGTGGCGGGAATCAGGCCGCAGAGAATACGCAAAAAAGTGGTCTTGCCGGCACCGTTATGGCCCAGGACCACGAAAACAGAGTGATCGGGGATCGTTACATTGACATCTGTAAACAATTTGCGAAACTGGTACGCTTTACTGAGGTTTATAATCTCGACTTTGTTCTCCACCAGCTTCGCCCCCTCTCCAACTTGTGACAATTAGCACATTCTACTACCCTAAATTATACCACCCGGCCCTGTTGCAAACGTGAACATTTTTTGTCCAAAGCTTGAACTTTTTCCGACGCTTCCCCGGACAAGCCGTGGATAAACCCGCGCAGCGGCAGGGGCTTGTCCATTCCAGGGGTCATTGTTGGCAAAGGTTTAAATTTGAAACAAAACAAAAGCGCATGTTTCAGCGCTTAAAAGTAATTCGATATGAATTACCAGTTTCCTCTTACTTTTTTAGAAAAGTGTCAGATGTCACTTTTTACATATTGCTGACGCCAGAGAGCAAAAACGACAAGTGCCCAGATTTTACGGCTGTTGTCGGCGTTCCCGTCACGATGGTCTGCCAATAGTTTCCGGATCGCCGAGCGGGAAAAATACTGCCCCAGGGCCGGGTCGGCCAGCAACTCGGCCACCTCTTTGGCCAGGGGTCCGCGCAGCCAGACACGTGTAGGTACAGGAAAACCCCGTTTGGGCCGGTTAATTGCCGCCGGCGGTACCAAATCGGCAAACGCCCGGCGCAGCACGTATTTGGTTAGTCCCTTTTTGATTTTGTATTTCTGAGGAATCGTGGCGGCAAACTCAAAGACATGGTGATCCAGGTAAGGCACACGCAGCTCCAGCGAATTGGCCATGGTCATTTTATCCGCCTTCACCAGAATATCACCCGTCATCCAGGCATGCAAGTCGATATACTGCATCTTGGCCACATCGTCATAGGCGGCAGCCTCTCTGTAAAGCGGGCCCGTCACCGCTGTGGCCGGCGAAAAGTTCTTTTGCTTCAGCAGTGCTTTTTTCTCCTCTTCATTAAAGATAAAGGCATTGCCGAAATAGCGCTTCTCAATGGGCGTAACTGCCCGGCGCAGGTAGTTTTTACCGGGCAGAAAACCGGGCCAGAGCCTGTGGGCTGCTTTGCGTGCCGGGAGCGGCAGCCAGGCGCTGCGGCCCAGATCCAGGGGTTCTTTATAAATGGCGTAGCCGCCGAACACTTCATCGGCCCCTTCCCCGGAAAGTGTGACCGTAATTTTTCTGCGCGCCATCCGCGCCACAAAGTAGAGCGAGATGGCAGCCGGGTCCGCAACCGGTTCGTCAAAATGCCAGATTAGTTTGGGCAGATGCTGCCAGAACTCTTCCGGCCTGATTAAGTATTCCTCATGCTTTGTCTCCAGATAACGCGCCGTTTCCGCCGCCTCGGAGAGTTCGCTGTATTCTTCGTCTTCGTAACCGACGCTGAACGTGGAAACCGGCCCCATCTCGCGCAGCAGGCCCACAATTACGGTAGAGTCGATGCCGCCGGAGAGAAAGGCGCCCCAGGGCACATCGGCCTGGGTATGCAGCCGTACCGATTCCCGCAGTACATGCTGCGTCCCTTCCACAAACTCTTCGAACCGTCCCTCTCGCGGAGAAAATTCCGCCTGCCAGTAACGTGAAAGGGACAGTTTCCCGCTCTTCCAGACAAAAAAGTGAGCCGGTGGAATCTTTTTGACACCGGCAAACATCGTCTCCGGCTCGGGGACATACTGAAATGTTAAGTAATGGGGAATGGCCGCAGTGTTAATGCGCGGCGTGTAACCCGGCAGCCGGGTAAACGCCTTGGCCTCTGAGGCCAGGGCAAAATACGTCTCTGTCTCCAGCCAGAAAAGCGGTTTAATGCCAAAACGGTCGCGTGCGCCAAAAAACTGATCCTTTGCTTTGTCGTAGAGACAAAAAGCAAACATCCCACGCAGTTTTTTGACACATTCTTCCCCCTCTTCTTCATAGAGGTGCAGGATGGTTTCACTGTCAGTGTCACTGCGGAATACGTGTCCTTTTTGCTTCAGTTCCTCACGAAGGGCTTTATAATTGTAAATTTCCCCGTTAAAGACCAGGGTTAGCGTGCCGTCCTCGTTGATCATCGGCTGGCGTGCCCGGGGAGACATATCAATAATTTTCAGACGTCGAAACCCCATCGCCACATGGCCCAGATACGCACGGCCCACATCATCCGGCCCGCGATGCGCAAACGTTTCTGAAAGCACATCCATGTCAAACTCCGTCCGCCGGCCTGTTTTATTCCAAACTCCGATAAATCCGCACATACATATCCTCCTGTTCACATCATTGCAAAAAGTAAAACCTTCTCTATGATATGAGTATGATTTTTGCAGTGGGATTAATTTAACTTTTTTTCTTTGCTAACTCTTGTATAACAAATTAGGATTCCATAAAAACTAAAATATAAACCATAAAGGAGGTGTCGTATGCATCACAACAAAGATGTCAGGTTTGCGGATTTAACGGACAAAGAACTGGATAAAATCAAAGACACAGAGACATTTATTAACTCACAACCCGACCATGCCAGCCGCGGAGAAGAAATTATTCTCCTCGCCTATAAACAAGAAGTCCGCCACACCTGATAAAAAATAATGGCTGCCGTTTCGGCAGCCACATTTCTTTCCCGCGAAAATTGAATGAAAAAAGGGACAGACCCTTTTTTGCATTTTTAATTTTAATGGTGCAATTTTACGGGATGGTTTCTGTTTGTTGCAAAAAGGGGTCTGTCCCCTTTTTGCAGTTTTTTAGTGGTGTGTCCCTTCCACAATGTTTACGCCAAGTTTTTCAATTGTTTTTTTGATTTCATCAAGATGCGGGCATTTGGGGTAATCTCCGTCCATCAGCATGCAGGAGCTCAGATGCACAGTGGTAAGCCCGCTTTTTAAGAGAGCCTTTACAAGGCGCGACACCCGTCGCCCCGAGCAGCCGCCGCAGGTGAAAAATCCAATCATCTCCGTATCCTCCGGTGTGTGCTTAAAGTGCACGCGGCGGGCATTGTATGCTTTCAGGCAGCCCGAACCCGGGCAAACCTCGGATACAGTCTCACAGCGCAGGACAGCAATTTTTTCCTTTTTCGTATCGTTTTTCTCCATGCGAACGCCTCCTCTTCCCTCATTTTACCCGCTAAGATCGCCTTTTCCTGTGACACCCGTCACACTGGGACAAGGGGACAGGTTACTTGTCCCACACAGTTACTTATTGACACAATAGGACTAAATTTAGTATCATATTTGTACCGAGGTGGTGAAAAATAGTGAACAGCAAAGAAGATATCCGGCCAATTTCCTATATTAAAGCTAACGCAGCAGAAATCCTGGCACAGGTCAATGAAACCCACAGACCTGTTTACGTGACACAAAACGGAGAGGCTAAAGCTGTGTTACTGGATACGGAGACTTATGAAAAAATGAAGAAAGCTTTGGGCCTATTGCAACTGCTCGCCCAGGGTGAGCACGATGCAGCAAAAGGGAATGTTCTGCCGCAGGAAGAATTTTTTGCCGATCTGGACAGGACGTATGGCAAATGAGCAGGGAGCCGTATCATGTAGCCTGGACAAATACAGCCAGAGGAGATTTAGCAAAAATCCTGGCATATATTGCAACCGACAGCGGGAAACAGGCAAACAAAGTATACCATGATCTGAAACAAAAAACAGCTCTTTTAAAGGACATGCCTTCACAGGGCAGGATTGTTCCCGAGTTGGAGTATTTTGGGATTCTCACGTACAGAGAATTAATCAGCCCACCCTGGCGGATTATGTATAAGACGGAAGGGAACACAGTGTTTATCCTGGCTGTGATCGACGGCAGAAGGAATGTTGAAGACATTCTCCTGAACCGATTTATTCCGTAACGAGTAAGTGCCCTCATCTTTACACAAAAGATGAGAGCACTTTTTGTTTTATCAGGTTGCATATTCCTGCAGATTAGAGGTCGAGTTTGTAGTCGTCGGGCTTAATATAGCCGGCGGAACGAAGCCACTGGGCAAAGAGCAGGGCCAAAACGCCGGGCAGGAGATAGTGCAGGAGGATGATTTTTAAGAGGACCGGGATGTTAAAGCCCATGGCGGTGGCGGTGCCAATTTGGCCCACAAAGCCACTGGTGCCCATACCCGCTCCGATGGGAATGTTGTCCATCTGGAAGATGGTGGTGGCAAACGGCCCTAAAATGGCTGCCGCCAGTGTGGGAGGAACGAGTATCCACGGGTTTTTGACAATGTTGGGAATCTGCAGCATGGATGTGCCCACACCCTGCGATATCAGGCCACCCCAGCCGTTCTCCTTGTAACTGGCCATGGCAAAGCCAACCATCTGAGCGGCACAACCTACTGTGGCAGCACCCGCCGCCAGCCCGGAAAGATTAAGCATAATCGCCAGTGCAGCGCTGGAAATCGGTGCGGTCAAAGCCAGTCCCATCAACACAGCGACAATAATACCCATCGGGATAGGCTGCAGCTCGGTGGCCCGCATAATCACCTGGCCAAAACCCTTCATAAAAGCACTTACCGCGGGACCAACCAGTATTGCTGCCAGAAATCCGGCAGCGATGGTGACTGCAGGGGTCACAATAATGTCTACCTTCGTCTCACGGGAAACCGCTTTACCGAATTCAGCGCCGATAACGGCGGCTACAAAGGACCCGGCAGGCCCGCCAAGCTGAGCACCGGCGGCGCCGGTAATCACACTGGCAAACAAAACAAGCGGGGGTGCCTTAAGGCCAAAGGCTACGGCCACACCGATTGCCGGCCCCATCATGTCCATGGCGGCCTGACCGATATCAATCAGGAATGTATACACGGCCGCATCGCCAAATGCTCCGGCTAACTGCTGCCCGGCCGTGCGCAGGATAAGGCCTACAATAAGTGAAGCAAACAGGCCAAGCGCCATGGCGCCCAGGGCGTCAATAAAATAACGCTCCAGGGAAAAGACAATATTTTTCCGTTCCAGGAAACTCTTTTTTTCTTCAGTCAACTCCATAACCTCCAACGCCAGGAAATTTTTACGGCAATATAGTTATTCTGCCCTTTTCATCGCCCGTTACACGGCCGATGGCGGCAGCCGCCACATTGCGGGCGGCCAGGGCGGCCAAAAGCTCTTTTTCTTTTTCGGGGGCCACTGAAATCAGAAGGCCGCCTGAAGTCTGCGGGTCACAGAGAATGTCCATCTGCCGCTCTCCCACAGCGCTTTCATTGGGTATATGTATACCGTCAGCCACATAGTCGCGGTTGGTATACGCACCGGCGGGAACCAATCCCAGGCCGGCAGCCTGCAGGGCACCGCGAAAAAGGGGCACACGGCCAAAGGAGATTTCAGCAGATACGCCGCTTGCCAGAGCCATTTCCCTGGTGTGGCCCAAAAGGCCAAAGCCGGTGATGTCGGTTGCGGCATGGACACCGGTTTCTTGCATGGCCACAGAAGCGTCTTTGTTTAGAGTGCGCATCGATCGGATTACTGCTTCCAGCTCTCCGGGTGAGGACATCTCCGCTTTGGCGGCGGTAAGCACCAGGCCGGACCCGATTGGTTTGGTGAGGACCAACGTGTCACCGGGCCGGGCTCTGTCATTTGTCACCAGCTTGTCCGGGTGGACGGTGCCGGTGACCGAAAGGCCGTATTTGGGCTCGTTATCTTCCACGCTGTGGCCGCCCACAATCAGGGCGCCCGCCTCCAGGACTTTATCGGCACCACCCCGCAGAATTTCACCGAGGACATCAGGCCCCAGGGTACGGGAGGGAAAACAAACAATGTTCATAGCCGTCAGGGGTGCTGCTCCCATGGCATAGACATCGGAAAGAGCATTTGCAGCGGCAATTTGCCCGTAAGTGTAGGGGTCATCCACCACAGGGGTAAAGAAATCCAGTGTCTGCACCAGCGCCAGGTCGGCGCGGACGCGGTAAACGGCGGCGTCGGCAAAGGAATCACAGCCCACTAACAGATCTTCATGCTTCATTTCCGGCAGGTGGCACAGTACCTGTGCCAGTGCCCCGGGGGGCATTTTTGCCGCTCACCCGCCGCTGCAGGTCAGTTGTGTGAGACGTTTACGCTCATTATCCACGGCCATCCCCCCCGCAGTTTTCGATATCAAGACGCCAGGGGACACGTTCATCACCCATGCGTCTTGTCCATTTCATTCTGTCAAATGTCTCCAGAAGCGGCAGGACAAACTTTCGTGTGGAACCGAGTTTCTCCCTGAATTCTCCCGCTGCCAGCGTTTTGTTTTCACGGAAGTGCTGACAAAGCATTTCTTTGGCCCGTTGAAAATGTTCCTGATGGAAGGCCAGTTGGTCATCCAGGCGCACCAGCTCGCCCTTCCAGGCTAAATACGCCAGCAGTTTATCCGCCTGCTCCGGTGTTACACCGATTTTGGGTGCTGCCTCTTTGAGCGTGGGCGGTGTAAAGCCTCCTGCCTGGTATAGAGACAGCAGCTCCTGCATTTGCTTTGTTTCTTCTTCACTGGGCTGCGGAGTGTGTGAGGCGAGGGCCACCAGGTCTTCATGGATTGCAATCTGCCCCTCATCGGCTAAACCGGCCAGCAGCCAGTCGTAGATTTTTTGCGGCACATCCTTTGGCAGTGTGTTTCTGAGTTCAGCCCGGGAGATGCCCACCAAAAGATGATTAGAGCGGTGAAATGCCTCAAGGGCAGCCAGAAGCTTTTCCTGCCACTCCCAGACTGCGGTGGCATCAAGCCAGAGATTGCCGGCCTTCATGATCTTTTCTTCTTCTTCCAGCCGGTCCAGATACATTTTTAAGGTGTCCGGCGCCAGGGCCGCCTGCTTTTCCAGTGTGGCATGGGTCACGGCAGACTCACGGCGGATACGCTGCAAGAGCGGCGCAGCGGGGTCTCCCTTTTCCAGTTCTTTTATCCTGTCCAGAATTTCCTGCCTGAACCGTTTGTGTTTCAGGGGGCTGGCATCGAGGACAAGTCCGCCGCCGATGGTGGCCATGGGTGAAAAACTGCGGATAATAAAGCGGTCACCGCTTTGGGCCACAAGCCGCCTTTCCAGGCGCAGCTGTACCGGGGCATCCTGGCCCGGTTCCAGTTCGTCCCTGTCCAGCAGCGCAATCCGGCCTACGGAGCGTCCGGTGCCCAGATAGACATGGACGCGGGTGAGGTTTTTCAGCGCCCTGGGTGCACCCGGCAGCAGTTTCAGACGGGCATCAAGCATATAGGTGGCGGCCAGGGACCCCGGCACTGCCAACACACTGCCGCGCAGAAGTGCTTCCTTTTCCAAGCCGGAGAGATTGACGGCGGCACGCTGCCCGGCGGTGGCCTCCTGGACCTGTGCGCCGTGCACCTGAATCTGCCGCACACGGACGGTGCGGCCCACCGGCAGCACTTCCACATTCATGCCCGGTGCAATTTTACCGGCCAGGACGGTCCCGGTCACGATAGTGCCGAACCCCGCAATGCTAAAGACACGATCCACCGGCAAGCGCAGGGGTGCGCGGTCATCCCGTGCCGGCATTTGCTCGGTCAGCCGGTCAATGCCGGCGACCAATTCCTGCAGCCCCTGGCCTGTATGGGCGGACACCCGAAAATAGGGGGCATCCTCCAGAAACGTTCCCTGCAGCGCTTCGCGCACTTCTTCTTCCACCAGGTCAAGCCAGTCTTCATCTTCGGCCAGGTCTGTCTTGGCCAGCACCACAATCCCCCTGCCGATATGTAAAAGATCCATAATTTCCACATGTTCACGCGTCTGGGGCATGACCCCTTCGGTGACATCCACCACCAAAAGCACCAGGTCGATGCCGCCGATTCCCGCCAACATATTATGAATAAACCGTTCGTGACCGGGAACATCCACCACACCGGCCAGACGGCCGCTTGGCAGTTTAAATGGGGCAAAACCCAGTTCGATGGAAATGCCGCGCTCTTTTTCCTGACGCAGCCGGTCGGTATCCTCACCGGTCAGTGCCTTAATCAGCGCGGTTTTACCGTGGTCTACGTGGCCCGCCGTACCGATAATTACGTGAGACACCGGACCACCTCTTCCTCCTCGGACTCGGCGATGGTGCGCGGGTCCAGCAGCAGCCAGTCATCCTGCACACGACCCACCAAAGCCGGCCTGGCCAAGCGGAGCTTTTGCACCCACTCACTAAACGACCTGTTTACGGGACGGACAGCCACCACCGTGGTTGGCAGTTTCGTTGTCGGCATGGCGCCTCCGCCCACATAAGAGTAGTCCGCGCGGACATTCACACTGAGCAGGCCCGGTGCTTTTTTGCGCAGCGCTTCTGCCAGGCTGCCCGCCCGGCGTTTGAGAGTCTCTGCAGGAATCGCCAACATGGCAAGTACGGGGATTTCCTGCAGGGGGTTGCCGGTCAGGTAGATGCGCAGCGTGGCTTCCAGGGCCGCCAGTGTGACTTTGTCCGGACGCAGCGCACGCATAAGCTGGTTTTTCTTAATCCGCTCCACAAAGGAGCGCTTTCCCAGAATAATCCCCGCCTGCGGACCACCCAACAGCTTGTCTCCACTCAGGGTGAGAACATCGACACCGGCAGCAATCCGCTCACCGACCAGCGGCTCTTTTTCCAGGCCGTAGCCCGTCAGGTCAATAAAGAGGCCGCTGCCCAGGTCCTCCATAACGGGCAGGCCATGCTCGCGGCCCAGATTGACTAATTCAGGAACATCCACCGCGGCAGTAAAGCCCACAACTTTATAATTGCTGGTATGTACTTTTAAAAGCAGTGCGGTATCCTCGTCTATGGCATTCCGGTAATCGGCCGGATGCGTCTTATTGGTTGTTCCCACTTCCCTGAGGATCGCACCGCTTGCCTCCATCACATCGGGGATACGGAAACTCCCTCCGATTTCCACCAGTTCACCCCGGGAAACAACGGCTTTTTTGCCGGATGCCAGGGTGTTCAGACACAACATAACCGCAGCCGCATTGTTGTTAACCACGCAGGCGGCTTCGGCGCCGGTAATGCTCATCAGCAGCTTTTCCACATGGTCATGACGTGAACCGCGCCGTCCTTCTTTCAGGTCAATCTCCAGATTGCAGTAGCCGGCTGCATCGCGCATAGCGGCCTTTGCCGCCTCCGGCAGGGCAGCCCGGCCCATATTGGTATGCAGCACAGTGCCTGTGGCATTGATTACGCGGCGCAATGACGGTCCGTCGAGGCAGCCAAGCCAGGCCTCAACCTGCAGTGCCACTTCCTCGGGCGTGGTCGCCAGCCCCACCAGTTCATCCTCTACCTTAGCCGACAAAATCTGCCGGCGCAGTGATTCCACAATCTCCTGCACAGCCTGAACAATCAGGGGGTGAGGGTAGCGCGTGGCCGGGTTGGTCCGTTTATAAATTGTGGCCGCCACATCCACTGCGGGAAGTGCGCGAAGATACGTTTGTCGCCAATTTTCAGCCATATTTTTCACCTACTGACGTTTTTTTCATCTGTCTTGTCACCACACATTATATAGTGTTTGCTGTGGTAACGCAAGAAGTCATCAGCCCTCAGGCCGTTGAAAAAAGCGCATTACTTTGTCGCTGCGGGGCCCCGGCATCCTCAGCGTATATGATATACGCCTGCGGTGCCAAAACCCCTGGCTTCGCGTCCTGCATCCTTTTTGAACGGCCTGAAGGCTGATGGCCGTGGAAAAAGGCCATTACTTTGTCGCTGCGGAGTCCCGGCATCCTCAGCGTATACGATATACGCCTGCGGTGCCAAAACCCCTGGCTTCGCGTCCTGCATCCTTTTTGAACGGCCTGAAGGCTGATGGCCGTGGAAAAAGGCCATTACTTTGTCGCTGCGGAGTCCCGGCATCCTCAGCGTATACGATATACGCCTGCGGTGCCAAAACTCCTGGCTTCGCGTCCTGCATCCTTTTTGAACGGCCTGAAGGCCGATGGCCGTGGAGGGAAAAGGCGCATTACCTTGTCGCTGCGGAGTCCCGGCATCCTCAGCGTATACAATATAAAAATCCCGGACCGCTGCGCGTGCAATCCTGCGCTGTGGTGCCGGGATCTTTTGTTTTGAGCATATTGATTACAACGGCGGTTTTTGTAAAATAACCCGGAATGTGCTGCCTTTTTCCGGCTCGCTTTGCACATCCACCGAAGCGCCCATCGCTTCCGCCAGCTCCCTGACAATGGCCAGTCCGATGCCTGAGCCGCCTGTGGCTCTTGCACGGGACGGATCCGCACGGTAAAAGCGCTCAAAGAGATGCGGCAGGTGCTCCTTGCTGATGCCAATCCCTGTATCCGTTACGGATACACCGGCGCGGTCCCCGTTATCAAACACACTGACGGTAACTCTGCCGCCTTCCGGTGTATATTTGTAGGCATTAACAAGCAGGTTGCCCAGTACACGCTCCAGCAGCCCCTCTTCGGCAAGAACTCCCACAGGATTTTGCGGTTTCTCCAGCTCCAGCTCAATTCCTTTTTGCTGCAGCAGAGGCCGGATTCTCTCGGCCTCCCTTTCTGTAAAATCTGCCAGATCCATAACGACAAGCTCCACGTCCTTGGCCCGGTATTCAGCGTTGGTCAGCTCCTGCAGGTCATTGACCAGTCTGCCCAGCCGATGTGTTTCGTCAAGAACTGCACTGACATTTTCCCGGTCGGGCGCCAACACTCCGTCAAGAAAAGCTTCCAGATAACTTTGTATGGTGGTCAGAGGGGTGCGCAGTTCGTGGGAGATGTCACCCGTCAGTTTTTTACGCAGCCGGCTCTGTTCCCCGAGCCGTCCTGCCATGCGGTTCATGGCGCCGCCAAGCAGCGCCAGTTCGTCGTCGCCTTCTTCGCCAACGCGGGTGGTAAATTCCCCGCTCCCCCACTTCTCAGCCGCACCGGTTAGGGAAGCAAGGCGCGCTGTCAGCCGGCGGGCCAGGGTACTTCCCACCAGCGCTGCAGCGAGAATTGCAATCAGGCCGGTTAAAATGGCACTTTGCTGCACAGTGCGCCTGAAAACAAGGGCTTCACCGGTCCAGAGCCCTTCCTGCCCCAGATGGGTAATTTCCACAGTACCAATCTGCTGGTTGTCTATAAACAAAGGATACTGGTAGGTCCGTCCGCGCTGCTCTTGTGCATTTCGCCAGCGCCGGCCGTGCATGCCCTGTGTCATCCCTGTCAGGGAATCGGCAATCAGGTCGCCGTCATTATCAAAAACACGGATTTGGGTTCCGGTTGTGGAACCCACATGCATCGTGGACCTGCGCACCGCCATCCACGATGTGGCCTCACCGTATAACTCCGCCAGTGTCTCCACAATCAGGCGGTTTTGTTCTTCCTGTACGTTACGGAGATAGCGCTGGAAATTCCAGCCCAGCACTAAATTGGTGAGTATGGCTGTGAAGAGAATCCCTCCCACGGCCAGCGCCACCATTGACAGTGTTATTTTTCTGGACAGACTGTTTTTCATGTTTAGTCACCTTCAAATTTATAGCCGATACCGTATACCGTCCGGATGAAACGCGGTTCATCGGGTTTAGGTTCCAGCTTTTGCCGCAGGTTCTTAATATGACTGTCAATCGTCCGGTCATAACCTGTAGCCAGCGCCCCCTGAGCAATCTCAAGAAGTTCACCGCGGGAAAACACGCGCCCCGGGCTTTTGGCCATTGCCGCAAGCAGTTTGTATTCCGTT
Source organism: Bacillota bacterium (assembly GCA_033549345.1). Taxonomy (GTDB): domain Bacteria; phylum Bacillota; class Dethiobacteria; order Dethiobacterales; family Dethiobacteraceae; genus JAWSUT01. The sequence goes on along the minus strand of JAWSUT010000039.1, from coordinate 406 downwards.
GCCGTCAGTTCCAGTTTTTCACGGCGAAACAGAACTTCATGCCGCAGCGTATCAACGACCAATTCGCCGTTTGCAAACTCCAATACATCGGCCAGGACACCGGGTTTGGCACGAAACCGCCGCAGGACTGCCAGCACACGTGCCACCAGTTCACCGGGGCTAAAGGGTTTAACGATATAGTCATCGGCGCCAAGGCCCAGGCCGCGGATTTTCTCCTCTTCCGCGCCTTTTGCCGTAAGCATAATAATGGGAATGGGGCTTCCCAGGCGGCGCAGCTGTTTGCAGATATCTTCTCCCGGCAGGCCCGGCAGCATTAAATCCAGAATTACAACCTGCATTCCCGGATTATTATACCTATGATCCCAAAAAACCCTTAAAAATAAGGGAAAATATTCTTGACAGATCT
>JAWSUT010000038.1:0-19158 GCA_033549345.1 Bacillota bacterium | reverse complement strand
AGTGGCGGCGCTGGCCTACGGCACGGAGACCGTACCGAAGGTGGCAAAAATCGTGGGGCCGGGCAATCTCTACGTTACGCTGGCAAAGCGGGAGGTTTCCGGTGCGGCGGGAATCGATATGCTGGCCGGGCCAAGTGAGGTACTGGTTGTGGCCGATGAGTGCGCCCGGGCCCAGTTTGTGGCAGCCGACCTGCTGTCCCAGGCGGAGCACGACCCGCTGGCGGCGGCCTACTGCGTTACCACATCGAAGCAGCTGGCCGTTGATGTGCAAAAGGAACTGGCCCGGCAGTGCGCTCTACTGGAACGTTGTGACGTGGCCAAGGCGTCACTGCAGCAGCAGGGAGCGATGATTCTGGTGGAATCGCTGGCGGAAGCCATGAAGATTGTCAACTTCCTGGCGCCGGAGCATCTTGAGCTGCAGGTTGTCAATCCGTGGGAAGTAGTAAAAGATGTGCAAAATGCCGGCGCGGTGTTTTTGGGAGCCTATACCCCGGAACCCGTGGGTGATTACTGGGCCGGACCCAATCATGTGCTGCCCACGGCGGGAGCAGCCCGCTTTTCCTCGGTGCTGTCGGTGGATGATTTTTTGAAAAAGACAAGTATTCTTTACTATCCGCCGGAAGCGCTGCTGCGTTCGGCCAAAGCGATAGAAGGGCTGGCCGCTGTGGAGGGGCTCGACGCCCACGCCCGGGCGGTGAAAGTGAGGAGGGTGTATCTTGAAAACAAGGGAAGCGAAGATCAGCCGCAAAACGGCTGAGACAGCCATTGAGCTGACGTTAAACATCGACGGCAGGGGCAATGCAGAGCTGTCGACTGGGATTCCGTTTCTGGAGCATATGCTGACACTGTTTGCGCGCCATGGTTTTTTTGACCTGACGGTAAACGCTGCGGGTGATTTGCCGGTGGATGCCCATCATCTGGTGGAAGATCTGGGGCTGGTTTTAGGCGATGCATTTGCCGAGGCTCTGGGCGACAAGGCGGGTATCAGGCGCTATGGCTCGTTTTTACTGCCGATGGACGAAACGCTGGTGATGATTGCCATAGATTTGTCGGGACGGCCGTATCTCTCCTGTGATGTAAACCTGCCCGCCGGCCGCCTGGGAACATTCGAGACGGAGCTGGTGGAAGAATTTTTGCAGGCCTTTGTCAACCGCGCCAAATGCGCGCTGCATGTAAAACTGTTGAACGGCCGCAACACACATCATATCATTGAGGCGGTCTTTAAGGGACTGGGGCGGGCGCTGGATGAAGCCACCGCCGCTGACCCCCGCGTGCAGGGTATTCCTTCAACAAAGGGGATATTATAGTAAGAATAACCTAGCGAATTAGCAGGATTTTTCTTTTCGCTATGGAATAAGATAGATGGACAGGAGGACAGGCTGAAGATGATTGTCATCATAGATTACGGAGTGGGCAACCTCCGCAGCGTCCAGAACAGCTTTGCCCAGGCCGGGTTTCCCGCAATGATTTCCGGCGACCCCAAAGACCTGGAAGCGGCAGACGGCCTTGTCTTACCCGGTGTGGGTGCGTTCGGCCAGGCCATGGAGAGCCTGCGGCAGAGCGGACTGGAGAGGACAATCAAAAGCCGGGTCGCAAAGGGAGTGCCCCTTTTGGGTATTTGCCTGGGCCTGCAGCTTCTTTTTGACCGCAGTGAAGAAATGGGTGACCACAGCGGGCTGGGTCTGATTGCCGGTGACGTGGTGTTCTTTCGTGAAGAACTGAAGGTGCCGCAGGTTGGCTGGAACCAGCTCAATGTCAAACGGGAGCATCCGCTCCTGGCCGGTGTCAAAGACGGAGATTATTTTTATTTTGTGCACTCATATTATGTCCGTCCGTCTGACCCGGCCGTGACGTTGGCAACGGCGGATTACGGCACGGAATTTACTGCGGTGGTCCAGCACGGCAATGTATTCGGTATTCAGTTTCATCCGGAAAAAAGCAGCCGTCTGGGCCTGAAAATCCTGGCCAATTACGGGAGGTTGGTGGAATGTTAATTATTCCTGCTGTCGATATCCGTGACGGCCGCTGCGTGCGGCTGGTTCACGGTGAGCTGGATAAGGAAACGGTTTATCATCAGGATCCGGTGGAAGCAGCCCGCCGCTGGGAAGCAGAAGGGGCGGAACGGCTCCATCTGGTGGATTTGGACGGGGCTTTTGCGGGTGGGCTGAAAAATGCGGATGTCATCGGCCGCATTGCCCGTGCTGTGCGCATTCCCGTGCAGGTCGGCGGCGGTATCCGTGATGCTGCCGCGGCGAGGGACCTGTTCTCGCGCGGTGTGGCCCGGGTGATTCTGGGTACGGTTGCCGTAACGGAGCCTGCGGTGGTGGGCGAGTTAACAAGGGAATTTCCCGGCCAGGTGATGGTGGGGATTGATGCCCGCGCCGGGCGTGTGGCTATTCGCGGCTGGGTGGAAGAATCGGAGCTGACTGCGGTCTACCTGGCGCAGAAGATTGCCACGCTCGGTGTAAAGGAAATTATCTACACCGATATTTACAGGGACGGAACACTGCAGGGGCCAAACCTGGCGGCGCTGCGGGAGATGGCCAAGGCGACGCCCCTGCGCATCATTGCCTCGGGCGGCGTTTCATCCATCCAGGATATAGCAAGCCTGCTGGAGCTGGAGCCGCTGGGTGTCAGCGGCGTGATTGTGGGCCAGGCGCTCTACACCGGGCGGGTCGACCTCCAAGAGGCGCTGGCTCTGGCGGGGGGCGCGTAAGATGCTGGCCAAACGGATTGTTCCCTGTCTGGATGTCAAAGAGGGCCGCGTTGTCAAAGGTACCCAGTTTGTCAATCTGCGCGACGCCGGTGACCCGGTGGAACTGGCCCGGTTTTATGATTTGGCCGGCGCCGATGAACTTGTGTTTCTGGATATCACCGCCTCCCACGAGGGGCGGGGAACCATGCTTGATGTGGTGCGCCGCACCGCCGAGCAGGTTTTTATCCCCTTTATTGTGGGCGGCGGGATTAGTGAACTGGAGCATGTCCGGCAGATTCTGGTGGCCGGTGCCGATAAGGTGTCGCTCAATACGGCGGCTCTGCAAAACCCGGAGCTGATTACAGCCGGTGCCGAGCGCTTCGGTTCCCAGTGCATTGTTTTGGCGGTGGATGCCAAGTGGAACCCTCAGATGAACGACTGGGAGGTCTATACCCACGGGGGCCGCAAGCCAACGGGGAAATCGGCGCTTGCCTGGGTTTGCGAGGGAGAGAAGCGCGGTGCCGGCGAGATTCTTTTGACAAGCATGGACTGTGACGGCAGCAAGGACGGCTATGATCTACGCCTCACCGCTGCTGTGGCCCAGGCTGTGCATATTCCGGTGATTGCCTCGGGCGGCGCCGGAACAATGGAGCATTTTTATGACGCGCTGACCCAAGGCCGGGCAGATGCGGCCCTGGCCGCTTCCGTGTTTCATTACAGGGAATTTTCTGTGGCCGAAGTCAAGCGCTATCTTTTGGAGCGGGGGGTGCCCGTCCGTTATGACGACACTGAAGTTTGACAAAGCCGGCCTGATTCCGGCTGTAATTCAGGATGTGCAGACCGGCCGTGTTTTAATGCTGGCTTATATGAATGAAGAATCGCTGAAGAAAACAATGGAGACAGGCCAGACCTGGTTTTACAGCCGCAGCCGCAACGAGCTGTGGCACAAAGGAGCTACGTCCGGTCACATCCAGACTGTGCGTAGAATTGATTATGACTGTGACGGCGATGCGCTGGTGGTGCATGTGGAGCAAACGGGCAGCGCCTGCCATACCGGAGCGGCTACCTGTTTTTACCGCAGTCTCTCCGACGGCGACACAAAAACAGAACATTTTCTGGCCGAGCTGGAGCGGATTATTGCGGAGCGCAAAATCAACAGGCCCGAAGGGTCTTATGTGGCCGGTCTGTTTGCCAAAGGACTGGATCGCATTCTTAAAAAAGTGGGTGAGGAAGCGGGCGAAGTGATTATTGCGGCCAAAAACGAAGACAGAAAAGAGCTAATCTATGAGTCCGGCGACCTGCTGTTTCACCTGCTGGTGCTTCTGGCGCAAAAAGATGTGGCTCTCTCCGAAGTACTAAGTGAACTGTCCCGCCGCCATAAGCCGGCAGAAGGGTAAAAGACGATGATACTGGATTATCACATTCACACGGCACGCTGCTGCCATGCCTGCGGAGATATGGCGGAATACCTGGTGTTTGCACAAAAAAAAGGCCTGGCGGAGATCGGGTTTGCCGACCACTTTCCGCTCGGGATGCTGGGCGTTACACCCGAAAAGCCGGTGAGCATGCGGCCGGATGAACTGACAGACTATATTGAGGATGTCAGAGAGCTGCAGGCTGCGGCAGAGATACCTGTCCGGCTGGGTGTGGAGATGGACTATCTCCCCGGCCGGGAAAAAGAGACGGCCAAACTGCTGGCGGCCTATCCATTCGATTACGTAATCGGCTCCATCCATTTTCTCGACGGGTGGGACTTTACTCATCCCGGACATATTAATCAGTATAACGATAAAGATATTGATGAGCTCTATGACCGTTATTTTTCCGTTGTGCGCCAAATGGCGCAAAGCGGCCTGTTTCAGATAGCCGGCCATCTGGATGTGGTCAAGAAATTTTCTTTTTTTCCACGCCGGGACTGGAGCCATGTGCTTGAGGGTACGTGCCGGGCTCTCAAAGCGGCCGACATTTGTGTGGAAATTAACAGCTCAGGCTGGCGTGCCCCGGTGGGAGAATCTTATCCCGGGGAAGCTTTCCTGGCAACCTGTTATGAAATGGGAGTGCCTGTCACACTGGGATCCGATGCCCACAGGCCTCAGGATGTGGGCAGCGGACTGCGGCGTGCCGCCCTGGTGCTGTATAAACTGGGCTACCGGGAAGTGGCTTCATTTAAGGAAGGAAAACGGATCATGCAGAAACTGACGCTGGACGAGTATTAGTAATGATCAACGTATTATAAAAAAGTGGGGGGATGGGAATGAGGCTTTCAACGAAAGGCCGCTATGGAGTACGCGCCATGTATGACCTGGCCATGCACAGCGGAGAGGGCGCCATTGCACTGAAAAGTATCGCCCAAAGGGAACATATTTCTGAGAAATATCTGGAGCATCTGTTTGCCAGCCTGAAAAAGGCCGGCCTGATTCACAGCGTCCGCGGCGCCCAGGGAGGCTACCGTCTGGCGCGCGCACCGGAAGATATTACACTTGGCGATATTATCCGTGTGCTGGAAGGGCCGGTATCACCCACAGAATGTGTCATCAACGAGCAGGGCGGCGAAAAGTGTGAACGCTCAGTGGATTGTGTCATGCGCACCGTTTGGTGCAGGGTACGGGACCAGATTAACGATGTGCTTGACAGCATTACTCTGGCTGAAATCGTCGAAGAACAGCGCAAACTTGCCGGTGACGGCTACATGTTCTACATTTAATTTCTTGGGGGATTTTGCAATGGGTGATTTGCTGTGGCGGGGAGTTACGGTTGATGCGGGACGTCCCGGAGATAAGGGTATTGTGGGAGTGGCTTATACGGAGGCGGGGTTGTATGCGCTGGAGCTGCCCGATAAGATTGAGAGCCGCTTAGAGTCGGTGAGTGAGAAAGACCCGGCATGGCTGGCGGGTTTGGCTGCCGATTTACGCGATTATTTTGCCGGCAGGCCGGTTTGTTTTACGGCGCCGCTGGATGATAGGGACTATCCGCCTTTTTTCCGGCGGGCACTGGCCGCCTGCGCCCGGATTCCCTGGGGTGAGAGCCGCACATACCGCTGGCTGGCGATGGAAGCCGATTCGCCGCAGGCCGTCAGGGCGGCCGGGCAGGCGATGGCCTCAAACCGGATACCGATTGTTGTGCCCTGCCACCGTGTGCTGCGCAGCGACGGGGGCTTGGGCGGGTTTAACGGCGGTCTTCATTGGAAGAGAAAATTATTAAGACTGGAAAAGGTCCTTGGGGAGGATACGTGTGATGCAGATTAACCCTGTGGCGTTTCACCTGTTTGGCGTCCCGGTTTTCTGGTATGGGATTATGATTAGCCTGGGGATGCTGCTGGGCCTGATTGTGACGTTGCGCCGGACAAATCAATACGGCATTAGTGAGGACCGGCTGATTAATTTTCTGTTATTGGCGGTGCCGCTGGCAATTGCCGGGGCCCGTTTTGTGTTTGTGGTTTTAAACTGGGATACCTACGGCGGGGATTTGTTTACCATGCTGAATATCCGGGGGGGCGGCCTTTCCATTCACGGCGGCATCCTGGGCGGTGTTCTGGCGGCTGTGATTTATACCTGGCGAACCGGTATTAATTTCTGGCGCCTGGCGGACCTTTGCGCACCGGGGCTGGTACTTGGCCAGGCCATCGGCCGCTGGGGGAATTTTTTTAACCAGGAAGCATACGGCATTGAAACCAGTGTCCCCTGGGCCATGTTTATTGACGGCGCCTGGCGGCATCCCACCTTTCTTTATGAATTTATCTGGAATCTGCTGGTTTTTGCTTTTCTTATTTATATCAGCAGGAAAGAAAAGACGGACGGCGCCGTGTTTATTCGTTACCTGATCTGGTATTCAGCAGGCCGTTACTGGATTGAGGGCGTCAGGGCCGATGCTCCGTTTTGGGGGAACTTCCGGGCCGGACAGATTGTCAGCCTGATTCTGATTCACGGCGGCCTGATTGTCCTTTGGTGGCGGAAACGGCAGGCGAGAAAAATGGAAGGAGGCATAACACCGTGATGCGTTTTCTGACTGCGGGGGAGTCCCACGGGCCGGCATTGTGCGCCATTATTGAAGGGCTGCCGGCTAATTTGCCAGTGCACACCGATGCAGTGAACCGCGACCTGGCCAGGCGGCAGCAGGGCCATGGCCGCGGCGGACGGATGAAAATCGAACGGGACCGTGCCGACATTCTCTCCGGGCTGCGCTTTGGCCGGACACTGGGCAGCCCGCTGACGCTGCAGATTGTCAATAAAGACTTTGCCAACTGGCAGGAAACCATGTCTGTTGACGGACCGGTGCCGGAGGACCTCACCGGAGTGACACGGCCGCGTCCCGGCCATGCGGATCTTTCCGGCGCGTTGAAATATAACCTTGATGATGTGCGGGATGTGCTGGAGCGGGCCAGCGCCCGGGAAACGGCGGCGCGGGTGGCTGTGGGCGCAGTGGCCAAAGAACTGCTGCGGGCCTTTGATATTCACGTCTTTGCCTGGGTCACAGCCATCGGCGGTGTGACTGCTGTGGATATGGTACCGCAGGAAATTGTGGCGCGCTATAACACAGTGGAAGAGTCTCCCGTGCGGTGTGCCGACAAAGATACCGCGGAAAAGATGATGCAGCGGATAGACAGCGCCAAAGCAGAAGGGGATTCCCTGGGCGGCGTCTTTACCGTGGCCGTTACCGGTGTCCCTGTGGGGCTTGGCAGTCATGTCCACTGGGACAGAAAACTCGACGGCCGCCTGGCAGCGGCACTGATGAGCATTCAGGCCATCAAGGGTGTGGAAGTGGGCGGCGGTTTTGCCCTGGCAGGCCTGCCCGGCTCTGTTGTTCACGATGAAATCACCCATGATAGCGTGCGCGGTTTTCGCCGCCGCACGAACCGTGCCGGCGGGATTGAAGGCGGCATGTCAAACGGCGAAATGATTCTTGTCAGTGCGGCGATGAAGCCGATTCCCACGCTGTATAAACCGCTAAAGAGCGTGGATTTGCGGGATTACAAACCCTTTGAGGCGGCGGTGGAGCGTTCCGATGCCTGTGCCGTACCGGCAGCCAGTGTTGTGGGTGAGGCGGTTGTGGCCTGGGAAGTGGCCTGTTTGCTGCGGGAGAAGCTGGGTGGCGATTCTCTGGAAGAGATGCTGACAAACTACCAAAACTACCTGGAGCGCCTGGCGGTGCGCGGGGGGGTAAAATAACGATGCGCATGGTGCAGGTGCCGCTCGGTGAGCGCAGCTACCCAATTCAGATCGGTAAAAATATCTGGCCGGCCATCGCCGACATCTGGCCGGAGAAAGTGAAGCCCGGCCGGGCGCTGCTTGTCAGCGACGAGAATGTTTTTCCCCTTTACGGCGGCAAGGTGGTGGCCGAACTGCACAGGGCGGGTTTTGATGTATTGCCGGCGGTGGTGCCGGCAGGCGAGGGCAGCAAAACGCTGTCGTTTGCCGAGGAACTTTACTCTGCGGCAATTGAAGCACAGCTGGACCGCCACGGCGTGATTATTGCCCTGGGTGGCGGCGTTGTGGGTGATTTGGCCGGGTTTGTGGCTGCCACGTACCTGCGCGGCGTGCCCTTTATTCAGGTCCCCACCACACTTCTGGCCCAGGTGGACAGCAGTGTGGGCGGCAAGACGGCGGTTAACCACCGTCTGGGGAAAAATCTGATCGGCGCCTTTTATCAGCCGCAGCTGGTCTGGATTGAACTGGAAACATTGGCCACGCTGCCCAAGCGGGAGTTTCTGGCCGGTGCGGCAGAAGTGATTAAATACGGTGTGATTTTAAGTGAACCGCTCTTCTCCGACCTGGAAGAAAAGTGGGACGGTTTTTTGGCTAAGGAGACGGCTGTACTCACCGAAGTGGTGGGAGACTGCTGCGGCCTGAAAGCGCGCGTGGTGGCCGAAGACGAAAGAGAGGCCGGTTTGCGGGCTATCCTTAATTTCGGCCATACTCTGGGACACGCACTGGAAGCTGTGACGTCGTACAGTCATTATCTGCACGGCGAAGCGGTGCTCGTGGGAATGGCCATGGCGGCGCAGCTGGCGGTGAAGATGGGTGTCTTTAGCCGGGCGGAAGCAGAGCGCCTGCTGGCTCTCTGCGGCCGGATTGGCCTAAAGGAGCCGCCGGCAGGACTGGAACCGTCTGCGGTGATTGACGCACTGCGCTATGACAAGAAGCGCGACGGTGACCATACAGTTTTTGTTTTGCCGGTGAGAATCGGCGAAGTGAAGCTGTTTCGTGATGTGGCGGACGAACATCTCGCCTGGGTGCTTGCGCAGTACCTGGGACGGAATACGGAAGGGAGCCTGTTATCTCTTGCGGATTGAAGTGGCAATAAATAAGACAACAAAATATGCCGTGGCGGAAAGTGGGGATTCGGCAGAAGTGGTTGAACGCCCCAAAGGCGGCCTGACAGCCCTGATTGCCGACGGGCAGGGCAGCGGCAGATCGGCCAAAATTATCAGCAACCTGGTGGTGAGTAAGGCCGTTTCCCTGATTGCCGACGGCGCACGGGACGGTGCGGTGGCACGTGCTGCCCATGATTACCTCTTTGCACTGCGTGACGGCAAAGTTTCGGCCACACTAACCATGCTTTCGGCCGACTTAAGCAGCCGCACCATTGTCATCTCCCGCAACAGCCACTGTCCGGTGCTGGTCAGGCAGGGTGACCGGGTGGAAGTGCTGGCAGACACGGTGAACCCAATTGGTTTTCACCAGTACATGAAGCCGGTCATCCACGAAATCACCATGGAAGAAGAGACTGTGCTGCTGACATTTACAGACGGGATTTTACATGCCGGGCGCAAGAACAACAACCAGCTCAAACTGGAAACGCTGACTGCGCTGCTGGCAGAAACACCGGCGGCAGACTGCCAGAAGCTGGCCGACGGCGTGTTTGACATGGCCATGCAGCTTGAGGACGGACGAGCCTCGGATGATATGACGCTTTTGGTGCTGGGCGTTCACGGCACAGATGAAGACAGGGTCGGACGGCTGCGTGTGACCTATCCTGTATAATGCGGAGGTGTGAAAGCATTTGGGCTACAACGGAGTGATTGGTGTGGTGGGTAACTGTGTGGCGGGAAAAACCACACTGGTCAGCGGCCTGACGACCCGGGGGTATCGTGCGGTCAATATTGCCCAGGAGCACTCCACAGCACAGCGCTTATGGCGGCGCAAGGACCCGGATTATCTCGTCTGCCTGTCATGCACTCTGCAAACAGCCAAAAAAAGGCGGGAGATTTACTGGGGCCAGGAACGCCTCGATGACCAGCGGGCGCGCCTGGCGCATGCACGGCAGCACTGTGACCTGTATCTGCCCACAGACGAGATGGAAATTGAAGCGGTTCTGGAAACAGTGATTACTGCTGTGAACGAAAAAGATAAAATGAACGAAAAAGACAAATTGACAACATCGGGGTAACGGTTTATAATTAGCTTTGGGACTCGGGGCAGTCTCGCCGGAGCGATCTGGAAAGAGCGCCCTTTTTTACGTTTTTTAATGTTTTAGTGTAATCATTATTATTCTTTTTTTCACAACAAGGGAGGTCAACCGGATGAAAAGCAACCGTCTCCTCACGCTGGTTCTGGTGGTGGTCATCATTTTGGCCGCAAGCGGACTGGCTGTACATGAGGCCGTAAAGAACATTAATCTTGGCCTTGATCTGCGCGGCGGCGTCTATGTTCTTTATCAGGCTGTCGAGGCAGATGAGACCCAGGGCGGCGATAAAATTGATCGTGCAATTACCATTATCCGCAACCGGATTGACGGGTTGGGCGTTGCCGAACCGGTTATTCAGCGGGAAGGGGAAGACAGGATTCGTATTGAACTCCCCGGCATTGAAGACCAGCGGGCTGCCCGTGAAGTCATCGGCAAAACAGCGATGCTGGAATTTATCGGCCCCGACGGCGAAGTCATTCTTGCCGGCGGCGACTTAAAGGATGCCCGTGCCACGTTTGATGAACGGAACCGTCCGGCTGTTTCATTGGAATTTAATCCGGAAGGCACCCGTAAGTTTGCTGAAGCAACAGAAAAATATATCGGACAGGTTATCTCCATTTACCTGGATGATGAACCGATTTCCACACCGGTTGTGAATGCGATAATCACGGAAGGCCAGGCCCAGATCTCCGGCAGCATGACCCTGGAAGAAGCGGGCAATCTGGCATTAATGCTCCGTTCCGGTGCACTGCCCGTGGAGCTGGTGGAAATGGAAACCCGTGCAGTGGGCCCCGAGCTTGGCCGGGATTCCCTGGACCGCAGTGTCCGTGCCGGCGTAGCCGGTTTGATTCTGGTGCTTTTGTTTATGCTGCTTTACTATCGCACATTCGGACTTGTTGCCAACGTGGCTTTGGTTGCTTACCTGGCCCTGCTGTTTGGTATTTTGACAGCCATCAATGCAACGATGACACTCTTTGGCATTGCCGGTCTGATTCTCTCGGTTGGTATGGCGGTTGACGCCAACGTCATTATATATGAACGCATTAAAGAAGAGCTAAAAGCGGGCCGCACCATGCGCACATCAATTGAGGCCGGTTTCGAACGTGCATTCCGCGCCATTCTTGATGCCAACGTAACCACCCTGATTGCCGCGGCCGTTCTCTTTCAGTTTGCATCCGGACCGGTCCGTGGTTTTGCGGTTACTCTGAGTGTCGGTATTTTGGCCAGTATGTTTACCGCTATCATTCTGACACGCTTCCTGCTGCGCCAGTCTGTCCGCGCTGAAATCCTGAAGACGCCTGAAAATGCCGGGATCAAAGATACACGTGTGGGAAAAATCAGCTTTGTGGGATTACGGAAATTTGCGTTTCTGTTTTCAGCACTCCTGATTCTTGTCGGGTTACTCTCCCTGGCCACTTCCGGCCTGAACTACGGGATTGACTTTACCGGCGGTACGATAATTCACATTGATGTTAACCAGCAATTCACCCTGGAAGACGCACGGGATGTTCTGACTCCACTGGGTCTGGAAGGCGCCACGCTTCAGAAAGTGGGTGTGGAAGGACTGGGTGAAGGTGAGTCACATGAGCTTCTGATTAAAACCCCTGAACTGACCGCAGCAGAGCAGGACGAAGTCTTTGATGCATTCCAGGAAAAATTCGGCCTGGAAGAAGGCCATCTGCTGAGGGTGGAGAACGTGGGAGCCATTGTCGGCGGTGAACTGCAGCGGCAGGCGTTTTTGGCGCTTTTGATAGCCAGTGTGGGGATGATTCTCTACATCACACTGCGCTTTGAATACCGTTTTGCCTTCACAGCTATTGCCGCACTGCTTCATGACGCGATTATGGTTCTGATGTTTTTCTCCATTTTCAAAGTTGAAGTCAACGGGCCTTTTATTGCGGCCATCCTGACCATCCTGGGTTACTCCATTAACGATACCATCATTATTTTTGACAGAATCCGTGAGAACCTGAAAAACCGTCGTAAAGAGGATTTGGGCGAAGTTGTGGACAACAGCATCAGGCAGTCGCTGCGCCGCTCGATTAACACGTCGGTTACCACGCTGCTTGTGCTGGTGACGATTTATGCCTTTGGCGGAATTACGCTGCGCCCGTTTATCAGTGCACTCCTTGTGGGTATAATCTTTGGCACGTATTCTTCCATCTTCATTGCCAGCCCCCTCTGGTTGGCCTGGAAAGAACGGGAGCTGAAAAAAATCAAGACGAAAACAGCCTAGAGCCTCGGCTCCAGGCTGTTTCTTTTTAGTGAAAATGATTCTTGCGGAGGAGGAAAGGGCATGGTCTCGCATAATCGCACGGAAAACACGCTGGCCGGCGCACGGACCGGCATGGTGGTCAATTTTATATTGGTGCTCTTAAAGGCGGCCGCCGGTATTTTTGCCGGAAGTTTTGCCATGCTGGCGGACTCGCTGCATTCCGCCGCGGATATTGTGGCCTCGGCCATTGTCTATGTGGGGATCAGGGTAGCCAGTAAGCCGGCAGACGATGATCACCCTTACGGCCACGGCAAAGCGGAAACCATCGCCAGCAAAATTGTATCAATTATCGTGATTCTGGCGGGTTTGAACATTGGTTTCTTTTCTCTGCGGGCGCTTTTTGACGCCTCGCGGCCCGTACCGGGAATGGCCGCTCTGTGGGCTGCGGTCATCTCCATTTTCGTTAAGGAATGCCTGTTTCGACATACGCTGCGTATCGGCTCAGACAATGAGTGTAAGGCGCTGGTGGCCAATGCATACGAGCACCGCAGTGACGCATTGTCTTCCGTGGCCGCACTGGCCGGCATCGGCGGTGCGCGCCTGGGGTTTACCTTCAATATTCCGCAGCTGTATTACCTTGACCCCCTCGCAGGTATAGTTGTTTCGGTATTTATCGTGCGTATGGGCTGGTCTATTGCCAAGGAAGCCGCCAGCGAACTGATGGATGCGCAGGCCGGCAATGAATTTATCTCCGAAGTAAAAAAGATGACACTCGATACAGACGGCGTCTGGGAACTCCACAGTGTCCGGGCGCGGGTAGCCGGCCCCTACATTTTTGTGGATCTGGAGATTGGTGTGGATCAAAATATCACCGTGCTTGAAGGCCATGATGTTGCCCGGCGGGTCAAGGCAACGCTGCTGGGAGAAAAAAGAGAAATTGCCGACATTCTGATTCACGTAAACCCCTGTCATGATTGTGGAGAAAAGAGGGATTTAACAGGGATTTGACGAATTCTTGTCAAAGCATTTATTCTTGGAGGGGTATGTATGCAAATGAGTGTGATTGTCGGCCTGGTCTTTGGATTTGTCATTGCCTTCTTTGCGTTTTTAAATACGGATCCTGTCACGGTAAACTACTTCTTCGGCACGGTGGAAGCAAGTGTGGCCGTTATCGTTGTGGCGTCGGCGGCCATGGGTGCTCTTGCTGTGGGCCTCTTTGGCGTGATTACGCAGATTCGGACAGGCTTTACCATGTGGGATTACAGAAATAAAGTCAAGCGCCTGTCGCGTGAAGTGGAAGATTTAAAAGAACAAAAGCGGGCTCTTTCCGACGACCTGTCGTTTGTGAACGCGGAGTGCGAGCAGGTCTTAAAACAGAAGGAAGCGGAACTGGAAGAATGCCAGGAAGAAGAAAAGATGCCGGTGGTTGGGGACGACAACGGGGAAGACAACAAGAAAGACAATGAAGCCGGGGAGAAAGAAAGCGATGCCCTCTAAACCCTGGCCCTGGAAACTTCCCGACGTTGATTCGTCCGCCGTGTTGCGCCTGGCCGGAGAGCTTGGCCTGCACAGGCTGACTGCGGCCTGCCTGCTGCAGCGGGGAGTCACCGGCGCTGAGGATGCGCAGCGCTTTCTGCACTGCAGCCTGAGGGATCTTGCCGACCCGCTGTTGATGAAAGGTGTGCGGGAAGCGGCCGGCCGTCTGGCTCAGGCCGCAAAAAGGCGGGAAGCGGTCCTGGTTTGCGGCGATTATGACGTGGACGGCGTCACTTCTGTGACGCTTTTTGTGCATGTTTTGCAAAAACTGGACATTCCCGTGGAATACTACATTCCAAGCCGGCTGGAAGAAGGGTACGGGCTGCAGGCCGCAGAGTTGGAGCGCTTTGCCGCACAGGGTGGAAGGCTGGCGCTGACGGTGGACTGCGGCACCAATTCGTTTGCGGAAATGGAAACCGCGCGGTCCCTGGGGCTTGATTTGATTGTGACCGACCATCATGAGTGTTTCTCCGGTGAGCGCACAGCGTTTGCCGTTTTGAATCCCAAACAGCCGGACTGCCGTTATCCTGAGCGCAACCTGGCAGGCGTCGGTGTGGCCTGGACGCTGGTGCGGGCACTGCACAGCCTACTCGGGTTTCCGGCGGCGGAGACAGAAAGTTATCTTGATCTGGTGGCGCTGGGGACCATTGCCGATGTGGTGCCGCTTTTGGGAGAGAACCGGATTCTGGTTAAACACGGCCTGGACCGTTTAAACAGACAGCCCCTGCCGGGGCTGGCGGCACTGGCCCGCGTAAGCGGGATGGAGGACAAAGAACTCTCTGCTACCCAGGTTGCCTTCACGCTGGCACCGCGCCTGAACGCACCGGGCAGGCTTGGTGATGCCTCTCCTGCCGTACGGGCTCTCTTGGCCGGTTCGGATGAAGCAGACGGTCTGGCGGCGGAACTTGACGCGCAAAACAAGCAGCGCCAGCAGGTTGAGAAAAAAATTCTCGACGAGGCGCGTGCGTTGGCCGAAAGCTGCGCCGATGACCCGGCCCTGGTGCTCTGGGATGAAAAATGGCATCCGGGCGTGGTGGGGATTGTGGCCGGCCGGCTGGCTGCCGAGTTTGAGCGTCCGGCGGCGCTGATTGCCCTTGACGGGGAAGAAGGACGCGGCTCGGTCCGTTCCGTGCCGGGCTGCAATGTGGTGGACGCACTGGAAGCGGCTTCAGCCCACCTGGCCCGTTACGGCGGGCACCGGGAGGCTGCGGGCCTCACCGTTGACACAGCCAGCCTGGAAGCGTTTCGTGAGGGGTTTTGCCGCGCGGTCGCCTCGCAGGGCCGGACGGAGACAGAAGTTTTGGTCGCGGCAGAAGCCGACCCGGCGGAACTGTCGCTTAACCTGCTTCGTGAATTGTCCCAAATGGAGCCGTTTGGGAACGGCAACCCTGAACCACTCTTCTTGCTTCGCGGTGCCGGCATCGCTGCCGCACGCAGTGTGGGCAGCGGCGGCAGGCACCTGCAGCTGCGCCTGCAAAAAGGGTCAACGGCACTGGCCGGTATTCAGTTTGGCGGCGGGGAGCAGAAGCTTGCGCAGGGTAGCTGTGTTGATATTGTGACGGCGCTGGCCGCCAATACCTGGCAGGGGCGTACCAGTCTTTCCCTGCATGTGCGCGGCCTGCGCACAGCCGCCGGGGATGACGGATTCCAGGTGATTGACTGCCGGGGAATCCAGGCCAAAGACGCCAACCTGTCCCAACTGGCAAAGGAGCAGTCTCTGGCTGTCTGGGTCAATACCAAAGCGGCGCTGGAGGGTATTAAAGCCGGACTTGCCGGTACCCCGGCCCAAGTCACCCAGCTTGGCCGCGGAGCAGGGAATGCAGCCTGTGACGCTCTTGTTTTTTATCATATTCCCTATGACCGGGCAGCGCTGGAAGACTATCTGACCAGACTTGAATTTCACGGCCCCAAAAGGGTCTATCTATACTATGGCAGTGAAGAACTGCAGCTTAATGAGCGAATCTTTGCCGCCAGCATTCCACAGGAGAACACACTTTGTCAGCTGGCCGCCTGCCTGGAAAAACACGGCGGGCCGCTCACAACCGATCTGGCACAAAACAGCCTTGCTGTTCCTGTTACACGCTATTTGCTGGCACGGGCCAAGACGGTCTTTGCTGAACTGGGTGACGGAAAACCGGCTGAGGCGGCTGGTTTGGCCGAGAATCTGCATACATCGGAGACATATCGGGAAGATACCAAGACCCTGGCGGCATTTCGCGCCTGCCAGCGTTTCTGGTACGAAGCGGATGCTGTGACCATTGCACGCTATTTGGAACAGCCTGCCCGGACGGCCTTCCCGGAGGGAGATACAGATGATGAATCTGGGAGAATTAAAAGAGCAAATTAAATCATACTATCCTGTTGAACCCAACCTCGGTCTTGTGGAAAGGGCATACCGCTATGCCGTGGCGGCACACCAGGGGCAAAAGCGCTTCTCGGGAGAGCTCTATATTACCCACCCGCTCGGTGTGGCAAATATTCTGGCGGAACTGGAGCTGGATATTGACACCATTGTCGCGGGCCTTTTGCATGACGTAGTGGAAGACACCATTGTCACTCTGGAAGAGATTGAAGCGGAATTCGGTCCGGATATTGCCATGCTTGTGGACGGCGTGACGAAGCTCTCCAAGTTGGAATACAAGTCAAAAGAGGAGCACCAGGCGGAAAACCTGCGTAAAATGTTTATTGCCATGGCCAGGGATATCCGTGTGCTGCTCATTAAGCTTGCCGACCGCACACACAATATGCGCACGCTGAAATATCTCACGTCAATTAAGCAGCAGTCTATTTCCCGCGAAACGCTGGAAATTTACGCACCGCTGGCGCACAGACTGGGAATTTACAAGATTAAGTGGGAACTGGAAGATTTGGCATTCCGTTTTCTTGAGCGCGACCGTTATTATCAGTTGGTGGATCGGCTGAATAAAAAGCGGCAGGAGCGCGAGGCGTTTATCGGCCAGATTATGGAGAACCTGCAGCCGCGGCTGGCAGAGGTGGGGGTCAACGCCCAGATTTCCGGCCGGCCCAAGCATCTCTACAGTATCTCGCAGAAAATGAAGGAGCAGGGCAAGGAGTTTCACGAAATCTATGACCTGACGGCGATTCGGATTATTGTGGATTCCCTGAAGGATTGCTACGGTGCGCTGGGCATTGTGCACACCCTTTGGAAACCGATCCCCGGACGGTTTAAGGATTATATCGCCATGCCCAAGACCAACATGTACCAGTCACTGCATACGTTGGTGATGGTCGGAAAAAATGAGCTGCTGGAAGTCCAGATTCGCACCTGGGATATGCACCGGACTGCGGAATACGGGATTGCTGCGCACTGGCGCTACAAGGAAAAAGACACCAAAGGTGAAGGCGAGTTTGAAGATAAACTGACCTGGCTGCGTCAGATTATGGAACTACAGCAGGACTCCAAAGACGCGCATGAATTTATGGAGAATGTGAAAATCGACCTGTTTGCCGATGAGGTCTTTGTCTTTACACCCAAAGGAGATGTCATCGACCTGCCTGCCGGGTCCATCCCGCTTGATTTTGCCTATAAAATTCATACAGATATCGGCCATCGCTGCATTGGGGCCCGTATCAACGGCAGGCTTGTTCCTCTGGACTATCAGTTGAAAACAGGGGATATTGTAGACATCATGACATCCAAGCAAGGTTCTCCGAGCCGGGACTGGCTCAATATGGTGAAAAGTTCCGGGGCCAAAGCGAAAATCCGCAGTTGGTTTAAAAAAGAACGGCGTGAGGAAAACCTGGTTAAGGGCAAGGAACTGCTGGAAAAGGAACTGCGCAAGCAGGAACTGGATCCGCAGCAATATCTGAAACTGCCCCTGCTTTTGGAGATGGGCAAGCGGTTCAATCTCCAGGGTGAGGATGATATCTACGTCGCCATCGGCCTGGGCGGTGTGACGCCCCAGCAGGCCATCACGCGCCTGAAGGAAGAATACAGAAAGAAATTCGGTCCGGGTGAACCTGAGCCCATCAAGGAATTCAAGCCGCAAAAAGCGGTAAGTAAAACCGGCAAAGGTGTAACCATCTCAGGGATTGATAATATGCTGCTGCGTTTTGCCAAATGCTGTACCCCGGTACCCGGAGATGAGATTGTCGGTGTAATCACACGTGGACGCGGGGTATCGATTCACCGGCAGGACTGTCCCAACGTACAGAACGCGGGCGTGAGCCAGCGGCTTTTATCCGCCGGCTGGGAAGAAGAAGCAGCAGGTGTGTACCCGGTTGAAATTGAAGTGTCGGCCATGGACAGGCCGCAAATCCTGATGGATGTGGTCAATGCCGTGGCAGAGTGCAAAGTCAACATCACAGCACTCAACGGCCGCAGCACAAAAGACCGGCTCACCTTAATCCACATGACCCTCACCGTAGCAGACCGCAACCACCTCGACAACGTAATCAACCGAATCAACCGCGTCAGAGACGTCTACCAAGTCCACCGCATCAAAGGATGAAGACGCGGGGACAGGTTCCACTGTCTTCATTTGCAGCCGAATTTGCTGCTAACCTGTCCCGCTGTTCCACATTGAATCAATAGTAAAGGAGACAGGCTATGCGAGCAGTGATTCAGCGTGTTGAGGGTGCCCGCGTGGATGTGTCCGGTGAGACAACCGGCGAAATCGGCAGAGGGCAGCTCATTCTGCTTGGCGTCCAACCCGGCGACAGCAGTGAAGATGTCACCTATCTTGCGGAAAAGACTGCGAATTTACGTATTTTTGAAGACAAGGACGGCAAAATGAATCTGTCTTTACTGGATATCGACGGAGAAGCACTGGTGGTGTCCCAGTTTACGCTCTATGCAGATACGCGCAAAGGCCGCCGGCCCGGCTTTTCCAATGCCGCGGGACCTGAACTGGCCGAGCCGCTCTATGAGGAATTCTGCAGCTCCCTGCGGGAGCTTGGCATCCCGGTAGCCACCGGGCGCTTTGGCGCCATGATGGATGTCTCTCTGGTCAACCATGGCCCCGTAACCATCATCATCGACAGCGAGCAAAAAAACACCAAATGAAGACGCGGGGACAGGTTCCACTGTCTTCATATCCTCAAGCCCGGCAATAAGCGGGAGTATACAGAAGCATATGACGTATAGAACAGAATACTGTTAAAAAGGAAGAGTATGTCGATTGTTCATACTCTTTTTCTAATGGAAAGCGGGATCCATATTAAACAATTTCAGGCAAATAAATCCTTGCAATACAAACATATGTTTGGTATAATCCCGTATTTGACACTTGATAAAACAAAAAATCCTGCAACGCCTTGATTTTAAAGGCCTGCGGGATTTTTTATT
>JAWSUT010000037.1:0-21526 GCA_033549345.1 Bacillota bacterium | reverse complement strand
TGCGTGAAAAAAGAGACCAAACTAGTTATTGGTCTCAGCTTTTACATGTTTTTATATCTCTTAAGTTAATGACATTGCGCAAACGCGCTCTTTTTTTAACAACAAACACTGGTGGCAATGCTGATCTACGCCGTTGTGGCCTGGGGTATTGTCAGCCTGATTGACATTAAACTGATGCGGAATGTATCCGGCTAAGAACATTAAAAAGACAACGGACCTGTTTACCCTACAGGTCCGTTGCTTTTTACATCTTGATTGAATAAAGAAGACCAATCAAAAATACCAACCCGGTCAGCCACCAAATCCATCTTGATTGTCTGTCTCCACAACAGCCGGCCATTAGCGTCTGCCTCCCTCAAGGAGAAGAGATGCCTGCCTGATCAAAAGCCGGTAAATGATTAAACATACCGCGGCAATGAAGATGCTCACAATCTGAGCTGGAGTCACACTGCCGTCATTACGGAAAAACTCAATAAAGAAACGGTAACCGGAGTATAGAGTGGCAAACAGTAAGAAGATTTCTCCCTCAAAGCGGCTGGCTTTTCGCTTACTCCAAAGGCTTGCGAAAATAACGAATCCAATGAACGCAGAATAGAACTGGACAGGGTGCCTGGCTATCCCGTTAATGGTGACAGCCCAGGGGACACTGGCTGCATTTCCGTAGATGTCGCAGCCAAGACGGCCCACAGCGTAGCCCAGGACAAACCCGGGGGAGAGCAAGTCGGCCGTACTCAGAAAAGATACCCTGTTTCGTTTGGCAAACAGATAGACAATGATTACGCCTGCAAAAGCCGCTCCGTGAAATGACAGGCCGCCTTTACTGACGTGCAGTACAGATACAGGATTTTGCAGATAGTACTGGAAATTCAGCAATACATATAAAATTCGTGCGCCGAGAATGCCGCCTATCATCAAAACAAGAGCGAGATCGGTTACTTTATCAGGGTTCAATCCCATTCTCCGGGCTTCTTGAATTGTCACATAGAAGCCGGCCAGAATACCGAAGGCGACCATGACACCAAACAAGTGAATCGGGAAATTACCAATCTGAAAGAGAACTGTCGGTGCTGACATTGTACTGACTCCTTTCCATATCCCCCCTCTAGGGGGTTAGATATAGATTAACACCACAAATCCTATATGTCAAGTATGCTTACAGTCGACAAGCCTCACATATTCAGAGAAGGCGTAACGACTATAATGATAAAAAATATGTATCCTTGTGAAATAATCTTTTTCTATACCTAATGTTGCTATATATGGTAGCACAGCTTCTATACCTTGCGTAATATGGGAAGTAGGAGCTGATATATATGGAAACTGTTATACTCATTGATTTTATTGTGGCATCGAACATTCTTCCGGTCTTGCTTGTGACCGTACCGCTGCTTTTTGATCTTCAGGGACCAAAGAAAAGAAAATTTTCCTGTCTAAAGAAAATCAGATATAAACTTTTCAGATGAATCAGTCGGATAAAGCCGTAAATAAAAGGTTTGCACGTATTTGTATTAGATCATTACAGAAACTATAAAACATCTTGTACAACAATATATAGCGTGTTACAATTTCATTGCGCCAAGTTAAGTGGCAAAAAACACACTCAAGTGGAGGAGTACAAAATTGTACAGAGTCAACATATTGCCCATCGGAATAATCCTGCTGATTGTATACATATCATTGGATTTAATTAAAAACAGAGGAAAACGGATAGCAAAGCGGCTTATTTTCTACAGCTTTGTTTTTTATCTCTTTAATGTTTTCCAGGTAACGACTGGCGGAATCCATGTCCCCCCTGATTCCAACTTTCAAAGTGGTTTTTCCCCCCAGTTAGTACCGTTTCGCTTTATTGCAGACTGGTTTGCCTTGTATCAGCGCCAGGGGGCCGGGTGGTTTTTTTGGAACTCGGTTAAGCTTTCAGCTTACAATTTTATCATGCTTTTTCCACTGGGGGTTTATCTGCCTTTGCTCTATAAACTGAACAAGTGGAAAAAAGCCGCGTTGTATTTGTTTCTTACTTCTCTGACCATCGAAGTGTATCAAATTATTTTCTCATATTTCGGTCTGACCATGTTCCGTCAGTTCAATGTGGATGATATTCTGCTCAACACTCTGGGAGGGCTATTTGGATATTATGCATTTCAAGGGCTGCGTTCACTTCTTGTCAGGGTGATACCGGGACAAGCCCGGGGAGGCGAAACATATGACTAAGAGTTAGCACCCGTACTAATAAAGTTTAAAGAGAAGTAAGTTGGGTGATATAGAAAACGTGAGTGCATCATAGCCCGCAACGTAAACAACCTGCTCTGAGATGAGCAGGTTGTTTACGTTGCGAACACCGCTTGCATATTAACTTCACGAATTGTCGCATACTAGTCATACGAGGAGTGATTTGTATGGACAAAAAACGGGCAGAAGAAATTATGCGGGCTCCGACCAAAATTGAAGTGGTTCATAACGGTGAGCCGGTGTGGATCGAAGGTATCGATGAAACAAGTGCCGATGTAACAGTGCTGGGTACAAGCGAAACAAGGGACGTTCCCCTGGAAGAGCTCCAGGAAACCGGAAAATATGAAATGCGCCTAAACAGATAAAAAACGGATGCCGAGGTGACCCGGCATCCGTTTTTTATCTGTGATCTGTGCACCAACAGGGGATCTCCCCGCTTTGCTTTTTGGTAAAATTATATTACAATGGTATGGATACAATAAACTGGCGATGGAGTAAGACAAAAAGCCGTCCCAAATACCGCAAGAATTGGGACAAATAACCTGTCCCCTTGTCCCGGGAGTGAACAGATATATGGCGAAGTTATATACAATGACTGTATTTGGCTGTCAGATGAATGAGCGCGATGCAGAGACGCTGCGCGGTTTTTTGGATGAGATTGGCTATGAAGAGACGGACAAGCCTGAAGCTGCCGATTTGGTGATTATGAACACCTGTGCTGTTCGCCGGAAGGCGGAGGAGAAGGTGTTTGGGCGTATTGGCCGACTTGGGCAGCTGAAAGCCAAACGCCCTGGGATGATGATTGCCATCTGCGGCTGCATGGTGCAGCAGGAAGCTGTGGCCAAAAAAATTAAAAAGAATTATCCCTTTGTGGATTTGATTTTCGGTACGCATAACATTGCAGCGTTTCCCGAGCTTTTACAGCGGGCGGCGGAGAGTGATGAGCCTGTCCTGGATCTCTGGGAAGAAGCAGGCGAAGTTGTGGAAGGGCTGCCTGTGACCCGGCAGGACGGGATTAAAGCGTGGGTAAATATTACATACGGCTGTAATAATTTTTGTTCCTATTGTATTGTTCCTTATGTACGGGGGCGGGAGCGAAGCCGGCTGCCCGGTGACATTGTCAGCGAGATTGCCGGCCTGGCCTCCCGGGGCTTTCAGGAAGTTACCCTGCTGGGCCAGAATGTAAATTCCTACGGCAAGGATCTGGCGGAGTCGGTTGACTTCTCCGATTTGCTGGCCCGCGTTGACCGGGAGACGGGGATTAACAGGATTCGCTTTATGACATCCCATCCCAGGGATTTTACTGAGAAGCTGGCAAAAACAATTGCGCAGGGCACTGGCATCTGCGAACATGTGCATCTGCCGATTCAGGCAGGTAGCAACAGGATTCTTGACTTGATGAACCGCGGTTACACACGGGAGCACTACCTGGAACTGGTGGATACTTTGCGAAAGCATGTCCCGGGCTGCGCACTCTCTACCGACCTCATTGTGGGTTTCCCCGGCGAGACGGATGAAGATTTCCGGGATACGCTGGAGCTTGTGGACCGGGTAGGATACGATTCAGCCTTTACATTCCTCTATTCCAAACGATCCGGGACACCGGCGGCAAAGATGCCGGGACAGGTTCCCAACGAGGTAAAAAAAGAGCGTTTTCAAAAGCTTCTGGAGATTCAGAACAAGTGGAGCCTGTACCACAACGAGGCACTTGTGGGCCGGACTGTGGAAGTGCTTGTCGAGGGGCCCAGCAAAACCGACCCCGGTGTGCTGACCGGTCGTACCAGGACAATGAAGACTGTTAATTTTACGGGAGAGAGTATTAAAGCCGGGGATTTGGTGGATGTGCAAGTGACCGATGCCCGGACATGGAGTCTTATGGGGAGGATATGCGTTGAAGACAGAGACACCGATGATTCGGCAGTACAGGGAAATAAAAGAAAAGAATGAAGATAAAATCCTTCTGTTTCGTGTGGGGGATTTTTACGAAATGTTCTTCGATGACGCCAAAACCGGCGCCCGGGAACTGGAGATTACACTGACATCGCGGGAGACCGGCAAAGATAACCATGTACCTTTGGCCGGGTTTCCTTACCATGCGCTAAACACGTATCTCGGCCGCCTGATTGAACGCGGCTACAAAGTAGCCATCTGTGAACAGACAGAAGACCCCAAGCAGGCTAAGGGAATTGTCAAAAGAGAGATTGTCCGGGTGATCACGCCGGGGACGGTGACGGATGCTTCGTTATTGGATGAGAAAAGCAATAACTACCTGGTATCAGTCTATCCCGGCCGCAGCGGCTATGGTATCGCTGCGGTGGATGTCTCCACCGGGGAATTATCCATTACCCAGTCCAAAGGTAAGCAGGCGGACAAGTTTCTTACCGATGAACTTTGCCGGCTGCGCCCTGCTGAAATCCTGATCAGCGAGAATGCCCAAAACGACACACTTTTTGTTGACGCTCTTACCCGTTTGGGCTCAAAAGTTTCTGTGAATGCCTGTCCCGATAAATTCTTTGCCCCAAAGCAGGCGCGGGATGCGCTGCTTGGCCAGTTTGATGTTGCCGCACTGGAAAGCCTGGGCTGTGCCGACTTATCTTATGCGGTACAGGCCGCAGGCGCAGCTGTGGCCTATCTTCATGAAAACCATCAGGGTGGCCTCTCCCATTTACGCAGGCCGTTGGTGTATGACCCGGAGGGGTATATGGTGCTGGATGCGGCGACCCGGCGCAATCTGGAACTGACACGTACCATTCGAGAAGAGCGAAAGTTTGGGTCACTGCTCTGGGTACTCGACAGGACACGTACAGCGCTTGGCGGCCGCCTGCTGGCGCGCTGGCTGGAGCAGCCCCTGTTAGATGCGGGCGCCATAGAAAGCCGTCTGGACGCTGTTGAGGAGCTCTCAGCAGATTTCGGCCTTCTGGATGACATTTGCGTCCTGCTTGACGAGGTCTATGACCTGGAGCGGCTGCTGGGCCGTGTCCACTGCGACAGTGCCAATGCCAGGGACCTGGTGGCGCTTAGAAACACACTTGCCATCCTGCCGCAGGTCAAACGTAAGCTTGCCGCAGGCGGCCGGAGAATGAACCGGCTGGCCGCAAGAATGCCTGACCTTGACGAGCTGACCGCCTACCTGGCGGCAGCCCTGGCTGAAGATCCGCCGCTGACCATCCGCGAGGGGGGACTTTTGCGCGACGGCTTTCACCCTGAGCTGGATAAACTGCGTCATGCCTGCCGCGAGGGGCGAGACTATATTCTGGGCATCGAGCAGCGCGAGAGAGAACGCTCCGGGATTAAAACCCTGAAAGTGGGTTACAACAGGGTGTTCGGTTATTACCTGGAAATCTCACGGGCCAACTCGCACCTGGCACCCGAAGACTATATCCGCAAACAGACGCTGGCCAATGCCGAACGCTATATTACACCTGAACTGAAGGAATACGAGTCGATGGTTCTCGGTGCGGAAGAGAAAATCTGCGCTCTGGAGTATGATGTGTTTCTGGAAGTCCGCAGCCACGTGGCCCGATACACCGCAGGGATTCAGGAAGCGGCTGCGGCCCTGGCTGAGCTGGACGTTTACCAGTCACTGGCCAGGGCAGCGCGGGATAACCGCTATATCCGTCCCCGGGTGGATGAAAGTGATGTTATCGACATCAGAGACGGCCGCCATCCGGTGGTGGAACGGGTTTTAAAAGACGACCTGTTTGTTCCCAATGACACCCGTCTGGACAGAGACGAGCAGCGGCTTTTGATGATTACCGGCCCGAACATGGCGGGTAAGTCAACTTATATGCGGCAGACGGCGCTGATTGTGCTGATGGCGCAAATCGGCAGCTTTGTCCCTGCCCGCAGTGCAGCGATTGGTATTGTGGACAGAATTTTTACCCGTATTGGTGCAGCCGACGATTTGGTGGGCGGCCAGAGCACCTTTATGGTGGAAATGAGTGAAGTGGCCAATATCCTGGGCCGTGCCACAGAAAAAAGCCTGGTACTGCTTGATGAAGTGGGCCGGGGGACTAGCACATTTGACGGAATCAGCATTGCCCGTGCGGTGGTGGAATACCTCTACAAAAAGACAGGAGCCCGCACATTGTTTGCCACCCATTACCATGAACTGACGGATATGTCTGCTGATTTTCCTGCCGTCAAAAATATGGCCACCGCAGTTAAGGAGCGCGGTGAAGATATTGTCTTTCTCCATAAGGTCATTCCCGGCAGCGTAGACCACAGCTACGGGATTCAGGTGGCCCGGCTGGCGGGACTGCCGGCCAAGGTCATCGACCGGTCAAAGGCCATCCTCAGCGCTCTGGAAACACCATCAAACGCAATAAGGGAAACGGCAGCCTCTGCGGCAGAGGAGCAAATGCGGCTCTTTCTGCCCGATCCCGCACTGGAAAAGCTGATGGACGAAGTTGAGGGGACAGACCTGATGACAACCACACCGCTTGAGGCGATGCAGCTCCTTTTTAAACTACAGCAGGCACTAAAGAAAGGAAACGGCGATGGGTAGAATCCGGCTTCTTGACGAAGTAACAGCCAATAAAATAGCAGCCGGCGAAGTGGTGGAGAGGCCGGCCGCCGTAGTAAAGGAACTGGTGGAAAACGCCATTGATGCGGAGGCGAAGCAAATCAGTATCCAGATTACCGGCGGCGGACTGGAGACAATCCGTGTATTTGACGACGGCAGCGGAATGGATGCAGAGGATGTGCCTCTTGCGTTGTACCGCCATGCCACCAGCAAAATTAAGAACGCCGAAGACCTGTTCCATGTAACTTCCATGGGTTTTAGGGGGGAAGCTCTGCCCAGTATCGCAGCCGTCAGCCGGTTCCGTCTGTTAACAAGGCAGTCAAAGCAGACGGCCGGTACGGAGATTGTTGTCGAAGGCGGGAAAATAGTCGTTACAGGTGAGGCCGGCTGTCCGGCCGGTACTGAAGTCCGTGTGGATGATTTATTTTTCAACACGCCTGCCCGTTTAAAATTTTTGAAAACACAAAGCTCTGAGACGGCCAAAGTCACGGACACTGTCCAGCGTTTGGCACTGGCCTGGCCCGAGATTGCCTTTTCCCTGACTGTCAACGGTAAAAAACAGCTGGTTACCGCAGGCAACGGTAATCTTGAAGATGCGGCATCACAGGTTCTGGGCCGGCAGAATATGCGCCAGATGTTTCCCTTGTCCTGGCAAGGTGAGCTGCTCTCCCTGCGAGGCTTTCTGGCCCGCCCCAGCCTGACCCGGGCCAACCGCAATTTGCAGTATTTCTTTGTCAACCGCCGTCCCATACGTTCCCCGCTGATCAGTGATGCCCTGCAGACCGCATACCAGACACTTCTGCCGCGCAACCGTTTTCCCGCAGCCGTTGTCTTTATCCAGTTGGATCCGCAGGAAGTGGATGTGAATGTGCATCCGGCCAAACGGGAAGTCCGTTTTTCCCGTGAACGTGACATCTACAGACAGTTTCTGGCGGGAGCCAAAACTGCACTGCAGGAGGCGTCTCTGGTTCCCCGGATTCAGTATCCCGCCGGCAGCGCTGTGAGAGAAACTGCAGCCAACCTGTCGTTCTTTGATTTTTCTCCCAGAGAAAATGCATACCCACAACGTAACCAGGTGCCTGTGCCGCAGCCTGTCCTTAATCGCCCGGAACATCTGCCTGTTGATGAAAGCTACCGGCCCGCAGCAGAGCCTGCACCGGTTCATACACAGGAGGAATCTCAGGTGCGTGTGTTTCCCCGGCTAAACCCCATCGGCCAGTACAGAGGAACATATATACTGGCGCAGTCTGAGTCGGGCGAACTTTATATTGTGGACCAGCACGCCGCACATGAACGCATACTGTATGAAAGCCTGAAAAAAGATGTTTCAGAGGGGGGACTGCCTGTCCAGGAGATTCTGCCGCAGACGTTTGAACTGGACCCCCGGACAGCGTCGAACCTCAGCGAAGCGCTAAAAATCTTTGCTCAGCTGGGATTAAATTTCGAGGCCTTTGGCAATAATACTTTTATCCTGCGCACAGTTCCCTTGTTTTTCCGTCAGTGCCTGAATCAGGATGATTTGACAGCACTGATTTCCGATATGCAGGACGCCGGTCAGGGGATATCACTCTTTGAAAAAGCACTGATTATGATGGCCTGCAAAGCTGCGGTAAAGGCGAATCAGAAACTGGAAAAAGAAGAAATGGCCAAGCTTCTGGAAAACCTGGCTGGCTCAAAGCAGCCGCATACCTGCCCGCACGGCCGCCCCACCGTGTTGGTCTTTTCTGAACAAGCTCTGGCCCGTAATTTCCGGAGGCAGTAATATGGAAAAATTGCTGGTGATAGTGGGGCCGACTGCGGTGGGCAAAAGTGATGTGGCTTTGTGCGTATCACAAAAGCAAAACGGAGAGATTATCTCCGCAGATTCTGTTCAGGTATACCGTGGGCTCGATATCGGAGCCGCCAAGCCGTCTGCGCGGGAACGAAAACTGGTACCACACCACCTGATTGATTTCGTTAATCCCAATGAGAACTATACCGTTGCCGGGTTTCAACGAGACGCAAAAGAAGCCATTTCCGGTGTGCATGCCCGGGGCAGGCTGCCGGTTTTGGTTGGCGGTACCGGACTGTATGTCCGGGCAGTTTTACAGGGCTTTGCCTTCAGTGAAAGCGGTATCGACGAAGAGCTGCGAAACCGTCTCCGCAGCGAAGCAGAGCTTTACGGCCCGGAGTTTCTGCACAGTAAACTGGCAGATGTCGACCCGGCCGCCGCAGAAAAACTGCATCCCAACGACCTGCGCCGTGTAATCCGTGCACTGGAAGTATATGAGCAAACGCACCAACCCATTTCCAGACAGGTTGAGGCAACACCGCAAACCCCGGTTTATGATGCCGTACTCTTTGGCCTGACCATGCCGCGTGACATGCTTTATGCCCGCATTGAACAGCGTGTGGACAGTATGATGGCCGCAGGCCTTGTGGAGGAAGTAGATAAACTCTTGCACTCCGGTGTTTCCCCGCAGGCCAAATCCATGCAGAGCCTGGGCTACAAACAGATTGTGAAGTATCTCAAAGGAGAAGTTTCCCGGGAAGCTGCGGTCGAACTGATTAAGCGGGACACCCGGCGGTTTGCCAAACGCCAACTGACCTGGTTCAGGCGCGAACATGACATTCAGTGGTTTGATATTCTAGAAACTGGTGGAATTGAGGCCGTAGCGGAAAATATTTCTATATTTTTGGCAGGAAACTGCCAATAAAAAGAGAATTAAGTGCATAATATTCCAATACAGAAAACTTTTCAAACTGGAGGGATCGGCATGAATAAAGGTCCAGTCAATCTGCAGGACAATTTTCTCAATATTGCCAGAAAAGAAGACATGATGCTGACCGTATTTCTTGTAAACGGTTACCAGATTAAAGGGACGGTCCGCAGCTTCGATAACTTCACGATATTACTTAGTGTAGACAACAAACAGCAGTTGGTCTACAAGCATGCCGTCTCCACAATTATCCCTTTCCGCAACATTAACCTGAACCAGCCGGTCGAGTAGAAAGACAGTTCCATAAAAACAGGGGGCAGCCCTTATCCTTCCATTAACTCCGGAAGGTTAAGGACTGTCCCTTTTTTATTGTGCTGAAACTATACCAGATACTCCTTGCAGTGGAGGGATGACGATTTGTGTTTTTATGCATATAATGCTTTATGGGGAGGGAGAGCATGAAAAAGACGGCCCGCTTGCGTTTAACATACCGCATGGAAGATAACTCACTTCAGCAGTGCCGTGATCAAAAAAGCTCTGCAAACGAAGCGCTTGAAGTGCTTTCATCAGTGGAAGAAGCTGCCGCAGACCCCCACATAGATGCCAACGCTACGCCAAACCTACAGAATTTACTCGGGGAACTGGATAAGCTGGTGGGATTAAACAATGTCAAAGAGCTGGTCCGGGAAATCCGGGCCTATGTGGAAATAAGCCGGCGGCGGGAGCGCTTTCAGTTAAAAAACGATTGCCTGGTCTTACATATGGTCTTTAAAGGGAATCCCGGCACGGGTAAAACCACAGTTGCCCGTATTTTGGGTAAGATGATGGCTGAAATGGATGTTCTGCCCAAAGGTCACCTGATTGAAGCGGAACGTGCTGATCTTGTCGGTGAATTTATCGGTCATACTGCGCAAAAGACAAAAGAACTGCTAAAAAAGGCGATGGGAGGCATCCTGTTTATTGATGAGGCGTATGCACTGGCTCGGGGCGGAGAAAAGGATTTTGGCAAAGAAGCCATTGATACCCTCGTTAAAGCCATGGAAGATCATAAGGATGAACTGATTCTCATCCTGGCGGGATACGAGAGGGAGATGGAAAAATTTCTCCGCACAAATCCCGGCCTGCGCTCGCGTTTCCCCATTCATCTCGATTTTCCCGATTACAGCCGTGAAGAACTGCTGCAAATTGCCATTATGATGGTCAAAGAGAGGCAATACCAGCTCTCAGCCGGTGCGCTGGACTTTCTGCAAAAACACCTGCAGAACCAGACTGAGGAAAAACAGCTAAACTTCAGTAATGCCCGTCTTGTCCGCAATATTGTTGAACGGGCCATCCGGCGACAGGCACTGCGCCTTGTGGACAGACGAATTTACAGCCGTGATGAACTCATGACAATTCAAAGAGAGGATCTGCAGCCCGGTGAAGATGAAAATACCTTCTGGACTCTGCCAAATTGATTGCCCGCTGTATGCCTTTCTGATAAAATGAGCGGAGAGAGGCAGGTTATGGCAATGGAAAAAGCAGTTCTCGTGGGACTTGAGACACAGGACGCACAATGGAATATAGCAGAAACAATGCACGAGCTGGCCCAGCTTGCCGATACGGCCGGTGCGGAAGCGGTGGCTGAAATGATTCAGAAACGGCCCAGGCCCGATTCCCGGTTTTACGTCGGTAAAGGCAAGATGGAGGAGGTTCGCCTGCTTGTGGAGGAAACGCAGGCCGACCTGGTCATCTTTAATGACGAACTTTCTCCTTCGCAAAAAAGGAATCTCGAAGAAGCGCTGGCGGTATCTGTTGTGGACCGCACGGCCCTGATTCTTGACATCTTTGCCCAGCGGGCCAAAACCCGGGAAGGTAAACTGCAGGTGGAACTGGCGCAGTTAAATTATCTGCTGCCCAGACTGACAGGTATGGGGGTCCAGCTATCCCGCCTCGGCGGCGGGATTGGCACCCGCGGCCCGGGCGAAACCAAACTGGAAGTGGACAGAAGGCACATCCGCAAACGCATCAGCGATTTAAAGCAGGAAATTGAGGAACTCAAAAAACACAGGACTTTGCACCGCAAGGCACGGCAGGCCATACCTCTGCCGGTAGTCACTCTGGTTGGCTACACAAACGCAGGCAAATCTACGCTTCTCAACGTGCTGACCGACGCCGGTGTCTTTGCAGAGGACAAGCTGTTTGCCACGCTGGATCCCACAACCAGGGAAGTGGTTTTACCTGACGGCAGCCATTTTCTGCTGACCGATACCGTCGGCTTTATTCAAAAACTGCCGCACCATCTTGTGGCTGCGTTCCGTGCCACTCTGGAAGAGGTGCTGGAAGCAGATCTGCTCCTGCATGTGGTGGATGCTTCCCATCCGCAGGCTGCAGAACAGATGGCGGCAGTGAATTCAATTCTGAGGCAACTGGACGCACACGAACTTCCAGTTCTGGTTGTCTTCAACAAGATGGACCTGCCGGAAGCGCATGCCGCTGTCGCCGTACTGTCACGTGACTGGCCCGACTATACCAAAATTTCCGCTAAAAACGGCGTAGGGCTGACAGAACTTATGGAACAGGTAGACAGGCTGCTGCGCAGCGGACACAACCGCCTGGACATGGTTTTGCCCTTTGGCAGCGAGAAAATCATGTCTGTGATCCGTCGACACGGGAAGTTGGAATTGGAAGAATACCTGCAGGAGGGTATTCATATCAGGGCGCTGTTGCCCAAACCATGGGCCCAAAAGATTAAACACAGCCTGGAAGAAGGTGCGCTGGACGTTGACGGAGAGTAAAGATTTCCATACATATTTGGCATGGCTTACTGCTGCGGAAAAACAGCTTCGTAATGAATTTGACGCCATTGACGCGGTTGTTTTGCAAAATCAGGCCCGGGTGTTGGCCGCCTTCCGGGAATACAGAGTGGATGAAACCTGCTTTTACGATTCCACCGGTTACGGCTACCACGACCACGGCAGGGAAAAGCTTGACGCCCTGTATGCCGCTGTTTTCGGCGCAGAAGCGGGGCTTGTGCGGCCTCAGTTTGTCTCAGGAACTCACGCGATTGCCTGCTGCCTCTACGGAATACTACAGCCGGGCGAACGTTTAGTCTCCCTCACAGGCAAACCCTATGATACGCTGCAGAAAGCGCTGGGCTTATCATCCGACACACACGGCAGTTTAAAGGATCTGGGCATCCATTATGACGAAACCGATTTATCAGGCGGCATCCATTGCGATGAGCTGGACCGTGCCCTTGCCGCAGATACCCGCATGGTCCTGATTCAGCGCTCGCGTGGGTACGCCCAGCGGCCGTCGCTGCGGATCGAAGAGATTAAAGCTTTGACGGCAGAAGTAAAGAAACGGCTGCCCGCTGCTATTGTGTTCGTGGATAACTGCTACGGCGAATTTGCTCAAGTCTGTGAACCCTGCCATGTCGGCGCAGACCTTGTCGCCGGCTCGCTGATTAAAAACCCGGGCGCCGGCCTGGCACCCGGGGGCGGTTACGTGGCAGGCCGGGCCGATCTGGTGGAGAAAGCCGCCTGGCGCCTCACCGCACCGGGCCTGGGTGCAGGTATCGGTGCCATGAGCGGTATGAAGCGCCTATTTTACCAGGGACTTTTCCTGGCGCCGCACCAAGTGGGCCAGTCTCTCAAAGGCATGACGTTGGCTGCAGCCGCCTTTTCGCGGCTCGGTTTTGACGTCAATCCCAAACCGGGTGAAAAACGCGGCGACACTGTTCAGACCGTCTGTTTAGCCAGTCCCCAACAGCTCAAATGCTTTTGCCGTGCAGTCCAGGCGGCATCTCCCGTAGACAGTCACCTGGCACCGCAACCTGCCCCCATGGTGGGCTACAGCGACCAAATCATTATGGCCGCCGGGACATTTGTGCAGGGTGCCAGCAGTGAATTCTCCGCCGATGCCCCGCTGCGTCCGCCCTATACTGTCTTTTTACAGGGCGGGCTGACGTATGAGCATGTTAAACTGGCTCTGGCCGAAGTACTCACACAGCTTCAATTAACACCTCTTTCTTGACAGGTTTCGGCGAATACAGATATAATCTTTAAAGATGCAGCTATAGATAAAAATATGAACGAAAAGGGGAACGATTGATGGGCTATAACAGGGAGGATATTCTGCACTTTGTTAAAGATCTGGGCCTTAAGTTTATCCGTCTGCAGTTTGCCGACGTTTTGGGAATTTCCAAGAATGTGGACATTCCGGTCCAACAGCTGGAAAAGGCGCTTGACGGTGAGTTGATGTTTGACGGGTCATCCATCGAAGGGTTTGTGCGTATTGAGGAGTCGGATATGTATCTCCGTCCCGATACCAACACATTCGCCGTTTTCCCCTGGATTTCCCATAACGGCAGCGGCACCGCCCGCCTGATTTGTGACATTCACAATGCCGACGGCACACCGTTTTCAGGCTGTCCCAGAAACACACTGCGCCGGGCCATAGACGAGGCTGCAAAAATGGGTTATGAGCTCAATGCCGGTCCCGAGGCAGAATTTTTTATGTTTCTTAAAGACGAGCAAGGCAGAGCCACAACAATTACCCATGACAGAGGCAGTTACTTTGACCTGATGCCGGTGGATATGGGGGAAGCCGCCCGACGCGACATGGTTTTGACTCTGCAGGAGATGGGCTTTGAAGTGGAGGCATCTCACCACGAAGTGGCGCCCGGACAACATGAAATCGCCTTTAAATATGCCGATGCCCTGACTACGGCCGACAATATCGCCACCTTCAAGCTGGTAGTACGCACCATTGCCATGCAGCACAACCTGCACGCCACATTTATGCCCAAACCGATCTTCGGCATTGCCGGCTCGGGTATGCATACCCACCAGTCACTCTTTAAAGACGGCAAAAACGCTTTTTATGATGAAAATGACCCCTCAGGGCTCTCCGACACGGCCCGTTACTATATCGGCGGCCTTTTAAAGCATGTCAAAGGATTTACTGCTGTAACCAACCCCCTGGTCAACTCCTACAAACGTTTAGTACCCGGCTATGAAGCTCCGGTTTACATAGCCTGGAGTGAGCATAACCGCAGCCCGCTGATTCGAATTCCGGCCCGTCGCGGTGTGGGAACACGGATTGAACTGAGAAACCCCGACCCGTCCTGCAATCCCTATTTGGCCCTTGCCGTCACACTCAGCTGCGGCTTGGATGGGATTAAAAACCGGATTACACCGCCGGAACCCGTTGACTTAAACATTTACGACATGACCGACAAAGATCGGGCCGAAATGGGCATTGATACACTGCCCCTCACGCTGGGCAATGCCCTGGAAGAACTGGCCAAAGACGGGGTTGTCC
Organism: Bacillota bacterium; assembly: GCA_033549345.1. Lineage (GTDB taxonomy): Bacteria > Bacillota > Dethiobacteria > Dethiobacterales > Dethiobacteraceae > JAWSUT01. The sequence goes on along the minus strand of JAWSUT010000037.1, from coordinate 6,769 downwards.
GCAAAGCGCTGGGCGAGCATATCTATGGCCGCTTTACGGAAGCAAAAAACATTGAATGGACCCGTTACCGTACCCAGGTTCACCAATGGGAAGTCGACCATTACCTCACCGTATTTTAACAGACGCCATGAATCAGCCCGCATGATGTGGGCTGATTTTTCAAATAGTACAACCGGCCGTGTTTGTGCAAACTATGCAGTGAATAGTTTGTAAAACCGGGAGGAAAAACAATGGCCGAAAATCTGAATATTTCCAAACAGTCCCTGAAACTTGGTGGAATGACCTGTGCCGCCTGCGCAAACAGTATTGAGAAGGCACTGAATAAAAAAGAGGGAGTTCATCAGGCGGTAGTCAATTTTGCTGCTGAGAAAGTGGCTGTCACCTATGATGAATCAGCCGTCTCTCTTGCCGACATCCGTCACATCATTGAAGATTTGGGCTATAATGTACTGGACGAACCGCAGGAAGCACAAACAAAGCTGGTGCTGCCGGTGACAGGCATGACCTGCGCAGCCTGTGCCTCCGGCATTGAAAAGAGTCTGGGCAGACGTGACGGTATCAAAGAAGCCGCTGTCAACTTTGCAGCGGAAAAGGTCACTGTCCGCTACGACAGCGGGCAGGTTAACCGGGAAGAAATTATCACCTTGATCGAAGAAATGGGTTACGGTGTTGCCGCAGATAAAGCCACAGTAGATAAAGCCGACACAGACCAGGAGGCCCGGGAAAAAGCCGAACTGGCAGCCCGCAAACGGATCCTGATCTTTGTCATGACCATTACCGTTGTCACTGAAATCATTATGTTTCTGGAGTATCGCTACCAGACACATATTCCCTACCATAACTGGATTATGCTCGTAGCCGCCACACCCATCGTCTTCTGGGCCGGTCTGCCCACCCACAAAGGCGCCTGGCGTTCTATCCGCCACGGCAGCGCCAATATGGATGTTTTGATCTCCCTGGGCACTCTGGCCGCCTACAGCTGGGGCATCGCCGCTTTTTTCATGCCCAACACCGTCTCATTCATGGGCATCTCCGGTATGATTATGTCCTTTCACCTTCTCGGGCGTTACCTGGAAGCCATTGCCCGCAGCAAAACATCGGGAGCCATTAAAAAGCTTTTGGAACTGGGCGCCAAAACAGCCCGGGTCATCATCGACGGCAAGGAAACAGAGGTGCCCATCGACAGGGTGGAGGAAGGCAATCTCATTATCGTACGGCCCGGTGAAAAAGTCCCTGTTGACGGCGAAATCGTGGAAGGCCACACCACCATCGACGAATCGATGGTCACCGGGGAAAGCATCCCCGCAGAAAAGTCGGTGGGTGACCCTGTCATCGGTGCTACGATCAACAAGCACGGCGCCATCACGTTCCGCGCCCAAAAGGTCGGTAAGGATACCTTTCTGGCACAAATTATCCGCATGGTGGAAGAAGCGCAGGGCTCCAAAGCACCTATTCAGAAACTGGCCGATCGGGTAACGGGTTACTTTGTCCCCGTAGTTATTGCCATTTCGCTCTCAACATTTGCAGCCTGGCTTTTATTTGGCGGCACGGAAGCCCTGGGCCGGGCGGTCTTTGCCTCCATAGCCGTCCTGGTTATCGCCTGCCCCTGTGCCCTGGGTCTGGCAACGCCAACTGCCATTATGGTGGGAACAGGTATCGGTGCCGAAAACGGCATTCTGGTCAGAGACGCAGAAAGCCTGCAAACCATGCTGGATGTAACCACCATTATCTTTGATAAGACCGGCACCATTACCAAAGGCGAGCCTTCGGTCACAGATGTGGTTCCCATCGGTGATTTCAATGAAAATAAGCTTTTACAGCTGGCGGCAAGCGGTGAGACCGGCTCCGAACACCCGCTTGGCCAGGCCATTGTCCACGCCGCAGAAGAAAAAGAAATCACTCTGCAGAAAGCCAGCGAGTTCTCAGCCGTACCCGGCAAGGGAATTCAGGCCAAAATTGAAGGCCGTGAGGTACTTCTTGGCAACAGAAAGCTGATGAACGAACAGGGTATGGATACAGAAGCAGTGGAGGAGAGGGTCGCCGCACTGGAAGAGCAAGGGAAAACAGCCATGCTGGTGGCGGTAGACAACAATCTGGCCGGTATTATTGCCGTGGCCGACACCGTCAAGGAAGACAGCCGCAGGGCCATTGATTCTCTCAAACAAGAAAGGATCACCACAGTCATGCTCACCGGCGATAACGAAAGAACAGCCAAAGCCATCGCCGAACAGGTGGGAATTTCCCGTATTCTGGCCCAGGTTCTGCCCGACCAGAAGGAAGCGGAAGTACGTCGCCTGCAGGATGAAGGCCTGGTGGTTTCCATGGTGGGTGACGGTATCAATGACGCGCCGGCTCTGGCACAGGCCAATGTGGGCATCGCCATCGGTACAGGTACCGACATTGCCATTGAAGCATCAGACATCACCCTGATCCGCGGCGACCTGACCTCGGTAGTCACGGCACTGCGCCTTTCGCGCAGCACCTTTAAGATTATCCGTCAAAACCTCTTTTGGGCTTTTGGTTATAACGTTCTGGCCATACCCATTGCCGCCTCCGGCCGCCTGAGCCCCGCCATTGCTGCGCTTGCCATGGCCATGTCATCAATTTCCGTGCTGCTCAATTCGCTCAGGCTGCGACGATTTAACCCAAACAAGGAGTAATAATATGAAAAGAAAAGACCGGGCAGAGGCTATCCTCTCCGTCTTAAAAAGACAAAACCCAAACCCCGGCACAGAACTTAACTACGAAACACCGTGGCAGCTTCTGGCCGCCGCCGTACTCTCCGCACAGTCAACCGATAAACAGGTAAACAAAGTAACCGAAACTCTCTTTAAAAAGTACCCGGGGCCCGCAGAAATAGCCGCGCTTACACCGGACCAACTGGCTGAAGAAATCCGCACCCTGGGACTTTTCCGCAATAAAAGTAAACACCTGGTGGCCGCCGCATCCGCAATTATGACAGAACACGCAGGAGAGGTCCCCCAAAACAGAGACGCCCTGCAGGCTTTGCCCGGTGTCGGCCGCAAAACAGCCAATGTCGTCCTGGCCAACGCCTTTGGCATCCCGGCCCTGGCGGTAGACACCCATGTATTCCGTGTGGCCAACCGCACCGGCCTGGCAAAAGCCAAAACCCCCGAACAAGTTGAAAAGCAGCTGATGCGCGCCATTGACCGCCCGCTCTGGGCTGATGCGCATCACTGGCTGATTCTGCACGGCCGCTACGTCTGTACCGCCCGCTCGCCCCGCTGTCCTGCATGTCCCGTAAATATCCACTGCCAGTATTTTTCCCGGCAGCAACCCTCCCGCAAATGAGGTGATCAATTGAAAGAAATCCGGCGCATATTTCTCTACGGCCTGGTGGTCTCCCTGCCGGCTTTAATTACTGTTTATGTCCTTGTCTTTACTTTTAATATCATTGACTCCGTCCTGGGCAACCTTTTCCGGATCTTTCCCGGCGGTACCATTCCCGGCCTGGGTTTTCTCGTAACAATTGCCCTGATTTTTTTGGTTGGCCTGGCCGCCAGCAATGTTTTTGGCAATAAACTCTTAAAGCTTGCCGAAACCGCTTTTGCGCGCCTGCCGCTGGTTAAACCGATTTACACCGCCACAAGCCAGATTATTGAAGCTTTTTCGGCCCAGCGGAAGAATGTTTTCGAATCGGTGGCCATGCTGGAATACCCCCGTCCCGGCATCTATGCCATCGGGTTTGTTACGGGAAAAGGCGCAGGTGAAGTCCAGGAGAAGACATCACAGGAAGTGGTGTCCGTCTTTCTCCCCACCACACCGAATCCCACCTCGGGCTTTTTGCTGCTTGTTCCGCGTGAAGAACTGGTTCCACTTGAGATGTCCGTCGAGGAAGCGTTGAAACTGATTATTTCCGGTGGTGTCGTTGTACCCCCATAGCCCCAGGAGGTCACCGCTGTCGGCGGGCAGACTGGCTAATGACATTTATTCTCTCTTGAACCTGTCATAACATTAACTTATAAAGATTTCCTAAGGCGGTGATTACATTGTCATATCGTCAGTTAATAATTGTTGTTGTGCTGATTGCCGTCTTATCACTTATAATTAGCCTTGTACAAATGAATCCCCCTCTTGAGTACAGGGGTGGAATCCGCCGTAATCAGAACCGGGAAATTGAACTGGATTTTATTAATACTGGAAAAGGAAGTATTTCTCTGCGAAACGTTCTGGTTAATGGTACAAATGCTTCACAGGTAGAATTGAAGCTAAAAAGAACTCCCTCGTCAACGCTACCGACCAATGCCAATGATTACTCGGTGCATGAAATCGGTGAATACAAAATAAAGCCTTTGCCCTCTGAAAATGAGACAAAGAGAGCATGGAAAGAAATGAACGAATCAGGAGAAACAAATGTTATTTTCGGTTATACGGTAAGGATTATCAACGACAGGCCTGTTGAATCTGTAACGATACAGTACTCATATTACGGCCTGCCCTTTCAACATACAATCGAAATTTCACCGTGGTCCTAACCAAATGAGATTTCTCCTTTTGCACTTACCCGTACTGACCGTGCGGGTGTTTTTGTTTTAAACCTCATCGGATGCCATTTTCGGGGAATACTGAAAGAGTAGTTAATTTTCCGGGAGGCTCATCATGAAACTGGCTTCGCTTCTGTCTGATTATCCGTTACTGCAAGTATCGGGTGAAGTACCGAATCAAATCAGCGGCTTTTCAGCCGATTCGAATAAAATCAGGCCCGGCTATCTCTATGTCTGTATCCGGGGCGAAAAAAACGACGGACACAGGTATGCAGAGGACGCTATACGTAAAGGGGCACAGATCATTGTGGCAGAGCAGCCTCTGATGACATCTGTTCCTGTGATTCTGGTAAGCAGTACGCGGGATTTTCTCTCATTTATTGCCGACCGTTTTTACGGCCGGCCAAGCAGACGGTTGAATATAGCCGGTATAACCGGTACCAACGGAAAAACAACCACAGCTCATTATCTCTACCAGATTTATCGCGAAGCCGGTATTCAGGCTGCGATGATGGGAACAGCCGGTGTAAAGACAGGGGATTATTACGCCAGACAGAGTTTAACCACACCGGGAGCCGAAGAACTTCACAAGACACTCTGGCAGTTGGCAGGCAGCGGCGTCTGTGCGGTGGCCATGGAAGTTTCCTCTCATGCGCTGGTTCAAAAAAGGGTAGAACACTGCAGTTTTGATACAGCCGTGTTTACAAACCTGAGCCGGGAGCATCTGGATTATCATGGCACAATGGAACAATATTTTCAGGCCAAATGTCATCTTTTTTACCTGCTGAAGAATACAGAGAACGCCCGGTCGGTGATTAACATTGACGATAAGCGTGCAGAACGGCTTAAACAAATGGCACCGGGTACTGTCTGGACTTATGGTATACAAAAGGACGCAGATGTCCGGGCACTTGATATTCAGCGCCTTTACGGCGGCGGTTCTCTTGTGCGAACCCAAACTCCTTTTGGCAGCCTTTCTCTGGTAATCCGCCTGCATGGACTCTATAATGTGTATAATGCGCTGGCGGCCGCAGCCGCTGCCCTGGCTGAAGGAATAAGCCCGGCTGATGTTGTGGCTGGAGTCGAATCCCTGCAGCATGTACCGGGCAGGCTGGAGTTGCTGCCGTCACCGCCTGGTATACGTGTATATCTGGACTATGCCCATACTCCGGATGGTCTGGGTAAAGTGCTGCAGGCCGTAAATGAATACCCGCATAATAAAATCATCCTGGTTTTTGGCTGCCGCGGCAGCCGTGATATGGGCAAGCGGCCGCAGATGGGACAGATTGCCGAAATGTTTGCCGATAAAATAATTCTGACGTCAGACAACCCGGCCGAAGAAGACCCGTATACTATAGCTCAGGACATCGCTTCTTTAATGAAAAAAAAGGTGGTGATTTTCACCGACCGGGAACAGGCCGTTCACTACGCACTACGTATCGCCCGTGAAGGAGATATTGTCCTCATAACAGGCAAGGGTCGGGAAGATTACCAGCTTGTGGGGGAGAACACACTGCCGTATTCCGATATGCAGGCTGTCGCCAGTTATCTGGGTGAAAGTGCAAAACTGCAATAAAAAAGGAGCGCTGACGCTCCTTTATTACTTTAGTGAATATTTCGGAACACCCCGATCACTTTGCCGATAACAGCGATATCAGGTGAACGCAGGGGTTCATACAGATCATTTTCCGGCTGCAGCCGGATATGGTCTTTTTCTTTATAGAAACGTTTAACCGTGGCTTCGCCGTCGAGCATAGCCACTATAATTTCACCGTTGCTGGCTGTGGTCTGCTGGCGGACAATGACATAATCGCCGTCCATAATTCCTGCATTAATCATACTGTCGCCGCGTACACTTAATAAGAATACAGTATCCCGGTGGACCATCATTTTCGGCAGGGGAAAATAGTCTTCAATGTTCTGCTCTGCGAGAATCGGTTCACCGGCAGTAACATGTCCCACCACAGGGACGTTGACCACGTCGGGAACAAAGGAGGGAGGCGGGTCGTCGTCGAGAAGTTCTATTGCCCTGGGCTTTGTCGGATCTCTGCGGATAAATCCCTTGCTTTCCAGCTTGGAAAGATGGGCATGAACTGTGGAACTGGAGGACAGGCCAACCGCTTCGCCGATTTCGCGCACGGAAGGGGGATAGTTTTTTGCTTTCACCTCTCGGCGGATATACTCTAAAATCTGCATTTGTCTTGGTGTCAGGTCGTCCACTTTGCAACACCTCGCTTTGCAGTTATTATATCATATTTTACCAA
>JAWSUT010000036.1:0-24540 GCA_033549345.1 Bacillota bacterium | reverse complement strand
GGTTGCAGGGGCATGCTACCACCTTATGTGGCTCAATTTTTTCCCAGCGTTTTGCGCTAAGTGGCTCAATTTTTTTCTGGCGCGTGGCTCACTTTTTTATTGACAATCGCAGGCCGAGTACAGCTTCGAAGAGTTCAAGGAAAAGTGGGGCAAAAAGCATCCCATCATCATCCGCTCCTGGGAAAAGAACTGGGATGAACTGACCGCTTACTTCAAGTACCCCTATGATATCCGGAGAGTCATCTACACCACGAATACGATCGAAGGGTACCACCGACAACTCAGGAAAGTCACAAAAACAAAAAGTGCGTACCCATCCGATGAGGCACTAAAGAAAATCATCTACCTGGCTACAGCAGAGGCTTCAAAAAAATGGAATATGCCGCTGCGGGAATGGAAAAAATGTATATCACAGTTTCATATCTATTACGGTGATAGGCTATCGCTCGAACTGGCTCTTTGAAAAGACATGGGGCTCCGCCCCAGAGTTTAGCGCTTTGGTTCTCCCGGGAAAGTGCATAAGAAAGGGGGGCGTCATCCCCCCGCTTTCCCGGCAGAACCCCGCCAGGCGCTCGGGTTGCTCTCCAGCATTGCCCTATCCTCCTGGTGGGTAAGAGCCAAAGAATAGTATGCTTCAAACTTAGGTGAAAAACTCATTTACACAAAATCCGGGATACTCCCCTGCAGCCGAAGGGATGATGGACATGGATGACTATAAATGATCAAAGCCGTGTAACTAACACGGCTTATCTTTTGAGCGAATGCTTATTCCGGATATTTTATGTGTTCACTGTTACAAGCAAACAAATTGTGTTTAACGTTCAAATATAGCATCCACCTTAATCATCAGGTCTGTAAAATAGTACGAGGTTACAGTGTCTTCAGCTTTATAAGTGGAATACTCATCAACTTCGCAATCTTTAAATCCATAGACCAACACAGATTGTTTTTTAGGGTCGACAATCCAGAACTCCCGAACACCGGAGAGCATATAAGTATTTAGCTTATCAACCATATCTTTGGAGCGGGTACTTTTGGAGAGAATCTCAACACACAGGGTGGGAGTGCCCATGTATTTTCCTTTTTCATTGACAGTCTCTTCTACGTCACAGGCGATAAGTAAATCAGGCTGCATGACATCAGGAGTTTTAAAGTCTTTTTTGTAAAAGTGCACATCAAATGGAGCGAAAAATACCTTGCATTTATTTCCCTGCAAATAATACCTTAATGAAGTAAATAAATTTCCGGAAATGACCTGATGGAAAGTATCAGGGGAAGATAAGAGCACAATTTCCTCGTTGATGTACTCCATGCGTAATTCGCTTTTTTCATAGATCTCCATAAATTCCTCATAGGAAACCTTTTTCCCTCCGCATTGGTAATCGGGCGATTTTTCTTTAACCGTGTAATATTGTTCTATTTCAGTAAGATATGGAGCCAGGCGCACTGCTTTTTTTCCGTTTTTTGTGATTACCACTTCATTATCATCCATTACATAATCAAGGTATTTACCCAGGTTTGTCTTTAACTCTGTGGCTGTAATAACCTTAGTGGTATCGGTCATCTTCATCACCTCGTACGATAATTATACTGTATCGAACGAAATATGTCTACTTTTGTGATATCGTATGAACAGATATTGTGCTGTTCAAAATCAAATTGTACTCCCTGTCACATGTATTGCAAAGTGATTTCACTGCGTAATACAGTCGGATATAATGTGATTGACACGTATATAGCATTTAGGAGGTTAAAATCATGGTTACAATTGAAGCAATACAAGAAGCACAAAAACGTATTGCTCCCTATGTCAGTAAGACCCCCCTCCTTCATTTGAATAATCTAGATGAATATTTAGGTTGCCAAGCATATGCCAAAATGGAGTCTTTTCAAAAGACCAATTCATTTAAAGTCCGAGGTGCTCTTAATGCTTTAATGACCTTGCCAGAAGACGTATTGAAAAAAGGAATTATAACAGCCTCTTCAGGAAATCATGGTAAAGCTATAGCGTTTGCGGCTAAACAACTAGGTACCAAGGCTCATGTTGTAGTTCCTGAAAATGCACCTAAAATCAAAGTTGAAGGAATTCAATCATATGGAGCGGAAATTATTCTTTGTGTTCCCGCAGAAAGATTTAGTGTAGCTAAAAAACTCAGTGAAAAATATGATTTGAGTTATGTTTCACCATTTGATGATAATGACATCATGGCAGGACAAGGCACAGCAGGTTTAGAAATACTGGAACAACTTCCAGATGTAGATTACATAATTGTTCCAATTGGTGGAGGTGGATTAATAGGCGGGTTATCTACAGCAGTTAAAGAAACTAATTCACACATAAAAATCATTGGAGTTGAACCTACTTCAGTGGCTCGCTACAGTAACAGTTTCGCAGTAGGTCATCCAGTTGCCTTGCCACCGGAATCAAGGTCAGTAGCTGATGGATTGCAAACATTAAAACCTGGTAATCTTAATTTTCCTGTTGTAAAAAAATATGTCGATAAAATTGTCACAGTAGATGAAGATAATATTCTTAAAGCAACTAAGTTATTTTTAACTAGCGGGAAATTATTAGCTGAAATATCTTCATGTATCACTTTAGGAGCATTCTTACAGGGGGCTATTAAGTTTAACCCTGATGATAAAGTGGTTTTGTTTATTTCAGGCGGTAATATTGGCATGGATCAATTTAATAAATTTAAAGATATAAGCATATGAGAGGAGTAGCAAGTTCTGCGAACCCGAGGATACCGTAACAGTAGGCTTAACAGGTAAGACGAAAAACGACACTATTTGGGACAGATTCCTTGCATTGTTTACCAAAAGCAGCTCGTAGTATCATTCATAGGGTGTCAGTTCCTCCAGACTGTCAGTTTGGAGGAACTTCCTTTTATGGAGTTAAACCAAGAATAAGGTTATATGATAAAATAAAAACGATATAACTGGTCATTGCAGCATTTGCCGATGTTCTGCAAAGACTTTTGAAAGAAGCGATTGCCTATAAAATCGGAAATTAGGTTTAGCGAACGGAATGGTATGATAGTTAGACAAGCTACTGAGAGGCATGGAAAGAAACGGAGGTTTATGAAGTGGATGTTTTTATCAGGCAGGAACGAAAGGAAGATTATATTAAGGTATATGAACTGGTGCGGGCGGCCTTTGCCCGTGCGGAGCACACAAATCATGATGAGCAGAACCTCGTGGTGCGGCTGCGAAACAGCGCAGTCTTCGTGCCGGAACTGTCCCTGGTGGCTGAGACGGAGGGGAAGATTGTCGGCCAAATAATGTTTACTCGGGCGGTGGTCCGGCAGGGGGGGAAAGAGCACGAGATGCTTACCCTGGCGCCGCTGGCGGTGGCACCGGACTATCAGGGGAAAGGTATCGGCGGACGACTCATCGAAGCCGGCCACCAAGTGGCACGGGAACTGGGATTCAAGTCAGCACTGCTGGTGGGCCACCCGGCATACTATCCGCGTTTTGGCTATCGGCCGGCTGAAACGTTTGGTATCGTGACGGGTTTGGAGCTACCGCCGGATGTGTTTATGGCATGCGAATTGTCGGAAGATGGACTGGGCGGGGTGCAGGGTCGGGTGGAGTTTGCACCTGAGTTCAACTTGGAACCTGCGGAATCGTAACCGCAGTATCATCTGCCTGTCAAAGGGCATGGTACTTATATTCCATGTTTGGCCATCTAAACCAGGAGGACAAAAAGTTGAGTATAATAGATATGAAAGAATTTGGGCTTAGCCAAAGATTTTCTGCTGAGGCTACTTTATATGCAGGTTTGTATATTGGAAGGATAATTTCACAGTATAAGAACTTATACAAGGTTATAACAGAACATGGAGAGATAACAGCAGAAATTTCCGGAAAGTTTCGTTTTGATGTGAAAGTTTTATCCGATTATCCCGCGGTAGGTGATTTTGTTATGCTGGACCGCAATGAGGATCTTAACGGGAATGCAATAATTCACAAAGTGCTGACAAGAAAAAGTGCCTTTATTAGAAAGGCTCCAGGGACATCGGATGGTGAGCAAATTGTAGCGGCAAACATTGATACGATTTTTATTTGTATGTCACTTAATAATGATTTTAATCTTCGTAGAGTAGAGCGCTATCTGGGGATTGCCTGGGATAGTGGTGCAATTCCAGTTATCGTACTTACGAAAGCTGATTTATGTGATAATCTCCCAGAAAAACTTGAAGAGATTGATACTGTTGCCTGTGGGGTTGATGTGCTTGTTACGTCTAGTATGGGTGATGACGGGTACTTATCTGTCAACGGCTATCTGGGCTATGGAAAAACTATTGCATTTATTGGCTCATCCGGTGTTGGAAAATCAACATTAATTAACAAGCTCATTGGCGAAGATACTTTGAAAACAAAAGAAATAAGAAATGATGATAAAGGCAGGCATACGACTACCAGGCGGGAGATGATTTCCCTGCCAAGCGGTGGCGTTGTCATCGATACTCCGGGCATGAGAGAGCTTGGTATAGATAGAGCTGATTTATCAAAGACCTTTGCTGATATCGATGAACTGTCAACAAAATGTAAGTTTAATGATTGCACTCATTCTGGTGAGCCAAGCTGCGCAGTGCAAAAAGCAATCAATGAAGGGTTGCTAACTGAGGACCGGCTTGCAAGCTTTAGGAAGTTAAGAAAAGAAGTTAAGTACGAGGGTTTAAATTCCAGGCAGATTGAGACCGAAAAGATAACTGCAATGTTCAAGGAAGCAGGCGGTATCAAAAATGCAAAAAGACTTATCAGAGAGAAAAACAAGAAGCGATGACTCAACAGCGCGACTCCTTTTTTGATTATTTCCACTCTTGGTTGACAAAAAGCAATGCAGCGTGGTTGACGTACAGTTAATTAAAACTTTACAATTTAAGTGTTTTAATTGAGTTTGGGAGGAATTAATTCTATGGATTTTGCTAATAAGGTTACTCAAATTAGAAAGGGGTTAGGGTTGTCTCAGGAAGAATTCGGAAGTATGCTAAATGTTTCAAGGCAGGCTGTGTCCAAATGGGAACTGGGACAATCAAGACCGGATATTGACACGCTGGCTTTGTTATGCAGAACTTTCAATGTATCCAGCGATGAACTAATCTTAAAAACAGTCAGGAGAAATCAGCAGCATGCGAAGGTGTTATCGGACTTATCATGCTATAGGTGGAGATTCGCGTAGGCTCGTATTTTATGGCTAATTTTTGGAGACATCTCATCGAATCTCCTTTATCTTTTCTTCTCTTTTTACTCTTTATTTTCACAATCATCTCGGGCTTGAAACTTTCATTAAGTACGACATAGTAAAAAGGATTAGGTTATTATGCCTAATCCTTTTATTGGGACCGATTTGCTGAATTGTAAAAATAGGTGGCAATAATTTAAACGGGCTATTATTAATCAAAGGCATAATTCTATTCTAAATTCAATCGTTTACTTAGAATATAGTTGGTTATTATAAAGTACCCTGCTCCGAATACCCCATGAAATATCACAATTAACAACATCGCAAAGTGAACAACCGGTCCTATGGCTTCAATGGTATTTAGATCGATGCTAAAGCTGAGAACCGAACCTATGACAACATAAAGTATCTGCGAAACTGTGCTTAGAGCAATAAATGCTCCGATTGAAGCGATAATTCTGTGTTGGTTGAATAAGTGCCCGATAGCAATGGATGCATAGATAATTAATATACCTGAGGCTAAGCTGGCTAAACTAATTAACGATAACTCCAGGGCAAAGACAACAGTTGATGCGTTAATGTAAGCGGCGATGTTATCGTTAAAGAGTTTTACCGCATTCATCAATTCTGTCAGCGTTGTTCTGTCTGCGGAAATAAGAAAAATTGAAATCAGGGCTGCTAAGATACTTGTTATAATCCATAAAATTGAAACCAGGAGTTTGCTGATGATGTGCTTCCATGCCTTAGTGGGCAGGGTAAACATCAGATAGCCTTCATCAGAAAGGAGGTTTTTGTAAAAGCGCTGGATCATCATAATAAAGGTAATGACAAACATTGCAACGAGTATCGAAATATAAATGATCATACTGATGACTTGGGGGGGCTGCCCCTGCACGGAGGATACGGAAGTTATCAGCCTGTTGATTAGGGCGAATGAAAGCAGTACAGCATAAAGGGGTAAAAAAATTCTTGCAGTAGCCTTAAGCTCGTATTTTAACAGCTTACTTAACATTTAAATACCTCCTTGAACAGAGCTTCAACAGATTTCCCCTCATTATCCCGAATTTCATCAACAGAAGAGCTTAGAACCAGCTGCCCCTGGTTTATAAAAATCACATGGTCCAAAACCTTCTCAATGTTAGAGATAAGATGAGTGGATATGATAATTGTTGAGTCTTCACTATAGTTACTGATAATTGTCTCAAGAATATAATCTCTTGCTGCCGGGTCCACACCGCCAATCGGTTCATCCAACAGGTAAAGCTTTGCTTCACGGCTCATCACAAGGATAAGCTGAACTTTTTCCTTTGTGCCTTTTGACATCGTCTTTAATTTATCTTGCGGATCTATATTCAGCTTCTTAAGCATGCTGTAAGCTTTTTCCGGTTTAAAATCAGCATAGAAATCCGAAAAAAGTTCAATGATCTGATGTACGCGCATCCAGTCGTTTAAGTATGTTTTTTCAGGTAGGTAGGAGACAATTCTTTTAGTCTCCAGGCCGGGTATCATACCCGCAATTCGGATTTCCCCCTTAGTTGGTGTGAGTAGATCGTTTAAAAGTTTAATAAAGGTAGTTTTTCCACTGGCATTTGGCCCTAAAAGACCAATGATCTTTCCTTTCTCTAATTTCAGGTTAATATCAGATAGTGCTTTTTTGTTGCCAAAATTCTTTGTCAATCCAGTGCACTCTAGTATTGTCATTTTTCTCACTCCCTTTCTAACATCTTGGTGATCAATGATAAAGCCTCAGTTTTGTCAAATCCTAATTTTTGCAGATTTTCTATAAACGCAACTGTTTGCGCCTCCGCAAGTCGGATGCGTGCCTTATTAATCATGTTTTCATCCTCCGTTATAAAACGTCCGCTGGTGCGGTGCGTGATAATCAATCCGTCTTCCTCCAGTTTAGTCAGGGCTCTTTGCATCGTATTTGGGTTGACTGCCGCTTCTTTTGCAATATCACGCACAGATGGCAGTTTTGAGCCGGGGGGATATTCACCCGAAAATATCATTAATTCTATTTGCTCAATCAACTGCAGATAGATTGGTCTGTCAGATTCAAAATCCCAGGGCATCGTCTCACCTCCTGTATTATTGTATTAAGTGGTTAATACAATAATACAAAATATATTTGACCGTGTCAATATAAATATAAAAAAAGATTGAAGGATATGAAGGATGTAAAAAACAAACAAGCCAATATTGGCTTGTATGCAAAATAGCTATTGAGTTTATGCTTTATTTCTTCTTGATGATAGGAAGCCATACCTCTGAGCGATACGTTGCGGACTGTTGATCACCTTCGAAATAGACCTCAATATCCGGTGCATCCGCATATTCATAACCGGATGTTGGCAGCCACTCTGTTATAATCCTCTTTTGCAGTTCCTGAATGGCATGCGGCATGGGTCCGATGCACTCAAATACAGCCCAGGTACAGGGAGGCACCTCATATTCAACCATTTCTTCCGGTGCCGGTTTGTCGGAAGCCGCTGCAATGTAATAGTCGAAGTCCTTGCCGTTCATGCAAGTGCTGACTCCAAGCAGACCTAGTGGATGTTGATTAAGCTGCGCAAGGATATGAGGGATTATGCCGGCCTGAATGGTTTTTTGCCAGAAGAGAGGGACCTTTGTAAAAGCTTCTTCAATGTTCATTTCGTAGTGCTCTTTGACGCCGACAATTCTAAAAGCTTCTTTCTTTTCAATTCTGTAATTCATTTGGACATCTCCTTTGACTGATATCGTGAAAGAGATGCGGGGAAATGCCTTGAGAGAAACGCCCTCAGCCCGGGCAGACGAAGGTGATAGACCATGTACACTTTGAAAGGCGCGATTAAAAGATGTAGGTGACTCATACCCATACTGAAGAGCGATATCGATGATTTTCAAATCTGTTGACTGCAAAGTAAAAGCTGCTGCCGTCATGCGCCTGCGCCGTATGTACTCGGACAGTGGAATTCCGGCAATATAAGAAAACATACGCTGAAAGTGAAAGGTCGAGCAGCAGGCAATCTGTGCAGCTTTTTCGTAGCTGATTGTATCATCCAGGTTTTCTTCAATATAGTTGATAGACTGATTTAATCTCTCAACCCATTCCATAGCACCACTTCCTCACAGTCAAAGTTTAGCATAACTAATTTGCGCCAGCCTCTCATTTCATGCCTGGAAAAGAGAGCCTTAGAGATTAGCTTTCTCCACTAAACCGTATATTGCCTGCAAGTAGTGAAAATCAGTGCTATTCCGGGTGTTTCGTACCACCGGCATACAAAATAAATATCAGGCATCTGGTTGTGAATTTCAAACACAGATATTGGTGGGATGAAATATGCCATTTTTTGAGGGTAAAGAAGAATTATATCTAATACTTTGTCTTTTAATTATACCAACTGCTGTTTGCGGGATGTTTTACTTTATGCGAATAAAACAACTATGGATTGCACCCATTTTCATTGTAGGAATTTTTATCATTGTGTCTGCAATTTTTTATCCATATTATTTTACTGATCTGATAAATTCAGACTACGATTCAACAACTATTTATTGGTTGATTTTTTTAGTTCCTGTTCAAATTGTGGCAGCATCTTTGTTCACGGCTGCAACCTGCTTTCTTAGTAGGGTGAAAAAAGAAAAAAAAACGAGCATAGCATGCAGTGAAGTGATTACGCTGAAAGATATATTGAAAAATTGCATGTGGAGCATGTTAGTGTTGACAAATTACCAAGCAATCCATATAATTATTTTAGTGACCATGTGGTCACTAAAATAATACATTACTGGTGACCACATGGTCATTGGAGGTGATTATGTGCCGGAAAGATTGTTTTATGAATTGGACGTGGAGAAAAGGCAGCGAATTGTTAATGCTGGCTTGAGCGAATTTGCCAAACAGGGTTTCAATGAAGCTTCGACAAATAGTATTGTAAAAATTGCTGGTATAAGTAAAGGGAGTCTATTTAAATATTTCAGTAATAAAGAGGATTTGTACTTTTTTATACTGGATTTCATTATTGCTGATTTGATAGAAGATATGAAAGATCAGATCCCGAAGCTTAAAGGGGACATTTTTGAAATCATTCTTCTCTATGCGGAGATTGAGTTTAACTGGTATGTGAAGAATCCTGATAAATATAAACTCCTTAAGCGTGCCTTCATAAATGATAACTCAACCATGTATGAAAAGACTGTAGAGAGATACAAACTTTCGGGGGATTCCTTTTATGACACATTGCTGGAAGGTGCTAGTGCAGATGGGTTTAGAGAGGATAAAGAAAAGACTGTAAATATTCTAAAGTGGATTCTCGAAGGTTTTAACGAAGAATATATAAAGAAGATAGAGTCACATTCGGATATCAATAATATAAAACAAATTTACGTAAGAGAGCTCAAGGAGTATCTGCAGATTTTAAAAGCAGGTATCTACATATAATTAGGGGGTGCTGATATGTTTTATGGGGCCAGGGGCGGTAATGTAAACATTGGAGAAACAGATATGGATTATGTTTCTTTCGGTAGAGGACAAAAACCTTTTATTATTATCCCAGGGCTGGGGGATGGCTTAAGAACTGTCAAGGGTACAGCAATGGTCCTCGCAAGAATGTATAAACTATTTGCCAAAGACTACAGAGTATATGTTTTTAGCCGAAAAAATCAGATTGAGGAAGGCTATTCAACAAGGGATATGGCAAGAGACCAAAAAATAGCAATGGAGAAGTTAGGCATTGAAAATGCTCATGTAATGGGCATATCACAAGGGGGGATGATTTCCCAATATCTTGCGATCGACTCTCCGGAAGCAGTTGACAAGCTCGTTATAGCAGTCTCTGTTTCAAAGCAAAATGACACCATACAGAAGGTTGTCAGAGACTGGATTGCTATGGCCAAGAGTAATGATTATAAAAGTCTAATTATAGACACTATGGAAAAAACTTTTACAGAGAGTAAGCTTAAAAAATACAAACCCTTTTATCCTATTCTTACAAAGCTAGGTAAACCTAAAAGTTTTAACAGGTTTTTGGTTCAAGCCAAAGCATGTCTCAATCATAATGCTTATAACGAACTTGACAAAATTAAAAGCTATACTTTGATAATAGGTGGGGATCATGACTGCGTAGTAGGCAAAAACTCAAGCGAAGAAATGGCTGAAAGGATTCACAAAAACAAATTGATTATATACAAAGGTCTTGGCCATGGAGCCTATGAAGAAGCTAAAGACTTTAATCAACAAGTACTCAACTTTTTACAGACCTGAGACTTTGAGCAGGGGCTTAAGACCGCAGGGAGTTATTACCAAAGGCAATATAATAATCCGTTAATCCTTGCGCTGATTTTTTTGTGCTACAATGGTAACAATTTAATATACACTTTTCCTGTTCACGCGAGGCGAGGTTGCAACATGTGAGTGGGGAATCATACTGGAGGAGTTATCATGGAACAGATAACAAAAAAAATCTCCGTATTTATTCTTTTAACGCTGCTGGTTGTGGCATTGTCAGGCTGCACGGCAAGTGAACCAGACCCTGATCCGGACCCAAACGGAGGCAATAATCCTCCCCCGGAGCCGGTTGTTTCCGAAGAGCTGGCAGGATTGTTGCCGGAGGAAGAAGGGTATGAGTGGGTCTATAACGGTTTTGCGGAGTACGGTCATATCATGAGCCTTGATTCGATTACAGAAAGCGAAGGTAAACGCACGTATCGTATCTCCGGTGAAGTGTCTGATCCTTCCGGCGGTGAAGCAGAGCAGGATTTTTCCCTTACTGTTTCATATGTGGTGGATGAAGACAGTTTGGTGCAGGTCAAAACGGAAGAAGCCATGCTGGACTCCAAATTTGATCAATTAACATTGTTAAAAACACCTTTGACAGTCGGGACATCCTGGCAGGAGCAGGTAACGGATAAAGAAGGCAATCAAGCCACAATCAGTGGGAAGATAACAGAAGTTAAAGAGGAAGACGCAAAGAAGATTTATACCGTCCGCTATGAGGAGCAAAACAGCGCATACTGGGAAGAACGGGTGATAAAAGAGGGCGCAGGGATTCAGTCATTTGAACGTCTGATGGACCTGGGAGACGAGCCATTTACGGTAGGTTACTATCTCTTTGTTCCTTCTTCCGGCCCGGGACCGGAACCAGAACCGGAACCAGAACCGGAACCGGATCCGTATGAGTATAGCCTGAGTCTGTATTTTCCACTTTCAGACGGCAGCGGAGTTCGCCAGGAGAAACGTGTTGTAACAATGACGGATTTAGGTGTTGCCGGACGGGCAATAAATGAGCTGATTGCCGGCCCCCAAACTGCATCCCTTGGTCGTGCCGTTCCCGAGGAGACGGAGCTGCTTGGTATTCGAATTGAAGACGGCATTTGCTATGTGGATTTTTCCAGTGAGATACGGGATAACCACTGGGGAGGAACCACCGGTGAATCGCTAACTATTGCTGCTATCGTCAACACGCTAACCGAGTTCTCAAGTGTAAATGAGGTGCAGATTTTAATCGAAGGCCAGACAGGCGCATCCATCGCCGGCCATGTTGAGTTAAGCGAACCAATTGGCCGAATGAGCGGGATGATCAAGTAATCCTGTTAGCTGCGGCAGGTTGACTCTGTTGATTCTGCGTAAAACTGTTAAAGTTCCCTCAGCCGGATGGTTGGGGGAACTTTTTGCTGCAAGTGTCTACTTGTTTTACCACCCTTAATGAAAGGGATAAGAATTTTTAGCATAATAAGTTTAAATCTCCGCACTATATAATTTAAATAATCGCACAATATAGTTGTGATAAATCGTCCGGAAGTATATACTGTTAGTGGAGGTGATTTTGATGAATCCCGAAGATAACAGGGAGGGTGTTGTGGTCACTGCGACGGAGCTTAAACAAAACTTCGGCAAATATCTGGATTTTGTTGAGGAGCAAAATGATGTAGTTATCACCAAGAACGGTCATAAAATCGCCAGGCTGACTCCATATGTAACAGATATTGAGCAGTATTTTACCATCCGGGAAAAGGCACTCGATTATCAGTATGGCGGAAAAAAAGTTTCCTATGAAGAGTTCATGGAAATCAGCGAAAAGAGTACCCTGAGAATGGAATTCATTAATGGAGAAATCTACCTGTTGAGTTCTCCTACCATTGGACATCAGGAGATACTAGGCAGATTGCATCTGTTATTTACTGACTATTTTCAAGGCAAGGAATGCAGGGTGTTTTTAGCCCCCTTTGATGTGCACTTTAAAAAGAAGGACATAAAGGACCCTGACGTGATGCAGCCGGACGTATTGGTTGCCTGTGACTTAAAGAAGAATGTTACGGAAAAAGGGCGCTACATGGGCACACCCACCCTGGTGGTTGAAATCCTTTCAGACAGCACACGGAACAAAGATATGATTGAAAAATTAAACACGTACATGTTATCAGGCGTCAGGGAATACTGGCTTGTGGACCAGAAGCAGGAGAATGTGATGATCTATTCTTTTACCGGCTATGAAATCGACAGGGTTAAACAATATGAAAAAGGTGCTGCTGCCCAATCAATGGTATTTCCGGGGTTGTCGGCAGATATTGATAGTTTGTATGACGATTTGCTTTAATAGTAAAAGGAGTGTGCTGTCCTCTGACAACACACTCCTTTGCTATACCTGTTGGCAGCCTATTGCCCAAGATTATCTGGTTTAGACGGTGTTGATATGTTACTTAGTGCATCCCCTGCTTCATTTTTATAAATATTTTCTTCGGCTAAGTCACCGATTGCAACCATTCCTACCAATTGATTGTTCTCAACTACCGGCAAACGACGAATCTGGTACTGGGCCATTAAGTTTGCAACTTCGTGAACATCCATGTTTGAAGTTGCAACTTTTATATCCGTTGACATACATTGGGACACTGGCGTATTTGCCTTGTCTCCATCAGCCGTTGAG
Source organism: Bacillota bacterium (assembly GCA_033549345.1). Classification (GTDB taxonomy): domain Bacteria; phylum Bacillota; class Dethiobacteria; order Dethiobacterales; family Dethiobacteraceae; genus JAWSUT01. Next base: position 11,442 of record JAWSUT010000036.1, on the reverse strand, counting down.
CGTATCGTTATATCACGATCTGTTAGAATTCCTTTTAGTTCGCCGTTATCCACCACAGGAATGACGCCAATATTATGTTGTTTCATTAACTGAGCAGCTTCCTGGACGCTCTGCTGCGAAGAAACTGAAACAACATTTTTTGTCATGATTTGACTTACAGATTGTGTCAAGACAATCCCTCCTTTACTTTATATTTTTCAAGAATACAAGTAAATATTCGGCGCCAAGATAGCAATTTGCATGCTTTCTTAGCGCCGAAAAAGGCAGGGATTAAAGTTGTTTACGAAAGTGCACATTTAGAGTTTAAAGTAATTAACGCCGGATTCAAAGAGAAGCTGATCTTTTCTGCCCGGAATATTTCGATAAAGATATTTACCGATTCGTTCGGAGTGGCCCATTTTACCCAATATCCTGCCGTCGGGACTGGTAATGCCCTCCACTGCATAATGGGAGCTGTTTGGGTTAAAGCGGATGTCCAGGGATGGTTGTCCTGCATAATCCACGTATTGGGTGGCAATTTGACCGTTTGCAATCATTTGATTCATTTCTGCTTCATTGGCAATAAAGCGGCCTTCTCCATGGGAGACGGCAATATTGTGAACATCTCCCACCTCGACATGAGAAAACCAGGGGGAGAGGACAGACGCTACCTTGGTCTGTACCATACCGGACATATGCCTGCCAATGTTGTTAAAGGTCAGTGTCGGCTGGGTTTCGCTAATTTCCCGGATTTCACCATAGGGTACAAGGCCGAGCTTGATTAAGGCCTGAAAACCGTTACAAATACCCAGCATTAAGCCATCTCTGTTTTTTAACAGGTCCATAACAGCTTCCTGTATGCGGGGGTTGCGGAAGAAGGTGGCAATAAATTTACCGGCACCATCGGGTTCGTCACCTGCGCTAAACCCGCCGGGAAGCATAATAATCTGGGATTGCTTAATTCTTTCGGTCATTTTTGAGACTGATTCTTCTATGGCAGAAGCGGTGAGGTTTTTAATGACAAATACCTCAGTTAAGGCGCCTGCATATTCGAACCTTTTCTTTGTATCATACTCACAGTTCGTACCCGGGAACACAGGAATAAATACGCGGGGCCTGGCCACTGTTACGTTCGGTTTAGCCTGGCTGCGCCGGTCATATGCCAGGGCCAGCGGCACAGTTGCTTCTGCTTCCGCAGTTTTTGTGGGAAAAACTGTTTCCAAAGGAGTTTCCCAGACCTGTCGTGCTTCCTGAAGGGTAATGGAAATTTGGCCAATTTCAATTACTTCTTCTGCCTGGGTTTGGCCAAGCAGCTTGTGGGGAAGATGAGCAAAGGTTGTCCGAATATCCACATCTCCAGGCACTTCGACAACAAGACTGCCATAGTCAGGAGAAAATAACAGTTTGCTAAGTTCAGTCGGGGTTAATGAATGATCTGCTGCCCTGAAACCGATTCTGTTACCAAAAGACATTTTACTAACTGCTTCAGCCACACCGCCGCCTCTGACCGGGTAAGCCGCCCGTATTTTGCCTGCGTGAATCAACCGGGTGACGGCGGAGTATATTTCTCTTAATGATGCAAAACTTGGCAGTTCGCAAGAATCTCTCTCTATGGGGATGAGCAGAACCTGACTATCTGCTTCTTTAAATTCAGGAGAAATCACTTTTCCGACATCTACCGTGTCAACCGCAAAAGCAACTAAGGTGGGAGGCACAGTAAGCTCCTTGAATGTGCCGGACATACTGTCTTTACCGCCAATCGCAGGAATGCCCAGCTGCATTTGGGCAAAGTGTGCACCCAGCAATGCACTAAAAGGCTTGCCCCATTTTACGCTGTCCTGCCCCAGTTTTTCAAAATATTCCTGCAGGGTAAGGCGGATCTTTTGGACATTGCCGCCCATTGCCACAATTTTTGAGACGGCCTCTATTACTGCGTATATAGCGCCGTGGAAGGGACTCCATGTAGCCATTTGTGCATTATAGCCAAAGGTCATGAGAGTGCCCGTACTGGTATCACCGGACTCTACCGGTAATTTAGCGGCCATTCCGATCGCGGGAGTGGCCTGATATTTGCCGCCAAAGGGCATCAGGACAGTACCGGCACCGATGGAGCTATCAAAGAGCTCTACTAATCCGCGCTGTGAGCATACATTTAAGTCCTGTAAGTTATCCAGCCAGACTTTTTTTATGTCCGGCGAAATATCTGCAATTTTTTTTGTAAAATAGTTTTCTGCAGCAGCCGGCTCCTGCACGTAAACTTCGGCATGCTGCTTAACGCCGTTCGTGTCCAAAAAGTCTCTTTTGATATCTACAATGGTTTGATTGCGCCAAAGCATTTTCAGGCGCCTGTCCGCGGTTACCCGGGCGACCTCCACGGCTTCCAGGTTTTCTTCCTGAGCCAAGGCTGTAAAATGTTTGACATTCTCCTTTGCAACAACGACGGCCATGCGCTCCTGAGATTCAGAGATGGCCAGTTCGGTACCATCCAGGCCCTCGTATTTCTTGGGCACAGCGTCCAGATTAATGACTAAGCCATCGGCTAACTCACCTATGGCAACAGAAACACCGCCTGCTCCAAAGTCATTACACTTTTTAATGAGCCTGCTGGCCTCGGGGTTTCTGAATAAGCGCTGTATCTTTCTTTCTGTCGGCGGGTTGCCTTTTTGAACCTCAGCACCGCAGGTATAAATGGATTCTTCCGTGTGTTCCACAGAAGACCCGGTGGCGCCCCCGCAGCCATCCCGGCCGGTCTTGCCGCCTAAAAGGATAACCACGTCCCCGGCTGCTGGTTTTTTTCTGACAACATTTTTCTTAGGGGCTGCCCCGATGACGGCGCCGATTTCCATGCGTTTGGCAATAAAGCCTTCATCATATATTTCTGCCACCTGACCTGTGGCCAGTCCGATTTGATTGCCATACGAACTATATCCTGCCGCTGCCCCGGTGGTGATTTTCCGCTGCGGGAGCTTCCCCGGCAATGTCTCTGCTATGCTTACTCTGGGATCGCCGCTTCCGGTCACCCGCATGGCCTGATAGACATATACGCGGCCCGAAAGGGGATCTCTGATCGCACCTCCCAGACAGGTGGCGGCTCCACCAAAAGGCTCGATTTCGGTAGGATGGTTATGGGTTTCGTTTTTAAACATCACTAACCATTCTTCTTTATTACCGTCAATCTCTGCTTCAACGACGATACTACAGGCATTTATTTCATCTGAAAGGTCTAAATCCTGCAGTTTTCCTTCTTTTCTAAGCTTTTTCATCCCCAGCACGGCAATGTCCATGAGGTTGATATCCCTTTCCTCAGAACCGTAGACAAAACCGCGGTCATTCAGATATGCTTCATAGGCTCTTTTTATGGGTAATCCCAGTCCCTGGTCTTCGATTGACACCTTGTCTATGCTGGTTGAAAAAGTCGTATGCCTGCAGTGGTCGGACCAATAGGTATCAATAGCCTTCATTTCTGTAACTGTGGGGTTTCGTTTTTCTTCATCTCTAAAATAAGCCTGGCAAAACCTGAAATCTTCGAAGCTCATCACAAAGCCCATTCTTTCCTGATAGGATGCCAGGGCTTCTTCACTCATTTGGATAAAACCGTCAAGGATTGTCACATCTTCCGGAGGGACTGTTTCCATTTCCAGTGAAGAGGGCTTTTCCATCGACGCCTCTCGGGAATCCACGGGATTGATACAGTAATCCTTAATCTTCCGGAAATCGTCTTCCGAAATTTCTCCATAACACAATATCAACTTTGCAGAAAGAATGGCCGGTGGTTCTCCCTGAGTTAAAACCTGAATGCATTGCGCAGCAGAATCTGCCCGTTGGTCATATTGGCCGGGCAGGTACTCCATGGCGAAGTGTTTTATGCCGTCCTCTATCTGAACGGTCTCATCATAAACAAAATCCACATTGGGTTCAGAAAAGATAGTTGTCCTGGCCTGGTTGTATGCTTCATCGGAGATGCCGGAGATATCGTAGCGGTTAATTATTCTAACTCGGGCTAGGTCTGCTATGCCCAGGTTCTCCTTTAAATCCTGATATAAATGCTGTGCCTCAATATCAAATCCGGGTTTTTTCTCGACCAGAATGCGTCTTACAGTATGATGCAAGCGACTCACCCTCATTTCTATAGCTATTCATTCTCTTTATGATCCTAAAAACTGCTGTAACAATCATTATAATATATTTTCCCTGCTGAGTGGTAGTTTCCTGTCAATATACAACACAAATTTTACAGACATCGTTTTTGAAATATAGCCCTGGAAAGTAGAATAACACCATATTTTCATGATAATAGACGATGTGCTGCAGACAATGCTATACTGAAATAGAAGCGGAGTAGTAAAAATCATAGTTTATTACTGACCTGAGATATCTATTTTGTTTTCAGGGAGGATGAAATGAACATATTTGCAAATAAGGTTGCAATTATAACAGGCGGCGCTTCAGGAATCGGGAAATCAATCTGTACTTATTTAGCGCAGCATGGTTCTCTTGTTGTTATTGCAGATTGTAATCTGGATGGAGCACTGGAGACGGAGGCGTTTGTTACTGCCAATGGTGGCAGGGGGCAAGCTGTACATGTCGACATATCCAACCCACAAGAAATGAAAGATTTAATTGAAAATACGGCAAAACAGTATGGGCAAATTGACTTTCTGTTTAACAATGCCGGAATCTCAGTAAATGGAGAATTTCAGGACATCAGCTTAGAACAATGGAAGAAGATACTGGATGTTAATCTATGGGGTGTGATTTACGGATGCTATTACGTTTATCCGATAATGATCAGGCAAGGATTCGGTCATATTATTAATACCGCATCTCTGGCCGGTCTTATACCTGGAGGATTAACGACAAGTTATTCATCCAGCAAGCATGCTGTAGTAGGTTTTTCCTTGAGTTTAAGGTCAGAAGCCAAACAATATGGTATCAAAGTAAGCACTTTGTGCCCGGGATATCTTAGAACGAATATCCAAAATACAACGTTAAATGTTTCTGAGTATCTTAATTCAGAAAAAAACAAAAAAATGAATCAGAGCATGAATTTTCTTACGCCTGACGACTGTATCGGGCAAATCATGAGTGGAGTTAAAAAAAATAAGGGGATTATCGTTGCACCCAACAAACATAAAGTGTACTGGTGGATGCATCGGGCACTCCCTGAATTTATTCCAAACATGTTTTACAGAATCATCAGGCAGATGAAAAGTAACATTTGATGAACCGGTACCCGAACCGGAGCGCAATATCAAAGACCTGGACATTTCTGTTCAGGTCTTTTTTATAGTCATCTGTATGCAGAAAAGCGTGCTCCTTGACTATCAGGGGTTTGTAAGGGAAATATTCCCTTGAGCCAAACTGTTATTAAAATATTAATGTCTGTAGGGGCACAAAAGTATATCATTATGGACAAGGAGGTGAAATCATGGCTGACAAAATTATGTGCGGAGTCAGTAATTGCGATTATTGGCAAGACATGAACTGTACTGCGGAGAGGGTTCAGGTAAAATCCAATGGCGCAGAAGACTGTAGTGCTGATGCAACTTTTTGTGAAACATTTAAGGCCGATAAATGTTAACTTTTCGGTACTTATAAAAATTAGCACACAGGAAAAGACTTGGACGTATTGTCCACGTCTTTTTCTTTGTCTAAAAGAGAAAGCTAAAGTAAACACAAATAGAAAAGGAGATACGATGACAAAGAGAAATAAAGAATGGAACTTTGACAACAGCTATGCCCGTCTTCCGAAATCATTCTTTACAAGTCTGAATCCTACTCCGGTTCGCTCACCGAAGCTGATTATTCTCAATGATACGTTGGCAACTGCTCTGGGGCTAAACGTCCGGATGCTGCAAAGCAGTGAGGGCGTGGCGGTTCTGGCCGGAAACCGTGTTCCCGAAGGCGCAGAGCCGCTTGCCCAGGCTTACGCGGGACATCAGTTCGGGCATTTTACCATGTTGGGGGACGGCCGGGCTCATTTGCTTGGTGAGCAGCTCACGCCACGGGGTGAACGGTTTGATATCCAGCTCAAAGGCTCAGGGAAAACGCCGTATTCCCGCAGGGGAGATGGTCGGGCGACACTTGGTCCGATGCTGCGTGAATATATCATCAGTGAAGCCATGCATGGGCTTGGTATAGCGACCACCCGCAGCCTGGCGGTGGTGACAACCGGTGAGACAGTTTTTCGTGAAACCGGGTTGCCGGGTGCAATTTTGACCCGCGTGGCCGCCAGTCACCTGCGCGTGGGCACCTTTCAATACGTCTCACAATGGGGGACAGCCGAAGATCTCCGAATTCTGGCTGATTATACATTGCAACGTCATTTCCCGGGCGCTGACACGAATTCGAACCCCTATCTTTCCCTGCTCCGGGAAGTGATTAAGCGTCAGGCCGGTTTGATTGCACAATGGCAGTTGGTTGGGTTTGTGCACGGTGTCATGAACACCGACAACATGACCGTTAGTGGCGAGACCATTGATTATGGCCCTTGTGCCTTTATGGATACGTATGACCCGGCAACGGTGTTTAGCTCCATTGACGCGCAGGGCCGTTATGCCTATGGTAACCAGCCCCAAATCGGCGGGTGGAATCTTGCCCGGTTTGCTGAAACCCTGCTGCCGCTTTTACATGAGAATCAGAACCAGGCTCTCAGTCTGGCGCAGGAAGCAATTTCAGCTTATCCTGAGTTATATCGTTGTAATTGGCTTAAAGGCATGAAAGCAAAACTGGGAATCTTTAACACAGAACCGCAGGACGAATCTCTGTTTGCAGACCTGCTTAGCCTGATGCACACGTATCGAGCGGACTATACCAATACTTTTCGTACACTAACATTTGATGAGCGGGAGGATACAGACATGTTTGGTTCCGCAGAGTTTACCAATTGGCAAGAGCGCTGGCAGGCAAGACGGGGCAGGCAGCAGGAATCGCAAGCAGCATCCAGGCAGTTGATGCAAAGAAGCAATCCTGCAGTAATCCCCCGCAACCACCGGGTAGAAGAAGCATTGGCAGCTGCAGTGAAACAAGAAGACTATCGTGTGATGGAGCGGCTGCTTGATGTCCTTGGAAACCCCTACAACCCCTCTCCCGAGCAGGCTGAGTACTCCACGCCGCCTGCGCCGTCCGCACGTCCTTACAGAACCTTTTGCGGTACCTGAGATAGAATCAAACGTAAATGCCAATGCGGCCGGCATGATTTTGCATACGTTAATTCGCAGAAGTTAATATTGACAACAGTGCCACATCATGTGTAGTATAAGAATTGTAGAGTCTTTTGGATAGCACGGTAGATGGTAGGAAGGTTTTCGGGTTTACAGGTAGAATGGTAGCTGAGCGTTAAAGTACCTGTGTGATTAGTGAGCCTAATCGCAATTTAGGGTGATGTGCCATGCCGTTCCTTCTGTAACCCCCGCATAGTGGGGTTTTTTTGTTATTACGCGTAAAATGGGAGGACGGTTAAATGGCAAAAGAAATCGGTAAGAAGCGGGGAACAGTCCGCGTAGTTTATGTTTTTTTGGCAATGATGTTGGTACTCATGGTGTTTGCATCAGGATGCTCAGATAACGCTGCACAGGATGCCGTTAACATTAAGCTGGCTCATTTTTTCCCGGCAACGCATCCTGTTGAAGTTGAGTTAGTTCAGCCGTGGGCGGAAGAGATAGCAGCGGCCACAGAGGGCAGGGTGAAAATTACCAGTTATCCCGGTCAGACGCTTTTACAGGCCGATGCCATTTATGACGGTGTTGCGACGCAGGTAGCGGAAATGGGCTTATCATGCTTTGCGTATACCAGGGGCAGGTTTCCGCTGTTAGAGGCGTTTGAACTGCCGGGCGTTACTTATTCAAATTCAAAAGTAGCCAGTAAAGTTGCCTGGGACGGTATTCAGGAGTTAAACCCGGCGGAAGTGCAGGATACAAAACTTATGATGGTCTTTGCAACGGGCCCGGGGGATTTATACACGAAGGAACCCGTGAGAAATCTTAATGATTTACAGGCACTGACAGTCAGGGCTACGGGCCTAAGCGCAAAAACACTGCAGGCACTGGGTGCTTCGCCGGTGGCTATGGCACAGTCCGAAGCATATGAGGCACTTTCAAAGGGTGTGGTTAAAGGAAACCTTGGTCCGGTTGAAGTCCTGCAAGGGTGGAATCAGGCAGAGGTTACAGAGTATTTGACACTGACACCATTCCTTTACAATACTCTCTTCTTTATTAATGTTAACCTGGATGTTTGGGACTCCATCACACCGCAGGATCAGGAAACTATTTTAGAGATAAACGAGCGCTACTTTACAGACGTAGCCATGAGCTTATGGGATTCACAAAATGAATCTGCGTATTCCTACGCTGTTTCCGAACATGGCATGGAAGTCATTGAATTACCGGAAGACGAAATAGAACAGTGGCTTACGTTGATTGAACCGATTCAGACTGAGTTTGTTGAAACGGTAGGGCAGTCCGGAGCGGAAGCGCTTGAGCTGGTTAACAGTTTGGCAGACAAGTATAATCAGGAATATAGGTAAGTTGAGGTAAAAACTATGAAGAAGTTAACCATGATTGAAAAATTAAGCAGCTTCTTTGACATGATTGCCGCCGGATGCTTTTTTACTGTAATGGTGCTCATTATTGCCAACATTCTGCTGCGTGGCATCTTTAAGCAGCCTATTTTGGGCAATTATGAACTCGTTGGTTATCTTACGGCGATGGGCGTTAGCTTTGCTCTGGCAAACTGTGCACGCATGGACGGTCATATTGCCGTGGGCTTCGTTGTTGACCGCCTGCCGAAGGCGGCACAAAAAGCTGTTTCCGTGCTTGTTTCAACCGTTAGTGTTACCCTGTGGGGCGGCGTTATTTGGTCAATGTTGACCTACGCAGGCAGCACAAGAGCAGCTAACCTGGTGTCGGCGACGGCACAGATTGCAGTGTATCCGATTATTGGCCTTGTTACATTAGGCCTGGTGGGCTTTTGGTTCGTTCTGCTTGTCCAGTTAATCGGGGAGCTTGCGCTAAGTATCGGAGTTGTCCGCGGCCAAAAAGCAGCGCAGGTTAGTCAACTGGCAGAGAAGGCGATATAATGATGGAAGTTATAATTGGAGTGGTGGGCATTTTCATCTTTTTTGTTCTGATTGCTCTGAAAATGCCCATCGCTTTTGCTATGACGCTCGTCGGTTTCCTGGGTTTTGCCAGCTTAAGCAGTTTCTCAGCCGGGTTTCATATGATATCCAGAGAGTTATTTGGCAATTTTACTTCTTATTCTTTGAGTGTAATAGCGATGTTTGTCTGGATGGGCTTCCTTGCCTTTTATTCCGGCATCGGCACCAACCTGTATGTGTTTGCCTATAAGCTGATCGGTCACTGGCCGGGTGGCCTGGCGATTGCCACACAAATCGCCTGCGGCACCTTCGGTGCTATCTGTGGCTCAAATACAGCCACCGCTGCCACCATGGCAGCAATTGCGTTACCTGAGATGGAGAAATATGAATACGACACCTCACTGGCCACATCAAGTATTGCTGCAGGCGGTGTGCTCGGCGTATTAATTCCTCCCAGCGTTATCTTTATTGTTTACGGTATGGCCACGGAACAATCGGTTGGCAAGCTGTTTATTGCGGGTATCATTCCCGGTATTCTGCTCATGAGCCTGTTTATGGGGACCATCTACTTGCTGACTTTACGCAACCCCCGGCTGGGCCCTGCCGGCCCCAGGGCAAGTTGGCGGGAAAGAGTGCTGGCGCTCAAAGGTGGTTTGGGGGAAGCTATGGCTGTTTTTCTCCTTTCTGTTGGCGGCCTGTTTGCCGGGTGGTTTACCCCGACTGAAGCAGGTGCTGTCGGTGTTGCCGGCGTTCTTGGCGTTGCACTTCTGGAAAAGCGCTTAAACTGGGATAAGCTGCGGAAATCTCTGCAGGATACAACCCGCACCACGGCGATGATCATGTTGATGATCGCCGGTGCAGTGATCTTTGGTCGTTTTATGGCCATTAGCCGTATCCCCTTTGAATTGGCGGGCTGGGCCGGATCTTTGCCTCTGCCGCCATATGCCGTTATGGCAATTGTTCTGGCGATATACCTTGTACTCGGCTTTTTTATTGACGCTCTGGCGCTTATCCTGCTGACAATTCCAATCTTCTATCCTTTGGTTGTGCAGACTCTGGGATATAATCCGATTTGGTTTGGTGTTATTATCGTGATGGTTGTGGCCATGGGGGTAATTACCCCTCCGGTCGGGATGAATGTTTATATTATTAAAGGCGTTGCGCCACATATCCCCCTGGAAGTCATTTTTAAAGGTATCTGGCCATTTTTATGCGCCGTTATTGTCTGCCTTATCATACTTATAACGTTTCCCGGAATAGTTACCTTTCTGCCAAACATCATAAATTGAGAAAAGCCCGGCTACGCCGGGCTTTTTATGTTATTTCCAGGTATGTGTTTCATAGCAGACAGTGTCCGTAAGCGGTTTGCGGCTGAAATGCCTTTCACTGGGAGCGGCGTCTGCGGCCGGGTAGCCGATGCTTATCAATATTCGCCTTTTAGGCCGATCCGTTCTGCTGCTTTTTGCATCCCTCTAATTGTCTCAGCCATGACCTGTTCCAGGTCCATTCCCAGCATTTTTGCCCCTTCTTCAATCACTTCCCTGTTTACACCGGCGGCAAATCCTTTTTGCTTCCACTTTTTCTTCACCGATTTTACTTCAGTATCAAGAATGCTCCTGCTTGGCCGCATCAGGGCTGTTGCCGCAATCAGGCCTGTTAATTCATCAATTGTATAGAGGATTTTTTCCATTTTCTCAACAGGCTCAACATCATAACAAAGCTGCCAGCCGTGGCTGACAACAGCGTGAATATAATCTTCGGGCCAGTTTTTTTGCAGGAGTATTTCGTGTGTTTTCTTACAGTGCTCATCGGGATACATTTCATAATCAAGGTCGTGTATTAAGCCAATAATGCCCCACTTTTCCGGATCGTCTTCCCCCAGCAGCTCAGCGAAGTGCAGCATAACTGCTTCAACGGTCAGCGCATGCTTAATCAGGCTGTCATTTTGATCCTGCATTCCCGAAATACTGTAACGATGAAACCGCTCTAAGAGCCGATAAATAAAGGGTTTTTGGACAATGTATGCTTTACTTTTACCTCGTTATGTGTTACAATATACATAACGAGGGAGGGATATCCATGGCCACAATCGTTCACCAAAAAGATAAGAGAACCGGTATTACATACGCCTACGAATCGGTATCGTACTGGGACAAGGAGAAAAAACAGTCCCGGGCAAAGCGCAAGCTTATTGGGAGAGTGGATCCGGCTACCGGCAACATCGTTCCCACAAGAAAGAAGAAAGCCAAAGAAACAGAAAGACTCAAGAATCCAGGACCGGTACCCGCAGAATGCGTAAAACGCAGCTTTTATGGGGCTACTTATCTTCTGGATGAGATTGGTGAGAAACTCGGCATCAAAGAGGATCT
>JAWSUT010000035.1:0-25072 GCA_033549345.1 Bacillota bacterium | reverse complement strand
TCTGTCAAGAATATTTTCCCTTATTTTTAAGGGTTTTTTGGGATCATAGGTATAATAATCCGGGAATGCAGGTTATATCATGTTGGCGGAATAATATAAAAATCCCGGGGCATGCCCCGGGAGAAAGTCTGTCCTTTGTTACATTTTTATCGGTAATTAATAAACTGCAGCTCCAGATTATAGTCGTTTTCTTTAAGGAAGGCAATAACGTCCTGCAGGTCATCTCTTTTCTTTCCCGATACACGGAGCTGGTCGTCCATAATTTGTGCCTGTACTTTTAACTTTAATCCTTTGATATCTTTTACCATCTTCTTGGCAGTTTCCGTGTCAATTCCCTGTTTTAGCCCGACAATCTGTCTGGCCATACCGCCGCCGGCTTCTTCCACTTTGCCGTATTCCAGGTTTTTGATCGGCACATTGCGGCGGATAAGTTTTGTCTGTAAAATATCGACGACACTTCTGATTCTGAAATCATCTTCCGCTATGATTTTAAGATTTCCGTCCTCCAGTGTCACCTCGGCTTTGCTGTTTTTAAAGTCATAACGCTGTCCGATTTCTTTATTGGTCTGGTTAATTGCATTATCCACTTCCTGCATATTTACCTGAGATACCACATCAAAGGATTCATTTTTCGCCATTGTTGTCCTCCTGTCTCTTCCAAATCACATTTTAGCTATTTAAGTTCTTGGTTTTTTAAAGGGAATTACTTTCCCGGTCTGTGCGGGAGGTGTTTTTTCTTCCCCACAGGAACCGCAGCCTCCGCCACAGCCGGTATCATAACCGGCAAATACTTTGCGCCAGTATACATGAAATTTTTCTTCCGCCTTTTCAATTCGGGTCTCCACGTCATACTGCGGGCCGTGCGGTTCACTGTTTAGCCGGGCTTCGGTTGTGGCTACAATACCCGCTGCCTTTAGAGCCTTTTCTTCCGAATCGAAAGCAGTGCGCAGCTTAATCCATTCCATAATTAATCGCTCCCTTATTCCAGCGTTCTCTTCCTATCATAACCAATTCATGAAGGATACTGCAAGTCCCTGCCTAATAAATTGCCGGCAATCCGATAATTATCCTTTTTACTGCACAGGAAGGAAACAGGTCATATTTATGGAAATATGTAGTACAATAAATTATCTAGGTTAACCGGTCTTGAAGGAGGGGTAACATGTCTGCAAAGCTTAGAAAGATAGTACTGCCGGTCATCCTCATCCTGCTGCTCTCCGTATTTGCTGTCTCCTGTTCCCAGAATGAACCCGAGCCCGGGGATGCTTCCCCTGATAAACCTCCGCAGGAGCAGGCAGATGTGGCTGAACCGGAAAACGGTGAGCCGGCAGAGAAGCCCGGTGAATCACCGGAGCCAACGGAACAGGCAGAGCCCGAGATTGTAGACAACTGGCAGAATCCGCATGATTTAAAAACCATGACCCGGTTGTTTGCCGAAATCAAATATAGCTGGCAGAACAGCGGGCAGCCGGAAACAAACCTTAGCTACCGGTTTGAAGGAACAGAATCCGTCGCAGGCACGGAAACAAGCAAAATAACAATTACAATCGATGAGTCCGGGTCCCAGGAAGGCTTTACTTTTTGGGTAGATGAGCAGGGAACCATTCAACAGATGGAAGTTGACGGCCAGATCATGCCGGCAGAAATGGCATCTGTAATGGCTGATGGCTTGTTTATGGGCTTTTTCTGGCCTTTTAACCTGGCAAATGACTTCCAGGTCGGTGAGGTTCTCAGAGGCAGAGGGCCCGGCTGGCAGGTCAATGTCACCGGGACAGAAAAAAAGAACTTTGGTACTCTGACTGCCGATGTTCACAGCGTTAAAGTTACCGTCACCTCTCCCGCTGCCGGAGAATCAGGCGTCGTGGAGTGGCAGATTGCCGACTTTGGCACCTTCCAGATGCTGGTCGGCTGGCATTGGGAAACCAACATGGAAGAATCCGATTTTTCATTCCAGGTCGCTGAAATTAAACTGCGCTAACAGACAAAGTTGTGTATTTCGCCCCCCCCCTGTCAGACAGGGGGGGTTTTCGTATTAAAAAGGCTCGGACCCATGTAAAAAAGGAGTGAACCATATACCTGCAGGCAGAGAGATATGGAGTACCTCAGCGGGTGGGTCTGAAATCCCGCCAAATGGAGGATCTGCGTATTACCTTTGACCAGGACGTACGCAGCAGCAGTGCCTCCTTACTCTTCCCCAGACAGCCCTTTTTCCGTACCCACAATAAGAACGAAATCATCCTGGAAATTAAATGCCGCAATGAGCAGCCTGCCCGGCTGACAAAGATCGTCAGGCGACATGGTCTAAAAGTGGTGGCAAACAGCAAGTTCACCCAGGGTATTGAGATGTCCCGGCCGGATGTGGTAACACCCATGTGGAGCCAGGGCTATATCAGCACTGAGCAAACAACTGCAGCGAGTCAGAGCTGCCCTGGGGATAACGCGGCCACGGGGCCTAAATTAAGCTAAGCAAAATTATTAAAAGCGGGTTTCGCATAGGCGAAACCCGCTTTTTGCTATCTAAACATCAAACAGCACGATATAAACAGTGTCATCCACTTTTTTTGCTTTTAGCACCTCGCAATGCCTTAACACGGCAAATTGCTTATCCAGTTCCCACTGTTTCATCTCGAACTTTTCAGCGATTTCCTGTTTTGTGGCCTTACCCCGCTCCCTGATAAACTCAACAATCTCTTTCTGCAGCGCTGTCAGACCTTCTGTACCACTTTGGCCCATTGCTTCCCTGTGCTTTGTGGCAGACTGCACCGCAGCAACATCGCAGGTCCGGGGCGGTGACAGTGCCACAATATAACAGTCCTCGCAGATTGTCTTTCCCAGGTAATTGCACTCCTCACCTGCGGGAATAGGATCCTTGCACTTTGCACACTCCATTTTAGTCAACCTCCGTTTTTAAGAATGTTTTAACGAGAATCTGATTTTTGCCAGAGTGGTAACTAACTGAGACCGTTCATCTTCCGACAAATCCATAGCCAGTGAATCATTAAACTCCCTGGCAAGAGGGGACAGTTCCCCTTCCATATTCCTGCCCTTTTCTGTCAGAAACAGCATCCAGGAACGCCTGTCTGCGGCATCTGCATCCCGCCTGACAAGTTCAGTCCGCTCAAGGCGGTCGACAATTCCGCTAATGGTGGTTCTGTCAACTCCCATTAATTCACCCAGCTTAACCTGAGTGACACCGTCTTTTTTCCAGAGAAATGCCAGCGTGGCAAACTGAGGAGGAGTTAAGTTATACGGCTCCAGCTTCTGCCGGAAAATATGAAAGGCTTTTTGATGGCACTTGGCCAATAAAAAGCCCAGACTGTTTTCAATATCAAACATACCTAACCTCCCCGTGTACTCACAATACATATTATCAGCATACTGACTATATTGTAGCATATGATTCTGCCCCCTGCAAGTTAACAGCCGCCGCGGTTTTAAAAAATTATAAAATGTAGTACGGCTCTAACAAGGATGCCTGCCACAGCACCCAGGGCAGCGGGTTTAATTTGCGCCGTCACCCGCGGTCCGGCAGAAACCAGAACGGCAACTCCAACAGGGTCAAGTGGGTTTATCATAAAGCCGGCAATCCTGTTTAACTCGGCTGCAGTCAGGGCACCTTCTTTAACTAAATCCAGGGTTATGGCCATCATCGCTGTACCACCCGCCAGATATTTTGTAGCAACGGGCAGTACAGCAATCCCCGGCACGCCAATGCTTGTCAGGAAAGGTGATAATACTGTTTCCAGCAGGTCAATAGCCCCGATGCTGCGCAAGATATTCACCAACAGAATCGCCAGGATTAATGCCGGAATCGCTTTGAATGCAACCTGGATTCCTTCTTCCCCTCCCCTGAACAAAACCTGCAGGATTCCGCTTTTCTCATGCACCAAAACTTCTGCCTGTTTTTGTACGGTGTACTGTTCTTCCTTCAGCTCTCCATTGCCTGCCAGCCTGTAAGCCAGAAGTGCGGCCAACAGGCCGCCTGCCATGGAAGTTGCCATCGTTACAGGCAGGTTGAGCCCCGCCACAGCTAACGGGAACGCAGCGTTGGCCTGGGACATCGTCAGAATCGCCGCCAGGGTAGCAGCGATTTTCTTTTTTTCCAGAGCACTGTCGCGCTCCATTATTTTTAAGGTCGCTAGTGGCGCAGCGAAACTAACCAGAAGAACCTGTAAAATGGCAAACGCCCCTAATCCCGGAAGCCCATAAAAAATCAGAAGCGGTGAGATGAATATGGCAATCCGGGTTAAAACTCCCCTGTCTTCCAATACCCTCATCAAAGACATCATCACAACCATCACAGGGAGAAGAACATATAGGGCCAGATTAATCCCTGTCTCACCGGATGTTAAAATTAAATCAATTATTGTCTGCATCTGCTCACCCGCCAATAAATCTTTACACTATTTTTCCGACTCAATATCTATGACGCCGGCCAGATTAACCAGCCGGTTCGATTTCTCTTCAATGATCAGAACACTGTCGGCAATATTCTGGGCCAAGAGCGCCTGCCCTTCTGCGATACGGTCCACTTTGTTAACTTCTGTGTTTTGTTTTTGCTGTGCATCCCGCAGAACTTTCAGAATGGTATTGATTTGGTTAAGTGAATTCGCGCTGCTCTCCGAGAGCTTGCCAATCTCATGGGCAACCACACCAAAGCCCAATCCTTCCTTACCGGCGCGGGCAGCCTCAATCGAAGCATTTAGCCCTAACAGCTTAGTTTGCGATGTTATATTATTCATGACTTCGATAACTTTATTGGTTTCCTCCATTTTATCCCGCAGCTCTTCTGCCAGAGCAGACAGTTCTTTTCCCACTGCATGCAGCTCCTGTGCCTCTCCCGCCATATTTGTGATTTCTTCACTCACCTTACGGATGATCTCATCAAGTCCGGCAGACATCTCCATCACCTGGTTTTGCCTTTGCAGGGATGTATTAAAAGAAACAGAACCGATAACCTGTTCATTCTCATCCATTAATGGCATGCCTATGCTCATATAGGGGAATCCAAACGTTTCTGCACCTGCTTTTTTAACTACTTTTCTTTTTTGCTTGATGGCCTCCATTGTAATTGTTTGTTCCGGGCACAGTTCACCGACTTTGACCGGAAATGCAATGGTCTTGCCGGAAACATACTGGACATATTTTAATGTGGCAGCATCCACAACAGCTACAGCCACATCATCTATCAGCAGTTCATTAATATAAGGAGCAGCTACAGTAAATGCATCCAGTGCAGAAATTTTCTCCTGGTACATGACGGGGACCTCCTCTAGATGGCATAATAAACTGTCTTTACGTATTCAAAAATTGCCCCCGTAATGAGGGCAATTTTTATTTTATATTGACTCAATGATTGAGGATACACCCTGTCCGCCGCCGACGCACAAAGTGATCAGGCCAAGCTTCTTTTGCTGTCTTTGCAGTTCATTCATTAATTTAATCGTTAAAATTGCTCCTGTAGCACCAAGAGGGTGCCCAAGGGCAATGGCTCCGCCATTGGGGTTTACGATTTGCCTGTTAATCCCCAGTTCTTTTTCCACCGCCAGATACTGGGCGGCAAATGCTTCGTTTGCTTCAATCAGTTCAATATCTGACAGGTTGATACCCGCTCGGGACAGTGCTTTTTTGGTTGCAGGAACCGGCCCGTATCCCATGATTTTAGGATCAACTCCCGAGGCAGCAAATGAAACAATTCTTGCCAGGGGTTTTAGTCCCAGCGCTTCAGCTCTGCGGGCAGACATGAGCACTACAGCCGCTGCGGCATCATTTAGCCCGGACGCATTACCCGGTGTGACACTGCCGCCTTTACGAAACACCGTAGGCAGTGTTGCCAGGGCAGTCAGCGTTGTTTCCCGGGGATGTTCATCCACAGCAAACAGCAGTTCTTCCTTCCTGCTTCTCACAGGGACAGGCTCGATTTCACCTTTGAACTTTCCCCCTGCGATGGCCCTGAGAGCCTTTTGCTGGCTCTCAAGAGCAAACTGGTCCTGCTCTTCTCTGGTTATTGACAGCTTTTCTGCCAGATTCTCCGCCGTCTCACCCATATGAATATGATACGTTGAGTCGGTTAACGTTGCCAACATCGAGTCATACACAGTGTCATTTCCCATGCGGCAGCCGAATCTGCTGTTCTTTAACAGATAGGGTGCCCGGCTCATGGATTCTGCACCACCGGCCACAACAACATCGGCATTACCCGTCATAATAAACTGTGCGGCCATATTAATCGCTTCCAGCCCGGAGCCGCAGAGCCTGTTTAAGGTAAAAGCCGGCACAGTATCCGGTATCCCTGCTGCCAGAGTGATATCTCTGGCAATATTGGATGCTTCATAGGTATCCTGAATGACATGGCCGAAAATAACATGGTCCACATCGCCGGGTTCTGTCCCTGTCCGCCTGAGAGCACTCTTTACGGCAATCGTTCCCAGATCCCGGCAGCGCACATCTTTTAAGCTGCCGCCAAATGTGCCAATCGGCGTTCTCGCGCCGCCGACAATTACAACGTCGTCCAAGTTATGCCCTCCCTTGCTGTGTTCCAGCGGGTTCCTTTATTGTTATAAAACAAGGCCTCCGTCGACATTGACTACCGCACCGTTTAAGAAGTCGGCGTCGGAAGACGCCAGAAACAGGTAAATGCGTGCAACATCCAACGGTGTGCCAAGTCGTCTCAGGGGTGTTTTTTCCCGCATCATCGCCAGAATTTTTTCCGGGACCTTTTTTGTCATTTCAGTCTGAATATACCCGGGCGCCACTGCGTTGACAGTAATCCCCTTCGGTCCCAGCTCCTTGGCCCAGGATTTCGTCATGCCAATCACTCCGGCCTTGGTGGCGGCATAGTTGGTCTGACCCATATTGCCGTAGACGCCAACCACAGAAGACGTGTTAATAATTCTGCCGCTGCCCTGCTCTGTCATTTTAGCGGCAACAGCACGACCGCAGTTGAAAACGCCTGTCAGGTTAATATCAATGACACGGTCCCACTGCTCATCGGTCATTTTCACCAGCAGACTGTCCTGTGTAATCCCCGCATTGTTGACTAAAACATCAATTCTGCCATATGTCTCTACCGTAAAGTCTACCATTGCCTGAACCTGTTTTCTGTCAGCCACATTGACCTTGCAGAAACTGGCCTCGAAACCCGCTTCTTGCAGCTCGGCAACTGTTTTTTGACCGGCTTCCTCACTGTAATCGGCCACCACCACACGGGCTCCCTCCCGGCAGTACAGAATGGCCCCTTCTTTACCGATACCGGAACCGCCCCCGGTAATAATGGCTACTTTATCTTTTAAGCGCACTCCGATCACTCCCAACACAAAGTTTGGATTCTGTAATGTTCCCTACATTAAGCCTGCTGCCCGCGGAGCAAATAAGAGAATTTCGGGAAACAGGGAGAAAAGAACGACTGCAACAATCATTAATAGCAGGTAGGGCACTACACCCCTGTAGATGTGGCTCAGGGTAATTTCAGGCGGTGCGACACCTTTCAGATAAAAAATCGTCAGCGCAAAAGGCGGTGTCAGGAAAGATGTCTGCAGCACAACAATGTTCATCAGTGAAAACCAGACAGGATTGAAGCCCAGTTGAACTGCGATGGGTGTAAACAGAGGTACCACAATCATAATAATGCCAATCCAGTCCAGAAAACAGCCCATGATGATAATAATCAGCCACATGGTAATCAAAATACCCCAGGGGCCAAACGGTAACCCTAAAATTAAGTTCGCAATAACCTGGCCGCTGCCCAGTCTCATAAACACACTGGTAAAAAACGATGCGCCGATGACAACCAGATAAACCATGGCCGATGTTCTGGCCGTTCTGACTGCAGCCTCTTTTATGGTGTCCCAGGAAAGTTTCCGGTAGGCTGCCGCCAGGATGATCGATGCCAGCGCACCAATAGCTGCAGCTTCCGTCGGTGCTGCCAGACCAAAGAAAATTGTACCCAACACAGCCAGGATCAGTCCCAATACAGGTAACACCGATGTGGCAAACATCTTTATCTTTTCGATGGTTGTAACACGGAGGTCCTCTTCAGAAGCTGAAGGGCCCATTTCAGGATTGATAAAACAGCGAATACCGATATACAAAATATAAAGCATTGCCAGAATAATTCCCGGGATAAAAGCGCCGATCAGCAGTGCACCCACGGAAATATTCGCCACAGGAGCATAGACAAGAATCAGAATGCTTGGTGGAATCAAAATACCCAGTGCCCCACCGGCGCAGACGGCTCCTGCAGCCATCGGCTTATCATATTTATATTTCATCATCGCAGGCAGCGACATGATTCCCATTGTCACTACCGTTGCCCCCACAACGCCTGTCGCCGCTGCAAATATTGTACATGTCAGGACGGTGGCAATAGCCAGGCCGCCTTTTAGTTTTCCGGTCAAAACATATATCGCATCATAAAGCTTACCGGCAAGCCCGGACTTTTCAATAATAATCCCCATAAAAACAAAAAGGGGAATAGAAATCAGGGTGTAGTCGGACATGTTCAGGTAGACCCTGAGCATAAACGCATTAGCAATCTGCGGCCCCACAAAGATCATGCCGAAGATTGTGGCGATACCTGCCAGGGAGAAGCCGATCGGAAAGCCTAACATAACGGCACCGATCAAACCGGTAAGCATTAATGCCGTAATCATTTCAACGCTCATGACTGCTCCCCCCCCTTAAGCAAAACCAGAAATTCTTTAATTATCTGAGAGGCCCCTTGTATGAGCATCATAATAACCCCGGCAAATATCCATGTTTTATAGGGATAAATCGGGGGCATAAAACCTATGGTGGATCTTTCTTTCATGGCCCAGGACCGTACGACATCAACATACATCACCCGGGCGATATTTCCCCAGGCAAGGTAAAATAATCCCAGGATAAAGATAACGTTTAGAAAAGCAGTTACTCTTTTGGGTAGTCTGCTGGAGATCAAATCCACGCCGACGTGTTCGCAGCACTTCCAGGTATAGGCCATACTCAACATGATAAACAGGCTGGAAATAAAATAGGTCGTATCGAAACTCCATTGTGTCGGGCTGCCGAGTACATACCTGGCAAAAACTTCATAGGACAAAGTCAATATCAAACCATAGATAAGAAAAGAAGATAGTTGGGAGATCTTTTCATTTACCGTATCGATGACTTTTATTATCCCGTTAATAATAACCATCTGCATTCCCCATTTTTAAAAAGGTAGTGACTAGGGCCCGGCAGGGCCCCAGTCCTTTATATTGAGGGTGCTACTCTCTGACGGGAATCATAAATTCCTCGTAGTCAAGGAACCTTTCCCAGAATTCATTAACAGAAGCCCATGTTCTCTTGTAATGGTCATTGTCACTGTTCTTAACATCATTGTCAATCCACTGCCATGATTCCTCGCGGAATTCACGCTGTAATTCGGGGGATACATACGTTCTTTCGATACCGATTTCATCAAAGTAATCCAAGGCATCCATATCTTCAACGATACTCTTTGTCCACATATTCAGAGTCATCGAATAGGAGGCATTTTCAAGGATTGCTTTATAGACTTCCGGCAGTTCGTTGTAAGCGTCTTTGTTAAAGCCCAGTTCGAAAAAGCAGGTTGGCTGGTGCAGACCGGGGCCGGCAATAAAGTCAGCTACTTCCTGGAAGCCCTGCTGCCTGTTGACCGCCGGGGAACTAAATTCGGTTGCGTCAATGATGCCTTTCTCCAGGGAAGGATACAGCTCGGTTCCCGGAAGCATTGTTACAGCAACACCCTGCTCTTTGAGCACTTCACCCCACCAACCGGGAGCTCTGTATTTTAAGCCCTGCCAGTCTTCCTTTGTTTCCAGTGGTGTGTTGGAATGGGCTAACATTTCCGGCCCGGTCACACCGCCGGGAAGAACGATAACATTCTGACCTGCTTCATCCATCATTTCCTGATACAGCTCTTTGCCGCCGTAATTGTAAAGCCAGGTTGTATGCATCAGCGGTTCCAGATGCAGGGGAATCGAGGCAAAGAACGGAGCTGAAGGGTGCTTACCCATCCAGTATCCCGGCCAGCTGTGATATGCATCGATGGTTCTGGAATGTGTAGCATCGAGGACTTCCAATCCACCAACGATTGCGCCGGCAGGCTGTACATCGATGGTAAACTTGCCACCACTCATTTCACTC
The DNA here is from genome assembly GCA_033549345.1 of Bacillota bacterium. Lineage (GTDB taxonomy): Bacteria > Bacillota > Dethiobacteria > Dethiobacterales > Dethiobacteraceae > JAWSUT01. The sequence continues at coordinate 14,926 of JAWSUT010000035.1, read as the reverse complement.
ACACGAGCGGCAAAATCTTCAGCCATTTCATGAAGCAGCCAGCCCTGTGACCATGTTGTCTGTAAGGTCCAGTTTACTTCAGGAAGCGCTTCTTCACCGTCACCGGAACCTGTTGCCGGTTGTTCGTTTCCACCGCAACCGGCCAAGGCAACGCCGGCAATCAGCACTACGACAAGCAGATACAATAGTTTTTTCGACATTCTCACCATAAACCCCTCCAATTTAAATTTAATGACATGCTCTTCCCACAAATGAACACGTTCTTTTTTTGCTGTCTATAGCCCCCTTTAACTAATTTTTTTTAACCAATGCTACATGTTCATCCGGCCTTCGCTGAAAATTCTGCTGTCCATGGTTTTTAAATCCTCTGCCACTATTGGCTTAAAATCCATGTGTGCCAGTACATCATTTTCCAGATCAATCCCGGGGGCAATCTCTTTTAACACAAGTCCTTCCGCTTCCAGAGAGAAAACTGCTCTTTCCGTAATATAGAGGACATTCTGCTTCTTTTCCCGGCCGTAGTCACCGCTGTAGGTAATATGCTCCACATGTTTAATAAACTTTTTATTTGTTCCTTCCTGCAAAATACGCAACTTTTGGCCTGCTATCTCCACGTTGAGCCCGCCTGCGGTAAACGTACCGCAGAATACGACCTTCTTGGCACTCTGCGTAATATTGATAAATCCCCCGCATCCAGCCAACTTAGGGCCAAATTTACTGACATTGACGTTGCCTTTATAATCAATTTGGGCGGCTCCCAAAAAAGCCAGGTCAATCCCGCCACCGTCATAAAAATCAAACTGGACGGGCTGGTCGACAATAGCCTCCGGGTTAATCGAAGCGCCGAAACTTAAGCCGCCGGCCGGAATGCCGCCAATCGGACCTGACTCCACAGTCAGGTTCATCAGGTGGTCCAAGCCTTCTTCTGCGGCTACCTGTGCCACGCCCTCGGGAATGCCGATCCCCAGATTCACAATTGAATCTGAAGCAAGCTCCAGTAATGACCTGCGCGCAATAATTTTTCGAATGGACAAATCCATCGGCCTGAATCCATGCAGTGGCATTGTTATTTCTCCGGTATAGCAGGGATTGTAGTCCTCGGCAAACGTCTGCTGGTGGTTTTCGGGCGAGGCGACAACCACGGCGTCTACCAAAATCCCCGGAACCTTCACCAGTCTCGGATTCAGCGTGCACCTTCTGGCAATTCTCTCAACCTGCACAATGACTTTTCCGCCACTGTTTTTTACCGCCTGAGCAATTGCCAAAGCCTCCAGTGTAACCGCTTCCTTCTCCATGGTGATATTTCCTTTTTCATCCGCGGTTGTGCCTCGGATCAGAGCCACATCGATGGGGAATGTTTTATAAAAAAGCCATTCCCTTCCGTTCATCTCGATAAGCTCGACAACGTCCTCTTTGGTACTGTCATTTAGCTTACCTCCCTGTACCCGGGGGTCAACAAACGTCTTCAGCCCAACGTGTGTAATTGTCCCGGGCTTACCTGCTGCAATATCTCGAAATAAGTGCGTTATGACTCCCTGAGGGAGATTGTACGCCTGAATCCGGTTATTCATCGCCAGCTTGCCCATCTTCGGTGCAAGGCCCCAGTGCCCGCCAATGACTTTTTTTACTAACCCCTCATACGCCAGATGGTTAAGTCCACGGTCCTTACCGTCACCCTGCCCTGCAGCATACACCAGGGTCAGGCTTGAGGGGGAACCTGTTTCTGTAAATCTTTTTTCCAGGGCGATGGAAAGTTCCTCAGGATGGGCATTGCCCACAAAGCCGCCTATTGCAACCGTTGCATGATCGTATATCAGCTCTACTGCCTCCCGCGCAGTAATCACTTTATTTGCCATACTCTCACCTCCCTGTGTCCAGCATAAAAAAGTATTGAATAAATGCTGACTCACTTTATGAACTAGCAAGAGTTGTGCCAAAAGGCTGAACTGCGCATAAAGCCCGTATTTACTGAATTTTTTGAAATATCCCAGGAAGGGTCCTGTAATCAAGGTAAATATATGTCTATCACTATAGACACTAAAACAGGGTAACTCTTTATAGGCAAAGAAAAAACAGACATCTGCGTAGAGTTGTCTATTTTTTTAGACATGTCTAAAATTTTACTCACTTCTTCGTGTTATTTTCATTTATTTTGCTAAAGTTCGTTTGTTTTTTTGCTTCATTTCATTCCAGAGTTTAGAAGATTTCATTTCAGGTTATATCTGGTCATTTTCTGATATAACCCTGAGCGGTGGATGCCTAACAGTTCCGCTGCCTTTTTACGGTTATTTTGCGTCTTTTTTAACGCTCTTTCAATTGCCAGCTTTTCGGCGCTGGCGAGCACACCTTCCAGGCTGTATACTTCCCCGTCCTGCAGCTCCAGAACTTCCCGCACTTTTTTATCTACCTGTGCCTGGTCCAGTAAATAAATAGGCAGGTGTTTTTTTTGAATTCGATTGCTTTTGCAAATATTAACGGCCCTTTCCAGCACATTCTTCAGTTCCCGGATATTGCCGGGCCAGCTATGAGAGCGCAAAATACTAATCACGTCCGCGCTAATCCCCTGAATACCCGTTCCCAGCTCTTCATTAAGCTCTGTAAGAATTTTTTCACTGAGAAGCTCGATATCTTCCTTCAATTCTCTGAGGGGCGGAATCTCAATTTTTAACACATTTAGCCTGTAATAAAGGTCCTGGCGGAACTCCCCTTTTTCAATCATCTCTTCCAGGTCTCTGTTGGTGGCGGCAATAATGCGGACATCCAGTCGAATCACCTTATCACCGCCGATTCGTTCCACCTCTTTCTCCTGCAGAACACGTAAAAGCTTAACCTGCATTTCACCGGGCATATCCCCTATTTCGTCCAGAAATATGGTTCCACCCTGGGCCAGTTCGAACTTACCCGGCTTCCCTTCCTTCTTCGCGCCGGTAAATGCGCCCCCCTCATATCCGAAGAGCTCCGATTCCAGTAAATTGGCAGGGATGGCCGCGCAGTTCACACGGATAAAAGCACCGTAACGCCGCAGGCTGCTGTCATGGATGGCATGGGCGAAAAGCTCCTTGCCCGTTCCGCTCTCGCCCCGGATTAAAACATTGGAACTGCTGGTCGAAGCCAACCGGGCCAGTTCCTTAACCTGTTTAATCTTCTCCGAGTTTCCTACTATATTTTTAAATGTATACCTGCTCCCCTTCAAACGACGCAGTTCTTTTTTATAGTACTTTAACTCTGTAATTGTAATATCCAGCTTGTTGGCCAGAGCTTTGATTTCCTGCAGATCCCTAAACAATACCTTACCCACAGCCCCCACAACTTTTCCTTCTTTATAAATCGGAATGCGCATAACAACCATTTCATCGCCCTGAATCTTCTGGACCTCGCCGATTTCCGGCTTACCTGTCTTAACCACGATATGCATCCGCGTATTTTCAATTACATCTGTTACATGCCTGCCAATGGCGTCCTTCTCTTCTACACCTAAAAAGCTCTGATACGCTTTGTTAAACTTTGTGATAATACCGTCTCTGTCTACAACCACAATTCTGTCATAGGCGTTTTCTAAGATAGTCTCTAAAATCTCTACCGAGTCCCTCGCATCTGCCAACTCTTTTGTCAGGTTTTCCACATCGGTCGTATCCTGAAAAATAGCCACAGCTCCCACAATTTCACCGTTTTTAATTATAGGCGACCTGTTGGAATAAACACTGCGGCCATTGATTGTTACCTTGCGGCCCACATCAAGTAAGCCCGTCTCTACTGTGGTCAGCAGAGACGGAACATTAAACAGTTCATCAATTTTCTGGCCCAGGGCTTTCTCTGTCGGGATGCCCAAAATATTGGCCGCGCCCCTGTTGAATAACGTGATGATTCCCTTGTTATCAACAGCAATAATTCCGTTATACGTGGAATTTAAAACCGCATAGAGATGCTCAATGGTACAGTTTTTATGGTTGACAGTCACACCTGGTCACCTCACTTGTTTACGATGTGTATAAATATTTCGACACTTTAATGCTGTCTCCTGCCGCAGCAATCTTCTTCTTTGTACCAATGCTGTAAATGTACACACGGATTCAACATGACCTAAGATCAATATTCATCTTTTATAACACACAGAATTGGGGGAATATATATTGAAGGGAGGTTGAATCATGAGTATAAAAATTACCGACAGAGTAAACTGGGTTGGCAAAGTTGACTGGGATTTACGGCGGTTTCACGGACATGAGTTATCCACACACAGAGGTTCAACGTATAACTCCTATCTGATAAAAGATGAGAAAAAAGTTCTGATAGATACAGCCTGGACACCCTATGCCCATGAGTATGTAGAAACTCTGGCGAATGAAATTAATTTACAGGATATCGATGTTATCGTAGCCAATCATTCCGAAGTAGACCACAGCGGCGCTTTGGCTGAACTGATGAAACGAATTCCCGACAAACCTGTTTACTGTTCCCGCAACGGAGCAAAAATGTTGAAAGCGCAGATGCATCAGGATTGGAACTTTCAGATTGTAAAAACAGGGGACGAACTCGACCTGGGCAAAAGCAAGCTTATCTTCATCGAGGCTCCCATGCTGCACTGGCCCGACAGCATGTTCTGCTACTTAACAGGGGACGGTATACTTTTCAGCAACGATGCTTTTGGTCAGCATTACGCATCTGAGGTTCTTTTCAATGATTTAGTTGACAGGGATGAGTTATATCAGGAGGCACTGAAATATTACGCCAATATCCTAACACCGTTTAGCAAATTCGTTCCCAAGAAGGTGGATGAATTCGTCCGGATGAACGTTCCGCTAAATATCATCTGCCCGAGTCACGGAGTCATCTGGAGAGATAATCCCATGCAGATTATTGAGCAGTACGCCAAATGGGCCGATAACTATCAGGAAAATCAGGTAACTCTTATATATGATACAATGTGGAATTCAACAAAGAAAATGGCGGAGTCAATCGCTGCCGGTTTGCACCGGCATGACCCTGCCATGAAGATTAAACTGTTTAATATCAGCATATCAGACAGAAATGATGTGATTACAGAAATCTTTAAGTCCAAAGCAATCCTTGTTGGCTCATCCACTGTCAATCAGGGTATCTTGTCCGCAGTGGCCGGTATCCTCGAAGAGATCAGGGGGCTCGGCTTTAAGAAGAAAAAAGCAGCTGCCTTTGGCAGCTACGGCTGGAGCGGAGAATCAGTGGGCATCATCACCCAACGACTGCAAGACTGCGGCTTTGACGTAGTGCATGACGGACTAAAGGTCCTCTGGAACCCCAATCAAGAAGCCGTTGCAGAATGTCAGAGATTTGGCGAACAATTACTTAGGTAAGATCACCAAAAAGGCCTCACAGAATATTGTGAGGCCTTTTTTCATTTATTTAATACCATAACAGCGCTGCCATGGATTTTGTATTTTCCGGCATATCACTTGAGCTGAGGGCATAAATGTGACAGTACCTGCATATCTCTTCTGGTGATAAATTCCAACATATTACACCCTTTCTTGATTAAATCTTATCAGTGGCTCAGGCTTCTTGCCTGAAGCTATACGTTCACTATATCTTATTCCAGCCCTGTTTTAATAAACAAAGCACGAAAATTTGACTTTCCCCTCACATCCCGCAGCAGTCATCTTCTCATCCAATACCGTTTGTGATATCGTGGTTTATCGATTGACAAAACCCTCGAAGTCTTGATATAGTTTTGCCAAAGAAACCCTGTCTCATCGTGCTGAAAGTTCAGTAAGAATAGTAAAGAGAAAGGACTACTATGAATATGGATGTTAAATCGCTTATCATGGAAGCTGCCAAAAGTGCCCGTGAAGAAACCGGTAACCATGTGGAAACTCAGTTTACCCAGCCCCCCCAATGGCCGGTCGAATGCACAGTGGGCCCGGGCCTTGAGGGTGCTATTGCCTGCGAAAGTGCAGTTGGATATGTAAACGGTACGGCAGGAAGGCTTATTTACCGTGGCTATGATGTTTTTGACCTATGTGCCCATTCTAATTTTGAAGAAGTTGCTTACCTGCTCCTTCACGGACACTTGCCGACAGCATCCCAATTCAAGGCGTTCAGTGAAAAACTGAAGAAATATAGACATGTGCCGCTAACGCTGCGCCAGCTGATGGGATTTCCCATTGAATCAATGAATAGCATGGCCGCCCTGCGTCTGGGTACACTTCTTTTACGACAGGTGCTCACATTCAGAGATCTAGAGGATGGCCGCCCGGATATAGCCACAGCCATCAGTGCAGATGAAGACTCTGTTGCAATGGAAAGAGAACCCGAGGGGCACCAACATGCTACGTATGAATTTACCCAGCAAAAAGAAAGAAGCCCTGAGCAGGACAGTGCCGCAGACATCAGTTCCTGCTATCACCTGATAGCTGCACTGCCCACAATCGTGGCAGCTTACCACAGGATACGGAACGGCCAGATGCCGCTAGCACCTGATTCTGAACTGGGTCACGCAGCAAACTTTCTCTACATGTTAAAAGGGGAAAAACCGACAAAAATAGAAGAAAGAGTTATGGATGTTGCTTTAATTCTACATGCCGATCACGGCATGAATGCCAGCACGTTCGCCTCCCTGGTGGTGGCATCCACACTTTCGGATATTTATTTTTCCGTAGGTTCCGGTATTGCAGCACTAAACGGCCCGCTCCATGGCGGCGCCAACGAGGAAGTATTACATACCCTCAAAGAAATCGGACATCACAAAAACGTTGCAGACTGGCTGAGCCCAAAACTGGCCGGCAACAAAAAAATTCCCGGATTCGGTCATCGTGTTTATAAAGCCTACGACCCACGTGCCAGAATTTTAGGACCCCTGGCAAAGCGTCTGGCAGAAGAACACCCTGAACACCAAGAGCTTTATCTCACCGCCGAAACGCTGGAAAAGGAAGTCAGCTCCCGCCTTAACAGTAATAAAAAAATATTTCCGAACGTGGACTATTATTCCGGGATCGTCTATCTCTGCCTCGGCATAGAACCCTACCTGTATACGCCTATCTTTGCGATTAGCAGAGTGGCCGGCTGGACGGCAAGGACGACGGAATACCTTGAAAAAAACAGGATCTTCCGCCCACGGGCCGTATATACCGGTGAATTTGATAAAAAGTATACCTCAATGAACGACCGCTAAAAAACAGGGGGTTTCGCTAATGGCGAAACCCCCTGTTTTTCTAAACACAATTATCTGCCTGAATGACCGAAGTGTTTTCCACATATATACTCCGGCTGGGAAAGGCAACCGATACACCTTCCTCCTCAAGAATCTCCATAATTTTAAAATTTACATCCTCTTTCACTTTCAGGTATTCAGCCCAGTTCGTTGTGTTGGTGAAAAAGTAAAGAAAAATATCCAGGCTGCTCTCATTAAACCTGTCAAACCGGGCAAAAATCGTGTCCTTATTGAGCTCGGGATGGCTTTCCAGCATCGCCCTGATACGCTCAACACAGCTCTTAATTTTTGCAATCGGTGTCGTATAAGTAACACCAAGATGAAATGTAATCCGCCGCTTTCCCATACGGGTCCAATTGGTCAGAGCTTCATTGGCAATGACTGAGTTGGGGACACTGACAAGAGCCTGGGCAAACGTGCGTACCTTCGTACTCCGAAATGTCATTTCTTCCACAGTGCCTTCTACGCTGGGTGTTTCAATCCAGTCCCCCACAGTAAACGGCTTATCCATAATAATCATGATTCCGCCAAATACATTGGCCACCGTATCCTGTGCCGCCAGCGCAAAGGCCAACCCCCCTAGGCCAATCCCTGCCAAAAACCCTTCAACGTTATATCCCCATGTCTGCACAATCATGACCGCTGCCAAAATGAGAATAATCACCCTGAGAACTTTAGTAAAGAAATCAATTAAAATCTGGTCAATACAGTAATTCTCACAGATCTCCCAGAAGTTTTTACCGTCTGCCAGATTATAGAACCCCCACGCCACAAAATAAATAAACATGGACCGGTAAATGGGATGCAACAGCAGATAGTATCGGTCGACCAGAGGCAGCGCAAGCAAAGAAAGATAAATACCAATTACAAGAATCAACGCCTTCAGCGGCGCCTCAAAGGCCAGGAGAATCTTTGTGTCAATCTCTGTCTTTGTTTTACGGGAAAGCCGCAAAACAGCACTGAAAACAAAACGCGTAAAAATTCCCCGCGCCAGCAGAAAGAGGATAAAGATGATCCCGGCTGCGATAATATCCCGCCATACCCCAATCCCTTCTAACTTAGCTAGCATCTCCATTACAGCAGCAACAACTGTTTCAAACATATTTGCCTCCAGATATTTTTTCACGGCTCCAATCTAAGCCTAAACTTACTTCTGCAAAGTTCATTTATGTCCTTCTGGAAATCAGAGCTTTTTGTCCAACACAATACCGTTTCACTACACCATGTAGGGCCCGCATTAGCGAACCCCCTTAGCAGAGTCTGACTATCAACTTTTCTCTACTTATCTGCGAGAGACTCATAACTGTAATCCCTACTAAATATACAGACTATTCAATCAATTAAAAAGAGGGTATTCCGGGGTGAAGCTTGAATATATTTTTATAGCCCTTTTTTCGTCTATTATTAAATTTATAATAATTTTACAGGTAAGGAGGTGCTGGAGCGTACACTTTGATAAATTAACTGGGGGTAAAGAGAATGAATAACAAAATGAAACTGTTTTTAGTTGTAGTGACTGCGGTGAGTTTGTTATTGTTGGCAGGATGTGGCGGTGGCGGTAATGACAATGAGAAGTTAACCGTCGGTGTGGATAGCATGTTTGTTCCTTTCGAGTTTGAGCAGGACGGCGAAATGGTCGGCTTTGATATTGACATCTTAGCAGAGCTATCTGAAAGGATTGGCTTTGATTATGAAATTCAAACCATGGAATTCCGCGGTTTGATTCCTGCGTTGACCAGTAACAGTATTGATATGGCTTTGGCTGGGATAACCATCACCGAAGAACGTAAGGAATCCATTGATTTTTCCATCCCTTACTATGATGCAGGCCTGCTGATCATGGTACGGGCAGATAATGACGACATTAATGGTATTGAAGATCTGGAAGGCAGAAAAGTGGCAACCCGGACCGGTACATCCAGTCTTGACTATCTGATGTCTCTTGACTTCATTAATGAAGATGACGTGATAGCTTTTGACAACATGGACGCCGCTTACTTCGAACTGTTAACTGAGGGTGTGGATGCCACACTGTGGGATTCTCCCGCACAGCAGTACTATGCTCAGACTGAGGGCGAGGGCCAGGTTAAAATTGTAGGCGAATTACTAGAAGGACAACAGTATGGAATTGGCCTTCCTGAGGGCAGTGAACTGAAAGCAGATGTAGACGCAGCTTTGGAAGAAATGATGGCAGATGGCACATATGATGAGCTCTATGTTAAGTGGTTTGGTGAAATGCCTCAGTAAAATTAAAAGGGCGTGGCATATGTCACGCCCTTTTTTAACAAGTTGTGCTGCATTTTGAAAGGGGTTAGTTGTTTTGAATTGGCAATTTAGACCAGAAGTTATTGTAGAAGCCATGCCCGTCTTACTCCTGGGTATGTGGATAACAATTTTGATTACATTAGGTGGCGTCTCCCTCGGTTTTGTTTTAGGACTATTATTTGGTTTGGGCCGTGTCTCCAAGAATAAATTTATTTTTGGCTTTTCCACAGCGTATGTGGAGATCATCAGGGGGACTCCCATTCTGGTACAGATCTTCTTTATTTATTTTGCCATGCCGATTATCCTGGGAACAAGAATTAACAACCTGACTGCGGCCATTGCCGCGATCAGCATTAACTCAGGAGCATACATGGCAGAAATTGTCCGCGGAGGTATTCAGTCCATTGACAAAGGACAGAATGAAGCCGGCAGAACCATTGGCATGACACCGTTTCAGACTATGCGCTACATCATCTGGCCCCAGGCGTTTAAAAGAATTATTCCCCCCCTGGGAAACCAGTTTATCATCAGCCTGAAAGACACCTCACTTCTTTCGGTTATTGCTGTGCCCGAACTTATGCGCAGAGGGCAGACAATAATTGCCGTTAACTTCCGTTCTGTTGAAATTTTAGGGGCTGTTTCTTTTCTTTATCTCTGTATGACCTTAACAATTTCACTTGTCCTGAGGCGCATGGAAAGAAGGTTGGATGTCTGATGATTACCGTAGAGGGATTATATAAAAATTTTGGTACCCTGGAAGTGTTAAAGGGGATTGACTGTAAAGTAGAGCCCCAGGAGGTTGTTTGTGTCATTGGCCCGAGTGGCTCCGGTAAAACAACCTTACTGAGATGTTTAAACCTGCTTGAAATACCGACAAAGGGAAAGATTGTTGTTGACGGTATTGAGGTTACGGCACCGGATATCAATATTAACAAGGTCCGGCAGCATATGGGGATGGTTTTCCAGCGCTTTAACCTTTTCCCGCATCTGACAGCGCTGCAGAATGTAACCATCGGCCCTATTAAAGTAAAAAAAATGACTAAAAAAGCTGCCAATGAAATGGGCCGGGAACTACTAAAGAAAGTGGGCCTTGCAGATAAAACTGATGTTTATCCGGAGAAATTGTCAGGTGGTCAAATGCAGCGTGTCGCTATTGCCCGGGCCTTGGGCATGCAGCCCACAGTGATGCTTTTTGATGAGCCGACATCCGCTCTTGACCCCGAACTGGTGGGTGAGGTGCTGGAAGTTATGAAGGCTTTGGCCAAAGAAGGAATGACCATGGTGGTTGTCACTCACGAAATGGGCTTTGCCAAGGAAGTGGCAGACCGGGTCATCTTAATGGATGAGGGCGTAATCGTGGAAGAAGGCACCCCGGATGAAATCTTCACTTCCCCGAAATCACCAAGATGCCAGGCTTTCCTGCGTAAAGTATTATAAAGAAACGGAGGCGTCCGCTTTGGACGACCTCCGTTTTTTATTCCGTATTATTGAACAAAATATAAAGAAGCAACAGGGATCACACTGTTTTTTACCACGGTATTTTGTCCAAATTATCTCCTCTCAGAATAGGGAGCATTCTTTTTTGTAATGGTTCAGGAACTTCTTTGAGTTTTAGATGATCCACGGCCAACACTTTAGTGACATCCAGTTTTAATTGCTGCGCCAGTTCCTTTACCGTCAGGCACTGGTTTTTGCGAAGTTCTTTTACCGTTTTGTTCTTGATGCCAAAATTAAAAAACATCGGTATTCACTCCAGACCTTTGCTATTAACTGCAGTCGTTATCTCTCACTGCGTTCCACTTTAACCTGGCGGTGGGCCAGTTCCTCAAGAAAATCATCCGGCTGAACGGCACCGTCTGCTTCCGGGCCAAACACACCAAATCGCCTCACCTTTCCCATGGCCATCATAGTTGCGCCGATACTTAAAGGAATCCCTGTTAGCCTGCTCATATGATCCACCGCTGCGTAACTGACGATTACCTTTTTGCCTTCCCTGATGCCGGTTATATCAACCCGGATACCGGACAGGCTTTTTTCTTTGTCCACCGGGAAAAGCGGCATAGCTTTTTTTAGAATATTTGCCAGGAGCTGCTTCTTTCTGTCACTGCCGGTCAACCTTAATATCACTACCGCTTTTGCGAGATTGTTTAAGTAGTTTTCCGCCAGTCCTCCTTTTAACGTTACGTCCTGCAGGGTATCCAGATAACGGGGCAGAGTTACCGGTTCGGGGTGCCCCAAATGAAATGTGTTAACCATACCAAGTGGTGCGGGAAACTGCACGACTTCTTTTTCTGAACCGGCCTTTACCTGGACAACCCGGCCTCCCCTATATGAAGTAACCATACCGGTGAAAATATGTATGGTATGGAGAATGACAGCCAGCCCTTGGGAATCACCCGCACTGCCGGCCCAGTAGATGCGGATTGATTCCACATTATCCAGTTCGTCATATCCTTTACGGGCCAGCAGATTGCTCAGCCCCGGTGTCCACCCCAAGCCTGTTAGGACCTTCCGTCCCTTTTTACGCGCCGCCTGATCAAGCTGCAGAACCTTTTCGGCTGCATCGTGGTCGTCGCAGATACTAACGTAATCTGCCCCGGCATCCAGGGCTGCTTTTACAATCGGCAGCTCAAAGCGATAAAAAGGTCCCAGGGCTCCCGCAACGATAGTGTACCCCCGCATTACACGCATCAAATCAACGTGACTGGTTGCATCCACTTTCTCTACGCTCACGCGGCAATCACCCAAAGATGCCGCCAGCTTTTCTGCCGCCTTAACATTCCGGTCGGCTATAGTAATTTTTTCGGCTTTGCTGAAAAAAACCAAGTCCCGCACAGCTACCGAACCCATATCCCCTGCTCCACCCAATACCACAACCTTCATTCGGGTCAAGCCTCCCCCTACTTTACTTTATAGAAATCTATTCCTGAGTGTAGGGATATATAATAAAGAAACATCCAAGGAGCTGCATATTAAAAAAATCAGGGAGCAGATCTATCTACTCCCTTACATCATTAATATTGCCAGCTGTAAAAGACACCGGATATGTCATACACAATAAAACAGAAAGCCCGGTAAAAATAGCAATATATACAGATTCGTATTTCTTATTATTTTTCTCAAATAAAATTGAAATAGAATAATCGGGAACAAAACCATTAGCAATTGTAGTAGAAGATCTTTTACCATTGTTTCCCCTGCATTCCTGTTTTTGTCCTTAGCAAATTCGACACTTTGCTATACTTTTCCTGTTTTTACCCCACTGCAACTGACTATATTTACTCAGGCATTCAACATCTCTTGGTCACAAATGAAAAGCACCCTTTGACAGGGTGCTCTAATTATAAATTGGCCCAGAACGTTTTCCGAACTGGCTGCGATTCCCGTGTACCGGACTTGTTGCTCGAAAATAAACTAGCCCTGAATACTGTGCTGAACCTCTACCTGCGGAGAGTTGTCCAGAGTCTGCTTAACAACACAATAGCGGTCTGTCAGGCGTATCAGTGTGGCAATCTGATCCTCTGAAGCATCCGTATCCAGATCAAATTGCAGGCGAATACTTTTAAAACCTACCGGCACTTCCCTGTCAACACCCAGTGTCCCTCTAAAATCAAGGTCGCCTTCTGCAGTAATTGTGCCACCTCGCAGCTCAATTTCCAGAGCGGTTGCCACCGCCTGCAGAGTAACGCCCGCACACGCAATTAAGGCTTCAAGCAGCATATCCCCGGAACAGGCAGCCAGACCGGTTCCACCTGTTGCCGGATGAAGTCCAGCCTCTACCAATCCTTTACCTGTATCAACCCGACATGTTACCCCTTCTCCAACTTCCCCCCGGGCCCGTAATGTAACCAGCGCTTCCTTTGCATCTTGACGGTACTTTTCTTTAAGCGGAGCCTGCAGTTTCCGTAGTTCCTCACTTTTCATAACAAACCTCCGGTTTCATAGTTGCGCTTACTTTCAGGTATAACTATAATTCGCCATACAAATGGAAGCTCCTGCCGCTGTTGTTTGAAATTTCTGACAACTTGCAAGCCGTTTCCCCCCTAATTTTCTAATATCAAAATATAAAACACCACCACAATATAAGCTACTTGTTGTAAGTAAAGACTGAGACACTACAACATAATTAGGGAGCAGATAACATCCGCTCCCTAACGCTTATTGCAGCCCAGCTGTCTGTAAAACTCATAAACGGTTAATTTTTTTAGTGATTATTTTACCTGTATCATATTTTAAAATTAGATCTGCATGATAGGCGGGCTCATCCAAATTAAATGTTTTAATAAAAATTGTCCTGCCCTGTTGAGTTATTTCTTTTACCAGGGGGACTCTGTTGGCTCCATCTTGTTTTAGAAAGACCTCTTCCAGCTTGTTATCGATATTGTCATATGATGTTTCTTCATAAACTGTAAAACTGTAACTATCGTTATCGACTCTGGCTATGTTAACTCTTACCCATGCAAAGCCCAGATGTCTGAACTTCCCCAGGTCGAATCTTGCTTGCTCGCTGGTCTTAATACTATTACCGTCCTGAACTTCAATATAATAATCATATACTCGCTGTGTTTTAAACTTTTCTTCTTTAATCTTTGCTTCTGTAGCTTCCCTCTCTGTTGGGGGCATGATGTCACTATCACTTTCTATCATCAATTCCGGCTCAAAATCCAGGGAAACCTCAATATTTGCTCTAAATGAGCCCCCCGCTATATTTTCAGCAGGGACCCTCTCAAAGGGGCTTGTATCCGCTTTACGATAATAAAAATATACCTGGCTGCCTTCTGTGTAATCTTTTATCTGCCAACTAAGATTTATTTCCTGCTTGTCTTGTTTTTCTTGTCCCAGTGACACCTCTACAGGTGTAACCCAACGCGTTTCCTCGCTTATATCATTGATTGCATTTCTAACCATGCTGCCTACAGTATTAATACTATTCTGTGTCTCGTTTCTGATGGATGCAATCTCCACTCGCAGGTTTACAATATCTTTGTTCGTTTGATTTACCTGCTGCAAAACAACAAGATTACTAATTAATACAATACCAAGAATAAGCACGACTATCTGATTTACATTTTTCACAATACCCCCCCAATCTTTGACGTTAAAATGTATGAAGCAATAAAACTTTGAAAATAGGCATCCATTCATTAGACGGCCTTCCCTGCTAATTGTTCCCCTCAAAATAGCGGAAGCCATTTTTCAAGTATTTAGGAATCACATACTTTCAATGCTCATGCTTGAAACTTCAATCCTTTACGAATACTACTCGCAAGAACCCTCGGCATCTACCATAAAAAACCAAACTAAGGAGGCTATACCCATCAACTCTGTTACGGAACTCAATACTTTGCTTATGGGAGAGCATATGGCAATTCAGTCGTATGAACACTTCCTGCAACAAGTCTGTTGAATCCAGCTTGATGTGTCAGCCAATCTAACCTATAATCCAAGTATATTTGTCGGAAATGACGCCTAATAAGG
>JAWSUT010000034.1:0-25882 GCA_033549345.1 Bacillota bacterium | reverse complement strand
ATACAACTATTTTTTTGTTGAGAAGCCTAGTGTTTATGGGCTTCAGAGCTTATTTTTTTGGTGCGAAAGTTGAGTTAATTAAGATTTATTTTGAAGATTTAGACAACCCAGGCTTGGAATTATCAATGCCATATAGAGAAGAAGTTGAAGGGGAATGGGCAGAATTCTTCAACGCGGTACTCCCTGATAAGTTTTGAGCTTTTATTCACGATAAGAAACCAAGAATGCTAATATATGAGAAGAAAGTAGATTGTTCTCAGAGTAAATGAGTTAGAAATTAGAGGATCAATATTAACGCAGAGGATGTGTTCGGATGGGAATTTGATAAGTTGTTCGGTGGAAATAGAGAAAAGAAATTAAATTGATGCATGTGCAGAAGGAAAACTAAAAGAGATAAAAAAGCTTTTGGAGCAAGTATGGATGCCCGAAAGTTTGGCAACAGAGGTTTCTCATATTGCATTGATCCAGATCCAAAGTTTAAACGAAAGGATGGAATGATATTATGACAAAAAGAACATGTGATGCCTGTGGGAAAGAAAAAGATGTTCGTGACGGGAAAGTATGTACTAATGGGCACTTCATATGTGCTGCTGATGTTTATGGCGGGTTATTTTCCGGCAATCGCACAACTTGTCCATTGTGTCAAAAGCCTTTAAAATAAGAGTTGTGAGGAACACATGAAGCGAAATTGTGGATACAAGTAACTACCTAGATTTTAAAATGGACTTTTGCAGGACAACGTACTAAATGCTCTATTTGCAAAACAAAATTAAGATAATTATAGTCTATTAATCGCATCAACTCCGACCGCTAAATCGTACCGCTTTGTTTTAGATTTAGTGGTCGGCTTGTTTTTAGACAAATTACGCCAACTACGCATTATTCCCGTCTGGCTACGGTGGAAGGGTACAACGAATTGATTCACGGATGGGAGAAGGTGTCTGGAAGGTTTGAGTAAATTTAACCACTTGGTTACTGGTCATAGCACACAATGGCGAGATTCTAAGATTGTATACGAGGAGTGATGAAATTGTTTGAAAAAAATTCAAAAGATTTGGCAACTGATTTGTTTAATAAAGCCGATGAGCTATTGGAAGCAAATAGATTAGAAGAAGCTATCCCTTACTACCAAAGAGCAATAGAAATCGACCCTAATCTACCACTAGCATGGCTAAACTGTGGAGTCGCTCTTTTAGAGGTGGGCGAATATAAAATAGCAAAGTCTTATCTTAGAAAGGCAATACAAATTGCACCTCCACTAAGAGAACAGGTGGTAGCAATCTTTATCTCTCGAGGAATCCAAATAAAAGAACAAGGTTATTTAACCTACGCCATAGACTATCTTGAGTTTGGATTAGAAATTGTACCAGATCATCTTCTCGAAAAGTTATTGATAGTATTTAGAATAGAAAAAGAAGAGCAATAAAACACACCGCCAGTTTTCAGATGCGTTGCCGACCTTGTTACATTTAAGCAGTGTGAAATCGTGGTCAATGTAACCGACCCAGGCGATAAGAGATTGCTTGGTCTGTATTTACATTACGGCTATTTTAAAATTTATAGCAGGAACTGCAATACTTTTTGAAGAATAAACACATAGCTAAATATGGAAAACAATGTATCGATATATGTTATAACATGTAGCTTATTTCCAGCAAATCCCGCACTTATCTTCCTGTAGTTGTGGGGGCTTTGATTTCAGGACTGATTTGGACGCTTTGCCCTGAATGAGCCAGTAGCGTAACCGGACCACTTTAAAGGGTGGTCTTTTTTACTCCAGTGTTCCTATAAGTTCTGGTTATAACAATCTTTTTGTATAGCTTTCGGATGTGAAATTTGACGAAAAAATATGTACAGTGTGTTGGTCTTCTGGTTAAACAGCTCTTATATTAGTGTCAGGTCAAGGTCATAACGATTTGCGAGGATGATAATTAATTATGACTAATTCAATTAGGTCTTCTCGGGAAATTGCTATGGAGCGGATACAACAGGTTGAGGTTGATAACGCGAGAGATGCTGACGCCGGACTGGAAGCCTTTCTGCACTTACTTAAGCCTGATCTTTCATCTCCCCGACTGGTGGTAGAGCCTGCTTTCCTGCATCTGAACCTGGATAAAGGGGAGAACAGGGAAGTACATATACGTCTGCTGAATACCGGGCGGGGATATCTCCACGGTACAATTGAACTGGCTGACCCGGTAGATGGCGCGGTACTCTCTGCCAACCGATTTGGGATTAACAGCAAAGGCAATAGTGAAGCAACAATAACGCTTCGTATCGACACGGCATCCATCCCTGCAGGAACCCAACATCGTACAGCTGTTATTATTAACTCAAACAGCACTGCCAAAAGTGTTTCAATCCCGCTTACTGTCAGAGTGGAAGAGCGCACAAGACGTTCAGCGCAAAGTGCTGAATCTGCTTATAGATGGGGTGTTTTGCTGCTCTGTCCTTATATTATTATTTTGGCACAAAGGCTTGGTTTGATTTATAAATACGGAATTAATACTTTGCCTGAGACTTACATCACTAACCGTCACCTGTTGTCAGGCATTCAATCTGCCATAGCATTTATTGTTAATATGAATACGGTAGAGGTAAGGGCGGCATTAATCCTTCTTTTTCTGGGAGCGGGCATCTCCATCCCCCTGGCAATCAGGCTTAGCGGTTGGTATACAAGGTGGTACCAACCGATCTGGTTTTTAATTGCCTGGGCTCTAATCATATTTGCTCTGGTATCCGCACGAAATGAAGGGCTGCAGGCTTACGTAAGCACTTTTCTGGTATTTACATTGTTTGCTTTATTTCCTTTGCCTCTAAGCGTATTGTCAAGCCGGCTCCTTGCGTTTAAGTTTCCTCACCTTCCGTCATTCACATCACTGATTGTTACCCTTTTGCTTTTTGGAATATGCTGGGCAGGTTTTTCTCTCCGATCCCAATCCTTACCCGCCAACATTCAGGTGGGTGAGAGGACTTACAGTTTATGGCTGGGTCCATATTACAACCAAGGCACTTATAAGTGGGCGGATGGAAGTGCATATATCGGTGAATGGTCGAAGGGCAAAGGCCATGGCCTGGGATACTACCGCTGGCCCGATGGCGCAAAATATGAGGGAGGATGGGCTAACGGCAAAAGGAGCGGTTACGGTACTTATACCTACCCGGATAGAAAAATGCTGGTTTTTCGATGGAGAAATGACAAAATTCACAGCTCAGGAATGTTTATAAGCGAAAAAAAGAAGGTTTCTATTTATAAATGGGAATCGCGCGGTATATATCTATATGAGCCCTGGAATAAGAGCTGGAATAAGAGATACGTAGAATTTATAGGGGTAAACAGCCTTGATGAGGTTGAATGGGGAAATTAAAAGGTGTACACCGGTCGGATAAAATGTTGCAGGAAGGCATAAAAATTTAAACGTAATGGTTATCCGCGTGAACAGTCCTAATTTTGCCGGGCGGGAGAGATGCAGGATGAGTGAAAAAGACAAGTCAACCTGGAATGATCAGAGCAACCACACATTTAAAGATGCGCAAAATGAACCTGGGACGGAACAAATCGACGTTCCGCCCTTGGGATTTGGCAGTGACAGCGTTATTGCCGGCCGTTACACTGTACAGGGGGAATTTCCCAGCAGAGGCAGTCAGGCAGATGTCTATCTCTGTAAAGACATGGAGACAAGTGACCGGGTGGTTGTCAAAGTCTACCGGAAAAATATACAACCCAAAGAAGAAGTTATTCGGATACTGAAAGAAAACCGCTTATCTTACCCTTTATTTGTTATGCCCTTTTTTGCCCAATAACTTATCAAGCTCTGAAAAATTATTATTTATCTTATCCATTAAATTTTTTGCTTTCCCCTTACTTTCATCAATTTGTTTTTGAATTTCATTGTCTTTTTTTTTCATTTCATCAAGAACATCATTTGCTTTTAACAAAAGATCTTTCAATTCTTCCCCATCTAAGTTCTCTTTAGATTTTTTATCATTACACATTTTACTTTTCCACTGAGGTATAAACACACTGACTCCTCCTTTACTACCTGATACAACCATTATATTTTTTTAAAAATAATCGGTCAATACATTTCTAATTATTGGGATAACCGAGCTGTCCCTTTGGGAATGTGATACTATTATAATTTATTTTTCGCACGACAGCCGGCACAGCGTCCGTAGACTTCAAAGGAGTGCCCAAGCACATTAAATCCCTGGCGGTTTGCCTGCTCATTGTACTCCCGGAAATTCGGACAGTAGTCGATACAGACAACCTTTTCACAATCGACACAGACAAGATGGTTATGGTGCTGGACGGCCAGTTCATGCACTGCTCCCGATTGGAGGGAAATCAGTGAAACGAGTCCCCGTTCGGAAAGCAGGCGCAAGTTGCGGTATATCGTATCCAGGCTGATGCGGGGTTGTTTTTTTAGCTGCGCGTTGTGGATTTCACAGGCGGAAAGACGGCGGCCCGCGTGCGGAAAGAGATACTGATGGCAGGGAAGGGGAGAGCAGAGGGATGAATGAGAAAGAAATAAAAACGTGGCAGGATCTGAACAATTTGACATGGAAGGATACAGCCGATGCGGAAATGTTATCGCCGCTCGGGCTAGGCAGCGGTAACACCATTGCCAACCGTTACGGGATCATACATGAATTCCCCAACAAAGGCAATCAGGCCGATGTCTATCTTTGCGATGACACGGATACGGGCACAACTGTGGTGGTAAAAGTTTATAGGCAGAATATCCGGCCCAAAGAAAACATTTTGCAGAAGCTAAAAGAAAACAGGCATCCTAATCTAATACAGTATTTGGAATTTCAAGCCTGGGGCAAACGCTATCTTGAAGTGATGGAATATGCCGAAGGCGGTGACCTGAGCGAAATGATGCCCATTGCGGAAGAAGCGATTATTGGGGAGATTTTGCCTCAGATTATGGAAGGGATCAATGCTGTCCACGAGATGGATATCGTCCACCGGGATATTAAACCGACCAATCTGTTTTTTAAAGATAAATCGAGGCGGGTGCTGGGTATCGCCGACTTTGGCATATCATCCACACTTTACGGATCCCGGGCTGAAATGTCATCAGGTGCCAGGACCGTGGAGTATGCCTCACCTGAGGTTTTCTCCAGGATTATCGGCAGAGAGGCGGATTATTATTCACTGGGCATGACGCTGTTGATCCTTGCAAAAGGGAGATCTCCGTTCGGGCCGGAAATGTCCGATATGGCCATTATGAATGCGCATATCCAGGGCGATATCCCTATGCCGGAGGACATATCAGAGAGGTTTGCGCAACTGCTTGGCGGTCTGCTGACCACGAAATACAGGAACCGCTGGGGCTATGACGAGGTAAAGCGCTGGCTTAACGGCGAGAACGTGCCTGTGCCGGAACATACGCCCCCGGAAGCGCCTTTTATCTATACCCTTGCATCCGGCCAGGTTGCCCGCAGTACGGCGGAATTAGGTGAATTGATGCTCAGGTTCCCGGAGGAGGCAAAAAGCCAGATCAAAAAACGCATTGTCTATGATACTTTAAGGAGAATCGACCAGTATCTGGCCGATCGTGTTGACGAAATTCAGTCGAACGCAAACAACATGGACGAATGCCTGGTGGAAATCGCCTACACACTTAACCAGAAAATGCCATACCGCCTGCTGGACGGTGTCGTAGCACAAACCCCCGGCCAGCTCGCCGTATTGATTGACCGTGACACCCGGACCTGGGAGGCCGGAAGAACCCAGTTGTTTAACGGCATGATCCCCGCCTGGCTGCGGGCCGCAGGCTACGGCGAATTTGCAGCGGAATGGAAGAAGACAGTCGGAAATTTTAGAAGGTGACTGTTGCATTTGCTAAACTGACGGTCTATTTGAATTTTTTGCGACCAAATGTATTCCTCCCACGCTGTTACTGAACGGAAGAAAGCCCGGGGGGTTCGGCTGGCTATATTTTAAGGGCGCACTGATTTTTATCATCTGTGGTGGTGAAATAAGCGAAAGATAAATGGAATTATGCGGGAGGTGGCAACATTGAATAATTCGTTCGGTGGAGCAGAGGGCAAAAAGTCAACAGAACCTTCAGTGAATGAGGACGGTACCACGCAGGTACGGGAGTTAATGCAGGATCTCTACCGCCGGATACAGTCGTTCTGGCAGACGGCGCAACAGGCGGACCGGCAGCTTGAGCAGGCACTGCAGGCGGCTGCCGGCAAACGGGACAATGCTTTACAGGAAATCCAGAATATGCGAAAAAAAAATAATATGTACGGCCTTTCAGTCCAAGGTTTTGACGAACTGAAAAATAAACTGAGTTCAGAGGTAGGCGAAATCACAGACCCCCGGCGGGAAGCGGATGATTATATCAAGGCTGCTGAAACAGAAAGCCGGCGTTCGACCAGTTGCTTGTCGTTTATAGGTGTAACCATTTTATCTGTAATCATGGTAGTTTTTGTCTTCAGCAAAACACCCATCGGTGTATCTATCAGCCGTGCATTTATCAGCCAGGATAATCCATTAGTAACCGCTTTTATTTTGGGATTCTGGCCTGTAGTCGTAACCGAAATTATAATTTTCAAATTCACTAAGCCGATGCATACGGGGTTGCGGCAAAGCAAATGCCGACGGTTGGCCGCCCTCGCCGATCTGACATTGGATCGCTGGACGGAGAACGCCGTTCGGGAATATGAGGATGGCTGCGCGGAAGCAAAAAGCGTATATGAAAAAAAGACAGCTGAATTGAAGCCGTACTTTTACCCGTTGCTGACAGAAGTCAATGGTCGGATCAGGCAGTATAAAACTTCGCTCAGTTGCCGGGAGGCAGCATGGGATCATCCGTGCTGGCAGGAGTGGTCCACAGCCGCGCAGGCTGCCTCCGAAGTGCGCCTGGGGACGGTATCGGTGGCCACCACCCGACCTGCCGGTCAGGAACAGGCCGGCGGTTAAAGGGTTTCCTGTCCAGGCAGGGCACAACTTTTTGGAGGAAAGGAGAGAGGCGATTGTACGTAGAGCAAGGTGGCATCGGTGCGGGAAATGGGAAGAGTGGGCTGCACCCGGGCGGAGAAAACCGTGCGATGCAGGTAAGGGAAATTTTGAACTTAGTCTCCGTAAAGATAATAAAGCCGTTAAGCCAGTCATGGCTGTTTGTTGAGCAGGAAAGGGAAGCGAGCATACAGGAAGCGAAAGAAAAATTTAACCGGACAATTAACCAGATCCACAAGTTGCGGGATGATGCAAAAATCAGCAAGATTTCCTCACTGAATGAATTAAAAACAAACCTCAGAAAGGATGTGGAAGGTATAACTGATCCTGCCGGGGTTGCAGAGGAATATGTCAGGCAGGCGCAAAAAGACTTGAAAAGCAACGATGTTAATCCGGGGTGTATCATGCTTCCCATGCTGGGCATTGTTTTTCTTGCTACTTTCATTAATATACAAATCAGGGGTTTGGGGTTTTTTATTAAGGGTTTGTTCTATATGATACTTAGTGTTTTGTTTTTAGTGCCCATTTGTAATAAGATCAAACAGAAAATAGATCAGAGGTTAAACGACAAATCAAATTATAGATGGCGCCGTTCCGCAGCATTGGCGGACTTAGTGCTGGATCTTTGGCGAGAAAAAGCATCCGCTGAGTATAACAGTGCCTGCACAGAAATAACAGCTCACTTCGGGCAGGAAACGGAGCAAATAAAGCCACGCTTTTACCCGCTGCTCGCCGAGGCAAATGACCGTGCAAGGCAATTTAAAGCTGGCGTCAGCCTTGCCGAGGCGCCTTGGGATCATCCGTACTGGCAGGATTGGTCACCGGCAAAAGAGCCGGTCGTGTCGCTGCGCTTCGGTACGGTCAGGGCCGACACATCGTGGTAGGCGGGTAAAGGCCGGTTTGAGAATGACGGATGATTATTTTTAGGAGGTATGTGATTTGGAAAAATACACATTGGATGCGTTATTCCCCACTATTGACCTCGACACTTCCCTCCCCGCCCTGGCCACTTTCAGAGGCGGAAAGGGAGTGCTTTTTCAGGCAGAGGGAAAGGCCAAAGCCAGGGCAGTTGGGGCGGTGCAGAGCATGGCGCTGCGCCTGCTCGCTACAATTCCTCCGGGCAAAGTGAAATTTCTGTTTATCGACCCAGTGGGTTTGGGACAAAATGTGGCTCACTTTATACCGCTGGCAGATTATGAAGAATCGCTGGTCACCGGACGCGCCTGGAGTGAGCAGCGGCATATAGAGCAGCGCCTCACCGATATTACGGAACACATGGAAACAGTGATTCAAAAATATCTGCGCAACGAGTTTGCCACTATTGAAGACTATAACGCCAGGGCCGGGGAAACGGCAGAGCCTTACCGGGTGGTTGTGGTGATGGATTTTCCCGTTAATTTCAGCGAAACGGCGGCACACCGCCTGCAAAGCATAGCCCAGAACGGACCCCGCTGCGGCGTTTACACCTTCATTGTCATGGACACGGAAAAGAAACTGCCGTACGGCTCTAACCTGAATGACCTGGAACGGGTGTGCGAAGTGATCACCTGGGAGGGGGGCCGTTTTATCTGGCAGGACGATTTGTATCGTTCCTGTGATCTTGAGCTTGACCGGATGCCGTCAGACGTGCTGGTTAACCGTATCGTCCATACCGTGGGCGAACAGGCCAAAGAAGCCATGAAAGTGGAAGTGCCGTTTGAAAAGCTGTTGAGTCTGGCCGGCCTGCAGGGTGGATCCTGGTGGCAACGCAGTGCCGCGGAAAGCATTGAAATTCCTCTGGGGCCGTCGGGCGCCCGTAAAATCCAACACCTTACGTTTGGCACGGGCACGGCGCACCATGCCCTGATAGTCGGCCGTCCCGGTTCGGGCAAAAGCAACTTGATGCATATTATCATTACGGCGGCTGCTTTGGCCTATTCGCCCGATGAAGTCCAGTTTTATCTCGTGGATTTCAAAAAGGGTGTGGAATTTAAAGCATACACCAACCCGCCGCTGCCCCATGCCCGGGTTGTGGCTGTGGAGAGTGAGCGGGAGTTCGGATTGAGTGTCCTGCAGGGTTTGGATGCCGAACTGCAGCGGCGCGGTGAGCTTTTCCGCCAAAGCGGTGTGAACAGCTTTGCCGAGTGCCGCCGCAAACATAAAGGGGCGCTGCCGCGAATTGTTTTGCTGGTAGATGAATTTCAGGAATTTTTCGTACAGGAGGACGGTGTATCCCGCGAGGCCGGGTTGATTCTGGACCGGTTGGTGCGGCAGGGGCGTGCCTTCGGCATGCATGTGTTGTTGGGTTCCCAAACCCTGGCCGGCTCCTACAGCCTTCCCCGCAGCACCCTGGACCAGATGGCGGTACGGATAGCCCTGCAGTGCAGTGACGCCGATTCCCGGCTGATTCTGGCCGATGATAACCCGGCAGCCCGGCTTTTGACCCGTCCCGGCGAAGCCATCTACAATGCGGCCAGCGGCCTGGTGGAGGGCAACAACCTTTTCCAGGTTGCGCTGTTCGGTGAGGAAGACCGCGACCGTTACCTGCACGAAGTGAGCCGCAAAGCCGAAGACAGCGGGACGAACTACCCGGCAACGGTCATCTTTGAGGGCCATGACCCGGCTTCCCTGGAAAAATGTCTCCCGTTGGACCAACTACTTACAGCCGACGCCTGGCCTGCGGCGTTGAAAACGGCAGAAGCCTTTCTGGGTGAGCCTATTGCCATAAAGCATCCCACCGCTGCCTGTTTCCGCCGCCAAAGCGGCAATCACTTGCTCGTTGTTACCCGGGATGAGGCGGAGGGGGTCGGCCTGCTTGCCTCGTCCCTGCTGAGCCTGGCTGCGCAGCATTCTCCCGCGGCAGCCCGTTTTTATCTTCTCGACTACAGCACTGCCGACACCGAATGGGCCGGCCTGGCCGGCATGCTGAAAGAACTGCTTCCCCACCCGGTGGAGATTGTGGGGCGCCGTGCCCTTGCCGACCTTTTTAAACAGTTGGTTAAACTGACCGAAAAGAGGCTGGAAAAAGAGGCGGCCGGGGAAGAGCGCATCTACCTTATTATGCAGGGTCTGCACCGTATCAGGGACTTGCGGCGGGATGACCAGGGATATGGCTGGAAAGGGTATGACGGGGAGCAGACGCTCTCCCTGCCCGAACAGTTTTCCACGCTTCTGCGGGAGGGCCCGGAAGCCGGGTTGCACATCCTTTGCTGGTGTGATACCTATGGAAACCTGATGCGGGTTCTTGACCGGCGCTCTCTGGCTGAATTCACCCTGCGGGCCTGCGGCGTGCTCAGCGGCGATGATTCCATGAACCTGCTGGACGACCCGGCGGCCTCCCGCCTGGATATGCCCCACCGGATGATATTTTTCAATGAAGACCGGCCGGGGTATCTGGAAAAGTTCCGTCCGTACAGCTTGCCGTCAAAACACTGGCTGCAGCAGTTTGCGGACAGATTACGGCAACGTATAAAAGGTAAGCCGGACTAAGATGATTACGGTTATTGCCGCATATAATGTTTCAAAGGAGTTCTGTGATCAGCAAAAAGGAGGTGTTTCGTTTGAGTCAGGTACATGTTGATCCGGATAAACTGCGGTCGTTTGCCGGAGAGTTAAAAAAGTTTACGGACGTAGTCGACAATTATTTTAATGTTTTAAATAATGAACTAAACCGCCTTGGGGCCAGTTGGGAGGACCAGGAATACGACAGGTTCAAACGGGAATTTATCCCCGTCAGGCAGGTGCTGAAGACGTTTGTCGGTGAAGCCGGCAAGCTTGTTCCGAAGCTGGAGACCGACGCGTCGGTCATTGAGGAATTTCTTAAGCGCGGTCGCTGAGGTTAATAACTTTAACGTTTGGAGGTGCAAGCATGCCCAAAGCGGTGGTAGACCCGGATGAACTAAAAAGATTTGCCGTTTTACTTGAAGGTATGGCTTCGTCGGTGCGACAAAGGAAGAGTGCGTTAAACGGGAGTTTTAATAACCTGAAAGATGTCTGGCGCGACGAGAAATATCGGCAGTTTGAGCGCCTGTATGCTGAAACAATGGCTCAACTGGAGCATTTCTGTAAAAACGCCGAGCATTTCTCGCACTGCCTGCGGGAAAAAGAGAAACCGTTGCGCCGGTATCAGGAGCACCGTTATTAAGCGAAGGAAGGAATTTTGCAATGAAACGAGGAGTTAACCTTCGCTCTTTTGATTCGCTGAAAGAACTGGAAGAGGCCCTAGCCCACTTTGCCGGCAGGGCCCGTGAGGCTATGCACGCTCTGGAAAGGGATGCCCGTCAGACGGCGGAAGAGCTGGAAGGCCGCTGGCGCGACGGGGAGCGCCGGATGCGACACTGGCAACAGGCTTATGAGGAAGCCAGGAATGAGGAAGAGAGGCGGTACGCCGCTCACAAGCTTGAAGAGGCCGAAGAATACCTGCGCCGCACGTACCATCTGCGTAAGCTTTTGACCGAACGGCAGCAGCAGTACGGGCGCCAGGCTGAGAAACTCAAAGAACTGGCCGGCGATGTTACCGTCAGGGCTAGGCACTTCCTGAAAGAGAGCGTTGAACAACTGCAGGCTTACACAATGGTACAGAGTTCCGGGCTTGCCCTCGGCTCCCCGGCAGAGAAACCCAGTTTCAATTCTACGGGGGCCGGTACCGAGACCGGAAAGAGTGCTCTTTCCGGCTACCCGCTGCCGGACGGATACCGTTGGGTACCCCTGGACGAAATTAATCTTGCGGAAATTCCTGAAGACCTTGCGTTCGGGAAAACAGCACGGGAGGAAATGAGATACGGGTTCGGGACATTGGAAGCGGATGTTTTGCCTGCCCTGAAGGAAGACCTCGCACGGGGCAGCAGCTACTTTGGGGAGCGGGACAGGGATTCGGGCCGGGATTACCAGGACGGTGAACAAAGGGTGTATGACGCTTTTTTCGGGCATGACCATATCCGTTTGGAGCGGTGGGAAGGCGAACCGCAGTACTCCATCACCAATGGCCGCCACCGTATTGCTGTTGCCCGTGAACTCGGCTGGGCGGAAATTCCTGCCAGTACATCGGATGTGCCGCGAAAAGCATAATTGTGTCAGGTTGCTAGGCCAACGTATAGACTGAGAGGTGTGATTTCATGGGGGAAAGCTTCGTGCGCCTGAAAAAGGAATGGTTGTTTCTCAGGGGTGTCTGGCAGGCTACCCGTGAGCATTGGCAGGACGAGGTGGCGGAGCGTTTTGAGCAGCAGTTCTGGAACCGGTGGGACCGGGAAGTCCCGGGCACTCTGGTTGGTATGCAGGAACTGGAAGAAGTGCTGCGCCAGATTAAAAATGAGCGCGGATACGGCAGTTAACGCAAACGGATGGCAGCTTTTGCAGCCGAACTGTATGCCGGATGGGTGCGGTAAGGCAACGGTGCCTGGACCTCAGTCTCCAAAAGAGACTCTGCCGGCTGCGTGGGAGGGTATTGATGGGGTGTGATTTTTTCTATGCCGGTGTTTTACCGGACAACAGCCTGCAGATTAAAGTGATTAACCTGGTTATATCGTACTATCATGAGATTGCCCTTTATATTAACCCCCGGCCTGAAACGGAATATATCACAAAACGTGGCGGAGAGGCAGCGCAAAGCTACCCTTTTAATTATTTCGGCGTTGTGCCGCTGTTTGCAAACGAGCTTTTTGAACAGGGCCAGTTTGTTTTTGACAGGTCCGACGGGGGTAAGTTAATACGATTCGAACAGCTTCCGCCAGCTTTTGACATACCGCCCTGGAGCGGCCGGTACGACAGCCATGCGGAACTGGTCTTGCGGGAAGGCGGCTGGCTGCGGGCCGGCGGCGGCTACCCGTTTGCTTTTTTACTAAACCTGATAAAAATCAGATGGTGGCCGGAGTCTATAATTGGCGACGACTATAACAATTGCCTTGATGTCGGCCATAAAATCAATGAATGGGGTCTGTCCGACCTTAAAAAGAAAAACCTGGATTTTAATGCAAGCTGGGATTTGTTTTGCAGAGAAAGTAACAAAAGGCATCCGGTTCGACAAAGGAGCAAGCCTGTTATTAAAACTGAACCGGAGCATTTGCCTAAACTCAAACCTGCCATAAGAGTCGTTCATCCTAACCCGGAGCGAATTACCCTTGAAGAGTTGGACTTAAGTATCCGTGCATATCGTTGTTTAATAGCAGGCGGGATAAAAACATTAGGTGACCTCGTGCAGTGTTCGGACCATGACCTTAGACGGCTAACCGGCTGGCGGTTATCCCGCACGGATTTGGACGCCATTAAAGAAATTCTTATCGAGTACGGCTACCGGTTACGTCCTGATTGATCAGATATTTCAGTTGAATAGGGATGTGATGTGGATGTATGTTATGAGAAATTACAAAGAATGTCCCGTATGTGGTTTTAAAAAACCCAGGGGAAACATGAGATAGCTGAGACGAACCGCGAGCTAATTGGCCGGCAGATACCATGTGGCAATTGCCAAAGAGTTTTTCAGTGCCCACAAGGATGAAGGCTAGTCCTTGTCTTTATGTTTAACCGAGGATAAGGGGGGTAAGGCAATGAGTTCCTCGTCGTATGAGTCTTACAGCATATCAGCAGCAGAATTGCGCCGCATGGAAGAGGAAGCAAAGCGCAGGATGGAAGAAGAGAGAAAGCGCCAGGAGGAGGAAAGGCGCCGCCGGGAAGAGGAAAAAAGAAAGAAAGAAGTTGCCGAAGTCAAAGAACGCATTGTTGCCATGAAAAAATTGCAGGAAATCGGCCGTGAACTCCACCGTAGAGAACAGGAAAAAGCGATAATGACGAAAGCGTCAGTCAAGGCACCGACCACGACGGCTGCGGGTAAAGACAAAAGTCAGATGCTTATGGAGAAAAAGGCTGCCATGATAGAAATGGCCCATAAGATACGTGAGCAGCTTGCCCGCATTCCTGCGGAATGGGAACCTATGCTTGGTAACCAGCGCGCCCGTTTCCAGAAGACGCTGGAAGATATCGAAAGGGCCGGGTTTGACACCTTTGATTATAACCGCCTCGAGAGCCTGCGGATGTATGTGAACCAGTATGTGTGTTCCGCGGCAGACCGGTATATTGACTGGGAAAGAAAACGGGAAACGCTGCAACGGGACGGCGACAGGTTGTTTGCCATAATTCAGTCGTTGGTCAGGCGGGCGCCCGAAGAAAACCAAAAGCGTGATGCGGCCCTGATGCTGGAGCGATTGCAGGGTTTGTTTGCCCAAAGCAGCCTGGATCGGGCGTTTGAGGGCGTTGCCGTACTGAATGTCCAGGCTCAGCGCCTCTCATCGGACGTGGAAAAAGCCATTCAACAGGAACTGGCCAAAAACAAGGTCATTGACAATGTCAGAGATGTACTGCTGAATGAAATGGGTTACGATGTGATTGAAGTGCGGCCTCCATCCGGACAGGCTGCCGTTCCCGGTGTTAAAGATCTTTATTTCAGGACGCCTGACGGAGAAGCGGTGCGCATCAGCATGGGGCGTGACAATACAATGCGACAGGAGTTTATGCTTCTGCACAAGAGTGAAAATGACACACTCACACCCGAGGCGGCAGCTGTTGAAAAATGCCGACGGTGGTGTAAGGATCACGCTGTTCTCGGGAAAAAACTCTCAGCCCACGGAATTTTTCTGCGGACCAACTGGCGCCAGGAGCCGGAAAAAGGCAACTTTGCCGCGATAATGCAGGAAGGGTCGGCGTCGCCGGCCTTGGTGGATGAGGAAGATGATTTCTATGCCTATGAACGTCCGGAATACAGGAGGCCGTAGACATGTCACAGGAAGAGTTAACCCGCTGGCTTGAAGAATTTGACCGTTATCTTACTTTAAAAACATTGTTTTTATTCGACGGGAATATCTATGACCGTCTGCCCTATTACACGGGGGATGGCCAGGCGCGCAAACTGCAATACTTTCCGTTGCCGGAGGTGCTCTATATGTTTCTGCGGGAGCGGGGTTACCAGTCTGTGGCTTTTTATGACATGGTTGACGGCATGACCTTCCGTTCGGAACGGGAAAAGGAGATTTTTGACCGGATACTGGCCGGCCGGGAGCCGGATGCACAGAGCCTGCAACAGGTGGAGCATGGCCACCCGGTTAAGCCAACAACGCCCGAAACCTTCCTCGTTGATTTCAACCAGGCACTTGATGCAATCCGCAAAACGTCGAAGGGGGAAAAAATCCCGGTGGCGGTAGTAATCAATTATGCATCCAGGCTGGTCACATCTCCTGACCGGGTCTCATCCAATGAGCGGACGCCGTTTGTCAAACTCCTGAAATGTTCGCAGGAAGCAACAAGGATGTATTGGGAAAAGAAGATGTTAAACAATGTGGTCTGTCTGATCTGTGACAAAATAAACGACCTGCCAAGTTGGATTTACTTCGGCAACCCTTATGCCAAATCACTGTCGATTGAACTGCCGGTCAGCAAGGAAAGAAAGCTTTACTTTAAGACGAGCGCCGGCGGATTTTTCAACAGCAATCTTCCGTCTGGGCAACTGGAAAAGCTGGTGACTGAATTCACCGACCTGACACACCACCTGACAAACTATGAACTGCAAAACCTGCGCGAACTTTCCAACCGGGAGAAAATTGATTTCAGCAGGCCAAAGAAAATTATCAGCCGGTATAAATTCGGACGGCAGAACAGTCCGTGGGATGAACTGCTCAAAGGCGATGGCAAGGCAAAGATTCTTAATGCAGAAGAGCGCCTGCACAAGCGAGTCAAAGGGCAGGATGCCGCTATCCGCGCTGTGCTGGAAATTGTCAAGCGTTCAGTGATGGGTCTGTCGGGTGCGCAGCATTCATCGGCGGGGCGCAAACCTAAAGGGATCTTGTTTTTTGCCGGCCCCACCGGCGTGGGCAAAACAGAACTTGCCAAAGCTCTGGCAGAGCTCCTCTTTGGTGACGAAGACGACTGCATCCGGTTTGATATGAGCGAGTATTCCCAGGAGCATTCAGACGAAAAACTGCTCGGCGCCCCTCCCGGCTATGTGGGCTATGAAGAGGGTGGCCAGTTAACAAACAAAGTGAAGGCCAACCCGTTTTCTGTTCTGCTTTTTGATGAAATCGAAAAAGCGCATCCGAAAATTATGGATAAGTTTCTGCAGATTCTCGAAGATGGACGCATGACAGACGGACGCGGGGAGACCGTTTACTTTTCCGAATCCATCATTATTTTTACGAGCAATATCGGGGCTTATGTTGATGAAAGGGTCAGTGAAACTGCCGTGGTCCGTAAACCCAGCAACCTTCCCTATTCCTGGATATGCCAGCGCTGCGGTGAAGTGCATATGACGGAAGAAAGGCCGCATTGTTGCGGTGGAGATTTGCAGCACGACCTTACGCCTTTTTGGAAAATCAAAGACGCATTTACCAAAGCCATTAAAGAACACTTTAAGGTCAAACTGGGGAGGCCGGAAATCTACAACCGTTTCGGCAATAACTTTGTTGTTTTTGATTTTATCCGGCCAAATGTTATGGCGCAGATTATTGAAAAAATGCTGGGTAATATCGCCAATGACCTAAGGGATAACAAAAAGATAGACGTCGCGTTTGCGCCTGAGGTTCATGAGTATCTTCTTGCTTGTGCCAGGGAAAAGATTGAAGACGGCGGGCGAGGCGTCGGCAACTTAATTGAAACCACAGTAATCAATCCTTTGGCCAGCCTGATGTTTGACAGGGAAATAGACGGTGGCCGTCTGCATGTTGATGCGATTCTGGAGAAAAAGGACGAGGAAACGCTTTCCTACACACTGCAATACCGTCATGTTGTGGGTGTAACCCTGTGAGGACTGCTATTTGTGTGGGCTACATCCTGCCTGACGTAACCAATCTCGGCCCGGGCAGGCGTATTGGCCTATGGGTGCGCGGCTGCACCCTGGGCTGCCCGGGTTGTATTGCACCGGAACTGGCTTTGTGTGAGACGCGCTATGACCGTGAGATTTCCGATGTTTACCGGGAAATCGAGGCGCTTGCCGCGGATCATGACGGCATCACCATAAGTGGCGGGGAGCCGTTTCAGCAGGCAGGGCCGCTTGCTTTGCTCCTGTCTGCGCTGCGCTCCGAAACTACACTTGATATTATGGTTTACAGCGGATACACACTGGAAGAAATCCAAAACGGCCCCCGTGAAAAAAAAGAATTGCTCAAACAGGTTGATATCCTTGTTGACGGGCGCTATGAGCGGGAAAGTGCCAACCGAAAAATCTGGCGCGGGTCAGACAACCAACAGATTCACTTGCTTTCAGAGCGAGTCCGCAGGTACGCTGCTAATACGGACGCGGAATACGGCCACAGAAGGCCAGTCCGGCTCGATGTAGGCGGCAATGGTGAATTTCACATTATCGGCATCCCTGATAAAGGGTTTGCGGAGAAATTTGAAGAGGCGATGCGTCGGAAAGGTATTATTTTACGGAAAAACCGTTGAGGAGGAGTGTCATGGCCAGTTACAAAAAGTGTCCTGTATGTGAATATAAGAACGATGTAGGAAATGAATTCTGCCAGGGGCCGGATTGTCCCGAAAAGCCCGGTTTGTGTAACTACCCTGTGGAGTCAGATGCGTCTGAAACCGAGCCTGTGATCCCGCCGGACATTGGTCACAACGGCAATATCCCCGATCAGCCGCAACCCGGGCCGCAGGGAGGCGAGTCCGGCAGAGGTACATGGCTTGCAACAATGGCAGGCCTGGAATGCGTGGCAACCGGTCGGTGCCTTAACGTACAACCGGCGCTAATAATCGGCCGTGACAATGAGATTAACATTACAGGCTTCCCCGACTACCAGTACATTTCCCGGCAGCACGCCTCATTCTTAGTTTCAGACAACACCTGGCATATCCGTGACCTGGGGTCTACCAGCGGTACCTATGTGAACGGCGAAAGAGTACAGGCGGGCGACAGCAAAGAGTTGCGTGAGGGTGACGTGATTATGCTTGGCCGCACCAAATTTTGGTTCAGGGAGAGAGAATAATGATGATCCGGGTTTACGGCCTGAGCGATAAAGGGCTTGTCCGCGAACGCAATGAAGATTGCCTCATGGTTAGCGGGCTGTTCGACAGAACGATGGCCGACGTTAAAATCTCAGCTGCCGGGGTGCACTTTAATGACTACGGACTGCTGTGCGCCGTGGCGGATGGGATGGGCGGTCATCGGGGCGGCGCATATGCGAGCAAATACACGCTGGAATTGCTTTCAGCAAAAAATATAATACTCAGCAGGGCTGCGGATGCAGAAGGGGCATCGACACTGCTAGATGAAGCAGTGCGGGACATCCACAAGGAAGTAATGCGTGTCGGTAAAGAGAACCGCCAGCTAGCCGGCATGGGTACAACGCTGACAGGCGTCTATCTCCGCTCCGGCATTGCCGTCTACTTTCATGTGGGCGACAGCCGGCTATACCGATTCCGGGCCGGGTATCTTGTACAGCTTACGAGTGATGATTCCACTGAAAACCGGGCGCGTCAATTCACAGGCCAGTTTAACGATGCGCCCAAAAGCGGCGCCATTACCGACAGCATCGGCGGCGGCACTGTTTGTACGCCAAAGACCGACCGGTTTTCCTTTCAGGATCATGACCAACTTTTATTATGTACAGACGGATTAACGGATATGATTGATTTGGAAATCATCGAAGAAGTGTTGCGGACATCCCTGCCTGTGGAGCAAAAGGCACGGACTCTTGTGGAGAAAGCGAAAGCAGCCGGCGGTCACGACAATATTACAGTAATACTTATCGGCATGGAAAGAGAACCGTTTTGAATACTCCCTGAATTATTGTTGGGGCATAAGGATAAACGTTATGAGTTTGACCAAGGCAAGCATGATGGGAGGTTTAGCAATGAAGTCTTTTCAATCAACAATACTGCCCAAATTCATTAAGTTCCTCGTTCTGCTCTTGCTTTTTTCTGCGTCAGTTTTGTTTTCCGGAACATCTGGATCAGAAGCTGCCACGGAAACACAAGGAGCTGTTTCCCTTACTCCTTCCCTGTTAAAGGCGGGTGTGCCGACGGAAGTTGAGATTGTGATACTTGACCCCGGGCTAGTTTCCGTAAACAATGATGTGCGCCTGTCTGTAGGCGCATTCAGCGACCGGTTGCTCGGGAAGATGATTCAGGGGAGCCGCAATCACTTGCAAGTCAGGAACATCGAGTACGACGGTGTTGTTTATTCTTTTGAAGTGGGGTATATTCCTCTGCAACGTACTTCGGATGGATGGCAGGGTAAGGTGACTCTCACCCTACCGGATGACCTGATGTATGTTTCGGTGCGGGCAACGGAACAGAGCGCATATAACATGGAGCTTTGGCATGCCGACGCAATGGTTAAGCGCCATCTGGAGCTGTTGCTGTCGGAAGAGTCTACAGAAAACACGGCAAAGGATAATTCCGATATCCGTGTTTTGATAGACGGCCTACAGCACGTTTTCGACCCTCCTCCCGTAATCAGGGACGGTCGTACGCTGGTGCCCATGCGGGCGCTTTTTGAGGCTCTGGGGGCTGATGTGGCCTGGGATGCGGAGACCCGTACAGCTGTGGGCACCCGCGGCAGTGCCGAAGTCCGTATTCCCATCGACAGCACCGGCCCAACGGTAAACGGGGTAAAGAAAACCATTGATGTCCCTGCACAAATTATCGACGGCCGGACCTTTATCCCCCTGCGCTTCGTCGGGGAAGCGCTGGGGGATGAGATAAGCTGGGACGGAAACGCCAGGAAGATAACTGTGAACACACAGGCGGAAGAAATTATTGCGAGCGATGTGACGGGGCTGTTGCTGGACTACCGTCTTTCGCTGGAGAAAGATGCAGGCAGCAGGCCGCGAATGCGTCTGACGGCAAAAAATGTGACAACCGACTCCCTGTCCTTTATGATTAACGGTACCGCATACAGTGAAGCGGGGGCAAAGCTTTTTACAACCACTCACAACCTTACTGTAACAAACGGCAATGGCAACCCCCTGACGTTCGGCAGCTCACAAAAGACTGTCAGGCCGGACAAATGGTGGATTTTCTGGGAAAGCATAAAATACGATGTAATCACCATCAATACGCGGGGTGAAAGTACGGTCGTCCTGGAATATGACATCGTCAACGGTCCGGAGATTTGGTCGGGGTTCGGTGCCGGCCCAGGCGCTTTCTTTAGCGACAGGCCCGATGATCCGAAGAATTTCTGGGCGGGTTATCTGGAATGGATTTTATACAGGCCCTCCATGCGCGGAGAGATTCATTCCGCAAAGCTTCGAATCGCCCTGCCGTCGGGCTGGAGCTATGCTTCCGTTTATCCTCAGAAGGGTTATGAAGTCAGCCTGGGTAAGCTGGATTACATGTATGGCGATAACGCGCAGCGCTGGAAAAATTACCAGAGAGCCCCTTTTGTTCTTTTTAAGGAAGGGCCTTTCCATCTGGCCGTCCGGAAAGTCGGAGAGGTGGAAGTAAAGGATGTCTACAGCAATAGTATTAAAGAAAAAAGAAACCATGCAGCACAGTACGAGTACTTCCATTATTTTTCGGAGCTTATAGGACCATTGCCTGTTCATGCAGTCCTGACCTTCTTCCCGCTTATAGACGGCCAGGCCGTTCCCCACATCGGCGCTTATCAGGGAGCCCCCTACAATTTCGGTCATGGCCTGATGGGTGAATATTTCGGTACCGGCGGAGATATCGGCTACCATGGCTCTTCCCTTCCTCAGCCGCAGATTTGGAGCTTTAATTCCCTTGATGATCAAAAGAACTATAGCTTTTTCATGCACGGGACGCTGCGTTACTGGTTGGTACATCTCATCCAGATAACCAATGAGAGCGAATCATGGGTAAAAGGAGGCTTGACTACCTACTACGAAAACATGGCTGTGGCTTCGAGGTATGGGCATGAAACCATTGTTGAGCATAGATTTAAGCCTATGTATGAGTACTATAAGCAGCACATCATCACAGCCGCGGGTGAAAAGGACCAGAAAAACTTTACAAACCATTCCTATATTTCTTACTTCAAGCACGCTTTGACCTTTTATTACATCAACGAGCTGATCAAAGAGCACAGCGCCGGCCAAAAGACACTTGATGACGCCGTTACGCTTATCTACCGCGATGCCATGAATGGAATTCCCGCATCGAGGGAGGGATTAATCAACGCCTTAAACAGCCTGGGAGTTTATGATTTCAGCGGAATAGTGAATGAATACATGTACGGGAACAGAATTCTGGATCTTGATGCATACCTGTAAGAGGAACCCTGAGTATCACTAAACGCTAACCTGAATTAGCTGACGCCAAAATTACAGGCAAATGAAACAAAACGAAGCTTAATTAAGCAGACGTCCGCTTGTCCCCGGCCTGCAGGTGCAAGTCCGGGCATAGATGAAGTTATAAGAGAAAGTGCCGATCGGCACTTTCTCTTATAACTGTCTCATCTGATCGCTTATACATACGGTGCCGGATAAGGTGGGAAGGTTCCGCATCCCCGATATATGCGGGCTAATGTCCCTCAGCTATCAGCATCTTCAATATAAATTTTCAGCTAGAGGCAGGAACTTACTTTGATGAGATAAATCCACCGACGCCATTTAGTGGGCCTCACCAGTTTACATCTTGGATTCACGACAATTACATCAAATCAACGCCTGAAATTACTGCAGAAAACGTCTTAAACAGAAAATTTGATTGCGATGAATTCGGTACAAAATGGCTCACTGACGTAACCGAAATGAAGTGTGGCGTTGCAAGCAAGGCTTATCTTAGTGCGATCCTTGACTTAGCAGATAAAAGTATTGTTTCCTTTGTAATTGTGCGCTCTAACAATAATGAACTGGTATTTAAAACGTTTGATATGGCCCGTCAGGCTTTCCCCTCATTGTGGCTAAAGACGGCCTGAGTGGCTTCTCAGAGGCTATCAACACTGCTTTTCCTCAAACTGAGAACCAATTGTGTGTAATTCACCAAATCCGCAACTCGCTCAAGTATGTATCCTACAAGGATCGGAAAGCCCTGCTTACGGATCTCAAACATGTGTATCGAGCGCTGACTCTTGATGAGGCTGAATTTAAATTTATGGAGTTCCAGGAGAAGTGGGAGAAGAAGTACCCACTGGTAATCAAATCTTGGGAAAAGAATTGGGTGGAGCTAACCACCACTTACTTTAAGTATCCCGAGGAAGTACGCCGGCTCATTTATACAACAAACGTTATTGAGGGCTACCACCGGCAGCTGCGTAAAGTAACGAAAACAAAAACTACCTATCCTACGGATGATGCTCTGCGAAAAATCATTTACCTGGCCACCCTGGACATCAGTAAAAAATGGACGATGCCTATTAGAGATTGGGGTTACTGCCTTTCTCAACTCATCATCTACTTTGGAGATCGCCTTTCCACGAAAATGATGATATAAAAAGTGTTGCTGGGTATATTAGTGACCGGGGGCGCTACCCCCAGACCCCCGAGGTTTTTGCGCTTTTGTTCTCCCGGGGATAGCAACAGCAGCAAAAAGAAATAGTGGCGGACCCATCACGGTTCACCACTATCCCCAGCAGAACCTTATCAGGTGCTCAGGTTGCCCCTCGGCATAGCCCTATCCCCCTGACAAGTAAGAGCTAATTATAGTATGTTCTACGATTAATGGATTCAACCATTTACACAAAATAATTTACGCTCCCTTCGGTTCCCGGGGTTTTGTCCTTTTATAAGTGTATTCTTTTTATCTTTCGTCATGGTAACTTTTGTCTACGACAGAATACCTGGTGTAACCATTATAGAAAAGCTGTTAAGTGTTCGGAGCCTGTCTGATTTAAACAGAATAACGACCACTACTACTCAGTTTACTTTATCCCCTCAGTATCCCCTCAGTATCCCCTCAGTATCCCCTCAGTATCCCCTCAGTATCCCCTCAGTATCCCCTCAGTATCCCCTCACTTTGGCAGGTAGCCTGATTATTGTATTCTTTTTTACATTCCTAACGGATATACTATAAAGGTTATTTACAATGTATTTATGTGTAGACATAAAAGCTTTGTCCGGTAGTTTTGGTGTCTCCCTCCATTTTGCAACGCTAATTTTTACTCATATGGCAGGAATTTTTTCCCTGTTACAGAACATTTCTATATTAATAAGGTAGTCCACATGTCTGTCGAGAACTATAGAATGATAAATAACAAGGAGAGACGATGTAATGTTGCTAAAACCGCACCATATATTTACTTACCATGGCAACAACTACCTCATAAACGTTGAGGAAATGAAAGTATTTCAGATCGATAAGAACACCTCTATGACTTTGCAGAAAATTTCTTTAGATCCAGATTTCGCCATATCTTCAAAGACAGAGGAAGAGCTAGTAAGACTAGAGTTGTTTGTTTTGGAAAATCAGGAAGGGAAAAAAAGAACAGATTCAAGACCTAATAATACTTCTATTCGTAATATCTCATTATTTATAACTCAAAACTGTAACATGAGATGTACTTATTGCTATGGAGACGGAGGCGGGTATGGTTCATCTGGAAATATGGAGCTTGAAACCGCCCGAAGATCCGTGGATTGGCTCATTGAACATTCCGGTGAGATAAAAAAGGTTGGTATTTCTTTTTTCGGAGGGGAACCGTTTTTAAATTTTCCCCTGATGAAGCAGGTTGTTGTTTATGCTCAAAAAAGAAGTGAGGAAATTGGTAAAGAATTTGAATTCAGTGTTACCACAAACGCGTCTATGTTAGACAAAAAAAAGATTGCCTTTTTAAAGGAAAACAAGGTAATACCTTTAGTAAGTTTTGACGGTTCAAAGAAAATCCAGGATGC
Source organism: Bacillota bacterium (assembly GCA_033549345.1). Lineage (GTDB taxonomy): Bacteria > Bacillota > Dethiobacteria > Dethiobacterales > Dethiobacteraceae > JAWSUT01. The sequence goes on along the minus strand of JAWSUT010000034.1, from coordinate 2,152 downwards.
CCAGAGGCTCTTCAAAAATGGTCGAGGCTCTTACGATGTGGTTGTCCCAAAAATTAGACAATTACTGCAAGTTTTTCCTGAAACAACAGCTCGAGCTACCCTTGTAGGGCTAACCGATCCGGTCGAGGTAATTAGAGCCCTCCATGAGATTGGTTTTTCCTCTACACATATCACAGTTGTGTCCCAATCGCTCTTTGATTTTGCACACGACAAAAAGAAGAATTTGCGTAACAACCATGGTATGGAACAGATGATGGAAGTAGAAGCTGAGGAGTTGCTTAAGAATGTAAAGTGTCAGAACACTCAAAGTCTTAAAAAACAAAAGATTAACGGACTCTTGATTACACGGTTGGGGGAGTTTCTTAACAAACAGAAGAAGTATTTTGGGTGTGGAGCTGGGAGGAAATTTGTGGGCATATCTACTGTCGGAGATGTATTTCTGTGTCATAGATTTGTGGGAATGGATAGCTACAGGTTGGGAAATATTTTTGACAGGGGCCTGGCGAGGGATGTTTACCAAAAAAGCCTAATCAAGGTGTCTAAAAAATGCAACACATGTTTTGCTAAATATATTTGTGGGGGAGGGTGTTATCATGAAAACCTTGGTTTCTGTGGGTCGGTATTTGAACCTTCGGAAAAATATTGCCGTGTTATACGGTACTCAATGAAAATGGTTGCCTACGTAAGCAGCCAGTTAAGTGATGAGGATAGGGACTATATGATCAGTGAGAAAATTATTATGTGTAAACCATGTCACTTCGATTTTCCTGTATGACATGTAATTGTTTTAGATTTAAATAGTGAAGTAGTATGCTCACAATTAAAATTAGCATGCTACTTACTGTTAACTACTATGATAGGGCAAGATGGTGAAGTTTTCTTAAAACTCTGAAGTACGAGAATGTGAGCTTATGTGAATATGAAATTTTTCAGGACGGGGTAACTGGCTCCCCTAATAATAAGTTGCTCTGCCAGAAACCTTAAGTTTCCAATCATGGAGGTGCATTCTAATATTATCGAAACGACGAATAAAGGAGGAACTATATGTCTATCGAATCAGCTAAATCGTATGTGGAAAGGTTAAAGACAGACGAGGATTTCTCCGAGTGTATATTGAATGCGGAGAATGCTGACGCAAGGAAGAAAATTGTCCAAGTAGAAGGATTCAACTTTACAAAAGAGGACATTGATGCTGTTGTGTCTATGCTGTCTGATGAAGAATTGTCAGATGTGACCCGCGGTCCTTGGTCTGGGTCATTGTGTGAGTGTGGGCGTGAGGGCGAACTAGGGTGCCGGTGACGTAAGAGTTTTTTGCTGTTCGTGCCGGGGTTTTGAACATGATTGGGTCTTTAAGTGTTGAGTACCGCTTCTCGTACTTCAGAGTTTTGGGAAAACCTAAGTTAATATCATGCAGTATCAGGATAGTCAACCGCGATAGGAGGATAATAACAATGGTAAAGTGTCCGGTTTGTGAAGAAAATTTACCCGACCCGGTGCTGCCTTCCTGCTACCAGTGTGGCTGGGATTTCCAGCATGATATAACCCTTGTATCGGCATTGCACGAAATTCCGGAAAAAGTAAGGATGGAATACATCCAGAGGGTGAGTATCGCAAAAAGGAATTGGAACGAGCGGATCGAGGCCATAAAAAGGCAAACAGTGCCACCGGAGCAAGAAGCGGAGCAAAAACCGATTGTCACTGTGGAGGAATTGAAATGGGGTGAACTGCTCCAACGGGATCCCTTTGAAACACTGGAGGAATTCAGGCAGCGCCTGGAATCCCGTAAACAGTACTTGGAATCCCGGAACCCCTACCCCGCCGGAGAAGCCCGGCTGCTGCGGGAGGAATACGATATTGAGACCGGCAGGTTCCCCCTGCAGGTCACCTTGGCGGGCTGGATGGAGCGTTTTTCCCTCCCGGACAAGAAATACCACATCACCGCGGAGCGGGACCTGGCCCGGGAGATTTATCAGGCCGGGGAAGTCCACCCCCTGCAGGCTCGGTTGGTGGTACGGGGAAAGAAGTTACGTCTGCTCGAGGTGAACCTGCACACACCCGCGGCACTGCTCCCGGTGGAGAACTTTATAGTAGCACACTCTTCGAGTCTGCTGTCCGGCCACGAGGATTCGGTGGAATCGGTAGCCTTCTCCCC
>JAWSUT010000033.1:11309-27406 GCA_033549345.1 Bacillota bacterium | reverse complement strand
ACTTAACAATTTGATTGGCGGTTTCCCCAATTATATCAAGGGTTTATTCAACATTTTGAGCTGCGAAAGTTGAGTTATATAACAATATGTTGCATTAGATATTAAAAAAACATGATAGCGAGGTTTCCGGTATCAATAGTAAATAGACTGCAGCGAGTTTCACTGCAGCCCTGAATTGTTGTATAGATATCTTTCACCTGCCATAATTATGGCAGGTGAAAGATAACAAGTCGCTGCTGCTTACCGAATTTAACAGACTCTTCTTTAGTTGATACAGCCAAATCAATATCATTGGGGCCGATGAGCCTGCCGCGGTCCTGAACAATATGCCAGCCCAGGCCTTCGACGTATATTCTGGTGCCAAAGGGAATGTTTGCTCCTGCAGCCGCAGTTTCACCCGGAACCAGTTCTTCGCCACTTGCCGTCTGTGAAGGATCGCCTTGGTAATCCCAGCCAGCCACAGCGTCGGGACTAAGAGGCGCATACATCGTAATATTCATAATCTGTGTTTCGTACTCCTCCGACTTGATAGTCAATTCGCGGGCTTGGGCTACATCCTGTTTTGCCTCCTCGGCTTCCTGCTGCGCCGCCTGCACCTCTGCTGTAAGATTAAAAATTGACCAAAAAGCAAAGAGGAGCAAAACTGAAGTTATCAATAATAGTTGTTTAAGTGTCACTATCTGTACGCTCCTTTCTGATGCAAAATTAAGTGGTATTTTATTTTGCACAGTTTAAACATGAAGCATTAATGTCCCCACCAAAACATCTCAATACATAACAGGCTACAAAAGCATTCAGGAAGGTGTTATAATAAAAAAGTTGCACGTTTCGAAATAGAAAGGACAGTGACATTGACTATACACGCTATCAACAGTGAGGATGAGGTGCGCAGCAGGCGTACATTTGCCATTATTTCGCACCCCGATGCCGGTAAGACGACATTAACCGAAAAATTGTTGTTGTTTGGAGGGGCTATCCGTCTGGCCGGCTCCATAAAGGGGAGAAAGACCAAGAAGTATGCCGCATCAGACTGGATGGAGATGGAGCGGCAGCGCGGAATCTCCATTACATCAAGTGTGCTGCAGTTTTCTTACCTGGGATACCGGGTAAATATTCTTGATACGCCGGGTCACCAGGATTTTAGCGAAGACACCTACCGCACACTGACCGCTGCCGACAGTGCCCTGATGCTGATAGATATGGCTAAAGGCGTTGAAGCGCAGACAATTAAGCTCTTTGAAGTCTGCCGCAGGCAGGGTATTCCCATCTTTACTTTTGTCAATAAACTGGACCGTTTCGGCAAAGAGCCCTTAGACCTGCTTGATGAGATTGAAAAGGTTCTCGGGATTGGTTCCAGCCCTGTGAACTGGCCTGTCAGGCTTAGTTCCGGGCATTTTGGACTCTATGACAGAAGAAAGCAAAGCATGGAGCTGCACAGGACGGCCGGACAGAAGGAGAGCCTGCCCGGGAGCGGCCGCGTCATAGATATAACCGAAATGAAAGACGTTTTAGGCGATGAGCTGTATAAAAACTTCTGCAGGGAAATTGAGCTTTTAGATATAGCCGGGGAGCCTTTTGATGAAGAGAAAGTAGGGAACGGGACTCTGACGCCGGTCTTTTTCGGCAGCGCTATTAATGGCTTTGGTATTCAGTCGTTCTTTGATGAGTTTTTACGGCTTGCGGCGCCTCCGGCTAAAAAGAATAGCAGTGTCGGTCCGGTTGATCCGCTGTCTGCTAACTTCTCAGGTTTTATTTTTAAAATCCAGGCGAACATGAACCCTGCACACAGGGACCGGATTGCTTTTTTGAGAGTCTGTTCCGGAAAATTTACACGGGATATGACAGTCAACCATGTGAGGACCGGGAAGAAAATCAGGCTCTCCCAACCGCAGCAATTTCTGGCACAGGACCGCAGTATTGTTGAAGAGGCATATCCGGGAGATATTATCGGTATCTATGACCCGGGTATTTACCTAATCGGCGACACGTTGTCCCAGGAAACGCTCTTCGAATACGAGAAGCTGCCAAGGTTTACACCGGAACTTTTCTCTACGGTGTCCGCGCGCGATGCCATGAAGTATAAGCAGTTTCATAAAGGCTTGTCTCAATTAACAGAAGAGGGTGCCATTCAGATCTACAGCGTTCCCGGCAGAGAGGAAATTATCCTGGGCGTGGTCGGCGAATTGCAGTTTGAAGTATTTCGTTACAGACTGGAGTCGGAATACGGTGTTGATGTGGTGATGCAAAGGCTTCCTTATCAACTGGCACGTTGGGTCAGAGAACCGGCATCGGGCCTAGGAGGCTTTTTGGTCAAAGATAACAACGGCAATAGTGTCGTCCTTTTTGAAAACGATTTTTCACTGCAGTGGGCAAAAAACAAAAACCCGTCCGTCAATTTTTATTCCCTGGAAGAGCTGCCGGACGATTTCCGGCAGTGACAGGTCTTTGAGAGTAGGCCGGTGATGTAAGGACCGCAGTTGTAGATGACTGTATACGCGGTACAAAACAGGCCAAAGCCGGCCCCACGGTTTTGTTCGGGCAAGAATTTCAGGACATAAGCATACCACAGATGCCGGAAAGAATAAAAGTAAATGTAGCCTTCATGGTAAAGTGTTTCATTCTGAGTCATTTTCAGAGGAATTCAGTCATATAACAGCGAATACAACATAGGCAAAAAATTAAGAGAGAAAGCGGAGAGACTTATGAAGCCCAGAATTAGCAATAAACAGTTCAATTCGGAGCAGCAGCAAGCGGAATACCAGGCATTGATGCAGGGACTGGAAAGAAGTAAGTTCGATAAAGCATTAATTCTTCCCTTACTGGAAGACGCGCAAAAGATTGTCGAAGTGGGCTGTGGTAACGGTGTAGTACTCGATTTACTTTCGCACAATTTTCGTTCCAGCACTGTCTGGGGCATAGATATGGATCCCATAATGTGTGATGCCGCCATCGGCAGAAGGTTGCCAAATGTGGAAGTTCTTTGCGCCGACGCGACAAACATTCCCTTTCATGACGATGAATCTGTTGACGCCGTTGTCTTCTGCAGTACCATTCATGAGATATATTCGCATGGCGGCCCGTCTCAGGTAGCCGCAAGCCTAAAAGAAGCAGCTCGAATTTTGCGTCCGGGTGGAAGTGTAATTATCCGGGACAGTGTCAAACCGTCCCCCGGCGTTACGACGGTTCGCTTTAAGCAGGAATGGATAAAAAAACGGTTTCACCAATACATAAAAGATTACAGGCTTGTTGCCTCCCGATATGAGCATCTGGGCGATGGCACCTTTTCTGTGGAGAACTCGTTTTTATTTGAATTTCTGACCAAATATTTTTATGAAGTGGGCTGGGAGAAGGAATTACAGGAGGTATACGGATACTACACGGAAGAGGAATTTTACCAGGAACTGCACAGTGTGGGTTTTGATATTGTTCATAATCAGAGCTACCTGCTCCCGTATTTCCGTGAAAAATGGTCGAAGGACTTTATCTTTGACCAGCCTGTCGATAAAAGTACCATTATCATCAAAGCAAAAAAAGTCAGGTAAAACTAAAGATTCGCTGCGCTTTTTATGTCCGACCGTTTGGGAGGCTATATGCTCAGTAAAAGGAAGAAATTTATATTATATATTCTGGCCGCCTGCATACTGTTGGCTGCTTTGATTGCTTATGAAACGCTGACACTGTCAGTTGAACGGGTTGAGGTGCCCATTGCAGGCTTACCCGCGGAATTAGAGGGTTTGACAATTGCACACCTTGCCGATTTGCATGGCAGGCCGTACAACCCTGCGGGAAAACTGACGCAGGCTGTTCGCGCGGCGAACCCTGATATGATTAGTGCCGCCGGAGATTTTGTCCATAACAGCGAAGCGGAAGTAGACGCACTGCTGCCCTTATTTGCTGCGCTAACGGAGATTGCGCCTGTTTACGCGGTTAGCGGGAATCATGACCACTGGACGGATTGGCTCTACATAGCGGAAGCACTGCAGAGTGCCGGTGTTGAAATCCTGCAAAATCGTCATATTCGGCTGGCCCGTAATGGCAAAGAACTGATCGTGGCCGGCGTGGGTGACCCGTTTACGGGTCACGACCGACTGGATTTAGCACTGCCGGAAATCATCGATTCACCCGTGGTGCTTATTGCCCACGCACCCAATTGGTTTGAACCACTGTATCGGCAGCGTTTCGCCGGGACGAAAGACTTTAAGCAAAGGGAAGCTCTGCTTGCGCATGTTGACTTGGTATTGGCAGGCCATACCCATGGCGGGCAAATTAAATTTCCTCTTATCGGGGCTGTCACAACTGCTTCCGGGCGTCTGTTTCCCAGAACACATGTAGAAGGGCTGATTCGCGAAAAAACAAGCTGGTTGTACATCTCCAGGGGACTGGGTCAAAGCGGTTTCCCGCCTGTACGTTTCCTGTCAAGACCGGAGCTAACCATTCTCATCCTGCGCCAGGAAGGGTGACTCTAAGCACGGGAAAGAGCATAAAATAACCACGGGTTAGATCCCGTGGTTATTTTTATGGTTGCCGTAATCAGAACAAACCGGCATAGTCTCTGGTCCCCCGGTCAGTTATCTATTCGGGTTGGTGATGTAATGATTCCTCTGTTGACCGCATCCCAAAGATACAGTGTGGCAACGCTTCGGAAAGGTTTCCATAGTTGACCAAGTTCGAATAGTTCACTGCGCTTGGGCGTATCAGGCAGCCCATAGAGCCACATAATACTCCTTTGCAGGCCCAAATCATCAACAGGCAGAATGTCAGGCCGACCCAGTGAAAATATAAGAAACATTTCTGCGGTCCACTTACCAATACCCCTGACTTGGGTTAATGTGCTAATAACCATCTCATCTTCAAGACCACATAGCGATTCAAAATTAATTTCACCGGACTGTACCTTCATACTAAAATCTTTGGCATAACACGCTTTTGCTTTTGAAAGTCCTGCTTGTCTCAATTCCTCTTCACTCACCGATAAAATCGCATCCGGAGTAACACCGCCACATAGCTGTTCAAGACGATGCCAGATTGTTCTTGCCGCCTTTACAGAAAGCTGCTGTCCGATAATTGCCCTGATGATAGCAGCAGTATAGTCAGTTCGCAGTAAAAGTGTATACTCACCGATGTTGTCTATTAGCGCGGCCAGTTTCGTGTCCACGGATGATAGGTGGATGATAGCAGCAGAGTTTTTGTCAAATTGAATTATATTGTTCACGTAAGTAAACCTCCCTATAGAATCTTAGGTTACGTAGTCTGAGCTCTGTTTAATTATACTTCATATGTTGTTTCATAGGCGATATAAATGTTTAAAGGATATAGAGTGTAACTAAATCAAACATCGAATCGCCCTGGTAAGTAAAGGACATTATACTGGTTTGGCTGAATAACAAAAAGGCTCTTTCGCACAATCTGTTGTAAGAAAGAGCTTTTATTTACTTTGGTGCCGAAGGCGGGAGTCGGACCGGCACAGTCGGGGCCGCTGTTGTAAGGCAACGACTGAACTACTGATGATACGTTTACGATTCAGGGTTATAAATATTTCTTTTTTTTAGGAAGGAATTGGTATAAAAAGGATGAAGTATGGTTTCAACAAAGTGTTCTTGGGCACCTGTAACTAATTATGATACAGCAGACGACAAAGTCTATTATCATTTAAAAGTTTTTGATAGTAATGATAACTGTATTTTGAACTTTCTCCAAGTTCCTATGGAGCAGGGCATGTCAACATACCTTTCTTTCCACCTGGTGAGTACAGTGTTGTAATAACGGCTATTGTATATCACAGTTATGATCCTATGAAACCGTCCGATGCTAAATGTGAGTATAAAAAAACATACTATAATACATCTGAGCATTTATAGTCTTTGTAACCAGTCGCGCTGTGATGCTATAACACCTAAACGAGTGGGGAATGTAAGATTCTGATAATAGCCCATAACGTATTGTCCTTTATAATAAACTTAAAGCGTTTTTAAGGAGGACATGATGTTAACACGAAAACACAAAGTAAAGCAAACGGCAGATGTCGCAAAATTTGTAGCTGCAGCGACTGCTACAGCCGTCGGTCTGACTGCGGGAGCTTTGCTGAAACAAAGAGCAGGCAAGAACAGCATAAATAGTATACAAAGTCACACAGAAGAAATCCGGGAAACGGCGACCAAGCAGGCAGAAGAAATAAAGGACAGGATGCAAAAAGAGACTGAGGAAAAGATCAGGGATGTACAAAGCGGTGTATCTGAAGCAGCTGTTGCCCAGGATGAAATCAAAGAAGTATATAAAAAGGCAAAGCATGAAATGAAAAAAATAGCTAAGGAAGCGCAGAAACAGCTTAAGGCAATACGCTAAACACTTTGAAGCAAAGGCTTTTTGGCTGATGATTCCAAAAAGCCTTTGCTGCAGAAGTTTCCGGTTAGCCCGGAGCTCTGCAATGTAATAAATATATTTTTTTTAGCATAAAAGGAAATAAGCAGTTTTTGTTGAAATAAGAATACATTATAAAGTAGCCAAAGGTGAAAAGAACTGTCATTCATAACGAAATTAATGCGTTTGTCAAGCAAAGATGCTTGTCGGTAGCTTTGATACTGGCAGGCACTTTTTAGTTATCTGTGAAACGGGATAGAGAGAATGTGTAGGATTTCCGCTTGAATCAGTCAGAAAAGAGTTAAGGAAAACGGCGAGAATTAAGCTGGTAGTGACCATAAGGAGAAATTAAAGCAAATATTAGCGCGTTTGTCAAGCAAAGTCGCTTGTCAGTGGGTTTGATACTGACAGGCGCTTTTTTATAGGCAAGCATTTATATGCATGCAGAAAAGCGTCATCCTTGACTATCAGGGGTTTGTAAGGGGAGTATTCCCTTACTCTTGCGGGGTGGTCAGGGTCGAAGACCCGTCGAAGGGGCGGCAGTCCCTAAAGAACTAGAAAGACGCAACCAACAGTAAAACGCGTCAGCGTCTTTCTTGTTTACCTGAGAAAAGGGGTAGAGAGAATGTGTGGAATTGCCGGTTTAATCAGTCAGAAAAGAGTTAAGGAAAACGGCCGGAGGATTAAAAACGCCATAGTTCTGCAGAACGACAGGGGGAACGGCCTGGGCGCCGGCTATGCGGCGTATGGAATATATCCGGGTTATGAAGAGCTTTATGCGCTTCTGATTATGGCTTCAAGCGAAAGTTCCATGGAACAGGCCGGAACATTTATCCGCCGCTGGTTTACTGTGCACAAGCAGGAACCGGTTCCGGTCTGGGACAAAGTAATCTGCGACCATCCGTATTTCCAAAGGTTTTTTGTTGAACCCGGTGTTAATGTAGTATATAGGTCAAAGGGACAGAGCGACGACGATTTTGTGGTGGAAAAAATGATGGAATTAAATAAAGAAGTGTACGGCGCCTATGCCTGTTCTACCGGCAGGGATATGGGTGTCTTCAAAGGGGTTGGCACTCCCCTGGATATCTACGAGTTTTTTATGTTGGATCAGTATGAAGGGTATTCCTGGCTGGCCCACAATCGCTTTCCCACAAACACACCGGGTTGGTGGGGTGGAGCCCACCCCTTTAATGCTGTGGACTGGTCAATTGTCCATAATGGGGAAATCTCATCATACGGGATTAACCGCCGTTACTTAGAGTCTCACGGCTACTTTTGCCACCTGCAGACGGACAGCGAGGTCATTGCCTACCTTTTTGATTTGCTCATCCGCCGCCATGGGCTGAGCATTACTGAAGCAACAACTGCCCTGGCACCTCCATACTGGGCTACGGTGGAACGTCTGGCTGACAGTGGAGAAAAAGAGCGCCTAACCCTGCTTAAAGTTATTTATGAACAGGCGATGTTAAATGGTCCCTTCGCCGTGTTAATCGGCTTTAGCGGCGGCATGTTCAGTCTTACCGATAATACGAAGCTGCGGCCGATGACGACGGCAACCCAGGATGGGTATACCTATTTTGCCAGTGAAGTGTCTGCTCTGTATGAAATGAACGAAAACCTTGCACAGATTACCACCCCCAGAGCCGGGCAACCTGTAATTGCTTTGTATGAGAATGAATAAAGGCAGAGGTTTTTGCCTCAGACAGCGGCGAAAGGGGAGAGAACATTGAGTAAGAGTATCGAGCAACCGGGACTGCGGTCACTGTTTCGACCTGTCTTTGACCTGGATTTATGCGACGGCTGCGGTGAATGTGCCGTCCAGTGTACATTTAATGAAATTCGCATCGAGCCCCGCAAAGAGCGGAAAATTCCTACGGCCGGCGGCAGGGCCTGCGGCGCTTGCCACCGGTGCGAAGTCATGTGCCCGCGCGGCGCCATCCACATCGAAGAGCGGTCTGTGGCTTTGCGCTCACATGGTGTCTGGAAACAGACAGATATGACGCGTGTCCACCTGCAGTCCGCTTCAGGCGCGGTAGCGTTAACCGGTTTCAGCGCTGAAACGGCCATTCCAAGTTATTGGGACCGGTTGTTATTTAATGCCTGTCAGGTAACCAATCCATCCATAGACCCCCAACGGGAGCCCATGGAAACGACCACATACCTGGGGCGAAAACCCGATTGCTGGGAAAAGGCCGGCACTATCCAATCGTCACAGTTACTCAAGCTAAAACTTCCCCTGGTATTCGCGCCGATGTCCTATGGCAGCATTAACCTGCGTTTCCAGAAGGCTCTGGCCCGTGTAGCTAAAGAAAAGGGCATGCTTTGGTATTCAGGGGAGGGAGGCCTGCACGAAGACCTCTATGACTTTACCGACTGGGCGGTCTTACAGGTTGCCTCGGGACGTTTTGGCGTGAATCCTGCGTATCTGCAAAGGGCCCGTGCCTACCAGATAAAGATCGGACAGGGAGCCAAGCCCGGTATTGGCGGGCACCTGCCCGGTGAGAAAGTGCTGGCCGGGGTCTCAAAAACCAGAATGATTCCGGAAGGCAGTGATGCCATTTCTCCCGCGCCGCAGCATGATATCTACTCTATTGAGGATTTACGGCTCTTAATTTACGCCATAAAAGAAGCCAGCGGGTATAAGCCGGTTTGTGTAAAAATAGCCGCGGTTCACAATGTGGCTGCAATCGCCACGGGGATTGTCCACGCAGGTGCCGATATGGTTTACCTCGATGGTTACCGAGGTGGAACCGGAGCTACTCCCACCATTGTGCGTGATCATGTGGGGATGCCGGCAGAACTGGCTCTGGCTGCTGTGGATCGCAGGCTACGGGAAGAAGGGATCCGTCACAAGGCCTCTATTGTTATCGCCGGAGGATTCCGCAACAGTGCGGATATTATGAAAGCCATAGCTCTCGGTGCCGATGCTGTGGCCATCGGTTCCGCCGCGCTGCTATCCTGCGGCTGTCATGCCTGCCAGCGCTGCCACAGTGGAAAGTGCCCCTGGGGCTTGACCACAAATGACCCGCTCTTCAGTGAGCGGCTTGATACAGATTGGGCCGTAGAGCGGCTAAGTAATCTGGTAGACGGCTGGCACCACGAAATGAAAGAAATTATGGGGTTAAACGGAATCTATGACATCGGCTCATTCCGCGGTAACCGCCTGGTTCTCCGCGGTGTAGGCCTTTCGGCAAAAGAACTTGAAATATTAGGCGTTTACCACGCCGGTGAGTAGGTGGGGCAGAGATGACGATTACTATTGACGCTAAAGGGATCTACTACCGTCAGTTGAATGAAATGATTCGCGCTCATGCTGCCGCCGGCGAGCGGCGGATCATCCTGAAAAATATCCGCGGTCAGCGTTATATAGGCACAAGATTGACTGATTCCGATCTTGTGCTGGAAGTCGAAGGGGTCCCGGGTGAAGACCTGGCCTTCTGTATGGGCGGCCCCACCATCATTGTCCGGGGGCACGGGCAAAACGCTATTGCCAATACCATGGACAGCGGAACCGTTGTTGTTCATGGTATCGCCGGTGACGCTCTGGCTTACGGCATGCGCGGAGGAAAGTTGTTTGTTCGAGACAGTGTGGGTTACCGGGTCGGTATCCACATGAAGGAATACGGTGACCTGAAACCTGCGGTGGTGGTTGGTGGAACCACAGGGGACTTCCTGGGAGAATATATGGCGGGCGGCACACTGGTGGTGCTCAACCGTTACAATGAAAAAGACAGTGTGGTGGGCCAGGCGGATAAGACACTGGCCACAGGCATTCATGGTGGAGAAATCTTTATTTTTAATTACGAAGTTCCCGCTTTCCTGCCGGGAATCGGTTCAACCCTACTTCAGCCGGATAGCAGCGACCGGGAAAGAGTTAAACTGCTCGTAGAAGAATACTGCCATCATTTCGACCTGGATCCCCAACCGCTGGTGGAACGGGACTTCGTAAAAATTGTGCCGGCAGGTAGTCGCCCGTTCAGTAAGTTCTACTATCCAACATATCCGGTGAACACGGGATTAAAACCTATTCAGGCCGAGATGGCCTCGCCCTGCGAGGGAAACTGTCCGGTGGGCGTACCCACAGGCCGTTTCTTGCGTTACCTGCGTTTAGGTGAAGTCAGAGAGGCCCTGGCACTGATTGACGACTATACCCCATTCCGTTACAGCAACTGCGGGTTTATCTGTCCTCATCTTTGCATGGAGGCCTGCAGCAGAGGAAGAGTTGACTTCCCTGTCAGGACAGCGGAATTGGCCCGCCTGTTCCATTGTGATCCGGAAATAAAGAAGTCGGCAGAAAACGGTAAAAGAATCTCCGTAATTGGAGCAGGGCCATCCGGACTCAGTGCCGCATTTTTCCTGGCCCGCCTGGGTTACACCATCGATATCTATGAAGCGGACGCCCACCCCGGCGGCAAAATGTATCAGGTGATTTCCCGCCGACGACTGCCGCTTGCCGATTTGGAGAAAGATTTAGACCGTATTGCTTCGTTGGGTGTCCGCCTGCACCTGAATACGCCTATCGACGCGCGGAAATTTAAGGCAATACTGGAGAGCTCGGATCATGTTATTGCCGCCACCGGCGCTCACCGCTCCCTGATTCCCTCTGTGCAAGGGAAAGAACGAATCCTTGGCGGACTGGACTTTTTAAAAGCATTTAACCGCCGGGAGCCTATCGTACTTTCAACGCAAATTGTGATTATTGGCGGCGGTGATGTGGCCATTGACGGGATCGAGGCTTTGTCTGAACTGGGAATCAAACCGGAACAGATCACCGTGATTGATATTAAAAAACCGTCGGCAAACGCGGCTGAAAGGCAAAAATGGGAAAAGGCCGGGGTAGCATTTTGCTATCCGCTGTTTCTGCAGGAAATTACCGAAGACGGCGTATGGGTGAACAATCCCACAGGCCAAGGTCAGTTCTTTCCCGGAGCCGCCATCGCGTTTATTAATGAAGTGCCGGTTATGGATTATCTTCCGGAAGAAGTTAAAGAACAACTGGACACCCGAGGGTTTTTCAGCAGCCTAAACGGATTTTTCCAGACGAATAACACACGGATTTCCATAGCCGGGGACGCCACCGGTTTAGGCCTTGTAGCCAACAGTATTGCCAAAGCCAAAGAGTGTGCCAAACAGGTGCACGCACTGTTGCAGAATGAGCCTTATGAGCCTATTGTTAAAGAGGTTATCCGGTTGGAAGACCTCCGCCTGGAATGGAATCAGCCTATTGGCTGTGTGGATGATGTACCGGTTGGTGATGAACATCTGCGTTGCCTACACTGCGGCGTCTGTGTTTACTGCGATGAATGTGTCGAAGCCTGCCCGCGCCAGGCACGTATCCGCAACGAAAACGAATTCATTGTAGATTTTTCTTTATGCGGGGGGTGCGGAAGCTGCGCCGCGGCGTGCCGTGGCGGCGTTATCCGTATGGTAGCCCGGTAGGAGAGTACACATTTCTTTGCTAAATGGCGAAGTTGTATCTTTATAAGGGGGGAACCTATGAGTGGCATACGAGTAGTAGTCAGTACCGGTTGAGCACAACGAACGTTTCATTGAAACAAAACGTATCGAGTATCCAAAACTGCAGATGACTGTCCATCCGTAGGAACTTGACAACTATCCGGCAAAGGCATGAGCAGTAAGACCGAAAAAACATACGGACAAAGATGTCCTCCCTGGCGAAGACGCGAAAGCTTTAAGCTTTCTGCCCTTCGCTTTTTTTATTCTCTACAATGTAGTGTGCTTTTTAAAGATGAAGGAGGTAATCAAATGATTGAAGTCTCTATCGACACGATCTGGGTTTTACTGGCCACGTTTTTGGTTTTTATTATGCATGCAGGGTTTACCATGGTGGAAACAGGATTTACAAGGGCCAAGAATGCCGGAAATATTATCATGAAAAACTTTATGGGGTATTCTTCCGGAGTGCTCGTATACACGGCAGTGGGTTTTGCGGTTATGTTCGGCGTCAGCCGGGGCGGACTTTTTGGTGGAAATGGATTTTTTTTCAGAGGCTCCTTTGAGCAAATCGGACTGGGTATACCGTTGTATGCATTTTTGCTGTTCCAGACAGTGTTTGCCGCCACAGCAGCCACCATTGTTTCCGGGGCCATGGCGGAACGGACCAAATTCAGTGCTTACTTACTTTATAACGTTGCAATTACAGCACTTATCTATCCAGTGGTAGGGCACTGGGTCTGGGGCGGAGGTTGGTTGGGAGACCTGGGGTTTATCGATTTTGCCGGTTCCACTGTTGTTCATTCTGTGGGCGGCTGGGCGGCTCTTGTAGGTGCAGCCATGTTGGGACCCCGGATCGGGAAATTCAGCAAAGACGGGAAGCCCAATGCGATTCCCGGCCACAACATTACTCTTGGCGCTTTGGGTGTTTTCATCCTCTGGTTTGGCTGGTTTGGTTTCAACCCCGGCAGTTCTCTTTCCGGATTGGATTTGTCCATTGCCCGCATTGCTGTGACCACAAATCTGTCCGCGGCGTCCGGCGCAGTCCTGGCAATGTTTTTTTCCTGGGCACGTTACGGCAAGCCTGATGTGGGGCTGACGCTAAACGGTGCACTGGCAGGGCTGGTGGGGATTACCGCTGGCTGTGCAGATGTAGATTTGCTGGGGGCGGTGCTGATTGGTGCCGGTGCCGGTGTCCTGATTATTCTGGGTGTGGAATTCATAGAGCGTATTCTGCACGTGGATGATCCGGTTGGGGCGATCGCTGTTCACGGTGTTTGTGGTGTTTACGGAACGCTGATGGTTGGCTTGTTTGCCACATCAGGCGGATTATTTTACGGCGGCGGCACAGGCCTGTTAATGGCTCAGGCAGTTGGTGTGCTGGCGGTCGGCTTGTGGACGGCAACCACGGCTTTCGTCCTCTTTAAGACATTAAAATCTACAATCGGCTTGCGTGTATCGGTAAAGGAAGAAGAAGTAGGACTCGATTTTGGTGAGCACGGTATGGAAGCTTATGCAGATTTTGCCAAACGTACCATCAACGTTCAGCAGGCACAGTAAAGAGATAGGAGATGAGTGATTATGAAAAAAATCAGCTGTATCATTCGGCCCTCGAAGCTTGAAACGGTAAAAGAACGTCTCGGGCGTGAGGGAATCCAGGGAATGACTGTGACCCATGTAATTGGCTGCGGATTGCAAAAGGGCAGTACTGCACAGTATCGCGGTAATCTCTATGAAGTTAATTTACTGCCGAAAGTTAAAATCGAATTGGTGGTGGCAGACGACATAATGGAAAAAATAATTAAAGCTATTATAGAGGAAGCAAAAACCGGGGAAATAGGGGACGGAAAAATATTTATTTCCCCGGTGGAAGATGCCATTCGCATTCGTACCGGAGTTCGTGGCTCTGCAGCGTTATAAGGTTAACTGAAGATTGGGGGAAACCAGAAACCACGGGATAAAGCTGAACGTTAATAAAAAGCTTGGGAAGAAGTATAACCATAAAAGAATCTATCGCTTAAAAGGGATGTGCAAAGCGGTGTATCTGAAGCGGTTGTTGCCCAGGATGAAATCAGAGCAGCATATAAAAGGCAAAGCATGAAATGAAAAAAATAGCTAAGGATGCACAGAAGCAGCAATACGCTAAACAATTTAAAGCAAAGGCTTTTTGGATGATATCTCCAAAAAGCCTTTGCTTACTTTAATCGCAATTTTTGTTCTGCAAATGTGTAGCGAAATATATGCTACTTTTTTTTATGGACTTATTAGCATAAACAAAATGTTTTGCATAAGTTAGTATAGTCGTTTCACAAAAACTGCTTTTCTTTCTTTAATACACGGGGATTTTTTTAACACGTGCTACATAAAAAAAGGGAGGATGTTAAATGGAATACGAAATCCCCATCCCACCGGAAAATTTTATAAAACTGATTGGCTACCCCGGTTATAAAGAAGTTGGTGAAACCTTTTTCGGCTACTTTAAAGACTTGTGCGGATTGCAACCCGAGGAAAAGCTGCTTGAAATCGGGTGTGGAGTTGGAAGAATGGCTGTGCCTCTAACCCGGTATCTAAAGGACGGCGGCGAATATATCGGCATCGATATTGTAAAAGACTTCATAGACTGGAACCGGCAAAACATTACAACAAGATTTCCAAACTTTAATTTTGTCTGGGCTGATATCCAAAATCGTTTCTATAACCCGGCTGGATTTCTGAAAGACGAAGTGTACCTTTTCCCTTTCCAGGATCAAACCTTTGATATGGTAATTTTAATTTCAGTTTTTACCCATATGCTCGAAGAAGGATTCTTCCGCTATGTTTCCGAAGTTTCCCGGCTGCTGAGGCCCGGTGGCCGCTGCTTTGCCACGTTTTTCATGTTAAATCCTTTGCAGGCGCAGTTGTACAAACAAGGTAAGAATCAAATAGATTTTAGTATCAGCCATGGCGTATGCAAAACCGTTGAGGGCATACCGGAATCGGTGGTCAGCTATCCTGAAGATTATGTAAAACAAGTTTTCACTTCCAACGGATTGCAGGTCAGAGAACCTGTTTATTATGGCTGGTGGAGCGGCAGGGAAGATTTTATTTCCTTTCAGGATATGCTTGTCGCAGTAAAGGAAGGCTGAATCAATCATGAGAACTGGAGGTTACTATGCTTATCAAGGATATCCATCCTCAGGATGAAATGTATCAGTTTTTAGCATCACATCCGGATCACAGAAATAATCCACTGAATTCGTACTTCAGCAGTGGTGAAGGAATGATGAAAAAATTAAGTGAGGTATTTTTAAGAACAGGGACAGAACCGGAGAACGTAGATAATTTTCTGGAATTTGCCTGCGGCTATGGTCGCTTCACCAGGCATTTAATCATGCATATTCATCCAAGTAAAGTAACCGTCTCAGATGTAAATAAAGAAGCCGTCGATTTTCAGGAAAAAACATTTAAAGTAAAAGGGTTTTACTCGGAATATTACCCTGCTCAGTTAAAGATGCCGGAAAAATATGATGTTATATTCGTTGCCTCTCTTTTCAGTCATTTACCGTTTAAAACATGGTGCCCCTGGCTTAACAAACTGTATCATTCTCTTAGTGACAAAGGGCTTTTAATTTTCAGCACTCACGGACCTGCTTGCATGGGCAGCTTAACAGAATTGTGCGGCATGATCAATCCTGCAGAAGGGTTTTATTACCTTAAGGCCAGTGAAAGTAAAATACACTCCACAGAAGACTATGGAACAACGTATGTAACGCCTGAGTTTGTGAAAGCAGCGGTTCTTCAGGAAACGGGTGTGACGGTGGAGTTGGAAATTCCCAAATACCTGTGGGATTATCAGGATGTATATGTTGTCAGAAAGGCTCATGGCTGAGGGGAAACAAGTATGACTCTGACTTCTGTTGTTATTTTAACAAAAAATGCGGGTCCTGAGTTTTCGACAATATTGGAAATGGTAAGGAAACAAAAAGTTCAGAGTCAGGTAGAGATTATTGTCATTGATTCTGGCTCATCAGATCATACCTTAACAATATCAAGAAAGTTCAAAGCCAGAATACTTCAAATTCAGCCTGCCGAATTTAGTCACGGAGGCACCAGAAATCTGGGAATTCGCCTGGCGAAGGGCGAGTTTGTGGTTTTGCTTGTGCAGGATGCCATCCCTTTTAACAATCACTGGCTGCAGGCACTACTTGACAATCTAAAAAATGATCAAAAAGTCGCCGGTGTATACAGCAGGCAAATTCCCAGGCCGGATTGCAATATTTTTACAAAACATGCCCTGGAGAATTTTC
>JAWSUT010000033.1:0-11299 GCA_033549345.1 Bacillota bacterium | reverse complement strand
TGTGTTTGCGACGTGGATGCGTATGAGCAAAAGTGCCCAGCTGAAAAACAAAAGCTGCTTACTTTCGACAATGTAAGCAGCTGTATCAGAAAAAGCATCTGGCAGGAGATTCCTTTCCGTGAAATTTCTTTCGGGGAAGATATAGACTGGTCAAAACACGTTATTGAAGCAGGATATAAAATTGTGTATGAACCCAACTCTGCAGTCATACATTCACATAACAGATCTGTTTGGTATGAAACAAAAAGAGCTTATCTCACCCATAGAACGTTAAACGAAACCTGCGGCATGCAGCTGATTCCCAGCCTGAAAGATCTGATAGAAACCATGCCCCATCATCTCAGGCATAACTTTAATATTATCAAACAGTCATCCATCTCTTCTGATCAACTTTATCAGTTGTATACCAAGGCCATTCTGCTTAGCTTTGGTATTCAATTCGGTATTTTTCTGGGTGGTAAGAGGGCTGATTATCCAAAGAGCTGGCTGTTTAACAAATTAGATAATGTCTGCAGCAAAGGAGTGTAACATTGAAAATTCTTCTGACCGTTCACCAGTTTCTGCCCAAATATAGCTCCGGCACAGAAGTATTGACGTATGAAACAGCTAAGGCACTCCTTGACCGCGGCCATGATGTCAGAGTCCTTACTGCAGAACCTGTAGAGCGTGAAACAGCTTTAAATAATGCGTACCTGACAGATCAATATAACAATATCACAGTCTATCGCTTACATTACCATGATGCGGCTACATCTAATCCTGTACGTGCTGAGTACTATAATACTGACAATAAAAAAACAGTGGAAAATCTAATGCGAGATTTTAAGCCTGATATTGTTCATATCATGCACTGTTACCGTCTGAGTGCAACAATTATTGATGTGTTCCATAATTTAAATATTCCTGTCATCGTCACGGCGACCGACTTTTGGCTTATTTGTCCTTATGCTCAGCTCAAGCTGCCCAACAATAAAACCTGCATCGGCCCGGATTTATTCAGCATGAACTGCTTAAAGTGCTTTGTTTCCAAGACACAGCCGCGAGCGTTTAGACAAACAATAAATAGGCTTCCTAAAATACTGCTGGTTCTCTTGGGCGTCTCCGCAAGGTTTCGAATTATAGAAAACTGGGATAAAGGCGTTATGTTTCGGGCTATCGTCAGGAGACAAAAGTATATGCTCAACCAAATAAAAAAAGTGAATAAAATAATTGCCCCAACTGACATCATGAGTGAAATACTGGCCTCAAACGGAGTCGATAAAAATAAAATAATCAAGCTGCCCTATGGTATTAATTATAACGGCGTCAGGCAGCGGAAACCGAATAAATATAGGGGTATGATAAAATTTGCTTTTATCGGCACGTTATACGAACACAAGGGGGTACACATTTTAATCAAAGCGTTTACAGAACTCAAAAAAAAATACCACTCCACAGAACTAAAAATATACGGGGATGTAACGCAATTTCCTAAATACACCCATTACTTAAAAAAGCTGAGTGCCGGCGTAGGTAACCTGTATTTTCTGGGTACTTTTCCTAATGCAGAAATTGAAGAAATATTTGAGGATATTGATGTTCTAGTGGTTCCTTCGATATGGTATGAGAATACCCCTCTGGTTATTTATTCTGCGTTCCAAACCAAAACACCGGTCATAGCGACAAATCTGGGAGGCATGTCTGAAGTCGTGCGTCATAACATCAACGGCCTGCTTTTTGAAAAAGAAGACCCGGCAAGCCTCATGGAACGAATGGAGAGGTTTCTTCAACAACCTAAGTTGCTGGCAAAACTGTCTTCCGGTATTCAGCAAGTTAAAAGTATCGAAGAAAATGTAAGGGAGCTTGAAGAACTGTATGTTAAATGCTTTAAGTAAGGGGCATCGAAAAAAGCATGAAATATCTGGTAATCGGCGGAGCAGGCTTTATTGGGCATAACCTGGTTTTAAAACTCTTAAACAGGGGTCACAGTGTCAGAGTGTTTGACAGGAAAATCCACAGCGAAAGTTACCTGCCGGCATGTGATTATGTAGTGGGTAACTTTAGTAAGATTGAAAATCACCAAACCATCTTCCACAATATCGACATTGTATATCATTTAATAAGTACAACGCTGCCAAAGAGCTCGAATGAAAACCCTGTTTTCGATGTGCAAACAAATGTGGTCAGCAGCATCAATCTTTTAAAAATGTGTTGTCACGCAAACGTAAAGAAGATTATTTTCACCTCATCCGGCGGGACCGTTTATGGAATTCCCAAAACGATTCCCATAACAGAAGAGCATCCTCTAAATCCAATCTGCTCTTACGGAATCACGAAACTTGCAATAGAAAAATATCTTTCATTATTCCATCACCTCTATGGTTTGGACTATCAGGTTCTAAGGCTGTCGAATCCGTTTGGGCCTTTTCAGGATCCCTTTTTGCAACAAGGTGTTATTGCGGTTTTTCTGGGAAAAATCTTGCGTAATCAACCAATCGAGATCTGGGGAGACGGCACGATTTGCCGGGACTATATTTATATAGACGATGCAGCGGAAGCGTTGTATCTGTCCTCTCTTAAATCAACTAAAAGTAAAATTATTAACATAGGTACAGGGAAGGGAACAACATTAACTGAAGTGCTGGCTATGATGGCAAAGGTGTTAAATAAAAACATGAAAATAAACTATAAGAATGTAAGAAATGTGGATGTTCCGGTAAATGTACTGGACATTCAGAGAGCTTTTACCGAATTAAATTGGGCTCCCGCGATAACCATGGAACAGGGGATACGCATGACGTGCGACTGGCTAACTAAAAACTTATCCGGCTTAACCTAACGGGCCGGAGCACAGGTTGTCCAATATTTTTGTATAATCTATTGCCGGTTCACCGCAGATGCCCTTTTAAAAAAAGGTATTCGCAAAGCGCTTCCTGCCAGCTTCGGGGCGGGAAAATTTTTTTTATTTTGGTGGTATCCAGTACACTGTAGGCGGGCCTGGTAATAGCGGCAGGGTAAGAAGCCAGCGGCACCGGCCGTATCTGTGCGCAGATTCCTGACTGTGCAAGAATTTCTGCAGCAAAATCAGACCAGCTGCATCCTCCGGCACAAGAACAGTGATATATGCCATGGTTCCGGCATCCGTTCTCGACCAGTGCCCTAAGCGTACGGGCAACATCCAGAGTATGTGTCGGTGACATAAACTGATTGTTTACAACAGTCAATTGCTCACCGGCACGCGCCCGGTGAATAATTGTTTCGATGAAATTATTCCCTGTACTGCTTTTGCCTGCCTGACCAAAAAGGGATGCAATGCGAAAAATAAAATAACGGCCGGATACTTGCGTAACCGCGTTTTCACCCCACAGCTTTGTCCGGCCGTAAACATTCAAAGGCTTTGGCTGATCATCTTCAAGGTACGGCGCCATTTTTTTCCCGTCAAAAACGTAATCTGTGCTGAAATGAATAAAAGTATTTTTGTACATTGCACAGGTGGCAGCCATCTCATGTACCGCTTGTGTATTAATCCTATACGCTCTCCTCGGGAATTTTTCACACTCTTCTGTATTGGTCATGGCGGCGCAGTTAATCAGATAGTCAAAACTGCCCAGTTGTTTCAGTATACGGCTAATGGTACCGGGCACTTCCAGGTCCGCCTGAGCCCGGTTAACCTTGGTGATAATATACCTGGATGTATCTGCAAACACAGCACAGATATCACTGCCTAATTGTCCTTTTGTGCCGACAATGACCAGCCTGATGATAAGAGCTCACTCCTAAAAGTTCATCTCAGTGCTTGCAAACAGGGGGTACCGGTTATCTTTTTCTGAAAGTACCGGATTCGTAACAGGCCAGGGGATGTTCAGAACAGTATCATTCCAGAAAACACCGCGCTCAAATTCGGGTGCGAAAAATTCATCTACCAGATAGCTCAGGCGGGTTTCAGGTGTAAGCGTACAGAATCCGTGAGCAAATCCTTTGGGAATATAAAGCGTGTTGTTGTTTTCTTCACTTAAAATAACACTCACCCACGAGCCAAATGTAGGGGATTTTTTCCTCAGGTCAACGGCCACATCAAAGACGGACCCTGTAATAACCCGAACTGCTTTGGCCTGCGAATGTGGTTGCAGCTGGTAATGAAGTCCCCGGACAGTGCCGGCATGCAGCGAAAACGAACAGTTCTCCTGGACAGGCTCAAATGAAATCCCGAGCTGCTGCCAGGTTTTCCTGTTATAGCATTCATAGAAAAATCCCCGGTTATCGGGAAAAATATCATGCTCTAACAGTATCACACCGTCAAGCTTTGTAGCGGTTACCCTCATCGCTCACACGTTACCTCCCAGCGTCCGCTATTTTGCTGAAACCATCTGATTGTTGCTGCCAGGCTCTCCTGAAAATTGGATACGGGCTGCCAGCCCAACTCCCGCTGAATTTTGGCGGCATTTATGGCATAGCGTCTGTCATGGCCCGGCCGGTCTGCTACGAACTGAATCAGAGAGAGCGGTTTTTGCAGGATATTAAGAATGTTCCTGACCAAGTCAATATTTTTGTACTCCTGGTTTGCCCCGATATTGTAAATATGTCCTGCTTTTCCGGAATGGAGGACAAGTTCGATGGCCAGACAATGGTCGGTCACATAGATCCAGTCCCTCACATACTGACCATCGCCGTAAACAGGCAGGGGTTTATCTGCCAGGGCGTTTAAGATCATTTTCGGTATCAGTTTTTCCGGATGCTGAAATGGCCCAAAATTATTGGAACTTCGTGTGATTGTTACCGGTATGCGGTATGTTTTGCCATATGCCAGCGCTAACAAATCGGCGCTCGTTTTACTGGCAGCGTAAGGATTGTTGGGCCTAAGCGGTGAATCTTCTGTAAATGCGCCTTCTCTTCCCAGTGATCCGTATACTTCATCGGTAGAAATCTGAATAAATTTTTCTAAACCAAATTGCCTTGCAGCTTCCAACAGTGTAAACGTCCCACCGATATTCGTATCAAGAAAAGTACGGGCGTTTGCAATACTGCGGTCCACATGGCTCTCCGCAGCAAAATTAACAATAACGTGGATCCCTTCAGACACAACAGTGTTAACAAGTTGATGGTCACAGATATCACCATAAATAAAACGGTAGTTT
This sequence comes from Bacillota bacterium, assembly GCA_033549345.1. Lineage (GTDB taxonomy): Bacteria > Bacillota > Dethiobacteria > Dethiobacterales > Dethiobacteraceae > JAWSUT01. Next base: position 6,185 of record JAWSUT010000033.1, on the reverse strand, counting down.
GAGAAGCGCTCTAAATCTTCCAGATTACGCGGATCACCGGCGTAAGTTAACGCATCAAGGTTAATAAACTGATACAATGGATATTTCGGCACCATATGACGCAGGAAATGGCTGCCGATAAAACCGGCGCCTCCTGTTACAAGTACATTCATAGGCTATGATCCTGCCTTTGCAGATAAACCTTTTCCATCCCCGCAACCAGTTGTGGCGATTCTGACAGTATCCTGTTTATTTTAGTCATTGCGGGAATTGTGCCCGCATCTTCCCACCAGCCCGGCAATATATCATAGTGAAGCAATCCTTTGCTAAGATACAGAGAATTTACATCGGTGATTTCCAGCTCTCCCCGGGCAGAAGGTTTCAGGGTTCTGATCAGGTCAAACACAAGGTGGTCATACATATAAATCCCGGTAACGCACATATCTGAATTCGTGTATTTTGGTTTTTCATAGATTGAATGAATTTTTCCCCGCTCAATTTCTGCAACGGCCATCTGATGTTTTTCGGGGCCTGAAAATTCCTTTAGCAATATCCGCGCACCGGATTGCTGCTGCCGGAATGCGTTTGCAAAAGGAACAAGCGGATCTTCGCAAATGTTATCTCCAAGAATAACGATTGTTTTATCATGACCGCAGAAACACTCCGCCAGGCTGAGTGCATCGGATATGCCGCCGGCCTGTTCCTGCACTTTATACGTAAGGGACATGCCAAATTCCAGCCCGCTGCCCAGTAACCGTACAAAATCACCAAGATCCGCTCTGCCGGTTACAATCAGTACATCTGTAATACCACACTCCCGAAGCCTATATAATGGATAATAAATCATCGGAAACCTTCCTACAGGCAGCAAATGCTTGTTCACTGCTTTCGTTAAGGGGTAAAGCCTTGAACCTGTTCCCCCGGCCAATACAACACCTTTCATTTTTCATTAACCTCCGGTCTTTAACTGTTCCAGAAAAGATAATATACTATATGCTTCTTACTTTTCAGCCGTTACGTTAAGGCAGAGAGGAGGGATGAGCAATAATGGAGCAAAGTAAACAACAGTCTGCAAAAAAAGGTTATTCGCCTAAGAACCCGCTAATCAGCATTATCATTCCGGCATTTAATCAATGGCCCTACACCAGGCAATGCCTGCAAAGCGTACTGAATAACACATGCTTTCCCGGGCTGGAAGTAGTCTTGGTTGACAATGCCTCCACTGATCAGACCAAAGAACAATTAGCCCAATGGGTACACCCGGCATTGAGGGTAATTTCATCATCGGTAAATCTGGGTTTCTCCGGCGGGATGAATCTTGGCCTCAGACACGCCAATGGAGATTATCTGATTCTCTTAAACAATGATACGATTGTGCCACAAGGTTGGCTAAAACGTTTGCTACGGCCGCTTGGCAACCCAGACATTGGTCTGGCAGGCCCTGTGACTAACTACAGCCTAAATGAGCAAAAACTGGACTTAGTACCGGCTGATCCCATTCAAGGCGCGGATGCTTCCTGGCTCAACGAGATCTACCGGTTTAACCAGGGCAGCCTTCGGTTTACAGAATTTCTTACCTTTTTCTGTACAGCCATGCGCAGGGATCTATTTGAAACTGTAGGCCAAATGGATGAACAATTTACTGTGGGATTATTTGAAGACAATGACTATTGTGAACGTGTGAAAGCAGCCGGTTATAAGTTGGTCATTGTTGACGATGCTTTTGTTTACCATCATGGCAGTATTAGCTTTAATAATATGGAGCGGCATCTTTATCAGTCAATTCTGCTAAGAAACAGGGTTTATTATGAAACAAAGTGGCGCAAACCCTGGCAGCCGGTACGCCATGCTACGCCGTTACAAAATAATGACCCCCAGGAAGTGGCAGATGCTCTGTCCGCGACGGAAAAACAGTGTGTTCTTCTGCTTAGCGGTCGTCCCTGGCATGGGGCAACAGGCCGGTGCGCACAACTGGTCCATTCTTTCCTGCAAAAAGGAAAGCTGGTTATCGTGTGTGCGCCCTCCTATTACGGCAGGAAAATCTTCGGCATAAGGCAGGCAGGGCGCTATTTTTTTCTAACGAACCAAACCATGTTGCTGGAAAAGAGCAAAATTGAGACCATTGTTTACTGCGGTGAAACAACAAATTACAAAAACCTGAAGGCGGAAAGAATCTATATGGATCATTTATCATACAGAAGCACATAGGACATTAATAATAGCCCCTTCGAGAAATCTCTTTAGGGACTATGTCTGTTTAACCCGTCGAAACCATCCTATTCCCTTACCATGTACGCTGCTAAAGATGAAAAGCATGAAAACAGAGATAAAGCAGGGGATTGCGTCCAACGGGAATATAAGTATGCAAGATATTACTTAGATTAAGAAGAAATGAGAAAAACACCACCAGCAACGTAAATTCCGTCGGGCGGTGTTTTTAATTTTACCATGCTTGCATAATTGTTAAAGGCGGCTTTTATCGTTCCGTTTTCTTCTGAATAAGCCGCTTGTATCTGTAGAAAATGGGACTACAGTCCCACCAAGTTTAGTCCGTAAGTGAGATTCGAAAAAACAGATTACATGTTACACTGAAAGCAGGGGCGGCACACCTCTGGCCTAACGGACAGAGTCAGAAGGCATACCAACGGTTGCTACACAAGCTAAAGCCCGCTAACTCGGAGTAAAAGCTGTGATGTGGCAAATTCTTTATTTGCCCTAGAAAAAGCCTGCCCGCAAAACATATCTAACAAAAGAAAGTTTTCGGGGGAAAATCAAGGAGGTCGAAAAAGATGAAAAAATCATTGATTCTGGTTCTAGCCGTGATGCTGGGTTGTCTAATTTTCTCCACCGTCGCCATGGCCGCCCCAGAAGAACCCGTGGTTGAAATCACCACGGTAGAAGTAGTATCCCAAGAGACAGTCGAAGAATCTGTTGATCCTGGAATCCTCCCCGATTCACCATTCTATTTCCTGAAGCGCTTCATTGAGGAAATCAAGTTGGCATTCACCTTTTCCCCTGATTCCAAAATCGCTATGCTAATGGAACTCGCCGAAGTCCGTATTGCTGAATTGGAAGCTCTCCCGGAAGACAAGCAGGCCGAGTTTGCCGAAAGTCTCACAGAGGCCTTTGTTGAAGCGATGGAAGAAGCGGAAGAATTACTGGAAGACGAAGAGCTGGAAGAAGAGGCAGTAGACGAAGCGGTATACGATGAAGTATACGAGTCTACGGCTAATTCTCTGGAAGTTCTCCAGCGTGTTTTCGTACAAGTACCTGAGCAAGGCAAGAAAGGAATCCAGCGCGCTATTGACGTAAAACTTGCCAAACTGCAAGGCCTCAAGCCCGGCCCCAACCCCTATGCTCCCGGAAAAGATAACGCAGAAGATGAAGTAGAAGAACTGGAAGCAGAACTGGCTGCAGAACTGGAAGAAGAGCTGGACGAAGATGACCAGGTAAGTGATTATCAGGATAAGCTAGCAGATGTTCTTGAAGAATTTGAAGATGCAAAAAAACAGAAAGAAGAAATACTAGAAGAGATTAGTGAGTTACAGGAAGAGCTTGATGAAATAACAGCATCTGGAGAGGTTTCTGAAGAAGAGGTTAGCAATTTACAAGATTCGATTACAGCCCAAATTAACCTCTTAGATGGAATCGACGCGTTAGTTGCTAAGTATTCCGGAATGCTTGACGGGTTCGTAGAAACAGCAAATGACGAAGAAGATTTAGAAGAGGTCAAAGAGGCATTTGATGCTGAACTGGACAGGTTGTTAGAGGAAATCGAAGATTCACTGGAAATCGTGGAAGAAGCCATAGAAGAAATCAGTGAAAGCATCGAAGATGCTCAAGATGAAGAAGAAGATGACGACGATGATAACGACGACGAAGATAGTGAAGACAATGGCAGAAGAGGAAATAACAAAGGAAGAAGATAACGACGACAAAGAACAGGTTATTGAAAAGTTTTTGGTAGTCTTTAAACAGCGTATAGAATTTAAAGCAGCTACCTCTTGCGGGTAGCTGCTTTGGCTAAAGGATATGCTTACAAAACGGTTGTCAATTTGATACGGGTATTGCTGCCGGCTACATTTTTCTGCCGAAAGAGGTCCGTCGCGGAGCGACCTGAGAGCTTGATTATTGAATTATTTGCAAAGGTTCCGTTATAATAAAAGCGGGCAATCTTGGGATGTAAAAGGAAATGTAAAATATTATAGCGGGAGGGGAATGAAATCAGACTCGCAACGATTAATTTTCAAGGCACAGAAGTTGCCGGGATCGTCACTGGCAGTGGAATTATTTCTATGGATGCGATAAACCGGAACTTTAACAGGTTTTACCCCCAGCATCTGCAAGAAATTATTGCCTCCGGACAATTAAATCAAATTAATGACTGGTACAAAAGTAGTGGGAGAGAAAAATTAGAGCAGCTAAGCGGAGAATCTATCTCAATAAAAGAAGTCCGTTATGCGCCTCTCTACAGAAACCCCAAAAAGATTTGGGGTATCGGCCTTAACTATGTAGATCATGCCGCTGATTTAGCAGAAAAAGCTCCCCAGGAAGAGCCGGCGAGTTTTATGAAGCCTGACACCACAATAATCGGGCCTCAAGATGCAATTAAAATTCCCTTGCAATCAGAGAAAACAACTGCTGAAAGTGAGTTAGGTATCATTATAGGAAAAGAATGCAAAAACGTAAGCAGGCACAATTGGCTGCAAGTGGTGGCAGGCTTTACCACCATTATTGATATGACAGCTGAAGATATATTGCGAAAAAACCCCAGATACCTGACTCGGTCAAAAAGCTTCGACACCTTCTTTAGCTTTGGGCCGCAGCTTGTAACCCCCGATGAGATAGAAGACGTCATGCAGCTAAACGTAGCCACTGTTCTTAATGGGGAAGTATATGCCCAAAACGTTGTCTCAAATATGACGTTTCCGCCGGACTATCTAGTTTCTTTTCATTCCCATGTGATGACTCTTCTGCCCGGAGATATTATCTCCACAGGAACGCCCAGAGCCGTTCATATAAGTGATGGTGATCAGGTAGAGTGTCGGATCGATGGCTTTGAAACACTGATTAATCCTGTAATTGATCTAAAGAGAAAGTAAAATCTCTTACTTTTTTACACAAGGTTAAAAATTTAGCCTGCCCTTTTTGCGGCAGGCACTAAGTCGTTATTTTTTCATCGGTTATCCTAGGTGATTGTTAATTTGATTAATATATTCTGTAGCCATTTGGAGTAATGTTGGAATGTTTGAAAAGATAATTTCATCCTCAATCTTATCATATTCATGGACTATTCTGTTTCTCATCCCGGTACACGGTGCTAATTCCTCTGCAAATTGCCGTGGCAAGTAGCCAATTTTACCCATTATTACAAAAGAAACATAGTAATCTTTAGGTGGTGGTTGCTTTTCTTCCGCGATGATCATTGAGTTAATATCTACCATATTTTCAACGATTAGCTGTACAAGGCGTTCACCTGTACGTTTAATGAAGTAATTTTCCGAGTAGTCTTTTATGGTGTAACTAGTTAAAGGTTCTAGTTCTTTAATATACTGTGTCAGATTAATTAACTTTCGGCGGATGACATGAGACTGTTCCATAATATTTTCCTCCAGTAAAATCTTTTAGATATTTATCTGTCAGGCGGTAAATTTTTTGCATGTCGTGATATTTTTTTACAGTATCTGCAAAGAATCTGAGAAACACTTCTTTATCCGGGCAATATATTATTTCGTGCTTTGAAAGAATCTGAAAGTTTAAAAGAGGGTCGCTATGGTTTAAAATTGCAACATCAATTTTGCTACAAGGGAACAGTTTTATAAGTCCAGATAGAACCTCTTCATAGTTATAATCGCCGCCTTTAAAGAGAATGCCTAAATCGATATCACTGTCTTCTCTAAACCGATCTGTGGCACGGGAACCAAACAATAGAATCATGACGATATTGTTTTCCTTAGCATAGATCTTTAGCGTTGACATATTTATGTTCATCAGTGCCACCTCATTTCTGTAAAAAATTGGACAACCATCTTTATTATAGTATATATGTAATGAGAAGAAAAGAGGAGAAACTTGAGGAATGAGTTCTCCATGCTATGTATTTCTATCTTGAAAAAGCACCCACCTGCCCAATGTCATTAACTTAAGGTATATAGCTCACAAATAAAAAGCAACCCGCATCCACTTGGAATGGGGTTGCTTTTTTA
>JAWSUT010000032.1:0-27704 GCA_033549345.1 Bacillota bacterium | reverse complement strand
ATTTTGCCGCTTAGCACCATATTCCGCCTAAAACAGGCGGTTTTTTATCTTTTTTTGGGGTAAACTCTTTTTGGCTGGAGTTACAGCCCTTTTTAACATCGTTTTTTTGAAACATCGCAATTAGCTCCGCAGAAAATCTTTGGCAGGTATAATCGGATTGGCTTGGGCAAAATATAAGCACAGAATAAATAAAAGGAGGGCATTTGATGCGCGCTTCTAAGGAATCAAACCCCATTACCAGGGTGAAGTGTGTTGTGGATAGCTGTGAATATTATGAGTCCGGTGACCACTGCATGGCTTCATCAATCGAGATTCAGCCTCCCAACGCTTCCGATACGGAAGAGACCGATTGCGCAACATTTAAGCCAAAGCATTAGATAAAAAGGACGTGCGCTACGCTGCACGTCTTTTTTTGTGAGCAAATGAAGACAGTGGAACCTGTCCCCGCGTCTTCATGTTGGGAGAAAGTGGATAAAAAGTATACAAAAAAAAGGTCAGTCATATAATACTAGGGAAGGGAGATGACTGCGTTGGCAAAGATTGCGATTGCCGTCAAGCATGCGACACCGGGGTTGAAAGTCAGGCTTGAGGAAGGAATGCTCTATTTCCGCGAAGCGGGATATGAAATAGGTGTTGAGGAGGAAAAGGTTGACCGTTTGGTTCACTTTGTGTGTGTGTTAAGTAAAAAAGGAGCTGCACCGGACCGGGAAACAGCAGGATTGTTTCGCAGGTTTTTGGCTGAAAGCCTGACTTCGTTTATATTGCAGGAGCAGATTGCACCGTATCTTGATGAACTGCTATCGCACTATTATTTTTATTTTCCGCGTCCTGAACGCCGGGAGATTTTAAGTTTCGCCCAGAGAAATTACGCAGACCGGCAGGAAAAAAACGCGGGTGGGCAGGTATACAGTGAGGTGCAAAACAGTCTGAGAGATTTTCTGTTTGAAAACAGCTACATTAACCTGCACGGTTTTATCGTGTTTAGGTTGCGGTTCTGGTTGGAGCTGTTGCGCAAGAGTCTTGATAAAGCGGTGGATGATTTCTTAATGGAAAAAGAATATCAGGAATTTATTAAACTGTTGAAATATTTTGTTGCTTTACAGGAACCGAAGATTAACCAGGTTCATGTTACACTTGATGAAGATGGTCACATCCAGCTTTTGAACCAGGAATATAAGGCTCTGGAACATGTGGAGCAGGGAATAGAATGGGACGGGGCAGACGGCAGCAGCGATGAGGAAGATCAGCTGGTCAGCCTGCTGATTACTGTTGCTCCCTATCGTGTGGTGCTGCACAAACGTGTTTTTACCATGTTCCCCAAAGCGGCAGACACATTAAAGCATGTATTTGAAAATCGTGTTACACTGTGCAAACAATGCAAACTATGCCAAAATATGAATAAACATGTCACACATAAAGGGAAATAATTTTTTTTTTGCCCGTTTCATGGTAAAATGTAGGGGTGGAAGGGTGAGAGAGATGGTTTTTGTCCTTTTGCCCCTGATTGGTGCGGGTATCGGCTGGATAACCAATGTGCTGGCTATTAAGCTGCTTTTCCGACCGCTTCACCCGGTCAGAATCGGTCCGTTTTCTGTGCAGGGGCTGATACCTAAACGACGGGATCAGATCGCGGCCAATGTGGGGGATGTTGTGGCGGAGCGGCTTTTTTCTGTGGACGAGCTTGCCTCGCGTCTGGATGGGCCTGCTCTGCAAAGAGAAGTGGAACTGATTGTTAAAAATGCGGTGGATAACTGGTGCAACAAAAAAATGGTGATGCTGCCCGGCTCGGTACGGCAGTACTGTAACAATGCCCTGCGTGACCTGATTGCCACGGAAGTGGCGCGGCAGTTTCCTAAAATGACGGAGATGTTTTTTACGAGGATACGCGACCAGGTCGATGTGAAAGTGATTGTGGCCGATAAGATCATTGCATTGTCCCTGACTGATGTGGAAGGCCTGGTTTTGGACGTGGCAAGAAGGGAACTGAAGCAGATTGAGGTGCTCGGCGCTGTTTTGGGGTTTATTGTGGGCCTGTTTCAGGCGCTTCTGGTTTACTTCATGGCCTGAGAGCTTGACACGGGAAAACCCAGGTTTTATGATGAGTGATAAGTGATACAGTAAAAGGATGGAGTGATGAGCGTGCCAAAAATAACGCTGCCTGATGGAGCTCTGCGTGAATACCCGAGCGGTTCACGCGTTGCCGATATAGTAGATGATCTGGGCGGGCGCCTGAAAAAAGAAGCACTGGCTGCCCAGGTAAACGGGATGGTCCGTGACCTGACGCATGAGCTGCAGGAAGATGGGAAAGTTCGTTTCCTGACATTTAGCGATGAAGAAGGTGCGGATGTTTACCGCCACACGTCCAGCCATATTTTGGCCCTGGCCGTCAAACGGCTGTTTCCCGGTGTGAAGCTGGGTATCGGGCCATCGATTAAGGACGGCTTTTACTATGACTTTGATTATGAGGAATCCTTTGTTCCGGACGATTTGGAGAAGATAGAAGCGGAAATGCAAAAGATTATCAAGGAAGATTTGCCTCTTGAGCGGTTCGAGCTGGAACGGGCAGAAGCGGTGGCTTTTTTCGATAAACTTGGTGAAACATACAAGGTGGAGTTGATTCGCGACCTGCCTGCAGACGCAGTGATTAGCTGCTACCGCTGCGGTGAATTTACGGATCTTTGCGCCGGTCCGCATTTGCCTTCAACCGGCAGGGTAAAAGCTGTTAAACTTCTGAATCTGGCCGGTGCCTACTGGCGTGGCAGTGAGCAAAACCCGATGCTGCAGCGGATTTACGGCACATCATTTCCCAAAAAGTCCATGCTGGAAGAATACCTGCACCGCCTGGAGGAAGCTAAAAAGCGCGACCACAGAAAACTGGGCCGTGAACTGGATCTGTTTAGCATCCAGGATGAAGGGCCGGGCTTTCCGCTCCTGCACCCCCGCGGCATGATTGTCCGTAACGAACTGGAGGCTTTCTGGCGCGAAGAACACCGCAGGGCGGGATATGATGAGATTAAGACACCAATTATCCTAAACCGTGTGTTGTGGGAGCGCTCGGGCCACTGGGACCACTATAAGGAAAACATGTATTTCACACAGATTGATGAGCAGGACTTTTCCATTAAGCCGATGAACTGCCCCGGCTCAATGCTTGTTTTTAAGACCAAGCTTCACTCCTACCGGGACCTGCCCGTCCGCATGGGCGAGCTGGGCCTGGTGCACCGCCATGAGCTTTCCGGTACGCTGCACGGGATGATGCGTGTGCGGGCGTTTACCCAGGACGATGCCCACATCTTTATGCTGCCTGCGCAGATTAAAGACGAAGTGGCCGCTGTGATTGAGCTGACCGACAGGATTTATAATGTGTTTGGCTTCGATTATCATGTGGAACTCTCCACCCGTCCGGAAAAGGCCATGGGTTCGGAGGAAATGTGGGAAGTGGCTACCTCGGCGCTGCGTGATGTGTTGGAAGAGCGGGGCATCCCCTTTGTGATTAATGAAGGGGACGGCGCTTTTTACGGGCCGAAAATTGATTTCCATCTCAAAGACTCTATTGGGCGCACGTGGCAGTGCGGCACGATTCAGCTTGATTTTCAGATGCCGGAGAAGTTTGACATTCACTACATCGGCGAGGATGGCCAAAAGCACAGGCCTGCTGTGATTCACCGTGTGATTTACGGGTCCATTGAGCGCTTTATGGCGGTTCTGATAGAACACTTTGCCGGCGCGTTTCCCCTTTGGCTGGCGCCGCAGCAGGTGATGGTTTTACCGATTACGGACAAGCACCATGAGTTTGCCAAAGAAATTGTCACAGAACTGGCCATCGCCGGTGTCCGGGTGGAGGCGGATTTGCGCAATGAAAAAGTGGGCTACAAGATCAGGGAAGCCCAGTTGCAGAAAATTCCCTATATGCTGGTTGTGGGTGATAAAGAAATGGAAGCGGGAGAAGTGGCTGTCCGTGAACGCGGTGCCGGCGATGTGGGGACCATGACCATTTCTGATTTTTCAGCCAGAGTGACTGAAGAAATTGCCGCTAAGCGTCGTTGACTTATTGGCATAATTATGATATAGTAGATTTCGTCAAGAAGAAGCCACCGCTTCTCACCCCAAGGCGCAGCCCCAAGGGTCAGCAAACACGCAAGATGATGCGTTTTTTGGTTGACATGAAAGCAGGTGGATTGACACCTGCTTTTTTTTGTATATATTACTGGAGGTGATATAAAATTAGTAAGGACACACTTGTGAATGAACAGATCCGTGCCCGTGAAGTCCGGGTGGTCGATTCTGAGGGGAACCAACTGGGGATTATGCCGCTGAAAGAGGCTTTGCGCATCGCAGGAGAGCAAAACCTTGATCTTGTGGCTGTGTCTCTTAATGCCAAACCGCCTGTCACACGTATCATGGATTTTGGGAAATACAAGTTCGAACAGAGCAAGCGGGAAAAAGAAGCACGTAAGAACCAGAAGACTGTCACGGTAAAAGAAGTGAAAGTCCGTCCTAACATTGAAGACCATGATTTTGCTGTGAAACTGAAAAATGCACGCCGTTTTCTGGAAGCCGGTGACAAAGTAAAGGCTACTGTCATGTTCCGCGGCCGTGAAATTACCCACCCCGAACTGGGACAGAAACTTCTTTTGCGTATGGCCAAAGAAGTGGAAGACCTGGGTACTGTGGAGCGCGTTCCCAAGGTTGAAGGACGGAATATGATTATGATTCTGAATCCGAGAACGAACTAACAGGAGGAACACTCATGCCTAAAATGAAAACACATCGTGGTGCAGCCAAGCGTTTTAAGAAGACAGGCTCAGGCAAGTTCAAGCGCAGCCGTGCGTATGCCAGCCATATCTTAGAGAAAAAATCTCCCGGCCGTAAGCGCCGTCTGCGTAAAAGTGCTATGGTCTGCAAGGCCGAGACCAAGCGCGTGGCCGTTATGCTGCCCTATTAGGAAACTGATTGAAGCAATTAATCTACTGACAACAATGCAAGGAGGTCTTTATTATGGCAAGAATCAAACGGGGTGTCCCCAGCCGGGCGCGCCATAAAAAAATAATTAAGATGGCTAAAGGTTACTTCGGTGCCAAAAGTAAGCTGTACCGTGTAGCCAACCAGGCCGTAATGAAATCACTGTCAAACGCGTACCGCGACCGCCGTAATGTGAAGCGGGACTACAGAAAACTCTGGATTGCCCGGATCAATGCCGCCGCCCGGACAAACGGTATGTCGTACAGCCGCCTGATTAACGGATTGAAACGTGCCGGCGTAGACATTAACCGCAAAATGCTGGCAGAGCTGGCCGTTAACGATCAGGAAAGTTTCAGCCAGCTGATCGGTGTTGCCAAGGAAAATCTATAAGTAGTTTACAAGTCAGAAGTTAATGCTTCTGGCTTCGTCTTTTGTCTAGTTGTGGGAGGTGGCCGGTAAACGTGCAGCTAAACCCTTTTCAGTCAAAAAGAGTAACCCCGGCCAAAATATTGGTTGGCGGATTTGCACTGCTTATTTTCATTGGCGCCATCTTGCTGTCACTTCCGATCTCAGCCCGGACCGGGCGTCTTCCTTTTCTGGACGCCCTGTTTACCGCTACATCTGCCGTGTGTGTTACAGGGCTTGTGGTGGTAGACACCGGTACATACTTTAGCCGTTTCGGTCAGACTGTCATTATGCTGCTGATCCAAATCGGCGGTCTGGGCATTATGACGGCCGCCACCGTTTTATTTATCCTGCTGGGGAAAAAAATATCCTTGCGGGAGCGGCTCGTGATTAAGGAAGCAATGAATCAGATTACCATGCAGGGGCTTGTTCATCTGGTGCAAATGGTCATCCTGCTGACGCTGGTTGTTGAGTTTTTCGGCGCCCTGATTTTAAGCACCCGCTTTATTCCGCTTTACGGATTTTGGACGGGCTTGTTTTACGCTGTCTTTCATGCCATTTCTGCATTCTGTAATGCCGGTTTTGATTTAATCGGCGGGTACCGCAGCCTGACACCGTTTTCCCATGACCCGGTGATTGTCCTGACTGTTGCATCACTTTTTATTCTGGGTGGTCTGGGCTTTACCGTAATCCTGGAGTTTATTCAGCGTCGCCGCTATTCCCGCCTGACTCTGCATGCCAAGATGGTCATCGGCATAACCGCTTTGCTCCTGAGTCTGGGAACGGTCGTTATTTTCCTGATGGAGTATCATAACCCGGCTACGCTGGGTCAGTTCGGCCTGTTTGGCAAACTGATGAACGCCTTTTTTACAGCGGCCACACCAAGGACAGCAGGGTTTAACACGCTGCCGACAGACGGTTTATTCCAGCCCACATTATTTTTTATTATTGCCCTAATGTTTATCGGTGCATCACCGGCGTCGACCGGGGGCGGGATTAAGACCACCACATTTGGGGCACTTGTAGTTGCCGTTGTTTCCACAGTCCGCGGCAAGGAAGATGCCCTGCTGTTTAAAAAGCGGATTCCGGTGGAAATCCTGCGCAGGGCGCTGTCCATTACAATGATTTCAATTCTGCTGGTGTTTATTGTTGCCTTTGGGCTGATGCTTACAGAAGGCGGAGAGCTAATGGACATGCTCTTTGAGGCCATGTCCGCATTTGGCACGGTGGGACTTTCAACGGGTGTGACTACGGGTCTGTCTCCCTTGGGGCGAATCCTGATTATTATGACGATGTTTACCGGGCGTGTCGGGCCGTTGACACTGGTGTTTGCCCTGGCCCGGGGTATGGAAAAAGAGCCTGTTAAGTATACTGCTGAAAGAATTCTGATCGGGTAAGGAGTGAGGCCTGTGAAACCCAAACAATTTGCCGTCGTCGGCATCGGCCGCTTCGGTGCCAGTGTGGCAACCACACTGTATGAAATGGGACATGATGTGCTGGCCATTGATTCCAGTGAATCAAAAATCGAAGGTGTGGTAGATAAGGTCACGCATGCCGTGGTGGCCGATTCAACCAGCGAGTCGGCACTGCGCTCCCTTGGAATTACGAATTTTGATGTGGTGATTGTGTCAATCGGGCAGGACATTCAGGCCAGTATTCTGACCACACTGGTTTTAAAAGAGCTGGGTGTTAATTACATTGTGGCCAAGGCCAGAACAGCCCTGCACGGAAAAGTTCTGCAAAAAATCGGCGCCGACAGGATTGTTTACCCCGAACGGGATATGGGTATCCGGGTGGCAAACAACCTGGTGGCAACCAACGTGCTGGATTTCATTGAGCTTTCTCCCGACTACAGTATTGTGGAAATTATCGCTCCGGACGAGATGCACGGAAAGTCGCTGCGTGAGTTGGATCTTAGAGCCAGATACGGTGTAAACGTCCTGGCCATCCGCACTGCGGACAAGCAGATCAATGTTTCACCGGCTGCTTCAGACCGCCTGCATCCGGGAGATTTGCTGATTGTCGTGGGTGCAAATAATAAAATTCAAAAAATGAGCAGGGAGTAAACCACCGTTTTGATTGAGAGTGCGCAAAACCAAACCTTAAAGCTGTACCGCAGCCTGGAAAAACGCAAAAACCGAGAAGAGCTTGGTGTTGTTCCTCTGGAAGGGGCCAGGCTTATTGCGGATGCGGTGGGTCGGGGGATTGTTCCGCAAACCGTACTTTTAGCGGCGGGACGGGAGATTGCCGACTTTCCTTTTTTAGGACAGATAGCGGACAAAGCCCGGTTTATCACTGTGGCCGAAAAGCTTTTTGCGCAAACTGCGTTTACCGAATCACCGCAGGGCATTCTGGCTATTGTCAATCAGCCTGTCTGGACTGTGCCCGACCTGTTTGCCAAAGAGCCGGCATTTTTACTGGTGGCCGACGGTGTGCAGGACCCCGGTAACCTGGGAACCATGCTGCGTTCCGCCACAGCAGCGGGTGCCGGCGGAGCCGTACTCCTGCCGGGGACGGTGGATGCGGCCAATCCCAAAGCTCTGCGGGCTGCCATGGGTGCCTACTTTGCCATCCCCACCATCCAGTGGGAGCCGGGCCGGCTGCTGGACGAGCTGAAGTCACGGGGTATCCGCCTGGTGACAACCGCTATAGAAAGCCGGACACACTACGAGCAGTATGACTGGACAATGCCTGTTGCTGTTGTGATCGGCAACGAGGGAACCGGCGTCTCAGCCATGATTGCAGAAGCGGCTGATACGGACGTGTCAGTTCCTATGGCGGGAGCGATGGAGTCTTTAAATGCCGCCGTTGCCATGTCGGTCATATTTTTTGAAGCATCCCGCCAACGCCGTATTCTGTAAACAGAGAAAAAGTGCGTTAGCTTGTGTCTCTCTTTTTCATGTGCTATAATAAAAACAGTTCCATTCCAGAAATAAGGAGTGGTCATAATGTTAGATGCGGAGCTTATCTGGAGGATTTTTGAAAGGACTGGTTCTGTAACGGCCTATCTTCTTTACAAGCAAATGATCACAATTAAATTATGCTAAAGGCAATGACGGGACGAGTACGCCAGTTCCTGCACGAACAGGGAAGGACGCCATGACTGAGAGCGTCCGGTGCAGTGTTGGCCGGAAGTTCCTCCCGGAGCCGCCGGCTGAAGGTTCGCTGTGTAGGCCCGGTACGGTCTTTCCCGTTACAGATCAAGAGTTGAGTGGAAGTCACTAAGTTTGGGTGGTACCGCGGAAGTTTACTTTCGTCCCTTTTTGAGGGGCGATATTTTTTTATTGTCAAATAAAGGAGTGGCATGTATGCTGGACAAGCTGAAAAGTATAGCGGAAAATGCGCAGCAGGAAATAGCAGGCGCAGATACTCTGGATGAGTTAAAACAGATCCAGGTCCGTTATCTGGGAAAAAAAGGTGAGATTACGTCCGTGCTGCGCGGGATGGGCCAACTGCCCCCGGAGGAACGCCCGGTGGTGGGAGGTCTTGCCAACCAAATCCGTGACGAGCTGACAGAGCGCTTTGACGTCCGTGAAGGAGAACTCACAGAGCAGGCACGCCAAAAGAGTATGGCTGCCCAGCGCATTGATGTGACCCTGCCAGGACGGCCGCAGGAGTTGGGCTTCCTCCATCCTCTGACACGGGTGATGGATGAAATGGCAGACATTTTCCTGGGTATGGGTTTCACCATTGCGGAAGGCCCGGAAATTGAAACCGATTACTATAACTTCGAGGCGCTAAATATCCCCAAAGAGCACCCGGCACGGGAAATGCAGGATTCTTTCTACATAACGCCGGAAATTCTGCTGCGTACGCACACCTCGCCTGTTCAGGTCCGATCGATGGAAAAAGCGGCGCCGCAGGTTCCGGTACGGATTATTGCTCCGGGCAAAGTGTACAGGCGTGATGATGATGCCACGCATTCCCCCATGTTTCATCAGGTGGAAGGTTTGGTAATTGACAGGAATATTTCGCTCTCCGACCTGAAAGGAACGCTGCTGCTCTTTGCGCAGCAGATGTTCGGGCCCGGGCAGCAGGTACGACTGCGCCCCAGCTTCTTTCCGTTTACAGAGCCGAGTGCGGAGGTGGACATCTCCTGTGTGATGTGTGCCGGGCAAGGCTGCCGGACGTGCAAAGACACCGGCTGGATTGAAATTCTCGGTTCCGGCATGGTCCATCCACGTGTCCTGGAAATGTCGGGCTATGATCCGGAAGAGTTTACCGGCTACGCCTTCGGCATGGGTGTGGAGAGGATTGCTATGCTGAAATACGGTATTGACGACCTGCGTCTGTTCTTTTTGAACGATATCCGGATGCTTCGTCAGTTCCGCTAACAGATTGGAAAAGGGAGGAAAATCCAGTGCGTGTTCCTTATACCTGGTTAAAAGATTTTATTGAAATAGAGCTTACTGCCGAGCAGCTGGCGGAGAAACTGACAAACTCCGGTATTGAAGTGGAGGAAATCACCACACTGAAACCGGGTTTTTCCGGTGTGGTCACAGCCGAAGTTCTCAGTCTGGACAGACACCCGGAAGCGGATAAACTCTTCGTGGCCGAGGTTCATGACGGGTCTGAGAACTATACTGTGGTGGCGGGAATTGATAATATCGGCCCCGGAGATAAAGTTCCCTTAGCCAGAGCAGGAGCCGTCCTGCCGGGCGGTGTTAAAATAAAACGGGCAAAGCTGCGTGGTGTGGAATCAAACGGAATGCTCTGCTCCGCCGAAGAGCTCGGCCTGGCACTAAACCCTGATGTTCACGGCATTCTGATTCTCGATGATGAAACACCTCTTGGCGTTCCCCTTGAAGAGGCGCTCTACTTAAATGACCCAATCCTGGTTTTGGGGCTGACGCCAAACCGCGCCGACTGCCTGGGGCTTCTGGGCGTGGCGCATGAGGTGGCCGCCCTGACCGGTAAAAGTGTACAGTCCCCCGACACGTCACTGCGTATCGCAGAACCGGCAATGCCGGTACCGCGGATTCATATCCGGGACTCCCACCTTTGCGGCCGCTACGCCGGCCTGGTGATGCGGGATGTTGCTGTGGGTCTATCGCCAGTCTGGCTGCAGGTACGGCTGCTGCAGGCGGGCATCCGGCCCATTAGCAATATTGTGGATATTACAAACTATGTGATGTGGGAATGGGGCCAGCCGCTTCATGCCTTTGACTACAACACGCTTACAGACCATACTATTGTGGTGCGGCCTGCCGAAGAAGGTGAGGAGCTTGTAACGCTTGACAAGACCACCCGCTCTCTGACAACAGACATGCTGGTCATTGCCGACAGTGTGAGGCCGGTGGCGGTAGCCGGTGTGATGGGCGGATTGGAGACGGAAGTCACAGCAGAAACAGAGACAGTTTTGTTGGAGGCGGCACATTTCAATCCGGTCTCCATCCGACGGACAGGGCGCAGCCTTGGTCTGTACTCCGAAGCGCAGCAGCGTTTTGAAAAAGGTGTGGACGTAAACGGCTGCACCCAGGCCATTCGGCGGGCGGCGCGCCTGATTGAACTGTTGGGCGCCGCCACTGTTGACGGTGAAGTGGTTGACGAATATGCCGCTCCCCGTTACCCCAAAAAAATCAACCTTAGGCCTGAACGTGCCCGAAAACTGATCGGTCTTGAAATTTCGCAGATGGAGATGGCTGCCATCTTTTCACGGCAGGGCTTTACTCTGGAGGAAGGGACCCAACTGCACGTGACAGTTCCCACCCGCCGTCCGGATCTGGATGCAGAGGTGGATTTAATCGAAGAAGTGGCCAGGATCTATGGCTATGACCAGATTGCCACCACACTGCCGTTTGGGCCGATGACCCAGGGCAGACGCACAGAGAGGCAGCTGGCTCTGAAAAAAGTCCGCGATATCCTGGTGGCCTGCGGCCTGGCTGAAACCATTAATTATTCCTTTGTCAGCCCGCAAAGTTTTGACAGGCTGCAGATACCGACAGACAGCCCAATCAGAGAGACAGTAGCCATCGCCAATCCTCTCTCGGAGGAGCAGAGCGTAATGCGTACTCTACTGTTGGGTGGGCTGCTTTCAGCAGTCTCATACAACCGCAACCGCAACGAACATAATCTCAAACTTTTCGAGTTAGGCGCAGTCTACCTCCCGCGGGCCGGCTCTGCCGAGACGCTGCCGGATGAGCGCACGATGCTTGGTTTGGTTCTAACAGGTGCATTTCCCACGGAACATTGGCACCATAAGCCGGTGGAAGCAGATTTCTTCGATGTGAAGGGTATCATAGAAACCGTGTTCTCGTGGCTCGGCATAGTAAATGCCGACTATACACAAACCGAGATTCCCTGGTGCCAGCCGGGGCAGGCGGCTGCCGTACTTTTGGGCGGAGAAGCTGCCGGCTGGATTGGCCGGATTCATCCGGATGTTATGGATGCCTATGACCTGGAAAAACCGGTTTATGCGGCGGAATTGGATCTGGAGATTCTGCTCTCCCATGTTAACCTGCTTACCGGGTATGCACCGCTGCCACGCTATCCTGCAGTTCTGCGGGACATTGCGGTGGTTGTGCCTGATGCGGTCAGCACCAGGGAAGTGGCGAGCCTGATTCGGGAAGCGGGCGGGGAGCTGGTGGAAGATGTGGCGCTCTTTGACCTTTACCAGGGTCCGCAAATCCCACAGGGAAGCCGCAGCCTGGCCTTTGCCGTAACCTACCGGGACCCGTCCCGGACATTACGAGATGAAGTTGTTGCCAAAAAGCATCAGGACATTCAGGATGCTCTGGAGGCACGGTTTGGGGCAAGTCTGCGCCGTTAGTGGCTAAAGATTGGCAATGAGCAGGAAAATTGTCATCTGAGCGCGAATTATATGGGAAAACCATTGGGGAGGTCTGTTACCGTGTCCCAAGTAGACCCCAGAAGCCGTGTACATGTAAAAATATATGGTGAAGAATACACAATGCGGGGAACCGCTTCGCCGGAGTATATGAAGCGGGTTGCTCAATATGTGGATGAGAAGATGAAGCTGGTCGGCCAGGCCAACAGCCGCCTGGGCATCAATAAGGTTGCTGTTCTGACGGCAATTAATCTGGCCGATGAACTCTTTCGCGTTCGCAGGGAATTACAGGAGCTCGAAAGCCTTCTTGAACAGCAGACGGCACAATGATGAACTGGTTTGATATTCTGCTTCTGGCGATTGTGCTGTTTTCAGCGGTTATGGGCTGGCAGCGCGGGCTGATCAGGCAGCTATTTGACTTGGCCTCCATCGTGGCAGCCTATATTGTGGCGCTGCGCTACGGCAGTGATTTTATTCTCTGGCTTGACAATGTTGTGCCCCTTACCCGATGGCTTCCGGCCTGGCTAAGCAGTCCCACACCGTTTGGTTTTGCGCTGGGAGATGTTATCCTCCGCCTTTTAGGTTTCTTTCTGCTTTTTTTCCTTGTCCGGCTGCTTTTAAAGAGTGTAGGCAGTTTGATGCACGGCATATTCTCGCTGCCGTTGCTCGGTACGGTGAATGCTTTGGGCGGGCTGCTTTTTGGAGTTGTCAAGGGCCTGCTGCTGGTTTTGATTCTGGTTGGAGCAGCCATGTTGGTGACTGTGCCGTTTTGGCAGAGAACACTGGCAGAGTCGAGAGTGGCTTCGGTTATCATGGATCTATGGCCGGTGATATATGAACAGATGCTAAACTTCCTCTTACAGGATTTGCTGGCAGCCGTGCGATAAGCACGGTTACTTTTTTTCTCTGCGGAGAAGCTAAATTATGCACAAACCGGATAACTGGAGTGAACAAGATGCGAAATCGTGATGTGGCTGAAATGTTGGACAGAGCGGCGCGCATTCTATCTTTGCGCGGTGAAAACCGTTACCGTGTCCGTGCGTATAAAAGGGCCTCACGTGCTGTTGCGTCCTGCCCTGAGGAAATAGAAAAATTAATCCAAACAAACAGGCTGCAGTCCCTGGAAGGCGTCGGTGCCGGCCTGGCCGCAAAAATCAAGGAGATCGTCAGGACCGGTAGCCTTGCGATGCTGGAGCGGGTTGAGACAGGCAACCTGCCTGAGATTGACGAAGGCAAACAAATTTTACTGGCCTCAGCGCTGATGCTATCCTCGGAAATCATGCCGGAGCTGGAAGCGCTGCCCGGCATCAAAATGGTACGGATGACAGGAGATACACGTCGTCGGCCTGAATTGGTGAGAGGTACGGAAATTATTGTGGCCAGTGATGACCCGGCACTGGCCAGAAACTCACTGCAAACCTATGACAAACTGCACAGGCTGCGCTGGGACGGCAACTTCTGCCGTGCGGTTCACAGCTTCGGTGTGGGCCTGACACTTTATTTGGTCAGTGAGGAAGACTTCCCGCTGACACTTTGGGTCACCACAGGCACAACCGCCCATACGCAGGCTGTTGCAGCGAAAATCAGGGAAGTGACAGGGTATGACATTCTCAGCCAGCAAACCGAAAGTGTTGAACCCCGGTTCACAAATGAAGAAGATATTTACCGGCTGGCCGGAATGCCCTGGATTCCCCCTGAACTCCGGGAAAACCGGGGTGAAATCGAAGCGGCTCTTGAAGACTGTCTGCCGATCCTTGTGCAGCCTGCCGACTACCAGGGGGACCTGCATGTCCATTCCGACTGGAGTGACGGTACGGCCGGTGTGGAAAAGATGGTGGAAGCTGCTGTGGAGCTGGGCTATAAATACATAGCTGTGACGGACCATTCCCGTTCACTGAAGATTGCCCGCGGCCTGTCACTGGAAAGACTGGCTGATCAGAGGGCATATATCGCTTCACTGCAGAAAAAACACACTGGTATCCGCATCCTGACGGGGATTGAAGCCGACATTCTGGATGACGGCAGCGTGGATGCTCCGGATGATATCCTGGCGGATCTCGATGTGGTGGTTGCCTCAATCCACAGCGGGTTTAAGCAAAGCCGCGAGAAAATGACGGCAAGAATCTGCCGTGCGATGGAAAACCCGTATGTGGGTATGATCGGGCATGCCACGGGACGGCTGCTGGGCAAGCGTGACCCCTATGAGGTGGATATGAATGAAGTCATTCGGGTAGCTGCCGCAACCGGTACCGCTCTGGAGATTAACTCCTCACCCGACAGGCTGGACATAAACGGACAATTTTCACGGCAGGCCAACGAAGCAGGCGTTATGGTGGCAATTAATACCGATGCCCACAGCCAGCTGGAGCTGGCCAATGTCATCCTCGGTATTTCCATGGCGCGGCGGGGCTGGCTGACAGGTGATCATATATTAAATACAAAAAGCGCCGCAGAGGTAATCGCATGGTTAAAAGAGAAAAAGAAAAGACAGGCCAACCTGAGTTAAGTGAGGTTCGTTATGTATAAATATCCCGGCCGGATTCTGCCGGTTTCATTCTACAGCAGCCCCACAGTGGATATGGCAAAATCATTGCTTGGGAAAATACTGGTTCACGAGACAGAAGAGGGGCTGACGGCGGGAAGAATCGTGGAGACAGAGGCGTATCTGTCCCGGTGCGATGCGGCCTGCCATGCATCCCGGGGAAAGACAGCGCGTAATGCCGCCATGTTTGGCCCGGCGGGGACAGCCTATGTTTATCTGATCTATGGGGTTCATTATTGCTTTAATGTTGTTACCGGATGCGAGGGGGAAGGCGAGGCCGTCCTTGTCCGGGCATTGGAGCCTGTCTGCGGCCTGCAGATCATGGCAAAGCGGCGGAGTACGGAAGTAAAAAAGCAATTGGCTTCCGGGCCGGGCAAACTCTGTCAGGCGATGGCCATTGACATCCGGCAAAACGGGTTGGCATTGACTTCCGGTCCGCTCTTTGTGACCGATGACGGCTATACAATAGAGGAGATTATGGCGGTCCCACGGATTGGCATTTCTGTGGCAGCAGAGCTGCCGCTGCGTTTTTATCCGGCGGGGAACCCTTATGTATCGAGGAAGTGATGAATGTGGAGAGAGAAATTCGCCTGCTTGAATTTGCAAAAATTCGCAGCATGCTGGCGGAATTAGCAATTACGCCGATGGGCAGGGAGTTGGCGGAAGATTTGCTGCCAACATCACAACTGCACCTGGCTAAACGGTGGCAGTCGGAGACATCCGAGGCGGTGAAGCTCATCAGACGCAGCAACGTGGGGATTGTTGCCGTCCCTGACTTGCGCCGCGCTCTCGATGTCGCCTCCCGCAGCGGAATCCTGGGTGAAGAGCAGTTGTTCGGTGTTTTGCGTTTATTGGATGCGCTGACAAAGCTGAAAAGCTTTTTTAAAGACAAAGAGGGCTATCCGGTGCTTTCCGGACTGACTGCCCGCATGGACGCCATGCCGCCGCTGCGGGAAGAGCTAAAACAGTCCCTGGATGATGACGGCCGTCTGCGGGACAACGCTAGCCCGGAGCTGCATAGGCTGCGCCGCGGGATTTCCGGGGGAGAACGGGATTTGCGCGAGCGTTTTGACCGTTTCGTAAAAAATCCCGGCAATCAGAAAGTTCTGCAGGAAAGCCTGGTAACGATGCGCGGTGACAGGCTTGTTTTGCCAATCAGGCAGGAGTACCGCGGCCGGGTTCCCGGTATAGTCCATGACCAGTCGGCCAGCGGTGCCACGCTGTTTGTTGAGCCGCTGTGGGCAGTGGATGCCAATAATCGGCTTGCCGTACTGCGCAGGGACGAAGAAAGGGAAAAAGAACGAATTCTGGCACGCCTCTCACAATGGGCGGGCGGCGAAAAAGACGAATTGCTCTTATCTTTGAATCTCTATGTGGAATTTGATTTTATTTTGGCCAAAGGCCGCCTGAGTCTGGCTGCCGGAGGAACGGAACCGCAGCTAAACGATTCTGGCTATCTGAAAATTCTCAGTGGCCGACACCCCCTGCTGACAGGGGATGTAGTGCCTATTTCCCTGGAGATGGGCGAGTCCCTGCGGACTCTGGTGATTACGGGACCAAATACCGGCGGTAAAACAGTAACCCTAAAAACGGTTGGGTTGTTTTCCCTGATGGCACAAAGCGGCCTGCATGTTCCGGCAGAGGAGGGCACCGAGCTTGCAGTATTTCCCAGTATCTTTGCCGATATAGGTGATGAGCAGGATATCTCCCAGTCTTTGTCCACCTTCTCAGGACACTTAAAAAACATTATTGAGATTTTACAGAAAATTGTCCCGCGTTCACTGGTCCTGCTGGATGAAGTGGGTGCCGGCACAGACCCCACAGAGGGTGCCGGCCTGGCGATGGCGATTCTGGAATTTCTGCATACTTTCGGTGCTGTGACTGTGGCCACCACACACTACAGCCAGCTGAAAACATTTGCCTACCTGACGGAAGGGATGGAAAATGCCTCCGTTGAGTTTGATGTGGCTACGCTCCGCCCTACATACCAACTCCTGGTTGGCGTGCCCGGGCTGAGCAACGCATTTGCCATTGCCAAACGGCTGGGCCTTCCCGACCAAATCATTAACCGGGGCAAAGAGTTTCTAAGTCAGGGAGAAACACGCCTGGAGGAAACGGTTGCTGACCTGGTTGCCGACCGCCGCCGCATGGAGCTGGCCTCCCGGCAGGCGGAAAGCGAACGAAACGAAACGCATATGCTGCTTTTGCAGATTCAAAGAGAAAAAGAAGATCTGGCCAGACGTAAAGCGGAAATTTTGGATAAAACACGTCGGGATGCACAGGAACCCTTTGTCCGTGCCAGAAGGGAAGCGGAAAGGCTTGTTAAGGAACTGCGCAAACTTGCCGCAGCAGAGGCCAGGCCGACGCAGGAAGTGCTCGATGCTGTCTCCGCGACTCTGCGTCAAATGGACAGTGAACTGGAAGAGTGTACAGCACCGCAGCCAGATGAAAGCCGCCTTTCTGCCGCCCAAATAAAAGCGGGCGAGGAAGTCTATGTCAACAGCCTTGGACAGAGGGGGACTGTGGTTAACAAGACGGGAGACAGCCAGGTGCAGGTCCAGGTGGGAATGATGCGGATCAATGTGGATCCCGGGGATCTTTCCCCTGTGGCTGCTTCAGCCGGAAAAACGAAAGCGCCCGAACCCTATGTATCGATGGTTGCCCGACGGGACGTGCCGCGCGAAGTGGACCTGCGCGGTCTGACGCTGGATGAGGCCGCCATGAAAGTTGATACATACCTCGATGAGGCCACCGTTGCCGGATTGAAAGAAGTGAGGCTGGTCCACGGGAAAGGGACCGGCAGGCTGCGTGCCGGTCTGAAGGAATATTTGCAGGGTCATCCACACGTCGAGTCCATGCGCACAGGCTACCCCGCTGAAGGAGGCACAGGTGCCACCGTTGTACAGCTTAAATAAAATCAGGCCCCGGAACCTTTTGAGTTCCGGGGCCTGATTTATTCATTAACCGTTATTGTCGTTGTTCTTTTTATCGTTCCCGTTGCCATCCTGCGGGGGAGGGTCCGGCTCCGGCTCCGGCTCCGGCTCTGGTTCCGGCGGCGGCGGTTCCACGGTGATGCTTACTGAAACCAAATTCGATTTAACGCCTTCGGAGTTTATCGCCTCCACCTGATATTTATAGGTGCCCGGTGCGAGATTCATATCCGCATAGGTGGTATCCTTGATTGCGTTCTCGGTGAGCTGGCTGCCGTCCCGGTAGACAAAGTAGCCGGAGGCGCCTTCAGCGGCTTTCCAGGAAAGTGACACTGTCCCGTCATCTTTCACTGTGGCTTTTAGTTCGCTAAGATCATCAGGACGGGACGTATGCTGGTCGCAGGTGTCTTCCGGCGGCATCAGTTCGGCATCGGCCGGTCCCCTGCCGGAGCCTCTGCTCCAGCGGCTGTCGGTCAGAATAAATTCAGGCCTGTTAAGAAAGATACTGGGGATACGGAGTTCTTCGGGGCAGAATTCGCCGGCCAGGAGGCCTGAGACCTCGCAGACTTCCAGTTCCACATGCATTTCGCAGGTATCGCCCGGAATCAGGTTTCTGGGGAAGTAATCCGAGGTAATATGTTCGTCCGGGCAGTTTTCTCCCGGCCGCAGGCCGCTTTTACTGCAAATGGAAACAGGGCCGCGGATTGTGTCCGGCCTGGTGAACTCACTGACCGGCAGTCCTTCATGAGCTGCTTTCATAATCGGGTTCATAAACTTGTGAACGACCTCAAAAGAGCGGAAGTTGCCCCAGGTGTCCTTTTCGTCCGGCCAGGAGTCGCGGCCGATCCAGAAAACGCCCACATAGTCCGGTGTGTAGGCAGCCATCCAGGCATCACGGGCAAGGTTGCTGGTACCGGTTTTTGCCGCCACGGGTCGGCCGATACGGAGTTTATTGGCGGTACCTCTGCGGACGGCATCCTGAAGCGCGCTGGTGGTCAGCCAGGCAGCACCGCTGCTGATGACTTCTTCTCCGTTTGGCAGATGTTCATAGATGATTTTGCCCTCACGGTCCACAATCTTGGTAATGGTAGTCAGGTTGGCACGTACACCTTCATTAGCCAGGACGGCAAATGCCTGGGCTGTATCATACACACTGACTCCGTTTGTGAGGCCGCCTGCCACCATGCCCAGGTCGTCCTTTTCATCAAGACTTGTAATGCCCATCTTTTCAGCGTATTCCTTGGCTTTTTCAACGCCTAACTGGTCGAGCAGATGAGCGGCGGGCAGATTGAGTGAATAAGCAAGTGCGTAGCGGACGGTCACCAGGCCGCGGAACCTGCTGTCATAGTTATTAGGGTACCAGGCAGGACCTCCACCATGAGGTGAGAAGATGGCCGGTGCATCGTCAAGTACGGTGCCTGTGGAGGCGATGCCTTCGTGAAAAGCCGGCGCATATGCCACAATAGGTTTTATAACAGAGCCGGCCTGGTTTGTGGCCAGAACAACCCGGTCATGCTTATCGTTGATATAGTCGCGGCCCCCCACCATAGCGCTGATATACCCGGTCTTGGGCTGGACAAGAATGGCCGCCGCCTGTCCCTGGATATCATTAAGGCTTGGGGGGTAGAGGCTGTCGTCATTGATTGTATCGACAACAATCTGCTGCAGTTCGGGATCCAGTGTGGTATGAATCTGCAGGCCGCCTTCGTAAATAATCTTGAAGATCTCCTGCTTGGTGAGTCCCTGGTATTCAGGGAGCCGGGCGAGCAAATCAGGCGCTTCATTTTGCACCACATAGTCAGTAAAGAACGGGTAAGGATAGTGCTCCTGCTCAGGAAGGCCTGCCAGAACAATCTCCTCGTTTCTGGCTTCCCGTGCTTCTTCAGCTGTAATCATTTCCAGGTCCACCATCCGGGAGAGCACCAGAGCCTGTCTGTTTTTTGCTTCTTCCATATTACGGTACGGTGAGTATTTACGGGGTAAATTGGGAATACCGGCGAGTATGGCGGCTTCGGCCAGTGTGACATCGGCGGCACGTTTACCGAAATACGTCTGTGAAGCCGTTTCAACACCGTAGGCATTGTGGTCGAAAAAGATTCTGTTTAGATAGTACTCAAGGATTTCTTCTTTGGTAAAAATCCGTTCAATCTGGTAAGAGAGATACAGTTCCTGAACTTTGCGCTTTATCGACCGGTCACTTGGGTCGTAGAACGTGTTCTTGACAAGCTGCTGTGTAATGGTACTACCACCCTGCATTGATGTGGACTTGTTAAAGGTGTTGTTGTAGGCAGCTCGCAGGATCCCGCGCAGGTCAAATCCGGTGTGCTCATAGAACCGGTCATCCTCGATGGCAATAAACGCATCAATGATATGCTGGGATATCTCATCGAGAGAGAGAATAATCCTGTTCTGTTCCGCCATCAGCGGCGTGATTTCGTTGCCGTCTTTGTCGTAAACAAAAGATGTGGCGGACGGGACAAACTTACCGTAGTCAAAGTCGGGTAAATCGGCCATATAAGCGGAGACGACTCTGTATGTAGCGAAACCGGCTATGGCGGAGATAAAGATGAAGATAGCAAAAAGTATAAGCGCTAAGCGTAAAATTCTTTGTTTTTTTAGTTTTTTCTTGCCGTTTGTCGACGGTTTTTTCCCCTCTTGTCCTGCTTTCGTCATAAATGTTCTCCTTTCCCAGAGAAACTCTCCCCCGATTATACCATAATCTTCAGATTACGGTAAACGAGTAATTTTATCGGTAAGAAAGGAAATAGCTTTGCAAAACAGTGCTCTATATGGCAGAATGTATGAGAATTTACATAACAACCGTATACAGGTAAATATGGATGTTTGCTTTTTGGACCGCTCAACAACAATTTAGGATTATAAAGAATAATACCATAGAAAACATCTCAGAAGTCGAACTGTTAAAAAAACTTAAATAATCCTTTGCCACCCAATACACGCCACCGACATACCATACGAAGTGGCAGAAAAGTAAAATAAACGGTACCGCAGGTGCGGTACCGTTTATTTATGAGGAAAACGAAAAGCGTTCAACCACGTTGAGCGGCGGAAATTCCGGCTCCCAAAGCTCAAGGCCTGTCAGTTGGCAGCAGCCATGCGGCGCATACTCTTTGACAATTTGACAAGCTTCCTGAAATTCTTCCCGCGACCAGGCACGCCGGGCAAACTGGGGATGGATGAGGCTGATATGAAAATTCCAGCGGTTAAATGTCCGCGGAGTGAGCCCGGCATTGCTTAAGGCCCCTTCCACCTCACCCGACAGATATGCCAGCTTTTCGGAAACAATATCAACACCCACAGACAAGAACGGTTCGTCAAAACACCGTTCTCCCTCAATGTTTACAGAAAAAGGAGGGTGTTCAGCGGTAATATCCCGCAGGAGGGAAAAAGAGTCTGAGATTTTGTGAACGTCCTCTATCACACCGACAGTCAGATGAAGCCCGGGATAGGGAGCCCGGTACATCCGAAAGCGTCTTGACAGGAATGTTTGCAGACGGCGCAGCCGGCCCATAATCTCCCCTTCAGGTATGGCCACAAGATAATACGGTTTCTGAAGCACAGCAATCACCCTCTCACCGGTCTACAACAAAATATTATCACAGATTAGGAATTTTTTCTAATTGTCACCTTTTACTCTTTCCCACATATACTGTACGGGAGGGTTGCGTATGTTCCAACGCAGACTACATATCAGCCGGGAAGCCGCGGCGTTTTTTCTTTTAGTGGTTTTTTTATTTGCCGTGATCCGCATATTTGTCTATTTTGATAATAATCTTCGTCCCACCATCCTTTCCATTGCGGGAGCAAGAGCGGATGTGATTGCCACAGAGGCCATCAATAATGCAGTTTCGGAAAAAGTGGCGAGAAACATTCTTTACCAGGATTTGATTCTGCTCCAAAAAGACAGGGAAGGCAAAATTATACTAGCGCAGACCAATAACATGGAAGTCAACCGCCTAATGGCCGAGACCACCATGCGTGTCCAGGATGCGCTGACGTCACTGAAAGGGGAGAAAGTCTATATCCCGCTCGGTCAGGCTCTGGGTTTTTACCTGCTGGCCAATACAGGCCCCCGCATCCCGATCACCCTGATCCCCATCGGGTTTGTGAATACAGAGATTATTGATACGTTTGAAGAGGCGGGCATTAACCAGGTCCGTCATAAAATCTATCTGGACATTCACGCTGAGGTGGAAGTTGTTATCCCCTTTGTGTCCGAGGTAACAAAAGTGTCCACCACTGTCCCGATTGTGGACGCAATTTATCCCGGTGACGTTCCCGACACCGTAATTAACTTACAGTTCCCCTCCGGCCACACCATCCCACTGCCGGCCCCCCTTCCCACAGATTAAACTAAAGCATTCTGAAGATAACGGCTCTAGCCACAAAAAAGGAAATTAATAAAGGAATTATCGTAACTGCAACTCCGGCCAGCCAAAATCCCACACCAAAATAAAAGCCTCGTTTAATATTCATAAAAAGCCTCCTCATCCCTTTCCTTAGAATATTATTATTTGCTCATCATGCCGGACATGACAGGCAAAGGTCAGGGGAAGAGACAAAGTGTATGTAAACATAAAAAATAGCCATACGGTTTCCCGTATAGCTATTTTTTGTTTCGTACGTATACCGGTTTGCTTAATCGGCCTGAAGTGTCAGTGCCGGGGATTCTTCTTCCCGTACAGGCTTTCCTGTCATTGTGACCAGGCTTACGCCCGTTATGACAACCGCACCACCGAGAAGCTGGCCGGCCACCAGAGCCTCTTTAAGTATAATCGCACCACCGATGACGCCAAATACCGGAACCAGGTTGAGAAAGCTGGTAACAGTGGCTGCCCCAAGGTTCTGTAGTGCAAAAAGGTAGAAAAAGTAAGCGACAGCAGAGCAAAAGATGCCAAGATAGGCTAAATTAAACAGAACCGTTCCGCTAAAAACAGATACATCCACACCACCACCCGGGAGCACCAAAAGACCAAGCAGCAGTACGCCGACTCCCGACTGGTAAAGATTCACGGAAATGCTGTCGTGTCTTGCCATCAGCGGTTCGTTAATCCGTGTAAAAGCCACCCAGGAGCAGGCAGCGCCAAATACCAGCAGGTTCCCTCTGAGGTTGGCCAATGACAATGCGCCATCACTGCCAAAGCGAATAATCATATACACTCCGACAAAGGAAAGCAGAACGCCGATCCAGCGTTTCAGAGTATTCTTTTCCCGAAACAGGACAGCCCCTGCCACCACATTAATTACAGGTATGGTGGCAATAATCAGGGAGCCGGTACCGGCTGTGGTGAAGCGCAGTCCGTTATTTTCAAAGATAAAATACAGAAACGTACCGAAGGCGGCTCCCGCAGCCACGCGGGGAAGGTCGGGACGGCCGATTTTGGCCTTCCCGGAAAACGCAAATCCCACGCCCAAAACCAGAGCCGCGAGAATCAACCGTAAGAATGCAATCTGTGCCGGCAGCAAAGAGCCCAAAAGAACCTTGGTGCTGGAATAGGAAAGCCCCCAAAACAACGTCGTAAACAGAATAGCCAAAACAGCATGAAGCTTAGTCGTATTTTGCATAGTAACCTCTCAAATACAAGAATGGCACAATTATATCACATCATTTTGCGAACCTGCAACAGATAAAACGCACAGGTAAACACACAGGTAAACGAAACCTATTCCGGTATGTGTGCCAGAAAGCGGTTTGCATTCTCATACATAAGCTTTCTTTTCAGTGTTTGATCCCAGGGCAGTTTAGCAATATGGTCAAGGCCATCACCGAGATGATGGCAGATTAACGGAAAATCACTGCCGTAGACAACTCTGTCGGGGAATCGTTCCAGTGTAGCGGCAATCACACTGTCAGCGTGGAAGAAATCCGGATTGCCTAACAGAAATGCCGTATCCAGATACACGCCGGGGTATCGGTCCATAATCCGCCAGAAATCTTCGGTCTGAAAGAAGCCCATATGAGCAACCATTACTTTCAGTTTAGGGAACTTTTGCAAAGCAGCCAATAGACGTTCTGCGCCAAGGTGGTCGCCCGAATTGGGGAAGGTACCTACATGCATCACAATCCCGCCGCCGTATTCCATAATACCGCGGTAGACCGGAAAGTAGCGGCGATCATCGGGCCGGTACGGCTGGACATTAAAATGTAGCTTAAAGCCCGCAAAACCAAAATCCACCAGACAGTTCCTGACAAGTTCCTTAGGCTTCTCGTCATCCGGGAAAAAACAGCCAAACGGGACGAGTTCTTTGTGGCGCAGGCACAGTTGATGGGCCCAGTGATTTAAGTCCTTGGACATGCCGGTTTTGTGTGAGTATAGAAGCAAAAAAGCCTTCTCGGCGTTGTTTGCCCGCAGGTGTGCTATTGTGTCATCAACTCCGGGGCGCAGGGGCAAATGCCAGCCAAGCTTTTCAAAGTAACGGTAAATGGCATTCATTAATGTCTCTGGATAGAGATGAATGTGTGCGTCAATATGGTTCATAGTCACCCGCCTGAATTTTCCGACTTATGTATCATAGTAAGCGAATAATACGGACATTTCAAGAGCAAAACACGAACAAAAGATATTTGACCGGAATGGCACAATCATACTATGATAGAGAAAAGTGAGAAATTTCAGAAATTGCGGGGAGTGTTTGGTATGCATGACGTAATCGTCATTGGCGGTGGAGGAGCCGGTGTAATGGCAGCAGCCGCGGCAGCAAAAGAAGGTGCACGCGTGGCAATTGTCTGCAAAGAGCCTGTCGGTTACGGCAATACCCGAATGGCTGTGGGGCTTACAGCATGTGCCGGTTTGACGGGAGATTCAAGAGAGAATTTTATTGAGAACATGGTCCAGTCGGGTGAGGGCCTGAGCCGCCGCGAACTGGTGGAGACGCTGGTGGACGGCAGCCGGGAAGCACTGTCTCTGTTAGAGGAACTGGGGCACACATTTACCCGGAATCAAAAAGGAGAACTTGCAGATCATGTTATTTCGCGGTCCGGCGGGCACTCGCATGCCCGTACACTGCAAAGTTCCGGCGCGGGAATCGGTATCGGGCAGGTACTGCGTTCGGCCGTGGCAAAGTACGGGATAACCCTGCTGGAAGATACGCTGGCTCTGGAACTGGTCAAGCAGGATGATATTGTCTGCGGAGTACGTTTATTAGACCTAGCTACTTCAGAAGAGTACACCCTGGACACACAAGCCGTGGTTCTGGCCACGGGCGGTGCGGGATGGCTTTTCTACCCGCAGACCAGCAACAACCGCGGTTCAACCGGGGATGGCTATGTTCTGGCCTGTCACGCGGGAGCCGAACTCATGGACATGGAACAGGTACAGGCCCTGCCGTTTGGGATAACACATCCGCAGGCTTACCGCGGCCTGGTCTGCGGGGAGCCTGTAGTGGCAGGCCCTGCCGGTAAAATTGTAGACGGGGATGGGAGCAATGTCCTTGATGGAGGCATTTTTAAAATGGGGCGCGCCGCAGTCGTCAGGGCCATGGCTGAACCCATTAAAGCAGGCCGTGTAACGAAACACGGCGGCCTTCTGTTGGATTTATCCCCTAATTTAGCGGGTCCGGATGGGACGGTGTTCCGTGACCGGGTTCGCTCCTCGGGAATCACAGATACTGTTCTTACGGCGTACGGCAGGAAGGCGTTTGACTGGGAAGAGCCCTGGGATGTACTCCCCACTGTTCATTTCATGATGGGCGGTGTTATCGCCGACCGGGATGGTGACACAACGGTTCCCGGCCTGTATGTTGCGGGAGAAGTGATGGGTGGTGTCCACGGGGGTAACCGGCTTGGTTCGACGGCACTGACTGAAATTCTGGTCTACGGCTTGCGTGCGGGCCGCGCGGCCGCGCTGTCGGCTAAAAAGAAACCCGCCAGGACAACTGTGAGCACGAAAAGGGAGTCGTCCCGCAAAGTTGGTTCCAAAGGAAAAAACCGTCCGGCCCACCTGAGTCGCAGGCTCCAGGAGATAATGTGGAAACAGGCCGGATTTGTAAAAAACCGCAGGGAACTGCTTTCCGCCATCGATACTGTCTCAGCCTTACAAAAAGAAGCAGAAGACCTCAACGTCTGCAATGAGACGGTTTACAACCTGGAACTACTAGACGCGGTGGAACTGCACGTTATGCTGGAGACGGCCAAACTGATTCTGACCTCAGCGCTGCTGCGGGAAGAATCACGCGGCGCCCACCTCCGGGAAGACTTTCCTAAAGACGGCGGGTTCCCCTGGCAAAAAAACATCATCATCCGGCGGAGCGCAAATGGCCAGCTACAACACCGGATTGCGGGGTGGAAATCATGACGAAAAAAACATTGACTGTTTTACATTTTAATCCGGCTCAGAAAACAATGGAACCGCGGGAATACCAGGTTCCAAGTCCTCCCGGGGCCACAGTCCTGCAGGCCCTGCAGTATATCTATGAAGAACTTGACCCAACCCTGGCTTTCCGTTACGGCTGCCGCTTTGACCGCTGCGGCCTCTGCGGCGTTATGGCTGACGGTAAGCCCCGCCTTGCCTGTAAGACAAAGCTGGCGACCACCGCCCAGGTTGCACCGCTGGCAGGGCTGCCGCTGCTTCGCGGCCTTGCTGTGGACCGTGTAGCCTATATGGAACCCCTAAGCAACCTGAATCTTTATCCTCAGGGCAGGGACACAGAGCCGCTTGGCCAACTGCACGAAGACCCGCTGCATAAAAACCTGATGCATTGTCTGGAATGTCTTTGCTGTGTGGCGTCCTGCCCGGAATATAAAGACCATGAAGCTTCCTTTGGCGGACCGTTTCCGTTTGTAAAACTGGCACAGCTTCATCTGGACCCGCGGGACGAAACAGACCGCAGGGCGCAGGCAAAATCTATGGGACTGGATAAATGTTCGGAGTGCGTTAAATGTACCTGCCCCAATGGAATTCACCTTCATAAAGCAATTAGCGCCCTACAGTGTAAATAGGTAAGCGTCGAAAAAACAGCTATATAATGAAGTAACTATTATTGTGATGATTCTGTCTGCAAACTAAACCAGGCATTTAACAAAGAGATAATTAGGGTAAGGAAGTGAGTATCGTTGCAGGAATTTAAGCTGCTTGTTTCATTGCATGCCTACTACGGGCCATCCTGGCAGTTGGATGTCCGGGGGGATACCCTGTACTGGGTGAAGTCCATTAACGGTAATGTGCTTGAAGAAAAGAACAAAAAACTGAAACAGGAAGAAATTGATACCTTTATTAAGGAAGTAGAAAAGGCCGGGGTGTTTTCCTGGGAAGATCATTATATGCACTGTTGTATGCTGGACGGGTCTACCTGGTCGGTGGAACTGCAGGCTGGCAGCCGCACGATTCTAAGCCGTGGAACAAACGGTTATCCGGAAAACTGGGCTTTATTTTGCGACGCTTTTACACGGCTTGCCGGCCTGGACGAAAACTCCTGCAAAACCATGCTTTAACTGGTTGACAAGTTTCGCGAACCATGGTAATATAAGATTCGTGCCGGAAAGACGGCGGGAAATGGTAAGACGCAGGATTGATGGGAAAATACCAGAATCTGTTTCTTGCCTGTGTGTCGAAAATATGATACAATAGGTTTCCTGCTGAACACGGGTTACATACTTGCTGCGACAAGCAGGACACGGATGCGGCCAACGGCCGGTTATCTTACCAGAAAAAGGTTCTTGAAATGGTGCCTTGAATATGTTAAGATGAGATTCCGTGCTGCGGAAGCGGCAAGGATGTAAAGAGTTTTGCTCTTTGAAAACTGAACAGGAAATGCCATGCGAAGTACCATCGATTTTTCGATGTACAACTTTTACGCTTCGTCGAGGCAGGGGATACTCGGTAGCCTCTGAACCGGACGAGCAAACGCTTCAAAACAAATTGGAGCCATTCAATCAACTTTCTACAAGAAGTTCAAACTGGCAGAAGCAAGCAGTGCTAGGCGCAAGGGGTTCTGACACTGGAGACGTATTTGTATACGTTGAGGATGTCAGGTTCCCGCAGCAACAACGCAATGCGACGCTTATGGCAGGTTTGAAAATACTTTACGGAGAGTTTGATCCTGGCTCAGGACGAACGCT
>JAWSUT010000031.1:0-28688 GCA_033549345.1 Bacillota bacterium | reverse complement strand
ACTTCCGTAACGTGGTCGCCGTTCTTAACAGCAATATTGTTGTGTTGATACACAACGGATGCGACTGCCCGTCGCACACAAAAAGCACCGTGTCTATAAACACGATGCTTTAAGGAATGTACAAAGCAGACCTGTAAGCCGAGTTCTGTTCCCCTTGCGGGGCGATAGCCATCTCTCTGGGATGCCGGTTGCCCGGCACCTCTAGCGACCTAACCCGGGAGATCGGCGGACCACGTCAACTCTCCCCTATTTGGTCTTGCTCCGGGTGGGGTTTACCTAGCCGACCAGTCACCTGGCCGCTGGTGCGCTCTTACCGCACCGTTTCATCCTTACCAAGCCAGAGATCGGATATCAGAAGTCGGATTCGATTGAATCGGCAAAAGCCGATTCCAACATATTATCTGACGTCTGATTTCTGACATCTGATCTCCAGCTTGGCGGTTTGTTTTCTGTGGCACTTTCCTTGAGGTCACCCTCACTGGGCGTTACCCAGCACCCTGTCCTGTGGAGCTCGGACTTTCCTCGAGGGCGTAAAACGCCCCCGCGACTATCCGGTCTGCTTTGTATGCTTTTGTCTCAGGATAAAAATTATAACATGCAAAGCAGATGATTGTCAAAGAAACCGGGGCATGTAGTTTATGGTAAAACAGGAATCAGGATACGACCGCAGTTTTCACAAAGTACTTTTATGTTTGGCCGGCAGAGCAAAGATCTGGTGTTTGAGGAAACTGAGACCCGACAACCGCTGCAGATATCACCCTCAAGCAGTGCCAACGGGCGGCCGTAATACTGCTTACGTTTTTCTTTGTATTCAGACAGCAGCTCCCGGTCAATTTGCTGCAGCAGAAGATCCCTTTTATCACGCAAACGGCGTATTTCATCTTTTAGACTATTAATTTGCTCATTTCCCGTCTTCTGCAGGGAACGCAGCTCTTTACTGACCGTTACATATTCTGTATTCGCCCGGTTGAGGGCATTTTGCAGGTCTTCTGTTCCCTGCATAGCTTCGAGCATATCTTCTTCCTGTTTGTCTTTCTCACGCTGCAATGACTCTTTTTTCCGTTCCAGCAGTTCAAGTTCTTTGGCGCTCTGCTCGGATGAACTGTAAAGAGTGTTGTTAACTTCACTGTGTTCCTGTTCCACTTTCCGCAGCTCCATCTCCATTCTTCTGATGCGTTTACCATGCTCTGCTAATTTACCCTCAGCCCAGCCCAACGCTTCCTTAGCATCTGCTGCCTGACTCTGCAGAGTTTTAAATTCGGCAAACACCGGCAGCCCTTTCAGTGTTTTTTGCAGTTTATCCAGCTCCAGGTCGGTTTGTTGCAGTGTAAGTAATAATTGTAAATCACTCAACCATATTCCCTCCTCTTATTTATCAGAATCAGCCAAATTAAAAAGGACAGGTGCAAAAACACCTATCCTTAAACAACATTCCAGGGAGCTGTCTCAAGGGCGGAAGGTTCAACGGGTGTGTTATAACCGTTTTCCGCAAGTTTTGTCTTTAAATAGTTTGTCAGAACGGGAACAATGACGCGTTCGGTGGCATCATGCCCGGCATCAATCAGGGCCATACCCAAAGAGCTGCAATCACAGGCTTCATGGTACTTCAGGTCTCCGGTAACCAATACATCGGCACCGGCAAAGGAAGCCGCATGAATCAGGTCTCCGCCTGAACCGCCGCAGACAGCAACTTTGTTAATAATTTTTTTTAGGTCACCGGTTACACGCAGCGAATCAACAAGTAACTTTTCCTTTACGAAGGCGCAGAAATCCTGGAGAGTGCAGGGAGCGGAGATTTTGCCGACGCGTCCCAGACCGTATGGCTTTCCTTCATTGCCCAAAGGGTAGATATCATACGCTGCTTCTTCATAAGGGTGCGCTTTTACCATGGCTTTGACGATACGGTTACGCAGATGTGCGGGATAAATCGTTTCCAGCCGCACCTCTTTGACACGCTCCAGTTTTCCCTGGCTGCCGATGTAGGGATTTGTCCCCTCTCTTGGTATAAACGTTCCCGTCCCCGCAGACTGGAATGTGCAGTGACTGTAGTTGCCAATCCAGCCGGCACCGGCAGAGGCTAAGGCGTCACGCACATTGTCTTCATGGCCAAGGGGCACAAAGACGGCTATTTTTTCCAGTTCTTCCCGGCCGGAGAGACGCAGTATGTCTGTATCATGCAGGCCAAGGTGTGCCGCCAAAGCGTCGTTTACACCACCTGCGGCAACGTCCAGGTTCGTATGGGCAGCATAAATGCGGATATTGCTTTTCAGCGCCCGTTCAATCAGTGATCCCAGGGGCAGGTCGGTGCGGACCGCTGAAACAGGACGGAAAATGAAAGGATGATGGGTGACGATAAAATCGACACCCATCTCATTTGC
The DNA here is from genome assembly GCA_033549345.1 of Bacillota bacterium. GTDB lineage: Bacteria > Bacillota > Dethiobacteria > Dethiobacterales > Dethiobacteraceae > JAWSUT01. The sequence continues at coordinate 26,310 of JAWSUT010000031.1, read as the reverse complement.
TTCATTAAGCACGCATGCGTTAACGTCAAGCGTGACCATAATTTTATTCACAGTACCATGGAGACTGCCAACCTGCAGGCCGACATGATCCCACTCAAAAGCGAGATGTTTGGGTGCAAGGGTTTCAAGATACTGGATCACTGTTTGTACGCTCAACTGCACCGGACAACACCTCCTCCAGGGAGTGCAATTCTCTTTCCACTTCCCGGATTTTTATTTTCACATCGTCTCTTCTGGCTTTTTGCAAGCTGCGGTAAACAACGCGCAGTTTTCTTATCTTTTCTTTGATGAGCACAGGAAATAGCGGCGGTTTTTTCTCCAGAAGCCTGGGGCCAAGAGAAAGGCGAAACGGGTCGGTCTCACTTTCTTTACCGGGTATGGCGAGAATTATTTCGTAAAGATGCCGTCCTTCCATCGCCAGTGTTTCCTGGCCTATGGCAAAGCCGTGCTTTGCCAGAAAGAGGCGCAGGTAACCGGCTTCACTCATCGGCTGCAGAATAAGGCGCTGCACACCATTCAGTTTGCTTTTGCCCTCAGCGAGTATAGCTGCAATTGTCCGACCGCCAAGGCCGGCGATAACCACCGTATCGATTTCATCGTCATCCCGGATGACATCCAGTCCACGGCCCAGGCGAAGATCGATTTTTTGCAGGCAGTTAAAAGCAGCAACGGTTTCCCTCGCCTGTTCAAGCGGCGCCGGGTTGATGTCAGCGGCAACAGCTCGATGACTGATCTGTTCCAACAAAAGATATACAGGAAGGTAACCATGGTCTGTGCCAATATCGGCCACGACACTGCCGGGTGGGACCAGTTCGGCAATTGCCTGCAGGCGCGGGGTGAGTTTCATGCTGTACACCTCCGCTATCTAGAGTTTCCATTTCTACCTTAAATTATGAAATCCTGCTTAACAGCGATCTTTTTCGGAGATTAGCTTCCTGGACTTCTGCGGGCTGATACCCCGCTCTTCCAGGGTACCGGGAATCAGGTTGTCCAAAATCAGGCCCAAAATAGCCGCCACGGCCATGCCTGTGCTGCCGATTGTGGTGACAATATCGGAGAGAACGGGGAAGTTGGCCAGCACCGGTTCTTCAAGACCTTTAAAATAGGCGGGTACACTTAAGCCCATAAACAGAATGAAACCCATAATCATCATATTGCGCATGGACGACAGGTCTGCTTTGGCGGCATTGCTGATACCGATAGCCGCAATCAGGCCAAAGAGTGCGCAGTAGAGGCCGCCAATAATCGGTGAGGGTACTGTGGCCACAATACCGCCGAACTTGCCGAAGATTCCCAAAAGAATGAGGACAACGGCTCCGATATTGACAACATAACGGCTGGCCACACCTGTCAGGCCCACAAGGCCGATATTTTCCGTGTAGCTGGTATTAGCCAGGCCGCCGAAAACGCCGGCCAGAAAACAACCGATTCCTTCCATACCGATACCGCGGCTAACCTGTTTACCAGTGAGCTCGGGCGCATCCGACGCCAGAGAGACAGCGTTGTAGTCACCGTAGGATTCAATAATCGATGCCAGATAGCCGGCCAAAACTGCCAGGAAGAAACCGATATCAAAACGGGGCATACCCCAGGGAAATATCAGGTTGACCCGGAACACACTGGCCGTTGAGACGGCTGAAAAATCTACGGCACCGGGAGTACCGGGTGCGTAAAAACCGGTCATAGTCAGAACAACAGCTAAAAGATAGACAACAACAATGGATGTCAGAATACTAAAAAGAGAGAACGTGGGTTTTTTACGGCCGACAATCAATGTAAGATAAAAGATCAGAAAAATAACGAGGCCGGATAAGAGCCAGTTCTGCCCTGCCTGGGGGGCACCCACTTCAAAGAGAGCCAGGCCGATTAAGGCAATTACCGGGCCGATGACAACGGGGCTGAGAACATTCTGGATCAGACCCATCAGACCTGAAAAGCCAATAATCATTTCCACAAAGGCCCCAAGAATAATAGCGCCCGCAATATAGCTCATCATCGTGGCGGGGTCACCGCCGCGGGCAGTGACTGCAGCAATAATTACAAAAAACGGGTTTAAAAATGCAAATGACATCCCCTGAACCAGCGGCAGACGGGTTCCGAAGTTGACCTGTAGAAGTGTAGCCACACCTGCAGAAAGCATGGCTGCCGCAACAAGCAGCGCTGTTTGTGCCGCATCCATGCCCATGGCCGGTGCCAGAATCAGAGGTACTGCAATAGTGGCGCCAAACATGGTTAGTACATGCTGAATACCAAGCCCCAGAGCTTTAGTAAAAGGTTTTGGCACATCATTTAGTCCGTATACTATTCGTCTTTGTTCACTCATTCCCAAGCTCCTCTCCAATCTAACAAAATTTTTCCTGAAACTGCATCCGAATCAACTTTTAGTTTGTCACATTCTCCGTTTACTACACACCCCGCTTTCTCCTTCTTTACTCTTTTGTCAGAATATAAATATATCCCTCAAACTTTGTCGTTTGAGGGATATATTCTATAAAGTAACACAATGTCCCTGTCTTTTTTTACACTATGGGAAAAAATTTCCGCACTCAGGCACCGGCGCGCAGAAATTTGATCCGGAAAGCATGCACCATCTCGTCAATCTTGTCTTCAGCGGCAGATATCGTAACGTCAACCTCATGAAGAGTTTGGTTAAACAGTTTTGCCTCCTGCACTTCACCAACCTCGGCTGTCCAGCCGGGCCCGGTAAAATACCCCGGCTCGGTTTCCTTCCCCCCCAGGTCCCTGAAATATGCCAGATACTCATCACGGGGCACGCCTCTTCTTTTCATGCAAACCTGTTTCATACGGAGTCACCTCTTCTTTGTATGCTGCTTTAGCTGCGAAGTTTTATGCCCGCATAAATTTTATTCTGAATTGACTCAGGAGTTTCCCTATAACCTCTTCCTCACCGCGAAACAGGATTTCAGACTCCCTCATTATCTGGCCGAGGATCTTTACTCCCTTTTCTTCTCCCACAATCACTTCCCAACCGGGCCCTACAAAATGCCCGGGCTCCGTTTCATCGCCTCCGGCGCTTTTGAAATACTCCAGATACTCTTCCCGCGGGATTCCCCTTCTCAGGATACGGGTCTCTTTTTCTGTCAAGGCTGTTCACTCCCAATAGTTTACTTACAAAAAACTTCTCGGACAGAACTCAATTTCCTTCATCAGGTATATTAACGGATAATAAAAAAACCGGTATGATCCGGCTGTCAGTTTTCTTCTTCGTACAAAACGTCCACGCTGCCATCAGGCAGCACTACATATGAACCGCTCATGTGCACGCTCTGTTCATATAACTTCAGCTCATACATAAATTCAACGGGGACGGAGAACAACGGCTGGTCAAAAAGCTTGAAATACAGGTACTCGTAGGGCATAAATAAGGATAAAGCCTGCGGCAGCCCGCTTAGAGCAGCACTTCCATCCCGGGGGAAAACCTGATAATCGAAATAACGTTCTATTACATCGGCTTCCACCTTGGATGCTGCCCACTGGGCCAGGGCATCATCAGCAGTATGAACCAAGAGAAAATGGAAAACAACCAAAAGAGCGACCAGAGTGATGAATATTTTTTTGCCCTTCAATGTATTCCCCCCCTAAGAAAAGGCATAACGAACTTAACCAATAATTCCCTGGAAGTAATAAACATCCTCTTTTAAGTTATACCAAAATTTACAAATTTTAGCGCCCTGAATGCAAAAAATTGATATTCGGGATTGCCGTTTGTCATAATACATGATAAGTATATATTTAAACATAGCTTTTGGCGGATATTCCCAACCAAATACTACAGGGGGAGTGATAAGGCTTTGCGGAAAAATAAGATTTATCATTGCCTAAACGCACAGCAGTTCAATCTGGAGTTACTGGAAGAACTGTGTGATCTGGCAGACAAGATCAGAGAAATTGCCAAAACAAAAGCAGGCATGGAATACCTTGGTTCCCTGCTAAACCACAAACGCGCCATGCTTTATTTTGTGCAGCCGTCCACACGTACATTTCTTTCGTTTTACAGCGCCTGCCAGATACTTGGTATCAAGTGTGCCGAGGTCCGGGATACCAAGACATCCTCCGAGGTTAAAGGCGAATCAGAGGAGGACACCGTACGCACCTTTTCCTCTTATTTCGACCTGATCATCATGCGTCATCCAAAAGCTAAATATGCCGATAAAATCGCTGAAATGCTTGGCACAACAGCACGTCCCGTACCGGTAATCAACGCCGGGTCCGGCAAAGACCAGCACCCCACGCAGGCCCTTTTGGATATCTACACTCTGCGGCGCGGCTTTGCCCACCGCGGCGGCGTTGATAACAAAACAGTGGCCTTTGTGGGCGACCTTTTGCGCGGCCGGACGATTCGCTCCCTGGCCTTTCTGCTGACAAAATTTACAGGAGTAAAACAATACTTTGTTGCTCCCGGCGAGTATCAGATCAGTAACGATATTCTCGCCCAGCTGGAGCAAGCCAATGCCGAATACGAGATCCTCGACAGCTTTGAGGACATCCTCCCCCAGCTGGATGCTGTCTACATGACCAGACTGCAGGATGAATGGGACCAAAAAGACGGCACACAGTCTACCATTGATTTTAGCCGCTACTCCATTACCGGCAAACATCTGCCCCTGATGAAACCTGATGCACTGATTCTGCATCCCCTCCCCCGCCGGCAGGAAATTGCCCTGGAAGTGGACGAGGACCCCCGCGCCTACTACTGGCGTCAGGTACGAAACGGCATGTGGGCACGGGCGGCGCTGATCGCCACTGTTTTTAAGCGTGAAGATGCTATTTTTGAGTATTACTACAGTAATAATTAAGACTGGCAGGGAGCAGTCAAACTGCTCCCTGTTTTAGTACGTTCTGCCTTCCCAGTTCCATAGCGCAACCTCGTCTACAGTAAGCTGGCTTATCCACTCTTCATCCTGAAGTTCCAGTATTTTTTTTGTCGGGCCGGTAATAACGGCTCCATAGTGGTAAATCCCGTACATCTCGAGATAATCTCTTCTTTCGGTAAGACCCAGTGTTCTCCAGTAGTTTACCTGATCTGCCATCTTTGTATATTGCTTTAAATAGTCCAAAGTTTTTAAGAACTGCCGGTGAAAATCTTCTTCACCATCACCAGACGGAGAAACCATACCCCCGGATATGACCCTGGAGCCAAACAGTGTTTTTTCTTCTGTCTGTGATGTGATGATATAATCATCTTCATGCCAAATCGGCATTCTTGACGGGAAACCAACGGGAGGGTAGCTCATCCATGTATCGTCTTTCTCAACACCGGTATCAACAGCAAGCCAGAGTAGCTCCATATCCTTGCCCCTAAACCTTTTCTTAACCTCTTCGGTTGAGAGAAGTTCAGAAAAACTGATATACGCCGAGGCGACGGTCCCATCGGGTAGCTTCTCTAACTGATGCCAGTCTGAATGGGGATTCCTACTACGATCACCGGGATGGACAAAATCCGGAATTCTTTGTTTATTTGTTTTGCCTAACTCCGTTTTTTCAGGATAAGACATCCTGGATAAGAAGAACTTATATTTTAACTCACCAATTTTCATAATGTCACTGCCGATTTGTTTATTCATATCGTACTTTATATCCAAGGTAAAAAATATGTTTCCCTGTGAGTATCCCCCACCCCAAAATGCATACGGGTCTGTTATTTTATGCGTGTAGCTAATCACATTGTAAAAAGTATCTGTCCGGCTGGGATTGCCTGACGCATAATAGACTCCGGTTAATATACCTGAAACAACCGTCCCAATGATGATAAAGGAAAGAGCCAGAACTGCTGTCTGCAGCCGCGCTTTCCATTTTCCCCTCTTTAAGATTTTCTTTTCTTCGTCTCTGCTATGCAAAGATGGCTGCTGCTTCTTATCAAGCCTTTGTTGAAGAAGCTCCAGGTTTTCCAGTTCTTTTTCAAATGCCTGTTCTTCTTCTTCAGACATTGTACCGTTTTCGTATGCCTCCATCTTTTTTTCAAACACATCCGTCATTTACTAACCCTCCCGCTTCCTGCGTATAGCCTGCCTGGCCCTGTATAGAAGTACTTTAAAGTGCCCCGGTGATACGTTCATAATCGCGGCTGCTTCGTGATAGGAAAACAAATGAAAATCATGGAGCAGCAGCGCGAACTTTTGCTTGTCCGGCAGAGAGCCCAGGCGAGAGAGAATCTCATCAATCTCTTCGTCAATAATAATTTTAGTAAGAATATTCACCTTTCTGTCGGGGACTGTTAAGAAAAAGCTATCTTCCCTGATAACCAAGCGCTTTTGCTTACGGGTATAGTCAATAAAGGCATTATGCGCTACGGTGAACAGCCAGGGTTTTACGTTTTCTCCCCTGTAATGCTCCAGGTACAGGTAAGCACGGAAAAAAGTTTCCTGCACCAGGTCTTCTGCCTCGTATGGGTCGCCGCAGAGAGAAAGCAAATAACGGTAGATCGCAGAAAAATATGATTGGTATAGCTCATCAATCGATTTCACTGTTTGCCTCCTCCTACTTATACCACGAATGAGAACAGAAAAAGTTACAACAATTTGTTATTCTGATTAAAAACGTTTTTAAATTTACAGTAAAAGACCCGGGCATTGATATTCTCCCGGGGCTATGCTGACTCTATTTTGTTGCTGACAGGTCATGGCTCTCTGTGAAATACATTTACCACGTCTTCATGGGTCAAATCCGCAATAATTTCATCAAAGAGCTGATAAAATTCACGGGACGTCATTTGTTTAACCTCGTCTTCATTAAAGCGGTTGGCGAGGATGGCTAAATCATCGGCGATAACAGCGACTGCAGCTTTAGCTTCGGCATCATTTTCCTCGTTTAAAACATACTGCGTGGTTCTCAATGTACCTGCATAGAATCCAAGTAAGTTAGCCTCACGGGATGCTGATTTTACTTCTGTTCTGCTTTCCAAATTAAAGTGCACAATAATGCTAAGTGCATTTTCCGCTACCGTTAACTCTCTGGTTATATCGCTTAGCCAGGAACTTTTCTCATGCGATGTCAGTCTGTCCCATCTGTCCCTCAATTCGCCGGCATACTGACTTGCTGTCATTATACCGAAATGTGCACGGTTTATCTTTAGTTCATGTGAAAATAATTCCGCACGTTGGTACCATCTGTACTGACTGAAAAAGTAAATGTTGCTGCCGAGCAGTAGCACGAGAACTGCAAAATATACTTTCTGTTTGTTTTCCATTATCACACCCCACTCGATAAATACGCTATTAAAGTATTTCTTGCAGTGATACCCAATTCCTGCTGTACATGTAATTTATTAGCAGGTACAATTTGAAGTAGATACTATAGACGGCGTCTTTGACTATATTTGTACGGGCAAAAACAGCGACGGGGTTAATACCCCGTCGCTGTTTTGCAGAAAAGATACTTAAATTCCGTCAGGATGCGGATCATTCAGACCACCATGACAGACAGAACAGCTGTCTTTGCCCTGGGTGTACTTACCGTGACAGGCTTTACATTCGCCTACATCATCGGTCGGCATAAATGTCGGAGCGAAGGCCCCCTCAAAGTGTTCATTGAGCATATCAATAGTAAACTTAGCCACGTCACCGCTTAATCCGCCGCAGCGTTCCTTCTTTTCTTTGGATTTCATATCCCAGGGACCAAAGACTATGACAAGATATTATTTTTACATAAAATGAAGACGCGGGGACAGGAACCGGTGTCTTCAGGAAAATTATTACAGGTCCTCTGTCCGTCTGGATTTAGAGGCTCTCTAATACAATAGGAATCCAAATGAAGACACCGGTTCCTGTCCCCGCGTCTTCATTTAGCAGATTCTGGGAAGTGGGATTCCGGCGGGCATTTGGATGAGTCTGGTGCCGCCGATATCTGTTTTTAGGAGTACGTCACCTGCGCCTGGTTCGACTGTGCCGATGATGGCTGCCTCCCGTGCCGGAGTCTGCTCCTGCAGGGTGGATACAATGGCTGGCGCTGCGGAGCCGTCGACTACGAAAATCAGTTTTCCTTCGTTGGCCAATGAGAGCGGATCGAGGCCCAACAGGTCCGCAGCCGCTTTTACGTCACGGCGGACAGGCAGCAGATTCTCGTCCAGTATGATATTCATACGGGACGCTGCTGCCAGTTCGTTGAGGGAAGCGGATAATCCACCGCGGGTCGGATCCCGCAGCCAGCGAACTGCCGGAAAAAATGGCTGTATTGCTGACAAAAGTCCGTGTAACGGTGCACAGTCGCTTTTAACGGATGTTGCAAAAGCCAGCCCTTCCCGACACGACAGGACGGCGATACCGTGATCGCCCACTGTCCCTGAGATAATAATTTTGTCACCCGCCCTCACTGTTTCCGGTGAAAGGGTAAGCCCGTCAACGACCCGGCCGATACCCGTCGTATTAATATAAATCTGGTCGGCCTGTCCGTGCGGTACAACTTTTGTATCTCCCGCCACAACCAGCACACCGCATTCGCGGGCGGTCTCAGCCAATGAGGCCACAATCCGCTCCAGCAGGGATATTTCAACTCCCTCTTCGAGAATAAAAGCAGCTGTGAGAAAAAGCGGTTGTGCACCGCCTGCCGTTAAGTCATTGACTGTGCCGCAGACAGAGAGTTTACCGATATCCCCACCGGGGAAGATGACAGGCTGCACAACAAAGGAATCGGTGGTTAGCGCCAGAGGGCCATTGAATGGCGGCAGGACAGCGGCATCAGCCAGCCGGTTCAGGTATGGATTTCCCAGGTAATGCAGAAAAAGATTTTGAACCAGTTCTGCGGAGAAAGCCCCTCCGTCTCCGTGGGAGAGCGTGATACGGCTCATTTAGACATTCACCGCCTTGCTCCGTTCATACCGGTAGTAGGCTGCGCAGGCTCCTTCTGAGGAAACCATGCAGGGCCCCTCCGGATGGAGTGGGCTGCAGCCATCGCCGAAGAGGCCGCATTCCGGGGGTGTGATTTCTCCCTGTAAAATACGGGCGCAGCAGCAATCGCTCCGAATGTGTGTCTGCGCCACGGACACGGGATAGCGCAGGCGCGCGTCAAAACCGGCCAGTTCCTCACATAGGGACAGTCCGCTCTGTTTAATCAGCCCTAAACCCCGCCACGCTGCATCTGACGGGGTAAAGACCCGTCTGATCAGCGCTAAAGCCGCCGGATTTCCTTCTTCACGGACTACCCGCGGGTAGCAGTTGACCACAGCCGCCCGTCCGGCAGCGGCCATATCCGCAAGCATGAAGATGGCATAGAGAATATCAATGGGCTCAAAACCGGCAATGGCGGCAGGCAGATGATACCGCCGGGACACAAAATCCTGGCTGGCCCGGCCAATGACTGCACTGACATGCCCCGGCAGAAGCAGTCCGTTTTGTATTATCCTGTTATTTTGCAGAAGTGCGTGAAGTGCTGGAGGCATTGTTTTGATGCATGAATAAACGGAGTAATTACCAAGCTTCATCTGCTGTGCCAGTTCCACCGACAGCGCCACCGCCGGAGCGGTTGTTTCAAAGCCTACACCAAGAAAAACAAACTGGCGTTTTCTTTGGGCTGCCGCCATTTTTACCGCATCAATGGGGGAATAGACAATGCGGATGTCCGCACCCGCCGCCATTTGTGCCTCCAGCGTGGTTTCACTGCCGGGTACGCGCAGCATATCTCCGAATGTAACGACTGTCAGATCAGGCAGACGGGCCAGGGCAATCATATGATCCAGGTCTGCCTGGGCCGTAACACAGACCGGACAGCCCGGCCCACTGACCAGTTCAACTTCCGGTTTCAGCAGAGAACGGAGGCCCGACCTGGCAATGGCTGTTGTATGGGTTCCGCATACTTCCATGAAACGCAGCCTAGCCGGCAGACGGCTTTTAATCCGTTTAATGAGTGCCTCAACAGATTTCATCTGCTCACTCATACGCGTCCAGCTCCTTGAGCAGCGCCAGCGTCTGCTTTGCCTCCGTTTCGTCTATCTGTTGGACGGCAAGGCCGGCATGGACAAGAACCCAGCAGCCTTTGGCCGCAGAAGGTACCAGTGCCAGAGACACATCGCGCCTGTTTCCCAGGTATTCCACCAATCCCCACATTCCGTTGTTTTCAACAACCTGACAGGGTATACCAATACACATTAGTCACTCCCCCTTCGCCAGGCAGCCACAAGGGCCTGCCCCAGAGCCAGACCGCCGTCATTGGCCGGAACATAGCGGTGGGTATAGACCAGAAACCCGGCGCTTTGCAGCCTGGTCTTCATCTCTGTCAGCAGGTACGGGTTCTGGAACGAGCCGCCGCTAAGGACTACGCGGTTCAGGCCGGACGCTGCACGTACCCGCTCCACCGCATCGGCAAACATGGCAACCACAGTATGCTCAAATGATGCGGCAATGTCACCGGGGTCCCTGCCGCAGGCCAGGTCACGGATCATACCCTGAAACAGTCCGCTGCACGTCAGGGTTCGGCCATTAACCGTAAAGGGGTATGGGGATGTATCCCTGTGACGGTCCCGGGCGACCGCTGAGAGTTCCACAGGCGCCTGCCCGTCATATGTGTTTTCACTGCAGATGCCAAGCAGGGCGGATACCGCATCATAAAGCCTGCCGCAGCTGGAGGCGGGCGGCGAATTAAAACCGCTCTGCAGCATGGCAAGCAAAAGGTCAATCTCCTGCAACCGTTGCGGAAAGTGTGTTCTTGCCAGGGCGGCGCCTTTTGCACCCAGACAGTGCCGTAAATAGGATACCGCCATCCGCCAGGGATAGCGGACGGCCCCTTCTCCACCGGGAAGCGGCACAGCTTCCAGATGATATTGACGCTGAAAATCACGGTAATCTCCACTCAGCACCTCTCCGCCCCAGATTGTCCCGTCGGGTCCGTAACCGGTTCCGTCGCAGATGACCCCGATGACCTGTCCTGTCAGCATATTTTCAGCCATACAGGAAGCCAGGTGGGCATGATGGTGCCAGACAAGCTCACAATCACCTTCACTGCGCTGCCGGGCCAGACGCGATGCGTGATACCCCGGATGGCAGTCACAGGCAGTCACGGTGGGCCCGGCGTCCAGCAGAGCGGCAAACTCCGCGGCAGCTTCCAGATAGGCCTGCCGGGTTTCAGTAAAGGCCAAATCCCCGATATGCGGGCCAAGGTAAGCGTGGCCGTCTAAGAGATAGCAAAAAGTGTTTTTCAGGTCCCCCCCGGCGGCAAAGACCTGCGGCGTATGCTGCGGTACAGGAACGGGACAGGGTACAGGCACATACCCCCGGGAACGCCTGAGCATGCAGGGCTCCCCGGCCGTAACCTGTATCAGGGAATCGTCACAGCGCCTGTGAACAGGCCGGTTGTGGGTAAGAAAATAATCTGCCGTATGCTGAAGCCGGCAATATGCTTCTTCGTTGTCTTTGGCAAGCGGCAGCCCGCTTTCGTTGCCGCTGGTCATCACCAGCGTCTCCATCTGCGCGGCAAACAACAGCAGGTGCAGCGGGGTGTAGGGAACCATCACCCCGAGTGTTCTTGTGCCCGGGGAGAGCCCCTCCGGCAATGTACATTCCGGCCGGCGCCGCAGGATGACAATCGGGGCTGCAGGGGACCGCAGCAAAGCGGCTTCCGCTTCATCCAGAAAACAATGCCGCCGCACCACAGACAGATCCCTGCACATCACTGCAAACGGACGGGCCGGCCGCCCTTTGCGCCGGCGTAAGAGGTCCACTGCCTGCGGGTTTGCGGCGTTACAGACCAGGTGGAAACCGCCCAGGCCTTTAACCGCCAGAATATGCCCGTCCCGCAGGAAAGAAAGAGCATTCTCACGCCATTCTCCGGGAACAATATCCCCCTTACCATCCAGCAGAGAGACCTGCGGGCCACATTGCGGGCAGGCGTTGGGCTCGGCGTGAAAGCGCCGGTCACCCGGATTATGATATTCACTGGCGCACTCCGCGCACATGGTAAAACCGGCCATGGTTGTCAGCTCACGGTCGTAAGGGACGCCCCGGATAATCGTAAAGCGCGGCCCGCAGTCGGTGCAGTTGGTGAAAGGATAATGAAACCGGCGGCTATCGAATGCGAATACGTCATTTTCGCAGGCCGGGCAAAGAGCCACATCTGCAGGTATCTGTGCCAGACCGCTGCCGCTGTCGGCACTTTCACGGATCATAAATACCGCGCTGCCCTCAGCTTCCACTTCCGTGCAGAGAATTGCATCAATCCGGGCCAGACGCAGTGGGCAGTTTTGCACCTCAGACAAGAACTCATCCACTGCTGCGGCAGGCCCCTCAATTTCCATGACAACGCCTTCCCTGTTGTTTAAGACCCACCCCGACAACGATCGTTTTTTTGCTTCACGGTAAATATACGGACGAAAACCCACACCCTGCACCACGCCGGTCACACTCACCCTGCGCCGGATGGGTAGATTTTCTTTCCGTTCGGGCAGCTTTAGCGCCAAATCAGTCCCGCTCCCCTTCATATTCCTGTACTTCCAGCTCATCTCCGTCTGCAGCCACGATAACCAGTTCGGCTTCCTGTAAGACAGTGCCCCTCTTAGCGGCATCAAAACCAAATGTAAGAGCATCCGCCTGAACGTGGGCCTGCCGCCCAACGGCCAGTGTAACAGAATAAACTTTGTTTAAGCCATGCCTGACCGCATCATCACCGACCTGAGTAATAATTTGGCTAACAAGTGATAATTCATGCAAAGTAATCATCCTCCGCTATTTTTTATCTGCCTACCAACAGTTTTTCCTTTCATTTCCTCTTTATCCGTAATTTATCGCATAGTGTAAACAAACACGCCCGGTTCAGTGAACCGGGCGTGTTTGATAAATGCATACTGCAGTTGTAACTATACTCCCCAGAATTTTTCGATGATTCGTTCCGGAGGCCTTTGGGTCAGGTAAGTGCAGGCAATAAAAGCAGTCAGGGAAATCAGGAGCGGCAGGACAATGGTGTGCATACCAAGCGGCCTGGGCATCAACATGTTAAAAGAAACATATGAGCCGATGCCGGTAATGATGGAAGCAAACGCACCTGCAGTATTGGCTCTTTTCCAGTACAGTCCAAGCAGTACCGGCCAGAGAAATGTTGAAATCAGTCCGGCATGTGCGTAAAGGTTTAGCCAGATCATCAAATCGGGTGGATTGAATGAGGCGACAAAGATAATCAAACCAATGACCACCGAGCTGATAAACGTTATTCTGGCAGTTCTTTTTACCTTTGTGTTAATCATGTTGGCGTAGATATCATTGACGATAGCGCCGACCGCCAGCAAAAGCTGCGAGTCCACCGTAGACATCACGGCCGCCAAAGGGCCGGCAAGGATAATTCCGGCAATCCAGTTCGGAAAAAGTGTCGTAGTCACTGTGGGCACAACCAGGTCACCGGATTCAATACCGGTCACCAGTACCCGGCCAAACGCACCCAGCAGGTGCATGCCAAGCAGAAGCACCATGGAAACAATCGTGCCATAGATGATACCGTTTTTCAGGCTGACGCTGTCCTTATAGCCCATGGCCCTGGTGGCCACCTGAGGCAGTCCGACCACGGCAAAGCCCACAAGAATCCAGAACGAAGTCACCCAGGCCATGGAAGTAAAGGCCGGATCAGGCCCGTAGGGTGAGATCAAACCGGGGTCAATGGTATACATACCTTGAATAATATTGGTTATACCGCCTCCGGCAGCAATGGCAGCGAACAGGACGACCGTAGTACCGATCGTCATAATAATGCCCTGCATCGTATCCGTCAGCACCACGGCACGAAAGCCGCCGATAATGGTATAAATAAGTACACTGACCGCAAAAAAAGTTAGCGCGGTTTCATACGGCACACCCACTGCGCCCTGCAGCAGACGGGCGGCTCCGATAAACTGGGCGCTCATGGCAGCCATAAAGAAAAAGACCACAGAAACTGAGACCAACACCACAAGCAGTTTATTCTCATAACGTTCTTTGAGGAAGTCTGTGACTGTTACCGCATTAATCTTGCGGGCAACAATGGCGAATTTCTTCCCCAGGACAGCCAGGGTAAAATAGCCCGTGGGCATCTGCGACATGGCCAGAAAGACCCAGGAAAGCCCCATGGTATAGGCAGTACCGGGGCCGCCGATAAAACTGCCTGCGCTTAAGTATGTGGCAACCAGCGTCATAGCCAGGACAACACCACCCATACTGCGGTCGCCAATTAAGTACTCATGTAAAAATCCGGTTCCCTCTCTGCGGCTGGCTTTGGATACAAATCTCATACTGTAAAAACCCAGGCCGTAAACAATCAGAAAATAAATCAGAAGCGGGATCAGCACATCCATTCTGGCGTCTGCCATCTACCTCGCCTCCTGCATCTCTTTGACTTCATCCTCGTCAAGTTGACCAAGAGGCATGTCCACAAAATACTTTCGTACCATGACAATGGCCAGCACAGAAAAAAGTACGGCCCCCACAATGCAGCTCATAAAGAACCAAAGCGGAAAACCCATCACATAAATGTATTCCTCAGGCGGCCCCGAACCCAGGCCATAGCCCCAGACAAACCACCAAATAAAGTTGGCAAGCCCCAGGCCAAGCCCCAAAAGAGCCTCTCTGTTGCACTGCCTGTAACGCGGGTCTTCGATAAAAGAAGAACCGGGCGGAGCTGTTTTTTTTGCCATTTCTTCGCCTCCTTGCATTGCAATATTTCCGGTAACAGAAAAAGCAATCATTTCTCAGGCAAGGGCTTCCATTATAGCTTATTATTGCCACCGGTGCAGCAATTAACGCACATCCTGTTTGTCCTATGATGTAAAAGCTTTCCTGTACACATAGCGCAGAGTTAAAAGCGGCTTTTCATAGAGCATGCGCGGGCCGGCATACCGCATGACACGTCTGATTTCCTCACGCATCTCTGCCTTGTAGCAATGGACCGTACACTTTGCACAAACCGGCTTCTTCTCACCAAAGGGACATTTTTCTATCCGTTCGAGGGTATAGGCCAGAAGCCGGCTGCATTTCTCACATAACCCGTCCTGTTCTTGCCGGTGCTTGTCCCTGCAATACATGTCAATCATGGCACTCACTGTTTTTTCTTCCAGACTTTTTGAAAAAGCCAAGCTCACCCCTCCGTCCTCTGCACCCAAACCAATTGTATAAAATATATCTCCCAACAACAAGTCCCTGTTCCTGTCCAAAGCAAAACAGAGGCTCCGGCTGGTTGCCGTTACCTCTGTTTTTACACTGTTTATTGTGCGGCAGGCAGGTTAATCTGCCAGTTTCCTTCAACAATCAGCATCGCTTTTTTTGCCACGGCCCTGGCAGGCTCCCCTTCCAGATAAAGGTTATCTACAATGTAGCCTGCGATTTCTTCTCCATAAAGAGCGCGGTATTCATTACCATTGCCTGTTATCTCCAGGGTTTGGCCGCCGCCATCAGTCACCGTCCAGTCGGACAGTAACTGAACACGGCTGTTGCTGGGATAAGCAATATTGATGTCCAATTGGCCGGGTCTGGCCTCAAATCCTGCCAGTTTAAGCTTGCTGCCGAAAACATCCAGGGTCGTACCTACATCCCCCGCACTGACTTCAAGGTTAATATCCACGTTACGGCCCAGAGCAGGGATCACAAACTGCAAGCCGTCCATATTTCGGGGGCGGTTAAAAACATACTGCAAATCCCAGCGCCCGGGTTCGACATTGCCGCCGCCGCCTGAGACAGATTCTGTTTTATTGCCGGCGCCATCAATCAGGTACAAATCGTACTCAGGCCGGTGCAACCCGTGTAAATTGGAGCCGCCGCTTACTGTGAAGTCAACCATGATCTGGGTCGGTGTGTATACTACGCTGTTGGCAGTTACTGTGATACCATCCACAGTGGTTTGGAAATTCAGGGGGTACATCTGTGACAACCTGCTGATTTCTTCACGGTCCAGGCTAAATGTGGCTTCCAGGGCGGAGGTCAGGCTGCCTGCCGATTCAAGGTAAACAGTTACTGCGTTTTCACCGGGCGGCAGTGCCCAGGTCTGCGCCATACCCACTTTGCCCAGAGGCGTATCGATAGCCGGTGCGGTCCAGGAAGCAATCCCCTCACCATTAATTTCTCTGAGGGAGGCATATACTTCGGCATCCGTGTTCAGGCCGTCAAGCAGATAGATAACTGTGGTATGGACCGGATCGGCCACCGCTCCCAGAATGGTCAGCCGGACCCCATCCTGCTCCGCTACCGCCAGATTCTCCTGGATGTAGCCGTTCTGATAGGCCCAGTCAAGGCCGGCATCGCGCAGGACAAATTCCTGAACCCACTGCCCGACAAACGGCATCTGGCTTGAGGCACGCACCACCTGGGGCCAGTAGGAGACCAGCAGGAGCGCCGCCAAAAGAACGGCTGCCACAGCCCGCAGCCCAATCCAGGGCTTAATGGACTTACGGTTTTTTTTCTGCACCGCTGTTCCTGTGCTGTCAAGACCGGCAACCCAGTTCATTCTCTCTTCCCTTTCTGCATCGCTTAATTCACGGGATGCTTTTTGCAGCCACTCCGTCATACTCTGCTGCCGTTCCGTCGATTCCTGCAGGCACTGATCCAGGCCCTGCCGGAGTTCTTCTTCCAGTTTGCGTATGCGCAGCGATTCCCTGGCGCAGGGTGCACATTCTAAGAGGTGCTGCTCCACTTCTCCTGCTTGATATTTTGCCAGCTCATCATTTAAGTAAGCTGTTAACTCTTCTCTAATATCTTGGCATTTCACTGAGTCCAGCCTCCATTTCTTCTCCAAGAATCTTCCTTAGACTGACAAGCGCTTTATGTATCCTCGATTTTACTGTCCCCTCCGGAATATTCAGGACAGCTGCGATCTCTGTTTGTTTCAGGTCTGCCATGTAACGCAATGTAATTACACGCGACTGGTGTTCAGGCAGTGTTTGCACCACATCCCAGATCAGGCCATCGTGTTGGTTGCCTGCTGATGAATCGGGAGTCATTTCTGCCGCACTCCCCATGGGTATGACGCGTCCCTTCTTTTTCAGCTGCCGGCCGCATTGGTGGGCGACAATTTTTTTAATCCATGGCTTAAAATAAGCCGTGTCCCTGAGTTGGTTCCTGGTGACAAAAGCAGACAGCAGCGCATCCTGCAGTGCGTCTTTTGCCTCTTCCCTGTCACCGACAATGGCATGGGCCATTCTGGCCAGATATGCCTCCAAAGGCTGTAACAATTGCAAAAACTCGTTTTCCGTCATCCGATTCCCTCCTGCAATACCGCGGTAAGAAGCTTCTCTATATACTAAGAGCACGTTCGCGTGCATTTCGTTCACACTGAAATTAAAAATCGTTCATGAACTCGCCCGGTGTGGCAGCTACCCTAGAGAATTATCAGAACGGGCCATGAGTTTCATGAAAGACCTATCGTTTGTATATTCAAAAAAATGCCCATAGGCAAATGGACAGTCATCAAAGCCATAACCCCCACCAGGGTCTCCTATATTTGGTTGTTCCCAGGCTGATTATTTCGGTCACGAGGTATAAGAGGCTGTTGGCGCATGTCTTCGTATCCCACCGGCGTGAATGCTTATTGTGACGCTAACTCCTGAAAAACATTATGACTTACACATCTTTTTGTACAGGTAGCGTAACGACGGTCTTTCCTTCCATACTTTGTGAATAAGTCGCTACCACACCTCTATCCCTTTGTGTTCAAGGCTATTGTATACAATCTACCTTGCTGCCACAAGCCCCGACAGTTTAAAGGCAGTGGTGCTTTTCGGATAAGATATCTATTTAATCTGACAAGCTTGAAAACATTATTGAACCGGAAATCAAGGCTCTTACTTCTCTTCTTAAAGATAACGGTGTGAGCCTGCCACCATCACCGCCGGAACAACCAAAGGTTGATCTTGATGACATTCCTGAAGGTGCTCGTTTTAGCGATAATCTATTAGCCGGATTTATTGCCAGTGAAATCTCAGCCGGATTGCTTGCCGGCAGTAAAATAATGGCCTTATCAATCCGGGAAGACATTGCGGTTCAGTTTTTACAGCTGCATTCCAAAAAAGCACAATACGGGCTGACACTGCTGCGTATGATGAAGAAAAAAGGATGGCTGGTTGTTCCGCCGCTGCATCAAAAGGCTTCCCCGGAAAATTGAGAAAAAAAAGCAGCCGTATGGCGTATGCCTTACGGCTGCTGTGATTTAGCTAAGCTTTTTTTCGTTGCTGTTTCTAAATTTGATTTAAGCAGTTGCACCAAGTTGCACTTTTTTTATTGCTGCATCCTTCTTTTCTACGAGATCATACGTAACACAGACAGGCTTTCTTGTCCGTGGATCCAGCACAATTTCAGCGTCTATATTAAAAACATCTCTTAAGACTTCAGGCGTCATGACTTTATCCGGGCTACCCTCCATCATGACCTTGCCGTTATTAATAGCAACCATATGATGAGCAAAGCGGGCTGCATGGTTCAAATCATGAAGGACCATTACAATGGTTCGCTCTTCTTCCTGGTTTAATCTTTCAAGAAGCTTCAAAACCTCCAATTGGTGTGCTAAATCAAGATATGTTGTCGGCTCATCCAGAAGAAGTAACTCCGTCTCCTGCGCAAGGGCCATTGCTATCCATACGCGCTGGCGCTGCCCCCCTGATAAAGCATTAATTGGCCGGTCGGAATACAGTGTCATCCCGGTTACATCAATAGCCCAGCGAACAATTCTTTTATCTTCATCTGTTAAACGGCCAAAACCCCGCTGGTGGGGAAACCGGCCGTAGGAAACCAGCTCACTGACAGTCAAGCCGCTTGGTGCTTCCGGTGTCTGGGGCAATATAGCCATTTTCCGGGCAATCTCGCGGGTCGGCGTTTTATGAATTTCTTTCCCATCCAGGTATACAGCACCGGTTCTCGCATTTAATATACGCGACATTGTTTTTAAGATAGTGGATTTCCCGCAACCGTTGGGGCCGATAATCGTAGTTATTTTGCCCTCCGGAATCTCTAAATTCAAGCCCGTTACGATATCTGCTTCTCCGTATGAAATTGCCAGTTTCTCTGTTGACAGCATAACCATAAAAAAGGTACACTCCTTCTGCAAAAACATTGATAAGCATTCTCATTTAAATTATACGTATAGTCCATTGACTAAGTCAATGGACTATTTTGTAGTTTTCTATGGACATTTAACGGCACATATAAAGTTTATTCATCCTTAAACAGCCCCACTGCGTCTTCAAGCTGACCCATTATAGAAACCGGGTCGTATGACAACCATTGCCCTCGCTCTATATAGTACACTTTATCGTTTTGTACTGCGGGTAAGTTTTGCCACAGCATGGTTTTTTGTATTTCTGCCAGTTGTGTTTCTGCTTCCGCAAGATCATTTACCATGACAATCAGATGGTCGCCACTAAATTCCGGCAGTACCTCTAAAGAAATTTTATGCTGGTTCAGTTTGCCGACCTCGTCACCAATCAGTTCCTGAATACCCTGGGGCGGGGTTAGGCCCAATCCGCGGTAGAATACATGTCCCATATTCCTGTCACCATATACGCTAAAGCTATCCGGGTATATCCTAAATATTAAAACTGTTTCATCTTCTGCCACATAATTTCTCATTTCCTGCGACTTCTGCTGCGCCAGGTCCTCAAAGCTTTTCAGCCATGCTTCGGCTTCTGCCTGCTTACCTAATACATCTGCAACAATAGCTAAATGCTCATTTACATCATGTTCCATCCATGGGATTAAGACTGTGGGGGCGATTTTTGATAAATCTTCGTAAATTTCTTCATTCCATTCCGCACCAAGAATAAGATCCGGTTTAAGGGAAAGAATCTTTTCCAGGTTTGGTTCATCCTCTCCCAGGCCCTCAACGCCGGCAAAATAAGGCTGAAAATAAGGATTGTCTAAGTTCCAGTTATTAACGCCAACAGGAACAACCCCTGCAGCCAGCACATGCCCCACATAGTCTAAAGCGATAACTCGTTTAGGCTCAACCGGTATTTCTGTTTCTCCCATATAATGCGCAAAAACTCTTGTTGATGGTTCCGGCTGGGCTTCATTCTGATTATCTGTCTCTGTTGTACCACAACCTGTGAGCAGAGCAGCAAAAATAAGTACAGATACAATGACCAGCAAAAATTGTTTACGCTTCAAGAATACCCCTCCAATGAAATTGATTATCTTTCTCAATGATATTCTAGTGTATTCCCCAAGGAAAGACCATGGAGAATTATTCTGATTCCTTTGGATTTATATTCGCTTTTCTTTCAGAAAAAGCTGTAACGACTGCTCTAATAACATTTCATGTGCAGATGCGGAATACTCCAACCAGGAATTTTGAATATAATAGACTTGTTTTTTAACAACAGCGGGTAAGCAGTTCCATTCTTTGTGGTTTGTCAGAGCCAACAATAATCTCTGTGACTTTGGGTCAGGTGCCGTCATAATTAACAGGTGATCCGGCTGATCCTCCATAATTTGCGAGCACGTAACGGGCATTTGATTTGCTCTGCGGGGAATATGGCCTACTGCATCGACAGGACTTAATTTGAGGTCGTTATAAATAACGCTGCCGATATTCCTTTTCCCGTATACACAATAGCTCCCGTCATAAATTCTGACAATGCCTATTTTTTCATCGGGACTCATCTTTCGCTTTAGCTGATCGGAGGCGTTTGCCGCTTTATAATCATACCGTTTAAGCCAAAGTCTTGCCTCTTTTTCTTTACCGAGAATATCGGCAATTTGCAGAAGATGGCCCTGCCAGTCCCTTTCCATCCAGGGAATCTCCATTGTCGGAGCAACTTTCCTGAAAATTTCACTCAATTCTTTATTATGATCGGCACAAACAATCAGATCCGGCTTGTTGTGAATGAGACATTGAATTATCGGTTGAACTCCCTGTTCCAAATTAAAAGAGCACTGCTTATCGTTAATATTAAGCAGGCCGCTCCCACTCCCCGTATATGTAAAAGATGCATACGGCCTGGAATTTAAAGCTCTGAAGTGCCCGTTAAAGGCACCTTCAATATTCGCGATCTTTAGCCGGTTTTTTTTGATATAAACTGTTGGGGGTATGCCGACTGTCTTTTTAAAGATTCTGCTAAAATAAAACTCATCTTTATAGCCTACGCTTTCGGCAATGCCCTTTAATGGATCATTTGTGGCCACAAGCAGTTCCTTTGCTTTTTCCATACGGATTTCATTGACAAAGCATATCGGGCTTTTACCCGTTTCCTGTTTGAAGACGTATGAAAAGTAACCCGGACTTAATCCTGCAATGCCGGCTAATTTTTCCCTGGTCAGTTCCTTGTCATAATGGTTGCTAATATACGCAATGACATTAGACAGCGAGTTTTTTGTATTTTGAACTTGATTTACGTTTTCCTGGTATAAAAACAGAAGCAATTCACCTAACATGGTCTGCCTGCGGAGCTGTTTTACCATACTGTCTGCTTCTTTTTGTTCATTACTATATAGATTTCTAATGCTGTTTAATAATTTGGCGGTATGGCAAACAGAAAGTTCTCCTTTTAAAAATGAAAAGACATTTTCGGTTTGGTCATTTCTATCTTGTTTACTTTCCAGAATTTCAATAACGAATTGATAGTACCGCATTGTTTGCTGCTCTTCGCTGATGGCCTTGACATACATGCCGGGGTGTAACAAAAAACAACTGCTTTGCTTAAGCCGCAGCGGTATTCCGTCAATGATAAGCATTCCTGCACCATTGTCAATAAACAGCAGTGTATGGGACGACACAAAATGGGCATCCCCGGCACCCTGTAATTCGATACGCTCTATTGATGTTAAATTGTATACGCCGCCTGCCTTGCCTGTCAGTTCCTGCATAGGAATCCCTTTCCTGCATTGATAATTATTCTCATTGAATTTAACTATAGACATAAATCGTTCATTTGTCAATTGGCAGTAAAGTTTTAACCTCAGAAACCTTCGTGTAACGTTTGCTCAGGTGAAAAAAACAGGCGGGTTCATATCGTCCGCCTGCCTCTTTTGATTCCTATGCCTTGAGCATCTTTGACAACAAACGTCAACTGTATATCAGGTGCTTAGTCCGTTTTTATCAACAAATAAATAAAATAGGGAGCTCCTAAAGCAGAGACAACAATACCTACCGGTATTTCCGCCGGAGAGAGTACATTACGGCCAATTGTATCTGCTACAAGCAGGAGCAATGCTCCGGTAAGAGCGGTCGCAGGCAGCATCACTTCATGCTTTGGCCCCACAAGACGTCGTGCCAAATGGGGAGCGGTGAGCCCTACAAAAGCAATTCCCCCGCCCACAGCGACACAAGACCCGGCCAAAGCAACAGCGGTCAGCAATAACGTTCTCCGCTCCTTCTCAACGGCCGCGCCAAGCCCGGTCGCTGTAGAATCACCTAAATTCAACACATTTAAATAGCGGGCCTTATAGATCGTAAAGGGAATAAGCAATAAAATCCACGGCAAAACTGCCGCAACAAACTTCCAGTTGGTTCCCCAAATACTGCCGGAGAGCCAGATTGTTGCTCTCATAAAATCATTCGGATTCATCTTCAGCTGAAAAATTATCAAAGCAGCCCCAAAGGCAGCGTTAACCCCTATCCCCACCAGAATAAGCCTTGTCGGGGTCACGCCCTGCTTCCAGGCCAGTGTGTAGATAAGCAACGCGGCCAACAGTCCGCCGGCTAAAGCCGCCAACGGCATAATAAAAACAGATAATGTGCCCAGAGAATAGAAGGATCCCTGAAAGAAGAAAATGAACAATACCACGGTAAGGCCGGCCCCTGCGTTGATCCCCAGAATTCCGGGATCAGCCAGTCCGTTTTGCGATACTCCCTGTAAAATCGCACCGGATACTCCCAGCCCTGCTCCGATTAACAGGGCAATTACCATGCGGGGCAAACGGAAATCAAAAAGAGCCAGCCGATTGTCTGCCGTTCCAGATCCTGCCATGGTTTTGACAACATCCATCGGTGAAATACGGATATAGCCCAGATTTAGACTAATAAAAAAGGTAATCAGAATAAGTACACTCAGGATAAGCATAGTAAGTAACGGTTTGTAATTGGCTTGTTTATAAACCCCCATTATAATCCTCTCCTTTCACTGCGGGCCAGGTAGAGGAAAAACGGCACGCCAATCATGGCGGTAATTGCTCCAACGGGCGTTTCAAAGGGAGGATTAACCATGCGTGCTCCGATATCAGCCAGCACGAGAAGCAGTGCGCCTAACATTGCCGCACATGGTATAATGCGCCGGTAATCGACACCTACGAGGGACCGGGTAATATGAGGAATCACAAGGCCGATAAAACCAACCGTTCCTGCCACCGACACCGCAGCTCCCGTGAGCAGCAAAACAACAACGGTGCCCGCTGTTTTTATCAGGACTGTACGCTGTCCCAGACCCTTGGCCACGTCCTCCCCCAGGCTAAGTACCGTAATCGATCTTGCTATAAGCAAAGTAGTTGTCAGACCGATGATGGCAACAGGTATCAGCAGCTGAACACCAGTCCACTTTGTACCGGCGACACCGCCTGCATACCAAAAGCTGATATCCTGCGCCACACGAAAGCGAATGGCGATAGCAGATGATATGGAGTTTAACAGCGCACTCACAGCAGTACCGGCAAGAGCAAGCTTGACCGGTGAAAGGCCGCCCTTTGCAAAAGAACCGATTACATACACAAGAAGTACTGCCAGGCCGGCTCCCGCAAACGACCAAGCCATTAAGCCGAGATACGATGTCCCCGGGAAAAAGGCAAATGCAATGGCAATCATAAAAGCGGAACCGGCAGTAACCCCCATAATGGATGGTGATGCAAGCGGGTTCCGTGTCATTCCCTGCATAATGGAGCCGGATACAGCCAAAAACATTCCCACAAGAGCTGCCGCTATTGCTCTTGGCAGGCGTAATTCCCGAATGATCTGGTGTGAGGTAAGGTCCGGATTAAACTGAAACACCCCCTGCCAAACCGTCCTGAACGTAATATCGGCCGGCCCAAGGGAAATTGACGCGGCCAGGCTTACAATCAGCGCCGCCAACCCTGCAACCAGGATCAGCGTCACCACCAATGGCCGCGACGTTATTTTTTCGTGTGGTGTCTGACCCTTAAGTAACTCTTGTTGATTCCCTTTATGTTTGCTTACAGTCATAACACGATAATCCTCTCCGCTGTGTTTACTATTGAATCTCATTATCACTTATTTTAGTATAACGGACATCCTTGCACAATGGACTATTTTCATAAAAATTACGGATAAATATCCGCTGCTCCAGTTTAACGCAGCCCATGTAAAAAACAAGCTATGGGAAGATTCCTCTCATAGCTTGTTTTTTTGCCAATTTACGTCACTTTAGTTACCAAGCATGTCCTCCAGTATCTGATCAATCAGTATCGAACTTCCGATGGTTCCCTGCGCGTAATAAATGAAACCATCACCATTGTATATGTTGCCTGCCTGTACGGCTTGCAGGGAGTTCCAGACATTACTTGCTTCCAGTTCCTTTAAAAGTCGCTCCGGACCTTCGCCGGCATTGGTCTCAACAAAAATATGGCCCGGGTTATAGACGGTCAATCCTTCAAGCGTTAAGTCCTGCTTCCATTCGTCTATAGGGAATTCCTGCATAAAGGTTAACCCTAAATCATCATAAAGCAGCCTGGGTACCTGGTTATCAATCCGTCCATATACACGGTAGAATTTATCGGAAATTCTTAAAAACATCACTTCTTCATCACCAATAGACTGACTTAACTGATCTCTGGCAAGAGCTGCCTTTTCTTCATACCGTTTCAGTACTTCTTCTGCCTTGTTCTCTCTTCCGAAGACTTTTCCCAATTCCTGTAACCCTTCATGGAGGTTCCCCCATTCATAGCTTAACACTATAGTGGGAGCGATCTTAGATAGTTCTTCATATGCTTCCATACCTTCATACATGAGGATTACGTCTGGCTCCAGTGATAAAATCTGCTCTAGCGAAAAATCCCATCCATCACCAACGGCTGTTATAGGCTCTTTATGAAGCTCTACCAGGTATGGTGCAAAATCAAACCCTGCCCAACTTATCGCAGATGGCGAAGCAATGACCCGCAAATCCAGCGCAACCATGTGATCCAGGATACCAACTAAATCTATAACACGCTGCGGATTCGCGGGAATCTCTGTTTCCCCCATGGCATGTGTAATCACCCGCGTCTCTGGCGGTTCATCTTTTGGTTCATTTTCGGCTGCCGGGCCACCGCACCCAACGGCGAACACCAGTAAGGCAAGCAGCGCTGCCACGCCAAGCATTTTAAAACGTTTCATTTTTTCTGATCCCCCTATGAGAATAATTTTCATTCGCATTTAGAATACACCATGACGGGGGAATGTTCAATGGAGAAAGTCGTAAAAATTCATGGACACAATTATTAACCCGACGTACTGACCAATCGTAAAACTTCATCGATGGCGATTTCGTGAATCAGGGGCGCGTGAAAGTTTAGCCACAGGCGGAACTCATATACCTGATTTTTTGTTATCGCATTTAGATTCATGTCTTGTAGCCTCATCATAAAACGGGTCAATTCTACTTTGGCTTTTTGCGTGTCCCAGCAGGAGATAAAGAGATGATCCGGATTAAACATGAGAATTGTATCCAGAGTAACGGAAATATAATAATCTTCTATCAGTAGGGAATGAGGAGGCTGCAAACCTAAATCGTGATATAAAACGCTTCCTAATTGCCTGAGACCTCCGTATACACGTATTTCTCTGCCTGTCACGATGACGAGCAAAACCGTTTCCTTGTTTTCAATCAGGTTTCTTAGTTCACTCTTGGCTAATGCTATTTTGTTTTCATATTTTTCTATCCAGCCTGCCCCTTGTTTTTGCCTGTTCAGTAAATAAGAGAATTCCCGAATGGATTCCTTCCAGTTGTCACGGTCCAATCCGCTTGTTGATTCCGCCAATCTTTGACGGTAATATCCAATGAAAACTGTCGGGGAATGCTTTTGTCTTAAAGATTTGTAAAATAGAGAAGGGCGAGACATTCTCACCCTCTTTTTGTAGATAGATTGGTTGTCGAACTTTCTTCTTACTTGCTGCAGGGGAAAAGGTTAAGTTTATCTGCCAGGGTATACAGTGCCTGGGCCACAGTGATTCCATCCACCTCCCCCAAAATAGGGATGAGCTGTTCAGCATTCCAGAACCTATCCTTCAGATCGCTAAGATGGCAACCGGCATCGTGATCCGGCATGCAGGCAAAGCCTCCCTGGGACGTTTTACCGAATAAAACCATAATGCCGGAACGGCTTTCAATTCTGATTTCGTAGTGGCTCCCGTGGTTGTCAATCCTGGGGATGATGCCATCCCAGCGTTCTACTCCATGCTCAGTCTTCATCCGGCATGTAAAAGATAATAACATTGCAG
>JAWSUT010000030.1:0-28832 GCA_033549345.1 Bacillota bacterium | reverse complement strand
GCTCCCAAGCCGGAACGGTGGCTCAAAAACGCCGGATACCTGGCTCTGGGTTACCGGAACAGTGGCTCATTTTGCCCCGGATTATCCACCCAGGACGTTAATGGCCACGTAGAACGTTCTGTCCAGGAACAAATAACTGCTACAATAGACAAAGCAATTTGGGGCGATTAAGCCCCTTTTTGTGCTCATTTCACAAGTGAAGAAAATAACGTGAAATTTATGTGAAATAGACGCAAAAAAGCACCCTCGCTTTAGTATGCTAAGGGTGCATAGATGCCTGGCGGAGAGAGTGGGATTCGAACCCACGGACAGTTTCCCGTCACACGATTTCGAGTCGTGCGCCTTCAACCGGACTCGGCCATCTCTCCGTAAAATTGATATCGGTTTTTAGCGGCGGCTTCTAAAAAAGTGCCGCATCAGGTTGGCCGCTTCTTCGGCCAGGACGTCGCCTGTGACTTCCAGGCGGTGGTTTAACCGTTGGTCTTCGGTAATGGTATAGAGTGAGTGTACGGCACCGGCCTTAGGGTCGGCTGCGCCGTAGACAAGGCGTGGCACGCGAGCCTGGACAAGAGCGCCGGCACACATCGGGCAGGGCTCGATGGTCACATAGAGGGTGGAATCTGACAGCCTCCAGCCACCCAGGGTTTTACCTGCTTCCCTGATGACCAAAACTTCAGCGTGAGCGGTGGGATCGTGGTTTTCTTCACGGCGGTTGTGGTCACGGGCAATAATCTTCCCGTCCCGGACCATTACGGCTCCGATGGGTATTTCGCCTTTATCAAATGCTTTTAGAGCTTCGACTAGCGCTTCCCTCATAAAATGGATATCGGTCACCGTAATCCCTCAGTTATCTTTAATTTATAAATGCCAATGCGCTATGCATTGGCATTGTTAGCTGTTAAATGGCGCGCCCGGGAGGATTCGAACCTCCGACCTCCTGATTCGTAGTCAGTTACTCTATCCGGCTGAGCTACGGGCGCGTAAAATGATAGTAACATATCCCGTCAGTAAAATCAAGTCTTTTAGTCGATGCATTTTTTCTTAATTAAGAGGCTTATTGGCTCTGCTGGCACTTTAAGGCTATAAAGCGAATCCAGTCTATTCTGTGAAGATTGAGTCACTGCAGAAGTTTTGCAGCGTCTTTACCTGCAATTCGGCCCATGACCAGGCATTCGGTGATGGCGCAGCTACCGAGTCTGCACGCCCCGTGAATGCCACCGGTGACTTCGCCGGCGGCATAGAGTCCCGGGATTGGGTACTGGTCTCGGTGAATTACACGGGCAGAGGTATCTATCTGGATGCCTCCCATGGTATAGTGAACTTTCGGCCAGAGCCGCATGGCATAAAATGGCGGCTTTTCTAAAGGCACTGCGTTAGTTAAGATCGGTTTCTGAAAGTCATGATCTTTTCCATTGGTAATCATCTTGTTAAACCTGGCCATGGTTAACTTTAATGCCGTCGCGTCTATTGTAAAGCTTTGAGCCAGGGCTTCAAAGGATGCGTAGGGTTTGATAACTTTTTTTGCGAGTGCCCGGGATAGGTCCCAGCCGGCAACTTGAACCGCACCTTCATCTGCAATTCCAATAACTGGGTGGTTTTGTTTCAGCAGGGCTTCGGCCAGAGTTTTCCGGTCACTGAGTTCGTTCACGAAACGCTTTGCTGTTTTAGGATCAACAAGGATACCGTAGGGAAGTACTACATATTCACCAAATAATGGACCCGCTCCAAATCCCTTTTCATCCGGTGAAGCCCATGGTCCCAACTGGATTCTGGAAAGTTGAACCGGATTGGCACCAACTCTCAGGCATTCTTTCAATATTTCGGCAGTGGCAAACGGTTTATTGGTACTCATCAGCGAGTTGTCCAGACGGGGGTCCTGTGCCTGACGGAAGGCCACGTCACTGCCGAAGCCTCCTGATGCTACGATTACTGCTTTGGCAGCAGTCATCGTTTTTCCGGTCCCTTTGTTTGGGCGGTTATAACGATAGCCGTCGATAATCTCAACGCCGGTAACACGTCCGTTGTCGTCCTGGATCAGGGATTTGACATACGTTCCCAGATATATAGGAACATTAAGTTCCTTTACACGAATTAATTGCCTTTTGATAAGCGCCGAACCGGAAATTTCTTCGGGTGTGTAACAGCGGGCTACTGAATGACCACCAAACGTATCGACTCTGTTTTTATATTTCACACCTAAATAGTCTCTGGTCCATATAAACGCCTCTTTGGCACCTTCGGTAACAACCTTGACCAGTTCCGGATAGTTAAGCCCTTCACCGGCAGCCATCATATCCTGGTACATTTTTTTGGGGGAATCAAAGATACCCGCATCAGTTTGATATTTCGTGC
Organism: Bacillota bacterium; assembly: GCA_033549345.1. Lineage (GTDB taxonomy): Bacteria > Bacillota > Dethiobacteria > Dethiobacterales > Dethiobacteraceae > JAWSUT01. Next base: position 26,480 of record JAWSUT010000030.1, on the reverse strand, counting down.
CCGGAGCTGCAATACCACCATCACTAATGACGGAGTTGCCGCCCGGTGCCATCATTTTTTCTAGCACAATCACCGAAGAGCCGGCTTCCGCGGCTTCAATGGCCGCAGCCAACCCTGCAAACCCTGAGCCAATGACAATAATATCTGCTTGAGAATTAAAGAAAGAAGTGGAGGCCATTATGATTTCACCTAAATTCCTTACATATCTTTAAAATAGCTGTGACTTCTAGTATATCATAATGGCCTTGTTGTTGATTAAATTTTATCTATGCTGCAAAGTTCTCGTAACTGATAGATTCTTTGGGAACGCCTTTCTCAATCAGGATTTTTCGAATATCGTCTGCCATAGCTTTTGTACCGCAGATATATACTGTGGTGTCTTGATCAAGGTCAATCTCTTTTAGGATGTTTGTTACATAGCCTTTTCTTGCTTTATCGCTGTCCTCCCGGGACAGTGTTTTGTAGTAGTGGAAGTTGGCATGTTTATTTGCCAGCTTGGTGAAAAGGTCGTCATAAATCAGGTCTTCTTCATATCTGACGCCGTATAAGAGTGTGATATCACCTGTAAAGTTGTAGCTATCCTTATACTCTAACAGGTTTTGTGCAGCTGCGGCAAAAGGTGTGATCCCGATACCGTTGGCCACAAACAAGAGCTTCTTTTTGTTATGGTCAATCCGGAGGTCTTTACCCATAGGACCTTTTAGCTCTACGCGGTCTCCTTCTTTAAAGTTGGTAAAAAGCTTATTGGTACCATAGCCGTCTTCAAGTTTTTTTACTGTGATACCGATTTCTGTGGCTTCTTTGTTAACTGAGGAGATAGTATAGGCCCTGGACAAGTCGTTATCGATTTTGATTAAGACAAACTGTCCCGGAGTCAGGTTCATTGTTGGGGGATCAATGAGTCTGATAATATACTCTTTAACGTCTTTGTTTAAATCTTTTATTTTTATAATTTCCGCTTTGTAATGGGCGCTTTCCTGATAACCGTCTAAATCGGCTTCTTCCTGCAGTTTTCTACTCTTCTGGGCAGTTGCCAGCTGCAGAATTCCCGCAGGACAGTTTTCAACACATGTGCTGCACTTAATGCACTTTTCATCATCAAACTGGTTATTATCTTCGCCAAACTCTTTAAACGGTGTTAACTGCATCGGGCAGACCCGGGAACATTTTCCGCAGGAGTGACAAAGGTCCGCATGCTCTACGGTAACTTTTTCATCTCTGGTCTCTGTTAGGCCTGTGGCTTTACCCAGTTTGTAAGATAATGTCTGGATAGAGCCCATGGGGCAAAACTGGCACCATGTCCTGGGGTTGAATAATACAGCCAAAAGACCACCGACAAGGAGTACCATTAAATACGTGGTGGAGAAAATCATGCCCACACTGTGAGGTAAAGAAATATTTTCGATATTTTGAAACACCATGACAAAACGCCGTGTCAGGTTAAACATAAAAAACAGGAAAAACAGTACAACCGTAATTTTTGACGTAAACAGGGTAGGAATTTTCTTGTTTCTGCTTACCGGTAGCAGCAGAAAGTCAAAAAAGCTCCCGTGGGGGCAGTAGTTACCACACCAGTACCGTCCCTTTACCAGACTCATACCTATTAAGGCAACCATGATAAATGGTACCAGAAGTCCAAGGAGCGGGTAAAATTGCCCTCCGATAGCCACGGCTAAAGTGATAAGCCACGCGGATTTCCTCGCCGCTGAAAAGGCTCTGTCAGTTTTAATAAAATAATTAGGACGTTTCATTATGTTTCCTCCTCAATAAAAATATACCCTAGGGGGGTATCTTTATGATAAGGGATAATTGTCTAAATGTCAAACCTTTTTTATGAAGTCTGTTTTTATCTGCAGCCAACTTTTGGGAAAGCTGCAGCAAAAGGGCCGTACCGGTAACACAGACACAAAGCGGCACCGGGGTTTCCCGGTGCCGCTTTGTGTTTTTATTAAACTACCGTTTCCCTTTGTCATATATCTCACCAAGAGCTTTTGGTGCCTGTGAGGATTTTGACGACACGACCAGAGCGACCAGAGTAAATACGTAGGGAGAGATTTTTAAGATAATCCCCGGTATCGCTGCCAGTGCGGGAACGACTTGTGAGACATTGGCCACTGTGCTGGCAAAGCCGAAAAAGAACGTGGCACCCAGGATGCCCAGTGGCTTCCACTGGCCGAAAATTAAGGCCGCCAGAGCCAGAAAACCGAGTCCTGCCGCTGTACCATTAAATTCACCGGAGTAGGTGACGATAACAATAGCCCCGCCCAGCCCGGCAAAAGCTCCGGAAATCATGACACCGATGTAGCGCATTCGGTACACATTGATACCGGCTGAATCCGCCGCGTGGGGGTGCTCACCACAGGCCCGCAGACGCAGCCCGAATACTGTTTTATACAGGACAAACACAGAGAGCAGGAGGATGGCCAAGACGAGCCACGTGGTGGCATATGTCTGAGTAAAAAACAACCGGCCAAATATGGGAATTTGCGATAATACCGGAATATTTCTTCTGGCCAGACCCTGGACAATATGAATATTGCCGCTGCCGGTGATGTTGCGGGCAAGATAGGTGGTTACTGCGCCGGCAATCATGTTAATGGCAATCCCGCTGATCACCTGATTCGCATTCAGGCTGATACAGGCAAACGCATGCAGCAGTGAAAAAAGCATCCCCATTATCAGCGCGGCCATCAGGCCGATCCAGACGGCTGTTGTGGGATAGGCGGGCGCAAGCGTGGAAATTACCAGTGCACTGGTAAACATGCCGATAATCATTAACCCTTCCAGACCGATGTTGACGATTCCGCTTCGTTCACTGTACATACCGCCCAGTGCAGTAATTAATAAAGGGATGGTGAAGGTAATCGCATAGGGAAATATTTGGACAATAACACTCCACATCTTATCTCGCACCTCCCCGTTTTGACCGCACCCTGTCCCAATACCGCTCTACTAAAACACTGGTGGCAGCAAAATAAATAATGGTGGCGATAATTGTATCGGCAATCTCCGGAGGAATCTGTGTCATTGCATTCATAAAACCCTTACCCGTGTGCAGAAGCCCGAAGAACAGCGCGGCACCCAGCACTCCCAGAGGGGAGTTTGCACCCAAAAGCGAAACCGCTATGCCGTCAAAGCCGTGGAGGGGTAATACACCGATTTGCATGTTCGAAGCGTATCCAACATAAAATGTGGCGCCGGCTAACCCTGCTAAAGCTCCGGCAATTGTCATAGACAAGATAATATTACGGTTTACACTAATGCCTGCAGACTCCGCTGCATACCGGTTATAACCGACTGCCTTCAATTCATACCCCAGGGTTGTTCTTTCCAGAATAAACGCCGACAGGAGCACAAACAGTACGGCTAAGAAGATACCCAAATTAATATAAGATCCGTTAAAAAGATCTGTCAACCAGTCAACTTTTAAAGACGCCGCATAAGTAATCCGCTGGGACTCGGTTTCCAGGAACGGACCTTTAAAATAGGCCGGTACAGTATAAAAGACTGTCCAGTAGGCAATCCAGTTCATCATAATCGTCGAGACAACTTCATGTACATTAAACCGGCCCTTTAGCCAACCGGGAAGTGCCGCCCACAGCCCTCCGCCTGCCATAGCCGCCAGAATCATTACCGGCAGGAGCAAAAACTTAGGCAAAGCAAGCGTCAGCCCCAGTGCTGTGGCACAAAGCCCGCCAATTAACATCTGCCCCGAGGCACCAATATTAAACAGGCCTGTACGAAAAGCAAATGCCACGGATAAGCCGGTAAAAATCAGCGGCGTAGCTGTAGCCAGGGAATTACCAATCCGTTCCGTACTCATTAGCCCGCCGCGGAAAAGGAACGTATAGCCTTCTATGGGATTGTTCCCGGTGACAAGCATTAAGGCGGCCCCGGCCAGCAGGCCAAGAATAACGGCCATTAATGCCAGAACATATTCTTTCCCTACTGTTAGCTTCACGTGCCTGCCTCCTTTTTCACACCGGCCATCATTAAGCCCACTTCATTCTCATTGGTTGCTGCCGCCTGCACAATTCCCACTAACTCACCATCATTAATGACGGCAATCCTGTCTGAGAGAGCAAGGATTTCATCCAGTTCCAAAGAAACCAAAAGAACGGCTTTCCCCTGGTCCCGCTGCTCAATAATACGCCTGTGGATATATTCGATGGCACCGACATCCAGGCCACGGGTTGGTTGAACCGCAAGCAGTAAGTCCGGATTCAGGTCAATTTCCCGGCCAACAATCGCTTTTTGCTGGTTTCCGCCGGAAAGCGAGCGTGCCATGGTTGCGGCACCCTGCCCGGCCCGGACATCAAACTCCTTAACAATTTTTTCTGCGTGCCGATGAATCACATCCCGGTTTAGCAGGCCTTTTTTGGAGAAGGGCTCCCGGTCATAGACCTTAAGTACCAGATTATCCTCGACGGTATAGTCCAGAATTAAGCCGTATTTATGCCTGTCCTCGGGGATCATAGCCAGGCCGTGACGGATACGCTCCCGAACCGGCAGCTCTTTTATATCCCTGCCATTGAGCAGGATCCTGCCATCTTCCACCTGCCTGAGCCCAATAACCGCCTCCACAAGTTCTGCCTGTCCGTTCCCGTCTACGCCTGCAACGCCGACAATCTCGCCACAGCGCACATCAAGAGTGAACTTTTTTAGTCCGAGTACACCGCGATTGTTTAGCACAGAGGTATTTTCCAATTGCAGGATGACTTTGCCCAGGTTTTCCGGCCCCTTATTTACTTTCATCAGCACTTTTCGCCCTACCATCATCTCTGCCAGCTTTTCTTCCGGTGTGGAGGCCACGTCCACCGTACCTACAGGCTGACCGCGACGGATCACTGTACAGCGATTGGCAATTGCTTTGATTTCTTTTAGCTTGTGGGTGATTAAAATAATTGACTTGCCTTCAGCCACCAGACCCTGCATAATCTGCATCAGCTCCCGTACTTCCTGCGGTGTCAGCACGGATGTCGGCTCATCAAAAATTAGTATTTCAGCATTCCGGTATAGCATTTTGAGAATCTCCACACGCTGCTGCATCCCCACGGATACGTCAGAGATTTTGGCGTCCGGGTCGACATTCAAACCATACCTAGCAGAAAGTTCCCTGATTCTTGCTGTGGCCGAACGGATATCTACCACAAGGCCTCTGGTGCTTTCACTGCCCAGGATAATATTTTCGGCAACAGTAAAGTTATCTACAAGTTTAAAGTGCTGGTGCACCATACCAATACCCAGGTCATTGGCCACATTCGGGTTGGGGATGCGGACCTCCTGCCCCCGTACCCGGATAACACCACGCTCCGGCTGATAGAGGCCAAACAAAATACTCATAAGCGTAGATTTCCCTGCACCGTTCTCACCAAGCAGCGCATGAATCTCGCCCTTGGCCAACTGGAGGGTAATATCATCACAGGCGACGATACCCGGAAACTCCTTCCGAATCTTGATCATTTCAATGACATATTCCATCGGCCCGCCTCCCCACTGCTGTTCACCTAATTCAGAAAAAAGGGACGGAGTCATCCGTCCCTTTTCACTTACATGCCTTCTTACTTAATCAAATCTCCTTGTACGTCAGAGACGGTTAATGTGCCGGCCTTCAGCATTTCGAAGACTTCAGTCACGGTGGCCTGAACGTCAGCGTTCAGGTTGGGGTTCTCTTTGGGAATCCCAATCCCGTCATTCTCTGCACTGAAAACAAGTGTTTGGCCGCCGGGGAAAGTGCCCTCTATTTCTGCTTTAATCATATCATACGCTGCCTGTTCGATATATTTCATAGCAGAAGTGAGAATGATGGACTTTTGGCCTTCGTAAATGCCTTCGGCATACTGGTCAACATCAACGCCGACAACCCATACTTCCTGGCCGTCATTGGCCCGTGCTTTTGCTTCGTTGATCGCACCGATGCCTACAGAACCGGCTGCGGCAAACACTGCATCAACGCCTTTATCGTACATTTGCGCGGCCAGTTGCTGACCTGCTGCGACGTTGTCAAAGGTACCCTGATAGATTACATTTTCTGACTTAATGGTAACATTGGTGTCATAGTTTTCATTGGCATAAGCAATTCCCTGCTGGAATCCCCAGTTAAACTTTTGTACCGGGGGGATTTCCATACCGCCAATGAACCCGACTTCCCCTTCTTCCAGCTGCAAAGCTGTGGCCAGGCCAGCTAAAAAGCCGGACTCATGCTCGGCAAAGAAAATGGAGACAGTGTTATCGCCAACCACGGGGGCGAAATCACCGGCGTGCGGACTGCCGTCAATCAGGACAAATTTGGCATCCGGATACCGCTCCTGTGCCTGGAATATAGCGGTTTCAAACTTGTAGCCGGGTGTAACCAGGAATGTGTACCCTGCATCAACCAGGTTGCTAATTTCGGTAATATAGTCAGCTTCTGTGGTACCTGCAGGCTTCAGGTATTTTGTATCTACTCCCAAATCACTGCTGGCTCTTTGAATACCTTCCCAGGTACCCTGGTTGAATGATTTGTCGTCAATGGTTCCCGCATCTGTTACCATACCGACCTTTAATGCTGCCGGCTCATTGTCATTCGGATCCGTAGTTCCCGGCTCCGAGTCCGGGGAGCACCCCGCAACCATCACAACCAACAGTGCCAGTACTAACAGTAAAAAAAGACTCTTCCTCACTAAAGTCCACCCTCCTCTAATATTTGTTGTATCAGACAATATTTTATCATTAATAGAACAAATTTGGTACTAGAAAGTTTTTCGACACCCGGATAAATGAACAACCGTTCTTTATCGTCGCGTATTACGGATCCGGTAGTAGAAAACTCAGGTAGTAGAAAACCACTATTAAATGAATGGACAAGTTATGATATAATAGATGCAACTTATTGTGGAAGGTGGATTTAATGCGGCGTATAAAAGCTTTTAGTTTATTTTTTTGCCTGGTTGTTTTTTTAACTGCCTGCTCCACACTGCCTTCCAAAAATGAACCCGCTGACGGGAACAACGGCAACACTTCACCGGAACCGGTGATTGTTGACACACCTGAGCCTGAACCGGTGGATATCCTGATTTCAGCTGTGGGAGACATTATGGTGCATCAAATGCAGTTAGATGCACAGTACAACAGCAGCACAAAACAGTATGATTTCACCAACAATTTTCAGTATATCAAACCCTATATTCAACGTGCAGATCTGTCCCTGGCAAACCTGGAAACGACATTTGCAGGGGATGCCCGGAAATATTCCGGCTATCCAATGTTTAATACCCCGGATGCCATGGCAGATGCCCTTAAAGATGCAGGGTTCGATGTGATTTCCACATCAAACAATCATGCATACGATAAGGGAACAGACGGTCTAATCAGGACCGTGGATGTTTTGGAAGACAGAAACCTTGGAGTAATTGGAACCAAAAGACAACCTGAAGATGAGAGTTTTATGATTGTGGATGTCAAGGGCATACAGGTGGGGCTGTCCGCGTATACCTATGAAACACCGCGTTATAACGGTCAGAGAACAATTAACAGCATCGTCCTGTCCAGTGAAGCACAAGGCCTGATTGACAGTTTTGGCTTTGAAGACCTGGACACAGACCTGAAAGAAATGACTGACAGAGTCCGGTTGATGCGTGAAAAGGGTGCGGAAGTCGTTGTCTTCTTTATGCACTGGGGAAATGAATATCACCGCCAGCCCAGCACAACCCAAAAGCAGATAGCAGAAACACTCATTGATGCCGGTGTGGATATTATTTTCGGCAGCCATCCCCATGTCATTCAACCCATTGACCTCATCACGACATCGTCCGGTCGCCAGGGAGTCGTTGCTTATTCCCTGGGCAACTTTCTCTCCAACCAGCGGTATGAGTTTCTCAAGCAACCCTATACCGAGGATGGCATGGTCGTCAGTGTGTCCGTGACAAAAGAACCTGACGGAGAAATAATCCTCAGTGAAGTGTCCTACACGCCGACTTGGGTTCACCGCTACAAGACCGGCGGGCAAATTGGCTACAACATCGTGCCTTTACCGGATGCGTTGGATGACAGGGATACATTTAACCTGTTTACGGATGATAGTGTCCGCAGAGCCCAAAATGCCCTGAACAACACGGCAGAGATTGTCAGTACCGACTCTTTGTCGCCAATTCCCGTCCATTCTCTGTTTACACCCCAGACTTATCAGCAATAAGAGAAAGCCTTCATGTTTGAAGGCTTTTTTAGTAAAAAGAGGGCCAAGGCTGCTTTAAAGGAATTCTTTTTAAATAGGAGAAAATAAATAAAAAAAGCGCGGGTGATAACAATGCCGGTAATCACAATCTCCAGGCAGTTTGGTGCGGGTGGCGAAATCGTGGCGGAACTGACCGCTAAAAGACTGGGCATGCGACTGATCGACCGTAACGCCATTACGGACGCGTTAAAAGATATGGGACTTTCCCCCCAACTGATGCGCTTTGATGAGCAGGTGCTCAAAGGCGAGGACGCAGAGCGTCGGATGCGCTTCTATCTCACGGCTCTGCATGAATACCTGACTTCACTGGCACAAAAGGAATCTTTTGTGCTGGTGGGCCGGGGTGGTCAGTTTTTATTCCGGGACAAAGCAGACGCCTTTCATATTTTGGTGTGCGCCTCTTTTGGCCAACGGGTACAGTGGATTAGAGAAATTCATGACTTAGAAAGGAAACCTGCCAGTCTCCTGGTCAGAGAGCATGACAGAAGGAAAAAACGGTATATCCGCCAGGTGTTCGATCGTTCCTGGCTGGACCCTGAACAGTACGACCTTGTAGTGAACACCAGGAAACTCACGCCTCAGGGAGCAGCTGATTTAGCCGGCCAGGCCGCCCAGGCTTTTTTGCAAAACCGGCCCGACGACCACGTGCCGGCTGATACCCGGAACGGGCGGTCAGACACAGACCCGGGCCGCAGGCCGGTATCCTTTATGCATCCCAGCGAGGAAGAGTTTGCCCGGCTGCTTGATTTTTATAACATTCCCTGGGAATATGAGCCGCGTACATTTCCCTTACAGTGGGACAGTGAAGGGAATGTGACGGAAGCTTTTTCGCCGGACTTTTACCTGCCGGACCAGAACCTTTACGTGGAGCTGACTACCCAGCGGCAGAAACTGGTCTGGAAAAAGAATAAAAAAGCACGACGCCTAAAGGAACTCTACCCGGACGTGGATGTCCGGATTATCTACAATAAAGATTACCACCATATTTTGGAGTCTTTTGGCATAAACCAAAAATAAATAACAGGAGGATGCTATGACACATCGGCTTGAGCCTGTCTTGTCCCGTGGCGAAATAGAAAAAAGGATTGCTGAGCTGGGCAGAGAAATTTCTGAAGATTATGCCGGTAAAGAGCCCGTATTGATCTGCGTCCTGCGGGGCAGTGTTTATTTCGCTGTGGATTTGACCCGCCGGCTGACGATCCCCTATCTTCTGGAGTTCATTTCTATCTCCAGCTACAGCCAGGATACAGCGCCGCTTGGTATCGTCCGCATCACAAAGGACCTGGATATCTCTGTGACCGGGCGTGAAGTAATCATTATTGAGGATATTGTGGATACGGGACTCAGCCTTAACTACCTGATTCGTAATTTAAAAACCCGCGATCCGGCGGGATTGCGGGTTTGTACGCTTCTGAGTGTACCGGCACGCCGTATTGTTGATGTGCCGCTTGACTACCAGGGATTTGAGCTGCCCAATATTTTCGCTGTGGGCTACGGGTTGGACTATCATGAAAAATACCGCAACCTGATGGACATTTATTCATTAATACAGGAACAAAAATAAGCCAAATCCCAACAGGCCTCACGTTCCCTGCGGCCACGGACTGCCAGGCAATAACCTTGCCGAGTTTCTCCACTGTTGGTGGATCACTCAAAGCTCATCCGTACCGTCACCCCAGGGCATCTGCTGCGAACAACGTCTGCTCCGGCGTGGCGACTCCTCCTACCAGGGTCCTTCGCTTCTTCCACTCGCGTGGCTCGCGCGCTTTCCCTTTCGGAGTCATCCTCAGGTCCCGTTTTAGTCTCTCGGGATCGGGCTTGTCTCTATTATGGCACAGAATCTATGGTAAGTCAAGAGCGTTTTCAGAATTTTTTGATAATTGTTTGACTAAAAGAGGACAAAAAAGAACCAGATCCCAACAGACCAGTGTTCTCCCGGTGAGACTCCCGAATTGCTGGCCGGCTTATTATCACCGCCCTTGAACAAATCGGTTTAACCGTCTCTGCTCCGTGTGACTGACGCGCCTTACGGATTTCTCCTCGGGAACCGTCAAACACACTTCACTTTCTTACCCAATCGATACGGACACCAGTTTTTCTCACTTTGTGATACTTCACTTTGCGCCGTCACGCGGGCTTTCCCCGGGCAACTTGTGCCTCTCGGAATCTGGTAACCTTATTATGCCATGGCGGCATACAGCCTGTCAATACCTTTTCAAAATAATTTTCAAAATATTTAGTCAATAATCATTCTTTTTACCAAAAAACAATCCCGGAGATCCTCCGGGATTTGTATCACATCTGGCTAATCTACTATCAAATGATACAATGCACACCCCTTTCCTAATGTTCAACGATTTAAGAAGGAGGGGTGTGCATCTATTTTAAAGGGGGTGCAGATTAAGGATTTTCTCAGTTTCTCCAATTAATCAAGCAATTTTTCCATCTCGAATCTCAATTATACGGTGACAGGAAGATGCTACATCAGAATTATGGGTTACAATGATGACCGTTTTTCCTGCATTGTTTAGCTTCTTAAAAATACTGATGACTTCATTGCCGGTTTTGCTGTCTAATGCGCCTGTAGGTTCGTCAGCCAAGATAATGTCCGGATCATTAACAATGGCTCTGGCGATAGCTACTCGCTGGCGTTGACCGCCTGAAAGTTTTAAAGCCAAGACATTTTTTTTATCTAAAATTCCCAATTGGGATAGTACATCTTCGATCTTACTTTTCTTAGAATGGATAGGCTTTTTGGAATAAGTAAGGGGAATCATCACGTTACGGTAGACACTATAACGGTCTACCAGAGCAAAGTCCTGTACAATAAAGCCAAAAATCTGATTGCGAAGTACTGCCATTTCTTTTGAATTAAATGTCATAATGGGCCGAGATTTAAGATAATACTGGCCGTCGGTGGGTTTATCCAAAAGCCCAAGGATATTCAGAAGTGTTGACTTTCCTGACCCAGATGCTCCCATGATAGCAATCATTTCACCTTTTTCTATTGTCAGTGACACTCCTTGTAAAGCTCTTACTTCTGCTTCGCCGCTACCATATGTTTTGAAAAGATTATTCACTTTAATAATACTCAAGTTACTCACTCCTTCTAAGCAGTTCATTTATTCCCATTGCCGACAGTTTTATTGCCGGGTAAAGCACGATGAGCGATCCAATCACTAAACCAAAGACGATGGTCGCAAGGGTTATGGAGCTGGCTCCATGGATTGCAAGTACAATCACATTGGCCAGGATGAGCATTAAGATGATTTGTGTTAGAATCCGGCGGATGATTGATGATACCTGGCCTCCGCAGAGCATATGAATGGCAAATTCTTTTGTGTGGGTATCAATAAACTGCACAAGGTTGGAGATGAGGCCAATCATACTGAACATAAGCACAACCGAAAATATTAAGGCAAGAATCTTGATTTGAAGATCATGATCCTCTTGTATCCGTCGCATCTGTTCAGAAAAACTTCTGAACTCAAAAGTAAACAACCCAAGCTCAGTCGACTTCTGTTGTATTCTCTGCAAATGAGACGGGTCATTAGTAATGATATAGGTTGTCATAATAGCACTAGAATAAGAATCATCGAGATCCGGTCCAACAGGAATGACAAACCATGTGTCGAGTGAGTATATTCCACCACTTTTACCGGGTTGAATAAAATAAGACGATTGCTCTAAAAAGCCAACCACATGGTAACGAAAGCCTCTATAATCTTCGATTATGTCACCTATCTGATAAAAAGAACGAAAATCATAACCCAACAAGAGGGGGATTGTTTCTTTTGTGCTTGAGAAATCCTCTCTAGTGAAAAGCGACCCTTCTACACATTGCAGTTCGTATACGTCCATAAACTTATTATCAATTTTCAATAGATTATAGCCCTTACTGGGTGGGTTGGAGCGAACGGCTAAGGAATTGTGGGACTTGTCCTCAGCCAGCCACATGAAATGTTGAGCATCGGCTGTATAGGTATCAAATAAAGGGTCATGCTTCATAAACTGATAGAGTTTCTGGAGCTTAACCGAACTGTCAGGATTTGTTACGATTTGATCGTATCTGCTTTGGTCGGTTAGGTCACGAATCAAATAAATTTCCTGGTCTTTAATGATTTCATTCAATTTGTCCCTGTAACTGCCTATATGTAGGGCAATTAAAACAATGAAGCTAAACAGTACCAAAGCGGCAGTTATCTGAACAAAAAGTACAAAGATTCGTATTTTTTGATCTTTTATATCTTCCCAGGCGTATCTTAGTTGTTCCAAATCCTCACCCCCTTATCTGTGTGATGATTTCTTGTTTCAAGCGTAAAACCAAGGCGATCGACCCAGTAACGGTTCCCGCTGCCAAACAAAGCAGATAACCCACAACAACTGCGGACATATGAACGCTTTCACCAATAAAGGGAAACCAGCCTGCTTTTATGATTATTATTGCCAGCGCCAAACCGATACCATAGCCGATGGTGACAATCAGGAGATAATCACGAAGCAGCATCCCGCGAAGGCTGGGTGTTCCGGCACCAGACATGATTCTTACTGCCAATTCCTTATATCTACCCTCAAGCCAGTAATATGTCGTACTGAAAACATTTAATAAAACTAGAATAATCGTTAATGCGAACGCTATGATTAAGACCTGTGTGTTGCGAATGGATTGGATAAGATGTTGGGACGTTGAAGCAGTGGTTACTTCGGCTCGCATATTAATTTCCGGATTTATTTTTTTGGCATATGTCATAAGTCCGTCAAAGGAATCCATGCTTTTCTCCTTTGCGTCTATGGAATAAATGCCGTTAAGAGACGTGTCAAGATTTTTACCTATTGCGGCAGCCATGTTCACATAGTATAAGGCACCGGAAGTATCGCCCCACCCTCCGTATTGTCTGGCAGTAAGGGTTTTAAAGATACCGACGACCTTATATTCATTACCTTCATGCAGAAAGTAAAGCTCCCCATCTCTCTCAATGCATCTGTCACGGATTCTTGCATCGATAAGTGCCACTGCTACCTGATGCTCAAAGTCATCCGTAGAGAAACTGCGTCCCTCTATGATCTCTGGCTTAAATCCGGTATCACCGGAAAGGAAAACCGCCTTTCCGTTTGCAATGGGGTAACTCCTATAAACAATCAAACTTCCGCCCTGTAAAGAGAAGTACTCAAGCAAGTCCTTTGTTTGAACTAAGGATTCACCATCGTTACTTTGATGAATTTCCACCTTAACCGAGTTGTCGGAAAGGAAATCAGGATCCACAGTTTCCATCATATAAAATTGGGCTACCGTGGTAAAACAAAGAGCAACCATTGCCGCCACGGCAGCAAAAACAGCTATGAGTAAAAATGCTCTATGTATAATCTGTCTGATGTGAATCACTCCTCCCTTATAATGTTTAGTTGAGGGCAGGCACAGTGCCTGCCCTCAATTTCCGGATCTATAGTGTGTTTTTAGAAATACCGGTTCCATCCGTAATACGTATAGGCTGTTTGCAATGGATTATTAAATCTGCTGGTAAATGCTGTTTTCATGACAGGATCGCTTGTGCTGAATGCTTCAAGGCTGTGTACTTGTCCACTGTCATAGTTGCCTTCAATAAGTCTGACGTAGCACTGTCTGATGTGACTGTTTGCTCGAGCTCCCCATACCGGGTTGCTTCCTGTATTCCGATTTGCATAGAAGCTGGCTCTGACAGAGTTCGTCAAACCCGACTCGAAAACCACATGATTAGCCGTAGTGAATGCAAAAACCGGAACAGAAGCAACTATCAGCAACATGGATACGACAAGGAATACCCTTATGCTCTTCTTGAATTTGCGCATATTGGCACCTCCTTCCTTTGTAGATTAGAGCAATTGAAGCAACATCATTTGCAATCTACGCCCTACAGGTTATAATTAAAACTGGAGGGTAAAGATTCAGCTTCCTCTCGAAAGGCTTTTCCGGGCCAAGAGGGTGATATTGCTTTACTCTCTTTTATTTTGATTGAGTGCTTGTCCTGCAAGATACTATAAAACACTTTGTGTTAGAAAAACACTGCTAGCTTACCTTCTTTAATAAATTACGGTTTTGCTGTATATCGTACCCGATTCATGTCCCCCGTCGCCAGATACATAGTAATATGTCTCTACTCTGTAAGTCCCCCTGGTAACCTGATTCCACTTTGGCTTAACGCCGCCGGAACAAATTTAGATGTTCTTTAAGCCTATAACATCCTGTCGCCTTGTGTCACTCCCTTGGTGAAGGTCCCGTGTAAAGTGGTGCCATATTCCATCTCTTTCCACTCCATTCGATTATCTGATACATCTCTACTCTTTCATTGTTTCTGTCTAGTGCATTAATCCAGACTCGATAAATGTAGGGAAATTCTTGAACGATGGTGACCTTAACATCAGTGAGGTTTCTGCCACCATAATATTCAAGGCGATTATGAATATCCTGACTGTCTGCTGAAGCTCCCAAAAATTTATTCATAGACTCTGCGTCATTTTTATTCAGTATATCGACGTATTTAAGGATATACTTTTCAGCAGCAGCCACACCAGGATCATTGCCTCTATTTGTAATATCTCTATTTATGTAAATAATTACAATAGTAGCAAAAACAAGAATCAGAATTATTAATAATGTAGGAAAACGTTGAATTTGGATACTCATTTCTTCACCTAAAAGCTTGAAAAAACCAAGTGTGCCAGCCATCTTGCATTTGGATAGGCTGTGTATAAGCTAGCAAAACTGCGTTCAAAGGTATCAGTTGTGTGATAGGTAAGATATATTTCTGACGAAGTTCTGCGAGTTACAATCATCGTATGATCTTTTGTTCCGTCAAAAGTGAAGTCTACTTGCAAAACCTCACCTTCCCATAAAGACCTAGGATTGCTGAGTAAAGTAGTACGTTTGCTATGATTTAAGGCAAATTCGTACCAATAAGGAACGCCTACCCACGACCAAGTTTGGTTTAGGCTGTTATACCACCAATGCTTAGGATCTCTATACCAGCCAGTTACATCAGTCCATCCCCCGGCCCGCATGGCTTGACTGATAAAATTTGTACAGTCCTTATCGAAAGATCTATAGGCTGGATTATAATTTCGCCAGTACTGTACTGCATATTCCTTGGCAGCCTGACGATTAAACGTCGATTGAATTACTGTATCAACCATCCCATGTAAATTTTCTAAATCTGACTCTCTTAATTTTACATCCTTCTCGTCAAATTGAAGGGAGTTTATCTTAGACAAGGCAGTAAGCATTTCATTCTTCGTTGTCCCTGTGGGTTCATTTATTGGAGCCGGACCAAAGTCATTTAGCAGTTTCTGGGAAACAAGCCCCCATCCATTTGGACCTTTTTCAAAGATAAATTGACGATTGACTACCCATGCTGTATATTCTGGTTCATCTCCACGAATCCTTTCGTAGTACAGTTTTGTGAATTCCTCAACCTCCAGTTTTGCCATCTCCTTTTTAATGTCTGCCCGCTTAAGTATCAGTTCCGTTTCGTGATGGGTATATGCCTCACCCCATTGTCGTAATGCATTCCGCCGTTCATTGAGTTCGGTGAGCGCCCATTCTTCAGCTAAATATACATCTGCCGATTCTTGAATAATACCATTATATACCACTAACTGAGATATTTCTTTTTGTGATTCAACCATCGTTTGGGTACGCCGTTCTATAAAATGCTTGACAAACTCCATAAAATTATCTGTCGAAACAGCCATGCTTTCTTCGATTGGGGTATAGCTTGTTCCCGAAAAAGCATATGAAGCGGTTGAAAGGAACAGTAATGTAAAAATCATAAATAAGCATAATATTTTTTTCATAAAGGACACACTCCTTTTCATTAATTAGATTCTTTATTAAAAACTCTCTAAATAATTAATAAACATGTATTCCTGCAAAAAGGCTATGAGGGAATATCCCCTTTTAAACAATCTGGCTCTTTATTAATTTAGTAAATTACAGTTTTGCTGTAAATCGTACCCGACTCATGTCCGCCGTCGCCGGATACATAGTAATATGTCTCTACTCTGTAAGTCCCCCTGGTAACCTGATGTGTTTCTAATATGGTTGCCGACGAAGATGTGGAAGATCTAGACCAGCTTCTCACGTTTGACCATGATCCGTTAGAAAAACGCTGCAATGTAGATGTGAGAAAAATGTTTTTCCCGGCAGGTGTTCTTTGCACATAACCATATACAGTGGCTGTTCCGCTTGCTGAAATGGTCAGCGAGGTGCTTGCCTGGTTGATGTAAACATATTGAATGGATACCATTGACTCCGGCGTAGCGCCTACTTCTCCTACAGCTAACGCTGCGGGCGTTAATGCGACAAAGATAATCAATGCGCTCAAAGCTACAGATAAAAATCTCTTCTTTAACATGTCAAAGCCTCCCCTTAATTTTTGTTTCACTAAATAGAACAAATCAGGAGAGGCTTTTGTGACAAAGAACATTAAATTTTTATGGAAAAATTTTATAAACTTTATGGACTTATGTCCGTGCCTGTAATTTCAACGCTTTCCGCAATCTTAAACACAATATCTCTGTCCAGTGTTGAAGATACCATATACATATATTCGTTGTCATGCCAAAGCAGGTTATGAACGCCCCTATTAAAATAAAATTTTGCGGAAAAGCCCTTAAACTCCAGTTCCTCGAGCTCGACACCTTCTGTATTGATGTGCATGGAAACATTTTCAAGGCGCTGCTGGCCGTAGGATAAAAAATCATTTTCCTTTTCATATTCCATCAGAACGAGACCGTTTGTTATTTTATTCACTAGTTCAAAGCCTTCCGGTATATAGGCCGGTTCATATATGGTAAATTCATCGGGCGCATCCCTGGGTGACCGGCTTTCATCAAAGAAAATATGGGTGAATTTTTCGTACACCTCGGTTATGAATTCAATAACCGAAGCACGCACAGCCGGTACGCTCATTGCAGATGCAAACAGGATAATGATTGCGGCAATCAAGGCAACCGTCCGCCTGCGCCAGGCTACCCAACCCCTGGCCGTATAACCTTTTTTGCTTCTACGGATAAGCTTTTGCATCTTTTTTTCAAAGTCATCTGAGAATTCGTAATATATTTCATTGTCCGCCGGCAAAGCTTCCATTTCGTACCGGTCGGCTTTTATAACAGCACTTTTCAGCCCGTCTTCCGTGAAACTATAGGACATCGGTGTAATTCTCCTTTTTCAAAGATTCGTCAAGTTTATGCCTTGCACGTTCCAGCCGTTTTCTGACTGTCGCTTCAGAAATATCCAGTGTCTGTGCGATCTCCGCGTTTGACAATTCCTGTACATATTTCAAAGTCAGCACTTCTTTGTAAATGACAGGCAACTTCATTATAGCCTTTGTAAGACAATCCAAATCCTCTAACCGACTGAATGTTTCATCAGAAATGCAAAATTCCATTTGTTCAAGAGGAATAGTTGTGTTTCTTTTTCTTCTGTTGTACATATTGATAGCATTGTTTCTAACAATAGTAACAACATAGCTTTTGGTTTTGTGACTATGAACATTTTCTATTTTATCAAAATTTTCAATTATTTTTAAAAAAGCCTGATGGATAGCATCTTCCGCAAGATATTTATCTTTTAATACTTGGTCGGCAATATACAACATAAGTTTCCTGTATGTTGTATAGAGAATTTCGAATTTATTTTTATCCTGCTCATCATCAATTACAGATAGGTAGATTGCTATCATCGCAAAACCCCCAACAAAATATACGCATGCCTAAAAAGCAAATCATTACTTTACTCTTTGGTCTTAAATCTGCCATCTGCAGGCTTTTTTGCCGTTCTGGGAATAGCCCACACTCTACTGAAGCGTACGGCACCCTCAATCCGTTTTTCAATACACAGCTTTTGTATGCGCCGTTCAGAAATACCCCATTTTTTTGACGCTTCATAAACAGAAATATAATCCATAATTTATTTACCCCCGAACACACAATACAATAATTAACAATTTATATTATATGCGTTAAAACGAATAATAGCAACACCATCTTACTGGAATCCCTCTATCTCTGTACCGTCCTTAAATCTGAACACCACCCTGCCATTTGGCATTACTAATACCGTGTCAACCGCCACCGCCCACAGCTTATTATCAAATTCCCCTAATACCATCGGGCTTGATTCAATACCCTTTATAAAGGTTTCAAGCATCAGAGATTTATTCTGGCGCTCACACTTGAGCTTTTCCAGTTCAGCGACCCTCTCCATGGCCTTGTTGTGCCGCTCCAGATAGCTATTGTTGCGCTCACCCCACTCATCCTGGTTTACAGGAACCCGGGCATTCTCGTAGATTGCCTTTTTGGACAGTTCGGTGACCACCTCGATTTCCCTCCTAAGTTCCTCAAGTTCGGCGTCAATCTCAGAGCAGTCACATAGGGTATTCTGAGCGAGACGGCAGTTGGCGATTAACTCTTCCCGATTGCCCATCAGCATTTCAAACGCTGTAAGAAAACGCTGTTTCACATCATCCTCGGTTACATGCGGAGTATTGCACTTTTTGTCGCTCTTATATTTCTCATTACACCGCCAAATGGTGCGCCGGTATTTGGTGTTGGATCCCCAAACCTTAGGACCATAATAGCCCCCGCATTCACCGCAGACAATCTTTGCCGAGAAAGGGCTTTCACAACTTAGGGGCCTACCGATTTTTTTCCTACGCTCTATTTCCGCCTGCACCGCATCAAACTCATTCGGGTCGATTATTGCCGGGTGGCTATTTTGAACATAGTACTGTGGAATCTCCCCTTCATTAATTTTCTTGGCTTTATTAAGAAAATCTATTGTGAAGGTTTTTTGTAAAAGAGCATCCCCTTTGTATTTTTCGTTGGATAGAATACTTTTTACCGTAGCAACCTGCCATTTCTTTTTACCGCCCGGGGATAATTTGCCTTTTGTTTCTAAAAACTTAGCAATCGCCGACGGCGTTTTGCCTTCTATGAATAACCGGAATATAATTCGCACAACCTCCGCTTCGGATTCCACAATTTCCGGCAGGCCGTCCTCACCCTTTTTATAGCCGAGAAATTGGCTGTATGGCAGGCTGACCTTTCCATCTGCCATACGCTTGCGCTGCCCCCATGTGACATTTTCGGATATGGAACGGCTTTCCTCCTGTGCAAGACTGGACATTATCGTGATGAGAAGCTCACCCTTGCTGTCCAGCGTATAAATATTTTCTTTCTCGAAGTAGACCTCCACGCCTTTCTCCTTAAGCTGACGCACCGTTACAAGGCTGTCCACAGTATTTCTGGCAAAGCGGCTTACTGATTTTGTTATAATTAAATCTATCTGCCCGGCCAAAGCATCTGCTATCATCTGGTTAAATCCGTCACGTTTCTTGGTATTGGTAGCGCTGATACCTTCATCTGTATAGACCTTAATAAACTCCCAGTCTGCACGCTCCTTAATAAACTTTGTATAGTAGTCCACCTGTGCCTCATAACTGGTCAATTGCTCCTCACTATCGGTGGAGACCCTGGCATAAGCCGCAGCCCTTCGTTTAGCAGTCAGATTATTATTTTGGGCTGAATGTCGCTTAGGGGTTGCCGGTATTATTCTTACATTTACCGCCATTGTTCCTTCACCCCTTTCGCTTTTTCACGAGCAGCCTGCCGCATTTCATCAGTCCAGCTTTCCCTTCGTGACCTGTCCTGCCAGACCTTTTCAACTAAATGTCCATCGCAAAACACAAAGACCAGCTTGTTGAAATCATGCACCAGGATTTCTGTTATCTTTTCCTTGAAGATACTTTCATCAAATTCACTAAGCCCAAGGACATCTGTAGCTGCCTCATAAAGTATGTTTTCGGGTATTTGCTTTGCCTGACAGGCAGCTTTACCCTGTTCCAAATAAGTGGAGCACTGCCATGCTGGCTTTCTATTCCCGGCTTTTCGCTTATATTTCTTACCACAGTTTTCGCATCGAATAATTCTGCTAAAGGGGTAACGGTTATGAGTATCACCCTTTGCACCCCAAAGCTTGCGCCGCTCTTTTAAGACCTTCTGTGCTCTTTCAAAAGTTTTCGTATCAATAATGGCGGGATGTGTGCCTTCCGCAAAATACATGGGTAATTTGCCTTTATTCCAGACCAGCCTTTTTGTTAAATGGTCTGCTACATACTTTTTTTGAAGCAAGGCGTTTCCTGTATATTTTTCATTCTTAATAATTGCAATTACTCTCTCACTGTTCCAATCCCCGTCCCGTATGGTAGGTATGTTCATTTCTTTTAACTTCACCGCAATCTTGCTGCCGCCCATGCCATTTATATAATCTTCAAATATCATGCGAACAATAGCCGATTCTTCAGGGTCAATGTCAACCTTGCCCTTTTCTATTTTATAACCAAACATGAACCGCAGATTGGCCAGTTCGCCATTTTCAAACTGCTTACGGATACGCCATTTGCAATTTTCACTTACTGACCTGCTTTCTTCTTGGGCGTAGCTGGCAAGAATGGTCAGCATAAGCTCCCCATCGCCGCTTATTGAGTGGATATTCTGTTCTTCAAAGTATACATCCACACCTAATCCTTTCAACTCCCGCACCGTTTCCAAAAGGTCAACGGTGTTCCTGGCAAAACGAGAGATGGACTTGGTTAGCACGAGGTCAATTTTTCCACCACGACAATCTTTAATGAGTCGCCTAAACTCTGGACGGTTGTCTTTAGTTCCGGTTAGTGCTTCATCTGCATAAACACCGGCATAGATCCAGCCCGGGTGCTTTTGAATATAATCGCTGTAATGACTAACCTGTGCAGCAAGGGAATGAAGCATTTCTTCCTTACCGGATGATACTCTTGCATATGCTGCTACCTTCGTCAGAGAGGGCATCTCAGTAGTTGTCTTTTCCATTTTTGTTACAGTTCTCTTCAATTTTAGTACCTCCTTTCCAGTTACATATATCACTCAAAAACCCACTAATAGCAAGCCTTATAGCGATATATGCTGCCTAAAGGGAGGCCATATTTCTCTGCAATAGTTTCCTCAGCTTTTAACAAATCTTCTTCCGAAATGATGCCCCGATCAAACCATTTAAGAAAGATAGATATGGCAGCACGATAATGTATAATTGCCTGTTCTCTCATCAAAACCGCACCGCCTTTGACTTGCCATAACAGGCCCGGGAGCAGTATTTGCGTTCTCGTTTGCCATAGCTTTCAAAATCTTGACCACAAGTCTGACAAGTAAATGTACGGACGGCTATACGGTTAATTTTTTCCGGATGACTATTCCACCACGCCATACGGTGTAGCTGCTAGCCCATAATGTCCAGAACCTGACGCTGTCTGCTGTCCGCTGCTTGCCGGAGTACGTGTCCATGAGCGGCGGAAGCGCCAGGAAAAAACTGAGCCACTTTCGTTTGGAACGAGGGAGAATTAAAGCAATTCTCCCTCGACAACCAACTTCACCATATGATCATCAATAATTTTCTTCTTGTTCTGTGAACCATACAAAAGGCAATTTGTACAGGCTTTGTTGATGAGCCGGGCGGTGCCGCTGGAGAAGCGGTAGATCTCATCAATTGCTCCATCGGAAAAAATGTCTTGGGTTGTACCGGCATATTCCAGGTGCCTTGTGATGTATTCACCAACTTGAGATCGATCATAGTGCGGGAGCCTGCACTGCAGGTCGATACGCTGCTTAATAGCGGCGTAGGCCTGCAACTGGAGTCTGTCCCACAGCTCACTTTGGCCGACCAGAATCAGGGTCATGGGGCTTTCTGCATCCATCTTAAAATTCAGTAGGAACCGGACTTCTTCCAGCATCTCGCGGTCCAGCAGGTGTGCTTCGTCAACAATGACAACCGGCAGTAGGTGATGGACACCACGCATTCGTTCAATTTCCCGATGCAGCTGGCGTTTTGCGTCACCGCGGTAGAACTTGGACTCACAGCCAAGCTGCTCCAGAAGGCCTTTGTAGAAGTGCCTCGGTGTCAGCTTTGAGTCGGCCAGATACATCACCATGAAACTTGAAGAGTCTAAGCTGGCCTTTAAGCGGCGAATAGTGGTGGTTTTGCCGGTGCCGCTATCACCGGTTACCACAGCAAACAACTGGCTCTTTGCAGCATGCTCCAGGCGACCAAGGATTTCTTCCATCATAAAAGCAGGATATAGTTCACCGGTGGGAATCGCTCTGGTAAACGGGGTATTGGTTAACCCGTAGAACGCCTCATACACGATCCTCACCGTCCTTTTTCACGGTACGGTAAGACACGGCAGGCATCTGTAATGCTTTTCGCTGTTCGTTCTGCTTTTCTGCTGCAGCCAGGAGCCTTGAGGCTTCGGCGGGCTGCTTTTGCATGTGTGGAGGAAGTTTGGGACGGGGACCGGACTTCTCGCCAATGACTAGCCGTTTAGCGGTCCAGGGCGGATGCCCTTGGTATTCAATGGTCAGCTGGCTGATGTCGGCCGGGTCATAGACCACATCGACCTTGCAGCCAACGAAGGGCAGCCCCACCTCATACTTTTCTCCCTGGAAACTGATACATCCGGCTTTGTCCACCTTGCGCTCTTCGCAGTGAAGAAACGCATTGGCAATCGTCTCCGGGTCTAAGAATTTTAACGCCTTTTTGCCACTGCGGTACGCAGACTCAGGGCTTGTTTTTCCGTCCAAGCCGGAATGTGGCTTGGTCTGGTAGCATTCTTCAAGCCAGACCCAAAACAACTGGTTTAGCTTGTCTAACGTCTGCGGCTTTTCTAGCGCAGCTTCATCCAGAAACGAACCTGCAGTCTTGTTAAAAGCCTCAACCTTCCCGGTCGATTCCGGTGAGTAGGGTTTGGCAAAGAGTAAGCGAATCCCCATCTTTGCACAGGCCCGGTTCATCCACTTGGTCCTGTACTGACTGCCGTTGTCAAAGTACACAGCCTCAGGAACCCCGTACTTCTGAATAGCCTGGCGGAAACAGTCTTCCACGATGACCTGATCCAGTGTGGGAAAGAACTCGGCATGCAGAACAAACCGTGTGGCGTCATCCAGGAAGGTTACTAAGTAAACCTGCTTTTTCTTCCCATCCGGGCCGATGGGCAGATATGGTCCATACTTGATGTCGGAATGCCAAAGGCGGTTGCGGGATTTCTGCTGGAAGCGCCGGGCGGCCACACCGGAGGAGGCATACAACTGCATATGCCTGGCACTGTAACCCCGCTGGGACAGCTTGTCCTGCAGTGTACTGCGCTTAATCTCACCTGGCTGCACCAGACCTTCCCATTCAAGAATCTGAATAATCTGGGCCACACTTCGCCCGGGAACTTCCCGCCGCAGTAGAATCGCCTGCTCCAGCACATGGACCGGGATGGCTTCCTCAGCCTGGGGGCGGCCTTTCCCCTTTGGTTTCAGCCCACTAAAGCCCTCTGCTCTGTACTGGTTCAGGTACCGCCGTACGGTACGTTCCGACAGGCCGGTCTGGGCACAGATCTGGGCTTTGAGTTGTGAAGCCTTGGCAGGGTCAAGCCCTTCTGCCAGTAAAGGGGACAGAAGTTGCATGCGCTGTGCTGCAATGGCTTCAGCTTTCTTTTGATCTCTCATGTTAATCCCTCCTTAGAAAGGTCATAACATGAGTCTACTGCTATGCTACCCGGACAGGAATGCAGAACGGGTCTGTACCCAAAAGTTCGCATTCACCACCGGCCGGACAACTCTGGCCAGCCAACGGGGGGCGTCCCCGACATGCTGCCAGATCCTTAGGAGCGGAGACTGGGGAAGTTCGGATACTTCTTCCGCAGCCTTGATGCCGTAACGGATTGCAATGGAGAAAAGTGCACCTGCAAAATGACCGGCCAAGTCCCAAAACCACTGCTTCCAACGAATGATGGTGGATTCATCGGCCGCCACAGTAAGCGTGGCGTCTTCGGACACGGCCGCTTCGATGCTTTTGCTTTCATGACGTTTGTAAGGTACCAGAAAGTCGGGAAGTTCATGATGGATTTTGTTGCAGGGTGAGCACCGGAGTCTGCGAATCATTAAGACTTTCCGGTCTCCCAGCCCATCGATGTAACCTCGGCGCCGGCTACCAACGACTTTCAGTAAACCATCGCAAAAGGGGCATGGGTTCTGCTCACCGCTCCTCACAAAAAACACCCGTTTCGGGGTTCTCAACCAGCTCATATTCTGTTAAAATGACCATAGGAGTTGGAGGCGCCCCTGTGTGCTACCGTTGGTCCGGTAGCATGGCAAAAACGGGGGCGTCTTTCCTTTCTCAAGATTCTATGGTCATTTTATCTGACAACTGCTGGACAGGCAATACCGTCAGCTTTTGGCCCTTTTAGTTCAGCGTAAACAATACGGCACTTATTTGAGCAGAACCGTTTTTGCTTCTTGCCTGCGATCTGCTTTAGCGGTGCCCCACACTGGTTACAAGTCCCATCACTTTCTTGTTTAGTTCCTGCAGAAGCAACTCCGCCTAAATTGTTTCTGCGGCAAAATGATTTAATTGTGTTTATTGAAATCCCGAGAACATCTGCAATTTTAGAGTAACTTTCACCGTTTCCACGAAGTATGGAAATTTGCTCTTTTTGTAAGTTGTTCATCGATACCCCCCTTTTGGGGTCAAAAAAACCCCTCACTATCCACAGGACAGTGAGGGAAATTTGGCAACCGATGAACACTGTTCTATTCAGTTTTAATAAAAGCATCAGAAAAGCCCGCCTCTTTTGCCCTGGCAAGCTGGGCTTCAGCATTGGCTTTAACAGTATACGCACCAATTTGAACACGATAATATTTCTTTTTCTCTTCGGCAGGCAATTTATTAGTCTCATTAAGCAGCTTCTTCACATCTGCCCGGAAGGTGTCCATGCTCTTGCCGTGCTTGGTAAACCAATGTCTAGGATCAGCACTATTGGATGCGATTCCTCTCTGGTGCCCTTCATAGTGGCCGATGATATCTCTTTCGGTAAGGTTATAGAGCTTACAAAGATACACACATAGCTCTACAGCTTCTTTATAGACCGCATTAAAATACGAGGTGTCGGTCAAACCGTCCTCGCAGATTTCAAAGCTTATATGGGTGTTGTTGGCATCCCCTCCTGCATGCCAGCCCCGGTGCTCCCAAGGTAAAGCCTGATAGGTCGCAACTGAGCCATCCTTAAGCTTTCCGATGAAAGCATGGACACATACTTGTCTCCCATCAGGTCTATCCTGATTCCAGTGATTGTTGTACCGATTTACACCTAAAAGCCCATCGTCCGGGCCAACATATCTCCGAAGGTTAGGATTGTTCGCCCCGGTGGAGTGAACCATGATGCCTTTTGGTATTATCTTTCTACCCGCCTTATAGCAAGCATTATTGGTGAGAATTAGTTTTCTTAGATTCATTTACTCTCACCACCTTCACGAAGCTGAGCCAAAGCGTTCTTTAGCTTTTCCGGTATAGGCAGACCAATATTTGATGCGTTTTCTAAGATGCTGATCCCCTCGTTGGAGAGGTAGAAAAAGATGACCGCCGTGCGAACAGCGCTGCCATCGCCAAGGATCTGGCTGTCAATGGTGTGGGCCACAGCGACAAGGGTGAAAATCATGACCTTCTTGAAAATTCCCCTAAACCCAACATCGCTGGAAAGCCTCCTCTCAAGGATAGCTACCATGACACCGGTTAAATAATCCACTGCTACAAAGGCCACCAGCGCATAAAGAAAACCGTCCCAACCGCCCAAAAAGTAGCCGATATAGGCGCCCAACCCGCTAAAGATCAATTGAATCGTTGTCCAGGTTTGCTTCATTTCCTGACCTCGCTTTCTTTTTTTGCATAAAAAAACACCCCATGTTTGAGGTGTTGTCATGATTATTAGTTGGTATTAAACTGTTGTTGCTCTCACAAAAATCAGAGAAGCTGTTTTTTGCAAGAACTTTTTCCAAAAAGTTGCAAGTTATTTTTCCATAGTGTTGCATCTCCAATTTCCATACTGTTGCAACCTCTGTTTCCCCACCTTATTCAGCAGGGAAACAGAGACTTGCAGACATGAAACACTTGTTTTAATAAATCAAAAGGCTGCAGGGTTTGATGATTCAATCCGTCTTTCTATCATTTTGGAAGATTCGAGGCCGTGTGCCGAGAGCATGCGTTCCAGTTCAAGTATATACTCCGCAAGCTCATATGCTTCACAGGCTTTTTCAATATAGAGGTTTTGCAAATACTCTCGCTCTTCTTGCCAGCGCTCAGACGGGCTTTTTACAGTGATATCGAGTTCCCCCGCTTCATAAGCCTGGATATCACGCTCGATGTTGGTGTAAAGATCCTGTTCAC
>JAWSUT010000029.1:0-33189 GCA_033549345.1 Bacillota bacterium | reverse complement strand
GATCTGTCAAGAATATTTTCCCTTATTTTTAAGGGTTTTTTGGGATCATAGGTATAATAATCCGGGAATGCAGGTTATAAAGACTTTTACAGGATTGTTGATTTTGTCAGGAATTATGCCGACAAACACCATCACGGAAAAGAAGAGTTACTGCTTTTTGAAAAAATGATGGATGAACTGGGTACTGTCGCAGAAAAGCTTGTCAAATACGGGATGAATATTGAGCATGACCTGGGACGGTTGCATATGCAGGAGCTGGAAGCTGCCGTGGGCAGAGTTCTGGACGGTGACGATGAGTCAAAACTTGATGTAATTGCCAATGCCATCTCTTACACACATTTGCTCCACCGCCATATTAACAAAGAGGATAATGTGGCCTTTGTATTTGCCCAAAAGAACCTGGCACAGGCAACGCTTACCCAGTTAAACGAAGAGTGTAAGAAGTTTGAGCAGGATAATGAAGCAAGTACGGAAAAGTATCTGGAATTGTTAAATGAACTGGAAGCAAAGATCATTAAAAAAACCGGATAAATCAGAAAAACAGCCACGGGAGTGAAGTGGCTGTTTTTATTACACACTTTTATTGCATATTTACCATATTTCTGCATTCCTGGGCACACTGACGGCAAACATCTGCGCATTGTTTGCAGTGATTGTCCTGGAACATAGCGCACTCGTTAGCGCATGCTTCACAAATTTCAGCACACAGGCCGCAAATTTGTTTGGCGAACGCACTGCCTCTTGACATATACTGAGCAGCCATAGAACAAATATCTGCACAGTCGCGAAGAGTTTGAATACATTTCATACGTGCCTGTGCATCAGGTTCTTTCAAACATGAGGTCAGACATTCTTCACAGACCTGCATACAACGATTGCAGATGTCTATACATTTTTGCATTTTCTTAACATCTGTCTCAATAATAGCGGGCATCGTATCACCTCCTAAGTTTGCATTTATTGTTTGTAAACGGCTTGACTTGTATACAGTATCTGGAGAAAAGATGCCGGAGGGATAATGTATTCGTACTTTCAATCCGGCAGTATGTTATTCTGTTAAAACCAGGCTAATGGCTTGGTTTTTTTTATTATGGCTGACATCCAAATATTGGATTACTATTCATTGTACATTCAGAAGCATGAAATAACCACGAAGCATATACTGACGTTAGAACAAATTCTGGAGGAAGAGCAATGAACCTGGGAGCTGCTTTCCGGTTAGCGGTTAACCGCTACCCCGACGTGACAGCCATAGTTACAGGGAAACGTAAAGTATCATACAGGGAATGGGGGCAGCGTGTCTGTGCCGTGGCGCAGGGATTGGCACGGGCCGGTATTCAAACCGGGGACCGGGTTGCAATCTGTGCAGGAAGCGGTGAACTGCCGGCAACAGCATTTTTTGCTGTTCATTCCCTGGATGCGGTAGCTGTAATGATTAACACACGTTGGAAGTCAGGGGATATTGCTTATGCATTAAAGGATTCCTGTACAAAAGCCGTGTTTTATGATGCTGCAGCCCGAAGTGAGTTGCATAAGATAGTGGATCAGTTTGAAGATAAATTAGTGTTTATTGCTGACGTTCCTGGTGGTGAACTGCAGACTTGGGAATTGTCTTTTTCACATCTCGCAGAACCTGCATCAGGCCAATGGCCGCATATACCACAGCAGGGTAACGAAACAGGGACAATTCTGTACACATCAGGAACCACCGGTCGCCCCAAAGGTGTCTGCCGCAGTCCTATAAGTGATTACTTCGCTGCACTGGCTATTATTCTGGAGCACCGTTGGACGCGGTTTGAGCGTATTCTGGCGGTAATGCCGCTCTATCACACAATGGGGTTGCATACCTTAATCAGTCAGGTACTTTTAAATGCAACAGCAGTAATACCCGAAAAAGCCAAGCCGGAAAACTATTGTAAATTTCTCGAAGCAGGTCAGGTTTCGGCTCTATATTTGGTTCCTACTATGTACCATGATTTGGTGGAGCATGTTGCAGGAAACCGGCTCCCACCCATAAAAAAGCTGGCTTTTGCCGGGGCACCGATGGATTCGGCACTGCAGGAAACATGCCGTGAACTTTTCATGCCGGATACCTTTATCAACCAATACGGGTGCACAGAAATGATTGCCATAACCATAAATGACCGGCTGAAACAAAAGCCATTGTCAGCTGGCCGAACTGCATTGCAAAGCCGCATTCGTATTGTCGGATTGGAAGGATTCAGGCAGGACCGGGTACTGGACACAGTTTGTCATGGAGCTGTGGGAGAGATCCTGGTTGATACCACATTGCCCCAGGCTTTCTTAGGCTATCTGGGCAGACGTGAAGCATCTGAACACGTTTTATGTAACGGCTGGTATTTCACAGGGGATTTGGGTTTTCTTGACGAGGAAGGGGATCTGTTTCTGGCAGGCCGGGTGGACGATATGATTATTAGCGGAGGTGAAAATATTTACCCGTATGAGGTGGAAGAAATTCTGCTGAAATGCCATGGTGTTAAGGAAGCGGCCGTAGTGGGAGCCCCGGACGTACGTTGGGGCGAGCGTGTGGTTGCATTCGTCGTCCCGACAGACAGATTCCTTACAAAACAACAGTTGGAGAGGTTTGTACTGCACCACCCCGAACTGGCCCGTTTTAAGCGGCCACGCGAGTTTATTCTTGTTCAGGAAATCCCCAAGTCACCTACAGGCAAAGTCCTCCGCTCCTTACTGAAGAGTGACTTTGAGCCTTAAAAAAAGAAAGGAGATGTGTAACAATTGTGGTCAGACCGTCTTACCCATTTTGAACTACCGCCGCAATGGTCTACAATGCGGGAGGCTGCACTAATCGAGCGTGAGACCGGGAAAGAAATTATTCATATGGAAAAAGGGGATTATGGTTCTCCGGAGTTTACTCCGCCACAGGAGGCATTACAGGCAGTAGCCGACTCCCTGTCTAAAGGGTATGTCCGGTATTCACCGGGTCCCGGTTTGTGGACATTAAGGGAAACAATTGCCGCCGAGATGAACGGAAGGGGGCGGCCAACCCAACCGGAAGAAATTATTGTCATGCCTGGCGCTAAGTTCGGTATTGCTGCCACACTGCTGTTATTTTTGGATAACGGTGATGAGGTCATCATGCCGGATCCCGGTTATCCACCAGATGAGTTCTGGGCTCGTTACCAGGGGGCAACCATCAAGCATGTAGCTTTTCGTGATCCCCGAAATGTGGATGTGGAAGAACTGGATGCACTGATCACACCGCGAACGAAGCTGGTAATTTTGAATACACCACAGCGGCCTAACGGTCAGATTATTGAAAACACGGCTGAGATAGCGGACGTCTTGGCAAAACACCCACACGTACTTATTGTTTCAGATGAAATATTCTCTAATATTGTTTATCCACCAAATGTACACCATTCTTTGGCTTATAATGAGAAACTCCGGGATCGTACGATTGTTATCGATACATTTTCGAAAACATTCGTGATGACGGGGTTACGAATCGGCTGGGTGACGGCACCCGTCCACCTTGCTGAGAAGTTCGATATTCTCTTGCAAAACAGCTGTACCAATGTCTCAACTATCATCCAGGAAGCAGCGTTGGCGGCTCTGAATGCTCCTGTTACTTTCAGGAAACGTTTATTGGAAAACCTGACACGCAAACGTGATATTGCCTACAATATTTTAGCTGGATGTAACCATTTGCAGACAGATAATGCACAGGGCTCGTTTTATCTGTATCCCAAACTGCCTCCCGGCTTTGACGACCGGGAAACAGTTAATCACTTGCTTTACAATGGTGTAGCTGTTGTGCCCGGGTCGGCATTCGGGCGTGCTGGCGCAGGGCATATCCGGCTCACCTTTACTCTGGAGGATGATATTCTGCGGGAAGGCGTGCAGCGTTTGGTGGAAGTTATTAATGAGATGGTAAAGTAACTGTTCTTAGTTTGCTGCTGAAAGGAGGCACGGAATGTACGGCCTGAAAAAGTGGCTTATCCCATGCAGAACCGATAAACTACCCTTAACGCAAGGGTCTTACCGAATTGACTGGATAAGGCCTTGGGAGCTGTTGCAAGTGGCGAAGCTTGAAGAAGCCAGTTTTCCTGAGCCATTGGGGTTTTGGGCATTGCTGCGCCTGTGGCTAAAGCCCATTACTACGTATCTGGTTATCCGTGACAACCGGCGGGTTGCGGCCTACATCGGTTTTCAGATGTATGGCCCGGCCGCGCATACAATCAGCATGTGTATTCATCCGGCCTACAGGCGTCAGGGATTGGCGAAACTAATTCAGCAGACTGCGGATGATGTTGCTGTCAGCCGGGGTGCGCGCTGGTTTACAGGCGAGGTGCGCGAGTCCAATATTGCACAGTTAAAGATGCTGGAGAGCTTGGATTGGGAAACAATTGGTAAATGCCCGGGTTATTTCGGTAACGGAGAAGACGGCTTTGTTGTTTGGAACTGGTTGTGCCGCGACTAGGCAAAACATACTTCAAAAAGGGCCACGGGGATCTGCCCGTGGCCTTATTAACCATACGTAGGTGGGAGGAACAGGAAATGTATCTGCGACCGTTTTGGGTGGAGGTGGACTTGGACAGCCTGGCTTTTAATGTTATGCAGATTCGTAATTTTATAGGTAGCTGTGTAAAGCTCCTGGCGGTAGTGAAGGGAGATGCCTACGGTTTAGGTATAAACGGAGTGCTGGATACGCTGCTTGAGAACGGTGTGGATATGTTCGGTACCGGAGTACCGGATGAAGCACTCCTGGTAAGGCGGCTGCAACCCGAGGTTCCTATACTTCTTTTCGGCTATGCACCTCCTGAAGCCGTGGCGCTCTTGATTCAGAACAAAGTTACCCAGACAGTTTACAGCCGGAAACAGGCATTGTTAATTTCACAGACGGCAAAAAGAATAGATTATACCGCTCCGATTCATATAAAACTTGATACGGGAATGGGACGGCTGGGCTTTCTGCCTTCAGCTGCAACAGTAGAGACCATACTTGAAATTGCCCGGCTGCCTAATCTGATTGTGGAGGGAATTTATACTCACTGTCCCTATACAAACGAAACAAGCGGACAGGGCGCTGCTTTTACCAAAGAACAGTTTACGCAATTCAATGCTGTACTGTCCAGTTTACAAGAGGCAGGGCTACAATTTACCAATCGTCATGTCTGCAACAGCCAGGGAATCGTTAATTACAAAGAAATGCATTTGGATATGGTCCGGGCAGGAATTATTCTTTATGGTTCGTACCCTTCGTTTCAGAATGTTCTGCCCACACGACCTGTCATGTCTCTAAAAGCGCGAATTGCCTCAGTAAAAACGTTGCCGGCAGGCCAAAATGTAAGCTACGGGCATACATTTACCACGGCCAGGAAAACCAGGGTGGCAACACTGCCATTCGGCTATGCCGATGGTTACAGCCGGCTGCTGACCAATAAAGGTGAAGTGCTGATTAAGGGAAAAAGGGTGCCTCTGATTGGAACCATTTGCATGGATCAGTGTATGGCTGATGTAACTGATATCCCGGGTGGGTGCAGGAGCGGAGACGAGGTTGTATTATGGGGACGGCAGGGAGAAGAAGAAATTACTGTGGAGGAAGTGGCGCAAAAAGCGTGCGGGTTTATCAACTATGAATATCTTTCCGCTATGCAGCGCCGTGTCCCCCGGGTCTATAAAAAAGGCGGAAAAACAATCCGTGTTATTAACTATCTGCTTGGGCCGCTCCCTGTTTTATGACAGCGGGATAGGGTTGATAGTCATCAAGATAAATTCGTTCGCGACTGACCTCTTTATTTCCCCGGTATACCGATTTCCAGACAGCTACCAGATAGCCAAATTCGCCGTCGGTAATTTCTTCGTGACCTAAAGTAAGTGCAGGGTCTGTTACATGTTTTACCGGATACGGCCGCGTTTCCAGAATTTCTGTTTCTATCACTACTCTCTCACCGGAGGGAGAGCCAAAGAGCCGGAATGTCAGTTCATTTTGACCAACATTCGCGTGAATTAGAATATAGTGGCTCTTGTTATTGCGAAACTTTAGATCCCGCGCACCATAAGAGATGGTGGCATCCCGTCCCGGTATAACATATGGGACAGCAAGATTATGGTGATGTCGTTCTATAATGTCCAGTCCTGCCAGCAATGCGGCATTATATAATGTTGTGGATACCTGGCAAAGGCCGCCTCCATATCCGGAGACGAGTTGGTCCCCTACAATAATCGGTGCTTTACGATACCCTTTTTCGGGAGTTGAATCACCCAGGATATCATTCAGAGAAAATGTTTTACCGGGTGCAATCAGGTAATTGTTGAGATGGGATACAGCCAGGCGGATATTATGTACACGATCTTCGGCATACCCCTGAAACAAAGTGGTAAAGGATCCGATCGGTTCCCTTATTCCCATCTCCTGTAATGATGCTGCGGTAATCCGAGCGGGCACCAGGTTTTCCGGAATACGGACAGATAGTGCTTTTTCCGGGTGTGCCAATAAGCTAACAAGACGGCGGACAAGTTCTTCCCGGTCGATCATCAGGCCGGCCTCTTCTGCGTTAATTGTGATCTGTTTACCATCAGATTTTATCCGAAAGAATGCGTCTTTTGGCTCTTTGTTAAACCGGGTTTCCAGTGTTGTCACAGTCTGCAGCAGCATTTCTTCATCAATCGTGTGATATAGCGGAAAATTCACTTTGTTTTTCCAGAGTTGCAATCTCTCCAAATAAGTAAGTGGCAGGCTGCGGCTCCGGCCTAACCGGTGTGCGGTAGTATATAAATGTGTTATATTCGGGTTAATTCCCAAAGCACTCAGGGAGAAAACAGTGGAACGACCGTCAGCCAGGTGGAAAATAACCTCTGTTTTGGGCAGGGTCTCTTCCATTACCTGTAAGGTACAGCCACCGAGAGGAAGCTGATGGACGTAAACACCGGAATATATTCTCTCCTGATAATAATAATAGTCACATACAGCAAGCAGGGAAATCAGGAAAACCAGGAGTAGACTAGCGAGCATATTTTTGCGTAAAACCATATTTATCACCTGACACATTATATAAAGCAGAAATCAGTTATATGTTATATTTGTATATGCATACCGGCATACGTCACCGGCATAAATGTTAGGTGAGGTGTTGTACAATGCATATAGAGACCGGATATGCTAAAGTTTTGGCTGCATCATTTATTTGGGGCACTCTGGGTGCGTTTGCCCGCTGGAGCGGGCTTTTACCCTTTGAACTTTCTTTTTTCCGCCTACTGGTTGCTGCACTTACTTTATTTGCTGTGTTGCCCCGTGAACAGCGCCTGATCATTTTTTACACAAGGCAATATCCGTTAGTATTTATTTCAGGTCTTTTATTTGCTGTAGACTGCCTGCTTTTTTTTCATGCACTTAAACTGACGACTCTAAGCAATGCCGTTCTGCCGTATAATATGCAGCCGGTTATCATTGCTGTTTTGGCACCGGTCTTTTTACGGGAGTCACTACGTCCGGTACATATTCGTGCCCTGGTGCTCTCTTTGGTTGGCCTGGGGCTATTAATTTATCCGTCACTTACCGCCCTGTCTTATCAGGATTTACTTGGGTTGACTCTGGCTCTGGGCGGTGCGTTTTGCCTGTCGGTTATTGCTTTAATTATCAAAGCATTGGATGTTCGTGCTTCAACCTTTGTTTATTATATGACTGTAATTGCCACAGTCTGCCTACTGCCGTTTACATGGCTTATTTCTCCGTCGTCTCTGGGTCTGCATAGTATTTTGCTTGTCAGTGTGATTGGCCTGATACATACTGCTGTTGCCTATATTCTTTATTACAGCGGCCTGCGTTCGGTCAATACACAATATGCCGCGGCCCTGACTTATTTCATCCCCGTCGTTGCGGTGCTGTCAGGGGTTATTTTTTTTGGTGAACACATCAGTTTTTTTACTTTAACCGGTGGAACGTTGATTATTATAAACAGTATCACAGTCCTTTTTAGCTGATTATCAAGACAAAAAGGCTATTATCATCTCCAATAACACACTCTTCATTATAGGTAAGAACGATAACGAACCTCTGTACAAACGTGCTATAATTTGGGGGAAAGAGCTGAAGGGGGGCGTTATTTTGCATAAAGAAGTCAGTGTCGGCAAAATCAGATGCGATGCGGAAGAACTCTTCATAAAAGGGGATTTTTTTTGTTCGGAAGCCATCATCGCCTCTGTAAAAAATAACTTTAACATTAACATGCCGGATGAGATGATCGCCATGGCTTCAGGGTTTCCTGTGGGAATCGGCAGGTCTAAATGTGTCTGTGGAGCGGTGTCCGGAGGGGTGATGGCTCTGGGTTATTTTTTTGGACGGACTCAAGGCGGCGACCCGAAAGTTCAAAAAACTCTGGCCTTAGCCCATGAGCTGCAGCAGAGTTTTCAGGACAATCATCAGCATCTGTGCTGCCGTATTCTTACCAAGGGCATGGACATGGATGCCGGGGAACATAAAAACCAGTGTGTTTCTTTCACAGGAGAGATTGCTGGGAAGGTGGCAACGATTATCGTCAGAGAACTGGGACTAACCAACCTGGATGACCGGCAGGAAGTTTGCCATGGATAGGATTATTGGGAAAGTGCCGGTCCCTTTGGCCGGTTTAATGTTGGCTCTGGCTGTACTGGGTAATATGCTCTCGTCATACGGGCCTGTTTACAGAAATACTGCCGGTTTGCTGGCGGCATGCCTGTTATTGCTCCTTGCCGCAAAGCTGGTAAGAAACCCGGGATGCATCAGAGAAGGTTTCAGCAATCCCGTGACCGCCAGTGTGATACCGACATTTTCCATGGGGGTGATGATTTTATCCACGTATATTCAGCACCTTAACTACGGGTTGGCATACGGTACATGGTTACTGGGACTGGTTATGCACATTGTGCTGATTGTTTCGTTTAGTAAACATTATTTGTTCAGTTTCAGGATACAAAAGGTTTACCCCAGCTATTTTATTGTCTATGTGGGTATTGTCGCCGGCAGCGTAACCGCACCGGCTTATAACCTGGCTCATTTGGGACAGTTTCTGTTTTGGTTTGGTTTCATTGCCAATCTACTCTTACTCCCGTTTGTGCTCTACAGAGTATTCTTTGTTCAGGCAATACCTGAATCAGCATTGCCTACACAGATTATATTTGCGGCGCCCGCCAGCCTGTGCCTGGTTGGTTATCTGAACACCTTTGCGATCCGTAGTGTGGCCATGGTCGGCTTTCTGGTTTTATTTGCATTAATTATGGCTGTTGTGGCAGTATCCTTTCTGCCCGGACTGTTGAAACTACAGTTTTACCCAAGCTACTCTTCCTTTACTTTCCCTTTTGTCATCAGCGCAGCTGCCATTAAAGGCGCGCATGGCTTTCTGCTCAGTCAGGGGTGGAATGTGGCTCCTTTGGCATACACAGGGATATTCCTGGAGTTTTTGTCTGTGTTAATGGTTTTCTATGTTCTTGTCAGATACATAGCCTACCTGATGCCTTTTACGATAGTACTTGTTCCTGTTGAGGAAAGACCTGCATAAGGACATGAAGTTTTAACGTCCGGCGCCGGGATCATCATTTCCACAGTTTTGCATTTCCAGAAAAAAGCTTGGAGTCTCATTGTGATCAGGGTAATTAAAACACCTCTTATGAGCGATTTCATAAGAGGTGTTTTAATTCTTTACTGAAGCATTTCCATACCTTCATTGATTAGTTCTTCGGCTTGATCCAAAACCCGGTGCGCTTCATCCCAGTTATGAAATCCGTTGCTGTTTTCCACCCAGATAAAATCCCAGTAAAACTGTGCTTCCCTGTGAATCTCACGGGCTTTTTCCAGTTCTTCATCGGTAAGGGCTCCACTGTCTTTCGCCTCACCCAGTGCCAGGATAAACTCAGCCAACTCGTTGCCCAGCATGTTTTGTTTTTCGTAAACACCGGCTTGCTTTAGTTCTGCTTTTTCAATAACCCCGGCCTCGCCCCAGTCATTGTGACAGCCCAGACACGTTTCCTCAACATGCGTTAAAGGGCTGGTCCAGGTATGAGAGCTGAATTGCTTTCCGTGAGCATCTTCTATTTTTGGCATGTGGCAGTCGTTACATCCCAAGCCCAAGGTTGAGTGGACATTGGTAATTTGTCCTTCATGGTACAAGTCATACTCGGGATGCTGGATTTTTGCGACTAAGGCGCCGGTGATGGCGTGTTCCCACTCGTCTGAGCGCCTTTCTGCATTATAATGTGCAAGCTGATCTTCGACAGTAAGACCGAAACTCCACGGATAGGTTATCTTTTTTGTTTCAGCATCGAAATGGTAATTGACATGGCATTGGGCGCATGTAAGATCGGCCCGGCCTTGGGGGTCAATATTTTTAAAGGTATTGTGCGCCAAAGCCTCATTGAGGTAATCTCTCTGAATTTTTAGTTCGGCAGTCTCGTGATCATGGCAGTCCAGACAGCCAATGGTGTGTTCTCCCAACACTTCGGCAAAGGGCATGCTGTACCAGTCATCGCCATATTCATCGATTAGCACCACGACATCAGTGCTTTTGCACGCCAGGCAGGAGCCGGGCCTTGCCTCCCAGTCGGGCAGCCGTTCTGTATCTGTCACGTCCGTCAGGGCGTACACATGCCCCCTGGAACGATAATAACCCTTTTCAAAGGCAAATCCTGCGTATGTTGTCTTCAAGAAGGGATACATTTCCAGATAGTTGATTTTTTCCACATCGACAGATTCAGCTTCTGCTCTGCCGCCGCCACCATATGTGGTTTCCCTCATTTCTTCAGTGGCTTGCCAGTATTCATACTGATTGGGGAAGAATTCTCTCCAGTTGTCTGAATCAGCAGCTTCCCTGAGTGAAGAGAAACCGGTAAACACTACAGGCTCAACAGGCTCAGGGTCATTGGTTACCGGGTCTGTGCACCCCGCAGTCAGCATAACAACTCCAAGTACAATAGCATAAAGCAGATTCAGTTTGCGCTTTCGTTTTCTGAACAATAATATCCCTCCTAGTATTAAATGACATGGGACAGTATTCACATGTACATTATAATATATAAAAATAAATATCCGATTAACGAACCATTAATATAAAATAAAAACATAAATGAAAAACGGAGGGGCAGATGAGTAAAAAAGATCACTTGGAATTCATGATCGAGAAACAGCTGGCTGCCCGCGGGATAAAGGACACGCGTGTGTTGGACGCTTTTCGCCGTGTTCCCCGGCATGAATTTGTCAGGGCCGAAGATCAGGATTTGGCATATGCCGACTCAGCCCTGCCTGTGGGGCATGGGCAGACCATTTCCCAGCCTCTGATTGTGGCACTGATGACACAGGCACTGAACCTGACCGGCCGGGAAAGTGTGCTTGAAATTGGCACGGGAACGGGCTACCAGACAGCTATTCTGGCAGAAATGGCCGGCGAAGTATTTACCGTAGAAAAGGTAGCCCAACTCTCAGTGGAAGCAAAGAAACGATTGCAGAAGCTGGGATATCGGAGTATTCACTATAAAATCGGTGACGGAACGAAAGGTTGGCCGGAGAATGCCCCCTACGACGCTATTCTCGTAACCGCCGGCGGACCGCAGGTGCCGCCGTCACTGTACAATCAACTGGCGACGGGGGGCAGAATGGTTATTCCGGCCGGCGATAGTTATATTCAGGATCTTTTGCTGCTGAAAAAGACGCCACAGGGTAAAGAAACTGTTAAGCTGGGGAAATGTGCCTTTGTACCTCTGCGGGGAGCAGAAGGATGGGACGAAGAAGACTGAAAAAATCAATGGTGCTGAGATTACCGGTTTGACGGGTTGAAACTGCGGGGGTTGTATCTGGAGGCTGCAGAACCCACAGAGAAAACGGCAATCTTGTTCATGGATATTCCGGCAGCAGTCGTTCAATGGCCGGGTATGCACGTTTTTACCTGGAAGAGCGTGGCTATAATGTATTGCTGCCTGATAACAGGGGGCACGGAGAGAGTCAGGGACACTACATTGGTTTTGGCCGGCACGACAGACTGGATTGTCTGCAGTGGGTGGATGAAATAATCTCACGAAACGGTGAAGATTCGGTCATTGTTCTGCACGGTGTTTCCATGGGGGGTGCCACCGTTTTGATGGTAAAGAGCTGCCTGCCAATGTAAAATATGTGATTTCAGACTGTGCTTATACTTCTGCGCAGGATTTGCTGAGCCATCAGCTGCGCCAGCTCTACGGACTGCCGCTTTTTCCGCTAATCCAGACAACCAGCCTGGTATGTGCAATACACGGGTTTTCCTAATGGCATTTTTGACCCGGTTTGCAGAATAGCGGTTACCTGGAACCAGTAAAACCCGGCTCGTGCCGGGTATTTTTATAGGCAAGGAAATTATAAGCATGCAGAAAAGCGTGCTTCCTTGACTATCAGGGGTTTGTAAGGGGAATTTCCCCTTACTCTTGCGGGGTGGTCAGGGTCGAAGACCCGTCGAAGGGGCGGCAGACCAATGTCATCAAGCTATGCTACCAGTAACTAACAATTGCTTGTATGAACCTTCGAAGAAATCATTTAAGTTATTGCCTAAATTATTTTTCGGGGAAAAAATTGAATAAAATGCCCGGGACTTACACTTACGATTTTTGCAAGCCCTTATCGCTTATAACTTTTTAAACGACGCACCAGATTAGAATAGCCTTGGGTAGACTATAAACAGCCTTTCTGATTTAAAGTATATTTATTAGCCCTTTGTCCCTTTCCTCGAACATTACTTCTACCTGGACGAATAGGTACTACATTTTGCGATATTTCTTCCATTATCTTGCGAAGCATTGCTTTACGTTTTTCTGGATTATCTTCTAGTAACATGAGTACCATTGAATCCTTTAATTTGCCAATTAGCATGTTTATATTAACTTTGTATTCATATTTTAGAGTTTTACCTTCTCTATTTTGGGCCACTTTCTCGTTTGCTTCATTTTTCGCAAGTGCTGCCATATTAGATAAATATATGGATGCATAAAAGTCTTGCTCTACAGAAATAACTGTGTCACCCGTAAAGTTTTCAATCTGGAGTCTGCTCTTCAGTTCATTGAATTTAACTTCAATTCCCCATCGCTTAAAATAAAGCTCTTTGAACTCCTTAATACTAAAATTTTCATCAAACACATTAGTGACAAGAACTTCTTCTTCTCCGGAATCCAATATTAACCTAATGACTCGAACATTTAGCTTCGGTTCTCCTTTTTTGAACAAAGACGCCTCTGAAAAGAAAAACGCATCAGCGTCTTTCTTGCGTTGTTAGGAAATAAATAAACCTGCAAACCGGGATACTAAACAGAGTAAGTAAAGGAGGGAAAAAAATGAACCAAGAGGAGTCGTATTTTAAAGGCCCGCCTCACCCGTACTGGATAGCATCCACAGAGCAGACAGGCTATCCCGTTCTGGACGAAGATGTATCGGTGGATGTTGCCATCATTGGCGGTGGAATTTCAGGGATAACGTGTGCCTATTTATTGAAAAAAGAAGGAATGCGCGTAGC
Source organism: Bacillota bacterium (assembly GCA_033549345.1). Taxonomy (GTDB): domain Bacteria; phylum Bacillota; class Dethiobacteria; order Dethiobacterales; family Dethiobacteraceae; genus JAWSUT01. The sequence goes on along the minus strand of JAWSUT010000029.1, from coordinate 19,705 downwards.
CGTTATCGAGGCAGACCGAATTGCCCAGGGGACTACAGGACATACAACAGCGAAAGTTACTTCACAGCATAATCTGATCTACAATAAGATAAAGACACAGATCAGTAGTGAAGTGGCCAAACAGTATGCCGATGCCAATGAAACCGCAATTCGTGCGATTCAGAAAATTATTGAAGAAAATCAGATCGACTGCGATTTTATAGCACAGAACGCCTATGTTTATACGGAGCGGGAAGGTTATATTCAAAAAATCGCCGATGAAGCCCGGACTGCTGCTGAACTGGGGATTAAAGCTTCATTTACAGAGGATACAAAATTGCCTTTTCCTGTCAAGGCAGCCGTATGCTTTGAAAACCAGGCCCAGTTCCATATTCGTAAATATCTGCTTCCCCTGGCTAAAACAATTCCGGGTGACGGCAGTCATATCTTTGAACAGAGCCGGGTGGTGGATATTGATGATGAGAACACACAGTATGTGGTTAAGACAGTACAGCAGAAAACCGTTAGAGCAGAAAAGCTGATATTATGCTCCCATTACCCGATTTACAACAAAGCCGGATTGTATTTTTCAAGAATCTATCCCGACAGGTCCTATGTTATGGCATTTACGGCAAAAGAGGCGTATCCCGGTGGGATGTATATTACCGCCGAGGAACCGGGCCGGTCATTGCGGTTTCAGCCCTATGAGGGCGGTGAGCTGATTTTTGCTGCGGGAGAACACCATAAAACCGGCCAGGGTGTTGATACATCGCAGCATTATAAAAACCTGGCCCGCTTTGCACATGAGAGTTTTACTGTTGAGGACATCCTTTACAGGTGGTCCACCCAGGACTGCATGACACTTGATGGTCTCCCCTATACCGGCCATTTCCTGGAAAGCACTCCAAATATGTATCTGGCCACGGGGTACGGTAAATGGGGCATGACAAACAGCATGGCTTCGGCGATGATCATTAAAGACCTGATTACAAAAGGGGAAAGCCCCTGGCATGATGCGTATAACCCTGCACGTAAAACGATTTCCGCGTCGGCAAAAACGTTTGTTGTGGAGAACCTGAATGTGGCAAATAATCTGGTCAGCGGCAAGCTGGCTGCGCTGCCGGATAATGTGGAAATCAGTAAAGGCGAAGCCAAGGTATTTGACATTGACGGAGACAGAGTCGGGGCATACAGAGATGAACAGGGTACGCTCCATATTGTGGACACAACCTGTACGCATCTGGGTTGTGAGTTAAACTGGAATTCCGCCGAAAAATCATGGGATTGCCCCTGCCATGGCTCAAGGTTTACATACGAAGGAGAAATTATTGATGAGCCAACGGTGAAACCGTTAAAGACAGGAAAAGAACAAATAGACTGATGGTGGACACAAAGCAGCCGCTGCCAAACGGACAGCGGGCTGCTTTGTGCCCTACATGATTGTTTCAGAATCTCCGATAATCGCTTTCAGCAGGGAAAGAGAGTTCTTGATAAAATGTTCTTTTTCTTCCGGGTCAGCTTCATGAAACTCTTTTTCCAGCTTTTCCAGCATGTCGGCTGCCACATCAAAGAGCAATAGATCACCCCCTAAGTTAAGTTTATCCAGTCCTTTTTTGGTATATTGCTATGCATAAGTTACCCATCAGCAAGGCTACTTTTTCTGGTAACTTAATCCATAGCAGGCCGACTATGATTCCGCTTGCATAAGAGACGATTATACGCTATAATATGAATGAACGTTCATTCATGGAGGGTAGTATGGACAAAAAAGAGTTAATTACGCAACACGCGGTGGATGTTATTGCAGAGAACGGCTATTTTGGCGCAACGCCGAAAATGATTGCTGCCAGAGCCGGCATCGCTGTGGGAACAATTTATTTATACTTTAAAAGCAAAGAGGAGATCCTGGATTTTATCTTTGCAGAGGAGTTTACCAAGCGAAAAAAGTTTCTGGAGAGTTTGAAGCAAAACGAACATTCTGTTTATCGGAAGTTGGAGCTGTTTTTAGACTTTCATTTCAGGGAACTGGCTGAGAATCAGAATCTGGCGACTGTGTTGATTCAGGAAAGCACCAATCCGCAAATGCATAAACTTGCAGGCATACGAAGGTTTATCGGCGAGCTTCCCGGTATTTTTGCAGATATGCTGCTCGAAGGGCAACAAAAAGGAGAAGTCAGGGACCTGGACACCGGTTTTACTGCCCATATCATTTTTCATTCCATCAGAGGTGCTGTGATGAATGTTAACAGGAAAACTTCGCAAAACGCATATGCCCAAAAAAAAGATGAGTTGACGCTTTTTTTGTGGCAGGCCATAAAAAAATAAACTGCTGAAAGGATGGAATACCATGGAAGTGATCAGAATGTCGGACGTGGAAGCATTTAGAAACCACCGGGGAGTTTTAGCCAAGAAACTGTTCAGTCACAATAACGCCTCTGTGATCAATTTAATTTTGCAGCCGGGTGAAGAGATTGCAGAGCATAGTGTGCCGGTGGATGTTTTCTTTTATATTGTGGTAGGAAAGGGAACGATCAGAATCGGTGAAGATGAAGCTGTCGTTGGCGAAAAAGATATTATTGTCTGCCCTGCGAACACGGTTATGGCGCTGCGTGCGGACCAAAATGTCCGGTTTGAGTTTCTGAATGTGAAAACGCCAAGCTTAAATTCAGCTGAGAAAGGGAGGCCGTAATGAAGACAACAGTTAAATGGCTGGGAGAGCAAAGTTATCTGGGAACAGACGAAAACGGCATTGCAATAAAGATCAACCCTAAACCTCAGGTAACGGATATGGTGAAACCGCCGGATATGCTGCTGATGAGCCTGGGGAGCTGCACCGGTCTGTTCTTTACACCTGCTGTCAAAGAATTGGGTCTGGACATACAAACCTTTGAGGTTGTGCTCACCGGGGAAAAAGCCGCCAACCCTCCAGAACTTTTTAAGGCTATAAATATCCACCTAAAGGTATGGGGAAGTGTAACCGAGTCGCAGATGGAGCAGGCGATCGCAAAAAGCCACCAAAAATGTTTTATACTCCACAGCCTGCATCCGGACATCGAAATCAATACGACATTTGAAATTTTAGGTTAGCAAAGGGGAGCGGAATGCTCCTTTTTTGTTGCTTGTTTAGGATTGCCTGCTGAAAGGTTTGGCTGTATACTGGTATGCAGAAAAAAGAAAATAACTTAGCCAAAGGAGCAAGTGATGCCTGCCTATGTCTACATGCTAAAATGCGCTGACGGGACGCTTTATACCGGCTGGACAACCTGTCTTGAGAAAAGACTGCAGCAGCATAACGACGGAAAAGCGTCTAAATATACGCGAGCCAGACTGCCGGTGGAAATGGTTTATTGGGAGGAACATCTGCATAAAGAAGCAGCGATGAAAAGGGAATGGGAGATTAAAAGGTTGCCAAGGCGTTTGAAAACAGATTTGTACCAGGGAGAAAAGAGGGAGCTTATGAAAAAAGTGTTTGCGCCGGGATGTGCGCTGTTGATCTATAAGCCGGAGCTGGCGGAAAAAATCAGGTTATTTTTACAGAACGATCTCGGTGTGGCGACAGAACACCGGATTTGCTGCCGGCACGACCCGAAACTTTCTGAGGGGACAGAGGTGATTAACACCTGTGCCGGCTGCGACCGGCGTTACAGAGAGCTCTATGACACGGTTTCCACGGTCTCGCTCTGGGAGGTATTGGCTAAAAGTGAAACATTCCCTTTCCCGGATTATCAGGGGCAAAGGATGTCCATTTTAGATGCCTGTCCAACCCGGGATCAGGCCAGGGTGCACAAAGCTGTCCGCATGTTGCTGAAAAAAATGAACATCAATTTACAGGAGCCCGAAAATACCAGGGAAAACAGTACTTGCTGCGGAGACAGTTTTTTTGGCGTACTGCCTCCCGGTAAAGTGAAGGAGCAGATGAAAAAACGCGCTGCCCAAATGCCCGCCGACGATGTGGTTGTTTACTGTGTGTCCTGCTGTAAGGCTATGCATATCGGCGGGAAACAACCACGGTATCTGGCCGACCTTCTCTTTGCTGAGGAGACGGTGCCCAAAACATTTGAACCGGAAGAGTGGCATGCTGAACTTGATGAGTTTATTCGTAAACATTAGTATGAAGGTGCTTTTAGGTCGACTGATGCCCGGCATGAAAACCGCCGGGCATTTAATTTTATTTATATGTTGCAATATACAACTGTTTTATGGTACAATTCAGGCAGGCCATAGATAACCACAGAAAGGGATGGGTTACATGGAACATCCGGATAAGTCCGGGCAGCTGCGGGAATTAATCAGAATACTGGAGAGAAAGCTTGGCGGTATGCAGGAGAATCAGCTTTCCTGCTGCAGCATTACATTGCCACAGTGCCATGCGTTGGTGGAGATTGGACGTGCGGGTAAAATGTCGCTTAATGAACTGGCGGAGCTGCTACGTCTGGAAAAGAGTACTATGAGCAGGACAGTATCCAATCTTGTCAGCGCCAATCTGGCCAAGAGAGTGGAAGATGCGCAGGACAGAAGGTATGTTGCAATTACTTTGACCGACAGCGGTAAAAAGCTTTTTGCCGGGATTGAAGCAGGCATGAATGACTATTACCGGAGAATCTATCTGTCTATGCCGGCAAATAAACGGGAACAGGTACTGGCAAGCCTGCAGGTTCTTCTTGATGCGATTTCGTTTGAGTACAAAGGAGATGATTATCCTGGAGAGTGTTGAGTACTTTAACAGCGTTGCGAATCGGTGGGATACAATGCGGCGTGGTTTTTTCCCTGAAGCTGTCAGGGAGAAGATGTATGCGTTGGCGGAACTGAAACCGGGGATGGTGATTGCCGATATCGGAGCGGGTACCGGCTTTGTTACTGAAGGTTTGGCGGGAAAAGAGGTACAGATTATAGCTGTGGATTACTCTATAGAAATGCTCAGGGAGATGCAGAAGAAACTAAGCGCATCTGATTTCGTTGAATACAGACTGGGTGAATCGGAAAGCCTGCCGCTTGAAGATGATACGGTCGACTATGTAATGACCAATATGTACTTGCATCATGTAGAAAACCCGCTGGCTGCAGTCAGAGAGATGGTTCGGATTTTAAAAAAAGATGGCCGACTCATTCTAACAGACTTAGATGAACACGGTTTCGATTTCCTAAGGACAGAACATAACGATACCTGGATGGGTTTTAAAAGATCTGATATAGCACAGTGGTTTAAGCTTGCCGGACTGAAAAATGTTCAGGTTGACTGTATCAGTGAAAATTGCTGCGCAGCGTCAGACACTTATTGTGACAGGGCACACGTCAGCATTTTTATAGCTTCCGGTGAAAAATAAGAGAAAGGAGAGTGATTTTATGTGGCGAAAACTTACTCACGTATTTTTCAGGGGAATGCGTTCATTTGCCCGTACAGGCAAAAAAATTATAGCCGTCCTCAAAGACGAGAGCGTATCTGGTGAAGTAGATAAGATGCTTGTTTATCAGACAAGATGCTGCTAACAAACTGTTTGACAAAGAAAAAAGGTTTCGGGTAACCTTAAATATACAGCCTCTTGGGGTAGGCTTACAGCACGCAATAATTCTGTCTTTGACAGCGCTTTAAACAGGGGTGAATATATGAATAATCACAAAGTCCGGTTTTTGCCGGAAGGAAAACAAGTTGATGCTGCAGAGGGAATGATATTAAAGGATGTTATAAATGAGGTTGGAATCAACTTCGATTTTCCCTGTGGCGGCCGGGGAACATGCGGCAAATGCCGCATCCGGGTGGTCTCCGGTAGTGACACCCTTCAAGAACAGGAAACGTCTCTGCTGACACCGGATGAGCAAACTGACGGCATCCGCCTTGCCTGTTTGGTGGAAGTAAACGGTAATCTGACTGTGGAACTGCTGGCAGAAAAAAACGTGGAGCATCAGATTCTTTTGTCTTCCTTGGGCAGAAAAGCCCGGGTCAAGCCGCATCTGATTAAGCGCTATATTGAAGTGGAAAAGCCAACGATGGCTGACAACCGGCCCGACTGGCAGCGGGTAAAGGACAGCCTAACAAAACAGGACGGACAACCTGTGGAAGTGCATTACCCTGCGTTGCGCACGCTTCCTGTTGAACTTCGCAAGCAGGATTATACCATTACGGCTGTCCTGGAGCAGAATCGGGTTCGGGGTGTGGAAGCGGGGAACACCTCCGACAGCCTCCTGGGAATCGCCTTTGATATCGGCACAACAACAATTGTGGGCTATCTCACTGATTTATATACAGGGCGGGAGCTCAGTGTGGTATCCGCTCTTAATCCGCAGACCCGTTACGGTGCGGACGTCATTGCGCGGATTACGCATACGTTGCAGCATGATCAGGGGCTCGACCAATTACAGAGAGCTGTATTGGGTGCACTTGATGATTTGATCGGTGATGCTGTGGCAAAAGCCGGGGTTGACCGGAATGATGTTTATGCTATCTCGGTTGTCGGTAATACCTGCATGCATCACCTGTTTTTGGGGATTAGCCCGCGTCAGTTGGCGCTCTCACCGTATGTTCCGGCAATCAGTGAACCGGTTGTCGTGGATGTGACAGATTTGCAGCTGAATGTCAACAAGGCGGGCAAGGTTTTTGTCCTGCCAAATATTGCGGGGTTTGTGGGTGCTGATATGGTCGCGGTATTGTTGGCTGCTGAGTTGGACAGGAGTGAAGATGTAAAGCTAATTATTGATATTGGCACCAACGGTGAGATTGCACTGGGCTCTCAGGAGCAGTTATTTGCCTGTTCTGCCGCTGCCGGGCCGGCCTTTGAAGGAGCGCAGATTAGCTGTGGGATGCGAGGCGCCACGGGGGCTATCGACCATGTAACGTTTGGTGAGCAGCTTGAAACGACCGTCATTGGTGGCGGCCGTGCACTGGGGGTGTGCGGTTCAGCGCTCCTTGATACGGTGGCCGGCTTGCTGGAGGCCGGGCTGATTAGTGAAAAAGGCAAATTTAATGACCCTGATGCTGTAACCAACTCTGCAGGCCTGAAATATAAAGAAAGAATAATCAGGCATGAAGGGGCCTGGGCTTTCCTGCTCTCTGATGAACCCGGCGGCAAAAAAATCATGATCACCCAAAAAGATGTTCGGGAACTGCAGCTTGCCAAAGGCGCCATAGCATCCGGCATTCAGGTTCTGATGAATGAGAGCGGCCTGGAACCGGCAGATATTAAGGAAGTGCTGCTTGCCGGCGCGTTCGGCAATTATTTGAATCCCCACAGTGCCTGTGTTCTTGGCCTCATTCCTCCGGAGCTGGAAGACAGGGTGACGATGATTGGAAACGCCGCCGGTGCGGGAGCAAAACTGGCCCTGGTATCTGTTGATGAATACCAACGTGCCGCGGCGCTGGCCGGGAAAGTTAAGTTTGTGGAGCTGGGCGCGAATCGTAATTTTAATCATATATTTGCAAGCTCAATGCTGTTTCCGTCCCAGACCTGAAAAAGTCACTTCTACACAAGCGACACGACTATATCAGATGGAGGCCGGTAGTTTGCATACAAACGGGATGATTCGTTCACGGGAACGGGTAAAAAATGTTATTGAGGGTGGCCTGCCTGACCGGATTCCCAAGGGGGAGCTCTGTATTAATGATGATGTCATTTGTTCCGGCAGTGCAGACTGTAAGTTGCCGGCATTTGAACAAAGGTATGCGTTTATTAAAGATCTTGGCCTGGATCTGGTTTCCCTGTCGCCTCTTTATCCCATGGGTCTGAACCGGTTGCCCCAACAAGGGGAATATCAATGGCCGGATCTGCAAAGATGGGTGGAAGAGACGCCGCTGTTTACTTTTGCTGTCCTCGACGGTGCCTTTGAGTGGGGCATGCGGATATTTGGCCTGGAAAAATTCTTTATCATGCTCAGAAAGCAACATCCTGCGCTGGCAGAGTTCATTTCCCAGGTGGAGGAACTGAACCTGTCCATGGCTGCAAAGCTTCAAGCAGAAGGGATTGACGGGTTCATACTGGCGGATGACATCGCGTATCAGGGAGGTTTGTTGGCTGGGCCGGATATCATGCGCCAATTCTTCATACCCAGCCTAAACAGACAGGTGGACAAAATCGTACCGGATGGGCTGCCTGTGTTTTATCATTCCGACGGTGATTACCGGGCGGTCTTGGAAGAGATTATTCATTCCGGCATTTCCGGTCTGCAGTGCCTGGAAAAAGAAGCCGGAATGAATCTCGCAGAGCTCCGCAGGCGGGTTGGCGATGGGATTTGTCTTTGGGGTCATCTGGATGTTGAAGACATTGAACTGGCTGCTGATCCGGCATGCCGCCAGGCTCTTATTCAATCTATCCGTGCCGCCGCTTCACAGGGGAAATTTATCCTTGGCACAACCAGCGGAATTTTTTCCGGAACCGATGTGGGTCTGTTGCAATCAATTTACAAAGCGATGTAGATAAGAAAGAAGCTGTGCGAACACAGCTTCTTTCTTATCTACATCTTAACTGTAATTTTCCAAAACAGATTGTAATTTCAGCGCCTGTGTCATATCACCCTTGATTTTGAGTTTGCCGCTCATAAATGCCATTGTCGGATTAAGTTTTCCCTGCACCAGTTTTAGAAAATTTTCATCGGAGAGCTGTAGTGTGCAAGTCGCTTCATCAGGTGCTGCCTGGGCCCATTCTACCTTGCCTTCTGAGATTTTTAGCTGATACGTGCCGGCTTGTTCCCCGCTTAGGTCAAATTGATACACTGCATTTAACTTCCCTAACCCTGCAGGTGATTCCGCCATTTTTTGCGTTAAGTTTGCAAATACGTCCTGAATTCTCATACGGACCTCCTTGTTTATAGGGACAGAACTTTTATTTTATTTAATCACGGGCCAGATTACCTGTCAACTGCAAATGTTGTATTTGTATAATAATATGTTAAAAAGCAAAATTACCACCGACAAAAACAGGGACTTTTTCTCCGCTTTGTGTCGTACCGGTGATTGTCAGGTCTTTTGTACCGATCATAAAGTCTGTGTGAATCAGGGAGTAGTTTACCCCCCGCTGGGTCAGTTGTTCTTCACTCATGCTCTGGCTGTCCTTGAGGCAGAGAGGATAAGCACGGCCTATTGCCAGATGGCTTGATGCGTTCTCATCAAACAGAGTGTTATAGAAAAGGATATTTTCTTTGGAGATGGGTGAGTCATAGGGTACCAGGGCGATTTCACCAAGGTAGTTGGCACCATCGTCAGTTTCAAGCATGTTTTTTAAGGTATCATAGCCGCTTTGTGCCTGATAATCGATAATTCTGCCGTTTTCAAACGTGAGGGAAAAATCCCTGACCAGGTTGCCGTTATAGTTTAGGGGCATGGAACTCACAACGCGCCCGTTTACACCATCCTTTTTTGGCAGAGTGAAAATTTCCTCAGTGGGTAGATTCGGGATAAACTCCATTCCTTCCGGAGTAAAGTCTGACCCTCCCAGCCAGATATGATTTTCGGGAAGCTCAACTGTGAGGTCCGTTCCCAGTGTATTGTACAAATGCAGCTGACGCAGCTGATACTGATTCAGACGTTGGGTTCGGCTGCGCAGATTACTTTTATGCTCCTCCCAGGCTGCCAGTGGATCCTCCCGGTCAGCACGGACAGTTCGGAAGATAACATTCCATAACTTCTCCACAGCCTCTGCTTCACTAAGTTCCGGAAACACCTTCTGGGCCCAGGCACCGGTGGGTGCGGAAACCACGCACCAGCGGTTGAGATTGCTCATTCTGCGTTGAATGTAATCTTTCAGGGCCGTACTTGCTGCTTTATGTTCCGCGGCAATGCGTTCCGGCTTTACGTCACTCATCAGTTCGGGGTCGGAAGCGGCCACATTCAGGAATGCTGCTCCGTCCCGGGCGTAAGATGTGTACATATCTTTTAACCAGTCGGGAAAATGGGTAAATACGTCGTCAGGGGCATGGGTATAGCGGATTTTAGCCAACAGTTCATCACGCCAGTTGACGACAACATCTCTGGCTCCTGCCTGGTAGGCGGCTTTGGCAACGGCTCTGACAAAGGGGGCACATTCCAGCGGGGATGTGATAACAAGTGACTGCCCCTTTTGTATATTGACACCTGCTGCAGCCACAAGCTCTGCGTATTTATTTAGCATTGTCTGGTCCATGTTTTTCAGTTCTCCTTTGCAATAGTAAATTGGCTGGTCGTTTAATTTACCACATTTACCGGTTTTCCCTGAAGGTAAGAATCAATGTTTTGGGCCAGCAGCTTAATCAGTCTTTGTCTGGACTCAATTGTCTGCCAGCCGATATGCGGGGTGAGGATGACGTTGTCCATCGTTAACAGAGGGTTATCCGGTGCCGGCGGTTCGGGGTCCTGTACATCCAGCGCCGCACCGGCAATTTTACCGTTTTGCAGAGCTTCGATTAAATCCCCCTCCTTAATGATGGGCCCTCTCCCGGTATTAATAATGAATGCTGAGGGTTTCATCAAAGAAAGTGTGTCTTTGTTAAGCAGATACTTTGTTTCCGGCGTAAGCGGAGAGTGGATACTGACAAAATCACTCTTTTGCAGCAGCTCGTTAAGACTGACAGATTGAATTTTTGCGTCATCCCACTGTTTAGCTGTCCTGGTATAGACAAGAACGTTCATGCCCAGGGCACGGGCGATTTTTATCACCTGACGGCCAATCTGTCCGGCACCAATAATACCGAGGGTTTTATTTTGCGCTTCAAAATGCGGGACCTGCAGGTGCTCGGTAAAGTTGGCAAAGTTCTTATCTTTAATCATCAGCTGCTGCGGGATTAGTGTTGAGCAAAAGTTTAGGATGAATGTTATGGCCAGCTGGGCCACGGCCTCGGTGCTGTAGCCGGGAACGTTACAGACAGCAATGTTTTTTTCTTTTGCGGCAGCAATGTCGATGTTGTTATAGCCTGTGCCGGCCTCGCAAATCAGTTCAACAGATGCAGGAAACTGGCTTATGAGGTCCCGCCCAAGGGGCAACTCTTTGGTAATGATGATATTCTGATTTTTTACCCTTGCCAAAATTGCCGCACTGCTGCTATGCGCATACTGTGTAACTGTGGTTAGCTCAGAGATTGGAGTAAAATCCAGGCTGTTGTCAAAATTGAGCTTTGCTGAATTGAGAAAAACGGTACTTTTCATGCTTTTAACCTCCCAATTATTAAATACTGATATGTATGCAATCACGGTGGTGTAAAAAACACGACAGGTAAATAATTTAATATTTCTATAATTCTTGCTGGATTGCCCGGGTTCCTTCACACTTTAAGCGTGGTGCAGACACGGTATGAAAGTTTTAGAGGAAAATCTGCTGCGTCTGAATAAATAAGTAACAGGCTTATCTTTTGTAACAAGCTTGGAATGTGAGGTGCGAAATGAGCAAAGATGACTTGAAATTTTCACCGGATGAAACAGACCTGGATAAACAGCTGATTCATGATTTAAATAGATTGTACGAAGATGATTCGTCCGGCCGGGAATCTGTAAGGAATACGCGGTTTTTTAAAGTGGCAAGCATTCTTACCATTCTTATCTTTCTGGCCCTGGTTTTTAACAATTGGCTAATGATTATACGTCTGCCCTCCCTGGACTTTTTGGAGAGGTCCAGGGAACTGACCCGTGATCCAAAATTACGTACGCTTCGTGAGGCAGTCGTTGAAATTCATACAGGCAATTCACGGGGAACAGGGTTTAATATCGCTGCCGACGGAATCATTATAACGAACTACCATGTGGTAAAAAACGCTGCGTCAGCACAAGTCAATTTTATTGGTGAACGGACATATACCGGCGTGATAGCTGCCCTTTATCCGGAAATTGACTTGGCTGTGGTCAGTGTGAAAGAAGAAGACCTGCCTGCTATAGAAGTGGAAACAGACAGTGAAATGTCCGCAGGAGATAGTGTGACCATTATCGGTAACCCTTTATGGTTCTCCGGTGTGATTATCGAAGGGGAAGTGCTAGGTAAAACAGTCTTACAGGGTTGGGATGTACCTGTTTTACTGATTAGAGCACCTGTTCATAAAGGAAACAGTGGAAGCCCTGTCTTAAACAGCAGGGGAAAAGCCGGTGCTGTAATTTTTGCTACATCAGTGGTAAAAAATGGAGAGAAAGAAGAGATTATCGGTCTGGCGGTACCCCTCAGCAACCTGAACAAAGAAGTCGTAAGATGATGCTTATCAAATAATTTGTTTCAAAATTTTATTACTACACGCAGCGGTAGCAGGATATTTGTGCTGTGTACAGAATATCATGAAAACAGGTATCAGAATTCAACACAACAGCCAGAAAGGAAATGCGTATGAAAATTAAACGTAGGTATAGTTTAATTCTTTTACTGCTGCTCACAGTAGCGGCCTTTCTTTACGGTTGTGGGGAGCGTGCTCCCGCAGACAATGTGTCCGATACAAAGGAAACAATAAATTTTAAGGATATCCCAGACGGAACTCATCGCGGAACCTTTACCTATGGTGGATTTAATTATATCGTTGATGTCGTAGCCGCGGACGGGGAGATCAGGGCTATTGAGATTGTTCAGAATAAGGATAACGAACCGTCCCGGGAGGCAGAAGCTATATTAGACAGAATCATTGAAGAACAGTCGCTGCAGGTTGACAATGTTTCCGGTGCAACTGTTTCATCCCGGGCGCTTTTAAAAGCGGTTGAAAATGCTGTAACAAAAGCAGTGCCAGAGTAACCGGTACACTCTGGCGGTACTTACGTATGATGGTACCGGGGCAGTTTTTAGGTATCTTACAAACAACAAAGGAGCCCTTTTGGGCTCCTTTGCTTTTTACTGAGAATTTTTCTGCGCTTGTTGAATTGACTGCTGAGCTTGCTGCAATTGTTGTTGTGCCTGCTGAAGCTGCTGTTTCTCCTGAGGGTTTGCCTGGTTACCGAACTGCTGTTGAGCTTGCTGCAGTTGCTGCTGTGCCTGCTGGAGCTGTTGCTGCGCCTGCTGCAATTGTTGGGGATTTGCATTCGTCTGCGCCTGCTGAACTGCGTTTTGTGCCTGTTGGGCAGCCTGCAGTGCCTGCTGCAATTGTTGCTGATGCTGCAAAATGAGTATCCTCCTTTTGTATCAGATATGAACTCTTTTCTATGGTTTCTTAAAGGAGAAATAATATGTGAGATTTTTCTATAGAAATATCAGCCAGATTGCCCTGTCATTGTTTGTTTAATAAGCTCTGACAGAAATAAACTAAAATTACTACTCTTGAGGAGGAATTGCGATGGAAGAGTGGCAGATGCAGATGAAAAACCAGGTTAATACACTGGAGAAACTGGAAAGATTCATCAATGTAACAGATGAAGAGAAAGAGGCGATTAAAAACTGCACAACCAAATGGGGAACAACACCCTATTTTGCCTCTCTAATGGACCCTAATGATCCCGGTTGTCCGATCAGAAAGCAGATTGTCCCCTCCAGATATGAACAGGAAAATACGTATGGCATTGAAAATTATCTTGTTTTCAAAGAGAACAGAGATACTGATGAAGACCGGCCGGATACAATTGCCAGGCAGTACAGGGATCGCATTGCCTTTACTATCGTAAACAAGTGCGGTATTTATTGCCGGCATTGTTTTCGAAAGGAACTTGTCGTTGATGAAAGCCTGCAGCTTCGCTTCGATGTGGATGAAGGCCTGGACTGGATCCGAGAGCATCCAGAACTCAGAGAGGTGCTGATCACAGGAGGGGATCCGCTGCTCCTGCCTGACGACCATATCGAATACATGGTCAGAAAACTACGGGAAATTCCCCATATTGAAATGATCAGATTTGGCAGCAGACTACCTATTGTATTGCCGCAGAGAATTACCGCAGGCCTCAAAAAAGTCCTTGGCGGGTACCATAAGGTACCAATCTGGTTAAATACGCAGTGCAACCATGCAAAAGAAATTACAGATAAGACAGCAGAGGCAGTCTGGGGTTTACTGACCTGCGGCGTTAATGTGGGTAACCAGGCCGTGCTGATGAAAGGAATTAATGATGATCCAAAATCTTTCCAGGAATTGCATCAAAAGCTGCTGACAATCAGAATAAGGCCTTATTATGTGTTTTACCTGGAACCGGCGCCCGGTATAGACCATTTCAGAACTCCGGTGGAGAAAGGAGCGGAGTTAATCAGGGATTCCATCAGAGGACATACGTCAGGACTGGCGCAACCAATGTATGTTATTGCCACAAATATTGGGAAAATACCCCTTATGCCGGACTACTACATTCAGGAGAAGAATAAAAAAGAATATATTTTGCAAAATCACAGGGGGCAGACCACAACGCTGCCAAATATCGACTAATAAACAAAAGCCTCAATCCTCTGGAGGATTGAGGCTTTAAATTTGCGGTTGAACAGAGTTTTTCCAAAGGAATATGACAGGTTGTGCAGAATACAAGAATGTATTGTATTTACATCCGGGAGGCATAAAGTTGAAGTTATATAAAGGCTGGCAGGTTGCTCTGGCTGGGATGGGTATTAATTTTCTGGCGGGTATTTCGTATGCCTGGAGCATTTTCGCCGGAGAACTGACGAGAACGCTGGGCTGGAGCCAGGCGCAGGCCGCTCTGCCTTACACTGTGTTTATTGCCTGTTACGCAGTCGGGATGGTTATTGCCGGTGGAATCCAGGACCGCATCGGGCCCCGTCCCACCATCACAGCGGGCGGGATATTAATCGGCGCCTCCTTTATCATTAGCTCTTTTTTTATGACACCGCTGCCTGTGGCAATCATCTGGGGCTTTCTGTTTGGTGCCGGGCTGGCCTGTTGTTTCGCTTCGGTGACACCCGCGGCGATGAAATGGTTTCCTGCCGCAAAGAGGGGCCTTGTGGCTGGAGTTGTTGTGGGTGGAATCGGCCTTTCTGCTATTGTTATGGCACCATTTGCACATATTCTGGTTCGCAGGGGCGTTGCGTTTGCGTTTTTAATATGCGGCGTATTGATGATTGTGGGCATTTCAATGTTATCGCGTCTGGTCAGCGTTCCTTCCGGCAGCGGAGCGCTCTCGGATGCAGATATGCAAAACACCGACCGGTATATGGTTTTTCGGAACCGTGCATTTTATATTATGTGGCTGATGTTCTGCCTGACGTCTGCGACCGGCCTGACTCTGGCCACACACCTCGACAGTATTGTCCGGGTACAGGCATCTTTTGAGAAGGGCTATTTAATGGTCGCGCTCTTTGCTCTGTTTAATGCCGTCGGCAGGCCCGCAGCAGGGTACCTGTCTGACCTCCTTGGACGCGGCAGAGCCATGACAGTTAACTTTAGTGTGATGACTGTTATGTTGTTGATTACTGTATATTCCGGCACGGCACTTTCCCTGGCGTTTGCAGTGTCTGTTTTGGGGCTCGCCTATGGTGGGATCTATAGCCTGTTTCCTGCCGCCGCCGTTGCTTATTTCGGAGACAACAACTTTGGCCTTAATTATGGACTGGTGTTTACGGCAATTGGGGCTGCCGGCTTTTTCCCGCTGGTTGCAGGATACCTTTTTGACATCCATGCAAACTTTACCCTTGTTTTCTTCCTTTTGGCCGGTTTTTGCGCCCTTGCTGTCCTGTTGTCACTGTTCTTAAAAAATCCTGCCTATGCATTGAAACAGGAAAGCGGCACGCCTTTAAAAAGGATTGTGCAGGCCCGGCCGTAAGTTGACAATAAAACACCCGGCAAGGCTCCCTGGGGAGCTCTGCCGGGTGTTTTGGTTTATAAGTCAACGTCAACGGAATAGCCTTCTGCCGGGGGCAGTGGTGAAATGGAAACATAGAGAACCAGTGTTTCTGCGCCCGTGTTATCAACAGACATCTTCTCGGGGCCATCGAGTTGGACCAGCTCTTTCTCTGCCAGAGAAACAGTCTGCCCATCAGCATTTACGTTTGCCGTGCCTGTCAACACCTGAACGAGAACAGTACAGTTAAAGTGTGTATGAGGGGGCAGGGATTCACCTTTGGCAATGTTTAAGACAAAGGCAATAACATTTTGGTCTTTGTAGATCATCCTTTTTGCCAGCTTGCCTTTGGGTTCAACGATGAAGTTACTCAGGTCAAATTTTTTCATAGCGGCCTCCTAAACTGAATTGCAATCTTAATATAGTATTAAAACTAAGGTCTTACGGTATGCAGGCTTTGTATCTGCGTACGTTGTTTTTTATAATAATTGATAGGGGGCACACTGTAAACACGTAGAGGCAATGTTTAATTTTCTTGTAATTAAAATCAAAGCTGGGGGTGATTCTATGAGCAAAGACAGTCAAAAATCGCTGGAGAATTACCGGAATAAAAGGGATTTTCGCCGTACGTCGGAACCGGAGGGCAAAAGCGGTAAAAGCAACAGTGCACCTGTGTTTGTTATCCAGAAACATGATGCCCAAAACCTTCACTATGACTTCCGTTTGGAAGTAGACGGGGTATTAAAATCGTGGGCCGTGCCTAAAGGGCCTTCCACCGACCCCGCAGAAAAAAGGCTGGCTGTACCTACAGAAGACCATCCACTGGATTATGCTGATTTTGAAGGAAATATTCCCGAAGGCAACTACGGCGCGGGCTCGGTAATTGTCTGGGACAGGGGCACGTATCAGAATATTACCGAGAAAGACGGCAGGGGCGTGTCTATGGATGATGCCATAGAAGGTGGCCATGTGTCCGTCAGGCTTTCAGGAGAAAAAATTCATGGCGGCTATGCCTTGGTTCGGACAGGTTCAGGAGATGATAAACGATGGCTTTTAATTAAAATGAAAGACGACCATGCCGATGCCCGCAGAAATCCGGTGAGCACGGAGCCGAAATCTGTTCTTTCCGGCAAAACAGTTGAAGAAGTGGCAAAAGAAAATGAATGAACCAGGTTACGATATAGATTTCTCCAACCTAAATAAAGTGCTGTTTCCGGGGCAGGGCATAACGAAAGGGGATCTGATTGATTATTACAGGCGTATAGACTTGACGGTAAGTAAACGGTGTGGAGAAAAAAGCATTCGTCCAATTGACGGATGCTTTTTGGTTCTAAAACAAGGCTAGAGCGGTGGAATGATTAACGAAAACTTAAAACTCGGCAGTAATGCAGGATGCATAACCCGTTATGTCAAAAGTAGCGTATTAAGAGAGGAACATGCGTCGCTTTAGCGAGCAGTGAATCACCTGTTGATTAAAATTCCCAATAAAAAAGGAGGAACCTAAAAATGTTAAAAGATTACTTAGAGAAACTTAAAAGAGAGAAGAAAAAGGAAGAAAGGAAAGAAGCCGCCGTTAAGGTGGCAAAAGGGGTGGCCGTTGGCACCGCAGCGGGATTGGCCGCAGGTGTACTGCTTGCACCAAAGGCCGGTAAAGAAACAAGAGAAGAACTGTCGGAGAAAGCAAGTGAAGTTATAACCAGGGGCAAAGAGCAGGTTAAAGAAATTAAGGAAAATGTAGCGGAAAAGATTGAAGAGGTTAAGGGCAAGGCAACTGCAAAGATAGATGATGTAAAAAGTGACGCACAAAAGGTTGCCGATGACGCAGAAGCGCTGAAAGAAGTGGTTAAAGAAGCAAAAGATGAAATTCAGGAAGCCACAGTAAAGGCTAAGAAAGAGATAAAGAAAGAAGTCAAGAAGTAAAGAAGGTGAGGTAAATGTATATTTCACTTCAGGACATCGGAGTATTCCTGGTGATGTTTGTCCTGTTTATTGCCGGGATTTTTCTGATCATGACGCTGATTAACATTAATAAACTGGTTCTTGGTGTAAACAGGAAAATGAGCGAGAATGAAAAAAACATCCAGGAAATAATTAATAATGTCAGCGGATCGACAAAGAATGTTAATGAACTAACCGGGTCACTGCAGAAAAACAAGATTATCTTCGATGAACAAATTCCCGGTTCCATCAATAACATTTATGCCATTACCACAACGTTAAAGAACACCGGAGAAAAGGTTGATCATTCACTGGATATTGTCAACTCCAGCCTTGTAGAGACCGCCAGTACGGTAAAAGACAATACACAGGATATTCTCAGCTATATGAGAATCCTCGGTGAAGGAATCAGGATGATTCTTGAGATGTTCACAAAAAAATAGTGCTGATTGGGATAGGGCTTAAATTGCTCTATCCCAAATTTATCATAAGCGGGTGAACGAATGGAACTTTTTAATTCCAAGCCATTTAAAATTGCGATATGGATTCTTTTAATCAGCCTGATTATTTATGTTGGCCGGCAGGTTGCGTTTATATTTATGCCTGTGTTGGCTATTGCCAGGATTCTTTTCATACCCACACTGCTGTCTGTTATTCTGTATTATCTTTTTCATCCGATTGTCGCTTGGCTGGAAAAGTATAATATCTCCCGTGCCTGGTCTGTGATTTTGATTTACCTGGGAGCAGCCCTGCTGGGTGTTCTGTTGTTATTGACCATCGGAACGACTGCTTACCGGCAGTTTATTGAACTAATTGATCTTCTTCCTGAATATATAGAGCAAATTACAGCATCGGTGGCTGGCCTAGAAGATGCATATTTTTTCCGGCGCATGCAGGAGAACGGCATGATCGACCTGACAAATCTGGCGGAAACACTTTCACAGGCCATATTAGGCGCACTGCCGGGTTTTAGGGACAGCATGTCTGCAGCGTTTTCGTTTCTGGCAAATACACTGCTGATTTTTGCCCTGGTGCCGATTATTCTGTTTTATATGCTAAAAGACGGCGACCAGTTCTACGCATATATACGCGATCGACTCCCAGGCATATATAAGGATGAACTGGCTGATATCCTGGGAGAAATAGACCGGGGGCTGGCTTCCTTTATCAAAGGACAGGTTATTGTCGCAATCAGTGTTGGTACTATGTCTTATATCGGGTTCTTAATTATTGGTATCAGACATCCGCTTATACTGGCTCTGCTTGCCGGATTAATGAATTTTATCCCCTATATCGGCCCTACTATTGGTTCGGTTCCAGCCCTGCTCGTCGGCATGGTGAGTTCAACAGCCATGACGTTTAAAGTTATTTTGCTGATTGCAGTTATTCAGCAAATAGAAAACTTCTTCATCATGCCGCAGGTTATGGGAAGAAAGCTTTATGTTCATCCTTTAACCATTATTGTGCTGCTGGTGGTGGTGGGCAGCCTGGCCGGGCTGCTGGGACTGATTTTCGCTGTTCCTACGTTTATCATCCTAAAAATTGTTTCCACCCACTTATATGAGTTTATCAAGCAGAAAAGACAACAAGATGCAAAAAGCAGTGGGTAGTTGGCCCACTGCTTTTTGCGTGCGACGGGCAGTCGCATCCGTTGTGTATCAACACAACAATATTGCTGTTAAGAACGGCGACCACGTTACGGAAGTAAAAACGGGTCGGGAGTTCGGAAGGCAAACATCTCGGAGGTGAAAGTCCTCCCCCGGGGGAGCGGCGGTGTAACCCGGGAAGCCTAGTCTAGGGCAATCTCGTGAGGGGTTGTCTGAAGGAGACGCGGGAACCGAGAGGACCGTAGGCGGACGAGCAGACCCAAATGCGAAAGCGTAAAGCATGTGCGGCCGGGCAGGTCGGCGACTGTGCGCAAATAACGGGAAGCCAATATCTGCTACTCAATAAACCGTCCGGGTAGCAGAGGCCTGTCAGGTGATGATGATGGGTATGTTCGGAAGGTGGATGTGATGACCCCGTGAGATCTCCACTCCTGCCCATTGGGGTGGTGACATATAAGGCTACGCCGAAATTGTTGCCACGAGTGGAGAAGTCAGACGCCTTCGTAGTACGGAAGTACGAGTCTGACCAAACATTCTCGGAACGGAAGGGAGG
>JAWSUT010000028.1:0-33202 GCA_033549345.1 Bacillota bacterium | reverse complement strand
GAGAGGACCGGGATGGACAGACCGCTGGTGTACCAGTTGTCCCGCCAGGGGCACCGCTGGGTAGCTATGTCTGGACGGGATAAGCGCTGAAAGCATCTAAGCGCGAAGCCCCCTTCAAGATAAGTTTTCCCGCTCAGAAATGAGGTAAGACCCCAGAGAGAAGATCTGGTTGATAGGCCGGAGGTGTAAAGGCAGTAATGTCACAGCTGACCGGTACTAATAGGTCGAGGACTTGACCTAAACTTGTGAAGTCATATACTCAAAATTCGCTGTTCAGTTTTGAAGGAACTTTCTGGTGGAAATGGCGGAGGGGTCACACCCGTTCCCATTCCGAACACGGCCGTTAAGCCCTCCAGCGCCGATGGTACTTGGGACGCGAGTCCCCGGGAGAGTAGGTCTCCGCCAGAGCTTTCTTTAAAAGACGCACCGCTCGAATGAGTTGGTGCGTCTTTGTGTACATTCCGCTGCCTCCCGGGGTGTGCTCCTCTCGGGTGGTTCCCATTCCGAATACCGTTGGCGTTTGCTACACAATCTGCTAACCCGAAATTAAATCATAGGAAAAAAGGTATGCTCTTTAACGTTACTGGTTCTAATAACTCCGTTCGCTGTGCTCACTGGGTTAGGCCTGCCGTTAAGCCCTCCAGCGCCGATGGTACTTGGGACGCGAGTCCCCGGTGGGCGAATGCTACACAATGTGCTAACCTGACGCAGGTAGCAAGCAGGGTTAGTTACTCTTTAGCAGAGTTGGTCCTAATAACTCCGTTCGCTTTGCTCACTGGGTTAGGCCTGAGAGTAGGTCTCCGCCAGATCCTTTTTAAGACGCACCGCTCGAATGAGTGGTGCGTCTTTATTTATTTCACTCGCTGCCTCCCGGGGTGCGCTCCTCTTGAGTGGTTCCCATTCCGAATACCGTTGGCGAAAGCTACATAACTTCTAACCTGACATTTTTAGTATGTAGAAGTCAGTCACTCTTTAGCAAGCGTTACCCCTTTATTCAGAACAGAAAACTAATTAAGGAGATGGGCACATTAAATCACGAGAAATCACGTAGTTAATCGAGTGTGTGCAGATCGAAAATATTCTGGCTGTTGTTAATCATATCGAAAATGGCAATCAGAGAAGAGAGCTGCGGGTTAGTCAGGTTACAGGGGAACCCTTCTCCGGGACAGCAGGCGGACAGGATATCCTCTGCATCTGCGAATAAACCATTAATGACTGATATGTCATCGAAGGTAACCGTAAAATCACAGGTGGGCAGATCTATATTCAAAATGGCTGCCACTGCGAACGTAGTCCCCTCTACACAAACCTGATCCGGAGGCAGAAACTCCGTTTCAGTAGCCAACACATTTAAGTAAGTAGCAAACAGTTGTATGGCCAGCTGAAAGATAAGGCCTGCGGCAATGGGTGTTGTAAATAACTCAACATACCGGTCATAAATGCCATCAATGTCCGGTCCCACAAACAGGGCGGGGCCGAAAAAAGTGTTAATGAAAGGAGATAACCCACCGGGACCGGCGATTGGAATCACCAGTTTTTCCACAAAAGCCGTTTTGCTTATTTGTCCGGTATCAATCAGCCGACGAATTCCTCCCCTCCCGGTCCCCCAGAATCCTCGCGTTCTTGCCATGGGTAAAAGGCAGCGCGGTGGGAAGTCATGGGGGGGTGGCGGATCAATAGGAATTCGAACAATCCCCGTTTGCTGAGTAGCGTGCCGCCGGCTATCAAACACCACATCGGTATGAATTTCTACAACTTCAGTGGGGGGATGGACCTCTTGCAATATTTGGACGGGAAAATCCGAACTTAGCGAAGCGACGGAGTTTTCCGGCTCAATAATCACAGGCTTACCTGTGTCATCGAGCCGGAACTGTAACGTGAATACATCAGGGCACTGTAATTTGTCACAGTCTCTGGGTTCGGGGCAAAATCCGAAGGCCGGAATCAGTAGATCCACTCTGTTTATTACACTAATAATCGTCTCTACCGCCACCGTTACTTCCACATGCTCCTCATCAATAAAGAAAGCCTCTGTACAATCTGCCCTCACCAGCACATCAAACTCAGGCTTTACCCTTTCCGGAATAATTAAAATGCATTGCTTGAAAAAGAAAAATGAGAAACTGTATGTCATCAAAACACCATTCATCAATACTTCCAGAACAAACATCACCTGCACCACCACAACAACACGGGCCTGGTCGCCCACCCGCTGCCTTACCGCCACATCTTCAACACTGGTGCCGGAAATTACACAACCTACCAGTTCTATAGACATTCGTCCACATCCTATTCTTCAGCTTCCGGATGGATTACAACTTTACTTACATCAACCGACTGGCAACGTTCATAAATTCTTTGTACCTGGATGCAAACAACTTCACGAACAGCCTCCCTATCGGAAGATATTGCGATTGGCTCAGGCGAACAGGTAGACTCAGCGCAGTCCGGTGGTTCAGAACAAAAGCCATACGCAGGGACAAGTAGTTGCACCAATGCCGTCAGGCTCAACAGCACCTGTTGGCCCACACAGCAGGTGATTTCCCGCGCACTGGTAACGAAGCATTCGAGACTGTCGGGAAACGCTTCCACGCGAACTGTAAACTCCGGTTCACCGCTGCGGGAGAGACGGACTATGACATTATACAAGAATGGCTGGCTAACAAATGAGTGTGTCCCCAATTCATCGGTAAACCGAATCCGTACAAAGTAGAGATAGCTCGCAGATACGCGATCCCCGGCAAGTTTTCTCACTGTAATGGTGTTGGGAATCACTTCTGCCGCATCCTGCTCTACGTCAGTAATTGTTCCGGCTGAACGTGAAAGGGGAATATTCTGGCGTGTGCTATTTCCCGTCTGCACCTGCGAGTATTCTGTTCCCGGCAGATAACCTGGCAATAATGAGGTAATCCGGTAGGATCCTGGAGCAAGAAATAAGATGCGGTAATTTGCCTGCGGATCATTAAACAGGTTATAAAGCAGTGCTCCCTGAGGTGTAAATATCTGCACCAGGGCACCAGGCAGAGAAGCCAACGTATTCGCATTAAAAACTCTGCCAAACAAAGAGCCGGAGTCCTGGCTGAGAAACACCACTACTTCAGTGGTTTCACCGGATAGCACAGTGACAATGTCCGTGACCTGAGCGAATCCGTCTTTTGAAACGACTATATTGTATGTGTGCGAATCCGTGCGTAAGCCCATGGATTCTACCTCGCCATTCCCTCCGGTAACCAGATATCCTACTTGAATATTTGCCAGATTATAGATACGAACTACCGCACCCGGAATTTCTTTTTCTGTCTCCTCTTCCAACACCAATACGCGAATCTTGCCAAATACCGGAGAAAGAAAAACATCAGCCATCACTGTTTCGCCCGATACCGTCAGGGTTTGCTCAATGACAAAGTTGTAACCCTCTGCACTAACCAGCAGTGTAATTTGACCTGCAGGGAAGCTACCCAGTTGGTAGAAACCGTCGCTGCCACCAGCAGAGAATCCCAGCAGAACTTTATTCTTATTAAAACCGCGCACACTGGCTCCGGGAATTGGGTCCCCTGTCAAACTGTCTCGTACAGTTCCCAAAATCCGTGCGGGGAGCGGCTTCACCTCCAGATCAACCACCGTCTCCTCACCGGACAGAACGTTGGCTCCCACAATCAACCGCTGATAGCCTCTGTCAATGACAATAACGGAGTAAAAACCTGCCTGGAGGTTGCGTATTACATAATTGCCGTTTACGTCTGTTAAGACCCCTTTTATCTGAAGCCCGCTGGCATCAACCGCCCGGGCTTTTACTAAAAACAGGGGCAGAGGTTCCCCTGTTCGGGCATCTGTTACCCGTCCGCGGATTAAACCATCGGGCGCTGCCAGGGCAAAGCTTACCACAGTCAACTCATATGCAAATACTTCCGCGCCCATCTGCGCCAGGCCAAACCCCGGCTTTTGGGCCAACACGATATAGCTTCCCGGTGCCAAGCCGTCAATCCGATAAGACCCCACTTCATTTGTC
The DNA here is from genome assembly GCA_033549345.1 of Bacillota bacterium. Lineage (GTDB taxonomy): Bacteria > Bacillota > Dethiobacteria > Dethiobacterales > Dethiobacteraceae > JAWSUT01. The sequence goes on along the minus strand of JAWSUT010000028.1, from coordinate 29,193 downwards.
ATGGTAGAAAACAAAGGAATATTTTCTGTATCCAGTACTGAAATAACCGCAGCGTTTAGCGGCCTGCCCGTTATGGCATCCACAACGGAGCCTCCGATACTGCCGGCAATGGGAGGTAAAAGCAGGTCTGCCGTGGACGAGTCAAAGGGAAAAACAAGGGTGCGCACCCTGGCCTGACCGAAACCCTCAGCTTTGGCCACCACAACGTAGTTTGCCGGAGCCAGATCAGCAATACGGTATGTGCCATCGTCCCCGGTAAAGGCGATGGCTACCGGCATGGCCCCTAACAGCGCCGCTACCAAGGCACCGGAAATCGGATCTCCGGTAAAGGCATCAACCACAATTCCCATAAGTTCACCGGCACCCGGTTGTAATGCGATATTTGCTACGGTAACCATGTCAGGAAAAACCGCAACCGTTTCCATGTTAAGAAAATACCCTGGACTACGCACTTCCACCAGATATTCATCATCGGGCGCCAGGTTTCTCACCCGGTAACTACCGTCAGACGCCGTCATCGTTAGCCCTACCACTACCAAATGCCGGTCAAGAACAGTAATTACAGCACCGGCAATGGGATCTTCTGTCACCGCATCTGTAATAAACCCGCTAATTTCACCTGGCTGTGGTTGCAAGGCGATTTCCAAAGCAGTAGTGGCGTTAGCAACAACTGTGGCTCCCTGCATGATTGTCTGGAAACTGGCGGCCCTAGCCGTGACAATATAGTTGCCCGGTGGCAGGTTTTCCACGAAGAATTCCCCGTCTTCATCGGTGGAAATGGTAGCAAAAAGCATTCCACCCTGAAAAACATTAATCACTGCACCGGCAATTTTTTCACCGGTTTGAACATCTGTAATCAGGCCGACTATTGCTCCCGGATTCGGCTGCAAAAGAATATCGACAATTTTTGTTTCACCAGGGGCCACTTCAAAACCAATCATTTTAATTTGGAAATCAGGAGCCAGTGCCACCAGCGTATAATACAGACCGATGTCGAGGCCGCTAAAGCGAAAGAAGCCGTTGGGATCTGTTGACACTGCATCAACCAGCATCATATTACGGTCTGTTAAACGAACGATACTGTCAGATAACGGTAACCCAGTTTGGGCGTCCAATACCTCTCCCTGCACAGTTCCCGGATTGAGCTCCAGATCCAGGTTAACCGTTGCAATCTCAGCAGGGCCTAGGCTTATCCCCACCCGCTTGGTCTGATAATTCTCTGCCACGGCGGAGACAACGTAACTGCCCGGCGCAAGCCCCGTTACTTCATAACCACCGTTTTCATCGGTGACAGTCTGGGTTACAAATTGCAGGCTGCCATCGAGAATCTTAACGGTAGCGCCGGAAATGGGATTGTTATCTACCGCATCGCGGACCTCCCCGACAATAGTTGACGGAAGCGGATTCAAGCTGAAGTTATTTATCGTTGTGGCATTGGCCTGAATCTGAATGGACTCCGTCTCATTCTGAAAGAGAGGAGAAATGGCTGTGAGCTGATAGCTCAGTGGCTGCAGGGACTCTATGGTGTAAACACCGTTAACATCGGTGATGTCAGAGCCGACCGAAACGCCGTTACGCCGGGTCTGGATAAGCACATTTTTTATGGGTAGGCCGGTGAGGATGTCAGTGACAAATCCAGTCACTCTACCTGGCTCTGGATGAAGAACCGGAGAAATATCCGTTGTTTCCCCGGGGGCCACTGCGGCCCCGGTCGTCAGGCTCTGAAAATTGGCAAATTCAAATTTTAGATGGTAGAACCCGGGCGATAACCCGGTAACGGCATATTCCCCATCACCGTCTGTAACGGCGGAGGCTACAGGAACTCCCGAACCGTCAAACACCTGTACCGAAACGCCGGCCAAAGGGTCACCGGTGAGTTGATCAGTGACAAACCCCTTGATGCTCCCCGGTAATGCTTTCAAGGCAAAGTTTAGTACTGTGGTTTCTCCTGCCACAATGGTAGCCCCAACAGTACGGTTCTGAAAATCATCGGCTTTTGCGGTAATGCGATAATTACCGGGCGCCAAACCGGTCAGGCGATATAAACCATCATTGTCTGCCACCGTAGTCGCCACGGTACTTAGGTTGTGGTCGGTTACCAGAATAAATGCTCCAGAGATAGGATCTAGCAGTAAATCCGTCACAGTACCTTCCAGAACTCCAGGCTGAATTTCCAGAATAAAGTTTAGTTCCTCTGCCACTCCAGACATTACCGTCACCGTTGCCGATTCCTGACGGAAGCCATTAGCGTCTGCTCTAACCTGGTATTTCCCCGCGGAAAGCCCCGGCACACTATAGCGGCCATCCTGGTCCGTCAGGGTAATGGCAACCTGAATATTTGCGCTGTCATATATATTGATAATGGCAGCAGCCAAAGGATTATCGTCAGAATCCAGTACCTGCCCATTGATTTCACCGGGTAGCGGGTCCAGAGCCGCATCCACTGTTTTCACAACACCTGAGACAATGATCACCCCGGCATTCCCTTCTCCATAGCCGGTGGCTGTTATAACCAGAACATAGCTGCCCGGTGCCAGTCCGTCCACCAGATACATGCCGTTAACATCTGTCAGTACTGTGGCGATCTGAATAAAGTTGCCGTCCAGGGCACTAACCGTTGCCCCCTCTAGCGGATCTCCGGTCAATTCATCAGTAACAATCCCGTCTACTGAGCCGGGCAGAGGATCCAGCCTTAAGTCTGCGATCGAAACAAGGGTAGGTGCCACCTGGACGCCCACCGTTGCCGTTCCAAAGCCTAAAGGTTCCGCAGCTGCCCTGACAGTGTAGCCGCCCGGACGCAGGTATTCCACTAGGTAGCTGCCACCGGCACCGGTAACCGCTGTTGCAACCACAACTGCTCCATCTCCAAATACGGTAATATCGGCGCCCACAACGGGATCTCCGGTATCATCGGCTACCACGGTACCGCTAATATCACCGGTCAGAAACGTTAGTGTCAAATTCGCAGTAACCGCAGCGCCCGGCCCCACAATTACGCCTTGACTGGTGGTGGCAAAGCCGGCTTGCCCTGCCACCAGCACATAGGCGTCTGGTAGAACATCGGTGAAACTATAATCGCCAACAACACCACTGGTTGTGGAGGCAATTTCAAAATTATTCTGATCCAGTAGCCGAACCTGCGCATTATCCACCGGATTGCCGTCTTCATCTTCCACGGTACCGGATATCTCTCCGTCATCCGGTTCAAGACGCAAATTTTGTGTAGTGGTGGTACCTGCCACCACAGTAACGGGTACGACAGCATTCAGGTAATCAACCTTGCTGCCCTGCAACGTATAATTACCTGCCTCAATGTCGGTAAATGAATAAAACCCGGATCCGTCACTGACAGTAGAATCCACCGGAGTAATGCCATCCAATAGTTCTACCAACACACCACCTAATACCAGACCTGACAGGTTATCAAAGGTTCGACCTTCGATACTCCCCGCTGCCACCACCGTCACTTCTAAAGAGAAATCCGGTGAAAAGATGGTTTCTCCGGAAACAAACTCGGTACCCCGCGCCCGCGCGCGGTTTAGATTGCGTACACCGCCGTCCTCCACGGTAAAGATACCACGAAATTCCACCTCAAGAATCGCACTTTCTTCTGGTGGCAGCCGGCCAAACTGCCAAAAGAAACCATTTTCATTTACGTCAAAGACTGCATTTCCTCTACTCGCCATAATCACTTCAGTAGACATCAGCACATCAACCTGTAGTAAATCGGACAAACTGACGTCTAGAACATCTGATTTACCTGTATTTGTGACCGTAATCAATGTCCGCCACGTGGCGGTTTCACCTAGAGTCACGCTGTCCGGACCGATGACACTTTCCTTTGCTACCGATAGCTCTCCCAGAATTGAAACCTCATTGACTGTAAACATATCGGACCAGGCATCCTCAAACTCAAAACCTTGCAAACGAAGTGAGTCTTTATTGTAATTATTTGTGTTCGTTGCGGTGTAAAAAATAAAACGAAGCGAATCATCTTCATTAATTCCCAGAAATGCAAAGAAGACACTCTTCTCAAAGCGCCAGTCCACGAAAAAATCCGGTGTACCGTTAAAAACCGAGCCGTCATCCACCGGGATTACCCGGGCATTATCAAAGTTGACAATGGGGAGGACCGAGTTGGGTTTTCCCCCGCCTGTTCCTATCGCCGGGTCGTTCCAAGAATCAGGGATTTTGATCATGTTTTCAATTAAATCAATCCGATTACGGAGACCGTTTACCGCAAGAAGCCATTCATACGTTTCCGGATTACCGTCGGTGTCAAGCAGCACGCCCCAGGCAAAGTTCTGAAAACCAAATACCGGCGCACGTGGATTACCATTAACACGAAGCCGGAAATATACATTCTCATTATCGGAGGCAAAGAAGTACGGGGGAAACTGTGCATCTCCCACAATATCGGTGCTATCCGGCGATACATCGCCCGGCGGAAATACAGGAATCGCCCCGTTTAATGTTATAGGTGTCCACTGCGGCGAAGCAGGAAAGCTCATCGATTATCTCTCTCCATTATCCTTTACTTTATTTCAATATATGTGCTTGCCGATAATAAACTACTGTTTGAACAAAAAAACGTGAGCGCTTCGCAGATTGTCTGTTTCCGTTTCGCTCAGTCCCGGTGTACAAACCCGTAAAGGATTCAGCCGTCGAAGGTGGGTTAGTGATTGGGGGTAAGTCGTAACAAGGTGCCGTACTCGGAAGGTGGATTTAGAATATTACTGCACATAAATGACGACTGAACTTATGATTGTATGTTTGCTGTAAACAACCATAAAACGCAAGAGGTGGCTTTTTAGCGCAAGTCCCAATGGCCCTGCAGTATATGCGGCTATTTACAGCATTACTGAAAGTGCCCAGGTCATGGCCGGGTATTTATTTTCTTGATCTTTGACTACACTAACTCTAACACTGCCGAGGAGGATCACATGCCAATGGAGATCATAATTAGCTTTCTGGAGCGTCATAACCTGCCCTGGTTACTTTGGGCTCTATTATCATGGACGGGTATTCGCCTGACCTGTTCACGGGAACAATTTTGGTACGCTTTTCCGGTGGGGGTTTGGACTACACTGGTAGGATCGGCCCTGGAACACTTTTTTATTGTAAATAAGCTCTGGGTGGATCGCTTTGTTCTCATACCTGTAGGTCAATTTGACCTTTTCGTGGCAATCGGGCCGTTTTTTACTTTAGGAGTCTTGCTTATTCGTTTTTTACCGGAAAGCGCATCGAGACGGTTCTTTACCGTGTTAATCTTGTCGGCTACGGCCGTACTTGGCGAGCTAATATCCGTAGCATTTGGATTCCTGAAGTACAATCCTGGATGGGGCCCCCTGGATTCATTGATTGCTTACTATCTTGGACTGATGTCGGCGTTGGGCTTTTATTTATCCTTCTACGCAATTCGCCAAACAAAATGGTAAAGAGGCTTGACAGGGAAATTTGTCCCATGCTATACTCAGTACACAAACGATGATCGGGAAGAGTATACGGAGAGGGAATTTTTCCAGAGAGCCGGGCTAGGTGAGATTCCGGTAAATGAACCCCCGTTGAATGGGCCCGTGAGTTGCGGACCGAACCATAAGAAAGGTGCGCTCTTTTACGTTCCTTTAACGTGCGCTTTTCAATACTGCTTGCCGCTGCTCGCTTTGCATAATGCGAAGTGGTATAATTACTGGCAGTACAAATAGGCTTGCTCGTTTCTGTTCCTTTGAGCAGCTTCTCATAACTATATTCATTAGCTACGTTACAACTGTAAAGTAAATATTTCTCACAATATGAAAGTAGGCTCCGCCGGATGTTCCACCGTTAGCAGGAACGGGGTACCGGATGACTACTCTGCCTTCACATCCCGTACCTAATAACTTGGCTTGCGAATAAGGTAGGCCGTCTGAAGGCAACACCGCCGTCAATAATGCCTTTCGCTCTGCATAGGGCCGAAAGGCTCTTTTATATCGCGAAAAGAATGAGGGTCGCCCAAAACAGGGCGACCCTCATTCTTTGCTCTAACCAAGTACTTTTTTGTAAAGTTCAACGATGCGTCTAGTATGGACTTCATTGTTATAATCCTTTGCAACCAATTCCCTGCTAAATCTCTGCAGTTGCGGGATATGTTTCTTATTTTGCAGCAGTTTGGCCAGATCATAAAAAATATCCCGGTAACAGGGGTCACTTCCCGAGAGGCCGCTGACATCAAGAAAATGTTGTTTAGCCGCTTTCTCAGGTGTAAGAATACCCTGATATGTCCGGCCAAGAATAACTGCCACGTTGCCGGCGGCCATGCCTTCCAGAATTGCCCGCCCCGTGCCGACAACGATATCTGTTTGCGCAAGTAGCGTAGCCACTTCGTTGGTCCAACCCAAATACTCCGCGGTATTGCTGGCAGGCTTCTGGTTTGAAGCAACATAAAATTCCACATCTTCGAGAAGATCTGCTGCTTTGCAAAAATTACTATATCCTTTCTGTTTCATCTGGTCCATACGGGCAACAAATGCTATTTTTACCGGCTCTGCTTTTACGCCGGGTTTAAATTCATCCACGTCTACTCCGTTGGGAATAATGTGAACTTTGTGAGCAAATTCTCGTATCGTATTAGCTACCCGCGGGGATATGCTGATGATGGTTCTGGCGTTCCGTAAAAACGGCTTATTCTCCTCTTTATTTATACCCAACCCGTGACAGGTCACCACATAAGGTATTTGCAGCTTTTCCGCCAGATTCTCTGCAACAGGATACATTAGCGAAGAGTGTGCATGAATAAGATTTATTTTATTTCCCTGAAGCAGGCGATGAATTGCTGCGGTGTCACCCGGCCTGATTAATTCAGCACCCAACTCATCCATAGTCGCCTTATACATTGCCACTGCCTGGTATGATGGGTTTCCGTCCATAAGCAAGAAGGCATCTATACCCTGTTTTTGTTGTTCACGAACAAGCGAAAAAACGTGAGTTGTTTGGCCGGAATAAAAAAAACGGTTTAAGTGGAGAACGTTCACAAGAGTCACTCCTTTCATTTCCAGTTTATGAGACAGGGCTAACATGGGTGAAAAAAAACCACGGAACAGGTCATCCTGTTCCGTGGTTTTTTACTTAAAACCGATAAAAATCTGCGTTACATAAATTTGTCGTCCTACCTGTACGATACCGACTCCGGTCTGGCCGAACCTGGAGTTTAGCAGTGTACTTCTGTGACCGCTGCTGCTCATAAACAGCCTAACCGCATTTTTCGCTGAAGTTGTCCTGGCTAAGTTTTCTCCAGCATAATTGTAGCGAACGCCGGCAGCGCGCATCATGTTGTATGCAGTGCCGTATGTGGGTGAGCGATGCGCAAAGTAGCCGTTGTCAACCATGTCCCGGCTTTTTTTACGCGCCAGTTCCACAAGGGTTGGATTGACAGTCAACGGTGCCAACCCCCGCTGTACACGTTCTTTGTTAATGCCGTCAAACACAACTTTTTCTGCTGCGGTGAGCGCATTTTTCTCGACAGGGGCTTGTCCCACTGGTGGTTGGGCTGGTTCGGGAGCTGGCTGGGGTGCGGGTGTAAAAAATTGTGCGAACCAAGCGGGTTCAGGCCAACGGGGAGGTCTGACTGTCGATGCTGAAGCAGTACTACCCAGGAAGAGAAGAACGAGGATAACAGAGAGAGAGAGAACGGAAAATTTTCTCACGTGAAAACCTCCTGTGATTATGTTAATTACAGTACAAGCTTACCAGCGGCCCTGCGAAAGGTCAAACTTAAAAGAGCAGGCATCCTGCTATGTTTATCAGAATACCTGCTCTTTATTCGTCCACATTGGAAAAGATTATTATTTTTTGTCAGATGTCTTTTTATGGAATATATCTCCGATAGCTTCCCACACATTTTTCTTTTGCGCCAGCTCTTCCTGAACTTTCTTAATTTTCAGGCATAGGTTATGCTGTCTGTCTTCCGCTTCGCATAGCTGTTCCTGGAGCGCCGACACCTTCTTCAGGCTGTCTTCGTATAACGCGGTGCTATGCTCCAGTTGTTTTTTTAGCTCCGAGTATCGCATCTGCTCTTCTTTAATTACTTCATCTTTTACGTGCAGCATTTTATTTTTAGCCCCGAGTTCTTCACGTAATACCCTAACTTTATCATTTAGCACGGTTAACTGATCACTTAACACAGCCGACTGCTTATTTTTGTTTTGCTGCGTCATCTCCAGCATTTGGCGATACTGTGCCAGAGAGGCTTCCTTTTTTGAAAGTGCATCTAGCAATTGTTTCTTTTCCGCCATCAGCCGCTGTGCATGAAGCAGCAGTTGATTGTCATCTTCTTCCCTGGGAAGTAAATCAGCCGGTGGTGCATCATAAATAGTAACTTCATCGGTAAAAAACCATTCAGAGGGCATGCCCGGGTTGGACAAATTAATTCTCGTTTGACCGCGGTCACTAATCCGGACCGGCTGTCTTTCATGATCAGAAAGGATAATGGTTTGCTTTTTAGAACCTGAGATGTCGACAACAAGCACCTTATTTTCACTGTGTTTGGCCCAAAGAGATAGGTTTTTATCGGCGCTATGAAATGATAGCAGGCAGGGCTTCTCATCTAATGAGAATTTTCTGTCGGGCTGCCAGCCGCCTGCAGGCCAACCCCTGGCGCTCTTCAGTTTATAACAGATGTGCCCTCTGTCATACCAGGCAATGTGAATATTTTGTTGCGGATCAAGCCAGAGAGCCGGGGGACACTGCAATTCAGACAGTGTGTCCAAGACCAGCGAACTGCCAACGGCGGAAAAGCTACTGTTACATGATATATAGGACAGTGCACCTTCCCCGGCATCGAAGATTATAATATGAATACCATCCATATGATCAGCCGCAAGGCAGAGAGGGATCGATACCGTTTCTACAGATAAACTGTTTTGCCTCCATCCACCATCTGGAGAGAAGGTAGCCGTAGTCAGCTCGCTTTTACCTGTTGCACTAATAAAATAACCATTTCCCGAGGAAGAAAACACCGTCAGAAACGGGCCTTGGGCGTTCTCGGCTAAAAATGACGATTTACGGACGGTGTCCTCCTCAAGCAGAAAATAAAGAAGATAGTGATCACTGTCCTGAGCAATAACATGCAGTATGCGATCTTTTCCTGGCGTGACACTGAAGGATTTGCAACCATGCAATAATGTTTTTTCTTCACTCCAGGGCTCCTTTACTGTGCGTTGGCTATAGACCAATGCGCCCTCTTCATTTCTGCGCAAAAAAAACTGTGCATTGCCGGTATCACCGTAGCAAGGCAGATAAAAACTCACAGAAAAAACCTCCTTTACCCACTACATATTCCATTATTATGTATATTAATCAGAGACTATGAACTGAACAAAAAATATATCTGAGTTTTTGCACACTCTACACAAACTGAGCATATATTATGATTGAGTTTGATGAATCAAGCTGATAGCAACCGATTCTACATACCATGATAGAAAGGAGGTTGCAACAGAAAGATGAAACAAGGCGGTGTTAAAATGAGTGAACTTAATTTCAGGCAGGTCGCTGATGTTCAGCCCGGCCAGTGTGATCCGGTATACGGATGTCCTCCCCCGACTGAAGTAGTTTGTATTGTGGTTGACAAGGTGTACGATGAGTGCAAAAATGTCCAGGTTGACGAAATCGAGTTTATTTTTGAAGCAGATCCGGATAACCCCGTAACAGATGTAATTTGTCTTGAAGCAGAGATTTTGGAAGGACCCATCTGCGATATATTAAACGGCAGAGTACGGGTTACCACCACATTCCGCACCACAGTGCGCCTAATCCTGGAAGATAACTCAATTCAGGACCTGACCGAAGACACAACGGTAATTAAAACATTTAATATGCCCCGCGCCGGCGAAAATGGCTTGTTTGTTATCTGTGAAGTTCCTTTCATTGAGTGTCTGCAGGCTTTTGTTAGAAGCGAGGAGCTGGAGTACGAAGTACTACGTACTACAATTATCGCTTGTGTAGGAAAGTTTATCCTGTTAAAACTGCTCGCAAATGTTCAATTAATGGTTCCGGCATACGGTTTCTGCCCCGAACCACCCGATTGCGATCAGGTACTGAGCGAATGTCCCGATTTCAACCCGGAATGGCCCCCCTATCCCCCCCAGACAAGATAGCACGGCAAAAAAGCCTCTCTCTGAGAGGCTTTTTGCATAAGGCACGACACCCGGATACGCGGATGTCTAAACGTGAAAGTATATCGGTCTTTGTAGAGATTATAGCACCATTATTGCTGCAAGAGAATATACTATGAAATAAGCTTAGATGAATATCTACCCTGTCAGCACACAAAAAGTGACAGTCATTAATTATCCGAGGTGAATTTTCTTGCGAGTACTTTTAACAACGTATTTACTCCGTGGTGGTGTACTTACCCATGTCTGGGATCTTGTCAAGCACCTTGGTGAGATCGGCATTTCCGTTAGTGTAGCTATCCTGAGAAAACCTACGGGATCTACAACATCGCGTATGGTACACCGTGCTAAAACACTACCTTCACTGCTTGGACCTATTGAGAATGTACCATTTATTTATTATCAAACGCCCCAGGAATTACTTGAGTTCTGTCAACGAAAACAAATTCAACTGATCCACTCCCATTCCCGCCTGGCATTTCCGTCGTCACTGCTGGTGGCAAAAAGAGGAAAGATACCCCTGGCTGTGACATTGCATGGCGTTTTCCCCTGGAATCACCATTATTCTTCCACACTTGCGTATGCTAAAAAAATTATCGCCATTGGCCCGGCACAAACAAAAGGGGCAGAACAATACCAGGATAAAATTTCAATTATTCCGAACGGCATTGATACAAAGCGTTTTTGTCCAAACATTTCACGTTCACGGCTAACATCTGATTCGCTCAAGATAATCTGGTTTGGCAGGACCAGCGGCGTGACATCCAACGGCGTACTAATCCTTGATGAAGCAATAAAAATTTTACGCAAACGTGGCATAAAAGTAAGCGCCTGGTTGATTGGCATCCCAGCGGGTGTAACAGTGAAGCAATTTACAGTGCTTGGTTGGCGTGATAATCCTGTGCCCATCCTGCAAAAGGGGCATATAGCTTTCGGGCACGGCAGATCACTACGGGAAGCAATGGCCTGTGGCAATGTCGGATTCTTATTGGGACACGGATACGGCGGCCAGGTAAATGGAACATGGTTCCGGGACGATCATATGTTTCCTGTTAGTGCCATACCCGAATATAGGTTGCCTGAGCCAGAAGCAGAACAAATTGCAAATGATATAGTTTGTTATGCAAAGAATAATGCCCTGCTTTATAGAGACCGCCTTAGAGCGCGCGACATTGCAGTAAAATATTTTGATGTAAGAAAAATGATTACGGACATTCTAGATGTCTATCAGGAGACAATGCAGCCTAAACTTGGCAGGCCGGGACAGCAACCCCAAAGGGGGAGACTGAATGATAAATCGTGAGCATGAGAAAGCATTAGTTCGTAGTGAGCTTATATCTGATTGTTATAAACGTAGTCCTATTGATCCAGATGCAGTGAATATGCTTATAGAGAGTGCAATAAAAACTGGCCAAGGATGTTCAGTAATACGTCTGGGTGATGTTATGGCACGGCTGCTAACTGGCCATAATATTAAATCTCTGGCTCGTGTGGCCGATTTCGTGGGCATACCGTATCCCCCTGGGGAAAAATTCAATCAAGAATTACAGGCCTCAGTCATGGCAGCAACGGTAGTAGGGGTTTCGCATTTTCCCGGAGGCTGCAAACTCCTTAAAAATTTCATGCGGAAGAAAAACTGGCACCCAAGGCATATTACAGACTCCTTTATAAATGATCAGCTTTACTATGGAGGATATCTGTACAATTATTTAACAAAGTACCGTACCTGCTTAATAGGACGTTCTGCCGGCAAAGCAGCTGAACGATTGATGGCACAAGAACTATCGGCTGCCTTAACACTACCGCTGGAGAACTACCGGCAAATTAACGCTGTCTTTGATGACCTAAAGCGTAACAGCACAAGGTTTGAAGTCGTCCTGGTTGGTGCAGGCGTTCCCGGTCGTATTCTGTGTGTAAAAATAGCACAACAATTGCAGAAACCAGCTATTGAAATTGGCCACATGATGGACGCGATGGCCAATCCGGAAGACTGGGCCAGACCAGGCAACCGTTTGCGCTTTAAACGGCGCTGGGTCAACGAACAGAAGCAAAAGCCCTGCCTTGAGTGATGACTCAGTGCAGGGCTTGCTTTATTGTTCACAATATATCTTCTGCTTACATTTCAGGATTTTTTCTAATTGATTTGTAAAAAGTTCATCTATTTTATTTTTCTTATCACTGTCCAGATCCATTTGCCTGCAGCCTTGGTTAATAGTTGCCGTTTCCGGGTTGCTGTCCAGATAGTCGATTACATGATATAAGTCCGGCATAACACCGGATGGCATGCTTGCAAAGATGCGATTTAACAGCAAATAGTCTTCCTCATAATCCAGCGTCAGTCGAAGATCAGGCCTGTTTAACCTGCCGCTGGCCTGAACGTTGGTAATATTAAATATTTCTGGGCGATTGAAATAATATCCCCAGATTTCCGTCTGTACATCTGTCTTAATCTGGCATATCAATTGAATCGCCTTGTGTCGAATCCCTGTCACAGCAGTACCGAGGGGAAGCCCCGACACCGTAACATAGTCGGTAAAATCTCCTGTGCGTATTTTGTCTGCAACCAGATTTGCGTGGTAAATTGAGAACAACGGATTATCTGCCGTTATATTTATAATATAATCCAGGCCATAGAATTTACCCGCCATAAACAGCCTATGCAAGACATCGTCTTCTTCCCCGTTAAAATATAAAATATTATTCGATGCAGCAATGTCTACCAACGGTCTGTCCTGCGCGTTGAATGATGAGCAAAGAACAATTTCATCAATACCTTTTACCTGCTTTGCTCGTTCAATCACCCTTTCCAACACTGTTTTTCCGTTTAAGTCTTTAAGTGCCTTCAGGAGCAACCGGGTTGATTTTAACCGTGCTGTAATTAAAAATCCCGTTTTCATTTCTTTTTCCCTGCCTTTACTTTACTGAAGTCAACTATTTCGTCCTGTTCAATATCCCTGAGCGCCACGCTGCCCGGCAACTCCAAAAACAGCAAATTCGTGATATTGCTTTCTTCCGCCGTCCTCTTAAAAGCCAGATCATCGGTTCGGATTCTTGCTCCCTTTAGGATTTTTTTTCTGGCAACAACCTTTTTTTTTGCGTCTGTGTCACGAAACGATGCAACATCTGGGCAGCCGCTGCCGTAAGCAGTTAATGCCAGGTTCATGAGCATTCGAATCTCCACAAGTTTGTCTTTGTCTACAGCTGCATGATAATCCGTTCTTTTTTCACCTGGAACAAGAGTAATATGCTTCTCTAGAACATTTATACCCATGGCGGCGGCAAAAGAGCTGATTATGGCATTATAGGGATGGCTATAATCAGTATGATCGGCATAGCCCACGGGTAGGTGAAATAATTGTTTCAGTTTTAGTATGATAGATAACTGAATATCTTTATGATGTGTTGGATAATTTTGAAATCCATGCATTAATACGATATTATTTGTACCATTTCTGCGCAGACATTCGATAGCAAAGCTTATTTCCTCCAGGGTACAGCCCCCTACATGCAGGATAATTATACCTTTGAATCTCGCTGTGGCCTGCAGGAGAAAGCAGTCATTTATTGCCGAAGAATGAATCTCCACGGCAGTAACATGCAAACCGGTATTTAATACAAAATCGATGCTTTTTTCATCATTACAGAGTGTTATAATATCCAATCCCCTGTCTGCAGCGTAGGCCAGTATTTTGTCCCACTGCCCAGGTAAAAACATCCATGATTCCAGTTGTTTTCTCAGTGAGTGCTCTCTGTGCATATAACTGTCGAGATCAAGCAAAAGATGGAATTTAACCGCATTGAGCCCGGCGGCAGCTGCCAAATCAATCAGCGCTAAGAGATACTGCATATCTCCTTCATGATGGTAGGCAGTTTCGCCGATAATATAGGGCTTACATAGCTGAAGCATTATTTTCAACCTCCTGAGGTGGGAATGATTTTTCGTACGGTTCTGGCAGGCACCCCCACCACAACGCTGTAGTCTTCAATATCAGAAATAATTACAGAACCTGCGCCCGCGATACAGTGCCTTCCAATGGTAACATTGGGTATAATAACTGTCCCTGTTCCCAGTTGTGTCATTTCCCCCACAGCGACGCCACCGGCGAGGTTGCATCCCGGCCCGATATTAACAAAATCACCGATGTGACAGTCATGATCTATGCTGGCTGAAGTATTGACTATGCACCCTTTGCCAATATAGGTATCAGGATTAATGACTGCACCTGCCATCACTGCAGCTCCCTCACTGATTCGGACACTATCAGCCACCACGCTATATCTGTGAACGGCGGGAATGATGTGCTTGCTGTGGTTGCTTAGGAACTCTGTTTTCTTTCTGCGTGCCTGCTGATTGCCAATGGCCACATGCCATCGATGTATACATGGAAAATACGTAAGCAGCAAATCGGGGTTGTCAGGGTAAACCTTTTCATCAAAAAATGTACCCTGCTCAGGTAACACCGCAGAAAAGTAGACGAATTTAAACTGCTTATTCATACTGCGAAATACATCTCTGATTACCTTGGCATGACCACCCGTGCCGATAATGCCAAGCCATGTTTTCCTTTTCATAGCAATCCACCCTACTCTTGAAGTAACTGCTTTATCAATGATTCAGCCAGTTCAGGTGCATGGCGGTTTTTGTCCTGAAGGGTATTCTGTAAGAATAACCCTGACTGCCTGTATAGTCTCCCACGGTAAGCAGCGCTGCGAACAATTTTTCGTAAGCGCAGTTTCAGCTGTTGGCTGTTGTATATGACGGGGCCTGCCTTCGCTTGGGCCAGATGCGAATGGTGTTCATCATGGTGCAAAATATAATGATACGGGATTTTTGGCTGCAGTACAATAATTCCTTTACCTAATAAAGATGCCTCAATGGCGGTGTTGGAAGACACAGTCATTACAAAATCTGAATTTTCCAGGATTGTATAGAGTTTTAATGTTTTCGGAGACAGTTTAATTTGCGTGTTTATAAAACTGTCGTAATTCGTTTTATCTCGTGGATGTTTTTTAATAACGACTGTAATCGGCAAGGATCTGACAGCATTTTGAATCCACTGCATAATGTGAACGTTTACCCTGCCATGAAAAGGCTGGGTAGTATACGTTATGATTATTTTTTTCTCATCAATGCCCAAATGGCGGGCCAGGTTTTTTTTATCAGGAGGGCTTCCTTTTTGTGTGTAATAAAAACGCAAGCTTCCTATCGGCTTAATCTTCTGGTCAGCAATTCCTCTCTCACGCAACCAGTCCTGATAATTTTTACCCCACAGACAATGATAGGTAGCTCGGGCAGGTAGATAGGTTCTGTCTTTTGTCAGGCAATGCTGTACGTTTACAAAGGGAAGATTATACTTTAACGCCAGTAACGACAACGTTACGTCTGGATTAGTTATTTCACTGTAGCTTACAATCACTTTGATCGGTTGTTGACAAATCAACTCATCCAGCAAAAAAACTGTGTTAATGGCCTCATGCAGATTTTTCAAGAACCAGGCTCTAAAAGAGGGCCGGGAAAAAACGGGATGAACTGACTGTTTTTTAATTAAATCCTCTGCCTGCTGCAACAAATCTCCAATTACTTTCTCGGGCACCTTTGCCCCTTCTAATTCGTGTTTGTATGAAAAAATGCTGAATTTTTCCGGCAATACTTTTTGTTTTATATATCTCCGGTTAACAACGTTAACAATAACTCTTGAAGAATGAAATTTATCCAACGCAAAAGAGATATAGTTTGCACTAATAAGGATCCCATCTCTGGCCGGATCCAAGCGTAAGTCTTTTACACACGCAGGGCCGGCGGCCAATGCATCCTGAATGTCTTTAGCGGAATAAAACCCGTGCTTTTCCTGCAGCTCTCTTACATATTGCCTGTCATGCATTCGGAAATCAACTACAGGCCGGATGAAATTCTGAAACTGAAGCAGTATTGTTTGCGGTAAACAGATGTTTAGTACTTCCAGGTCAGAAAATGCATCTAAAAACTCTTTTGTATAAGCATAACGCAATATACTACTGCTGCTTAGCTTTTTCCCTCCGTACACGATATCAGCTCCAGCCCTTTATCGCATAAGCAAGCAGTTCTGCCATTTCCTGTTTGCTAAACTTACTTGCTTTGTCTGAATTGTATTCCATAAGAACAGAATGATGAAAATGATAATACGCTTTGTTCCCCGACGGCAATACTACATACAACTCTTTGTCTTCCCATACTCTTTCTTTTTCATAGTCAAAGATCAACTCTTCCGCCATCTTTTCTCCCGGCCTGATACCAATTGACTGAATTTCAGGCACATCAAGCCCCAAACAATCACAGCGGTCAATCACGGCATCTAGCAGGTTTTCTATGCTAATGCTGTTCATCTTTAAAATAAATACTTCTTCGCCACGGCAATAATAAGACGCCTTTAGGATTAAGTTTACAGCTTCAGGAATTGTCATTAAAAACCGAGTCATCTTAGGTTCCGTGACCGTAATTTGTTTGCCTTTTTTAATTTGATCCATCCATAAAAGAAGTACCGAACCCCTGGTATTGATAACATTACCAAACCTCACTGAACAAAAGGAGGTTTTTTTATTATGCGAAAGATCATTTGCCTGCGCAATAAGCTTCTCGGACAAGAGCTTGGTAATGCCCATAATGTTTATAGGGTTAACAATTTTATCGGTACTGATATTCACCACTTTTTGTACTTCGTTTGCTATACAGGCTCTAATCAAATTGCTAACGCCTATTACATTTGTTTTTATTGCCTCCTGGGGATTTTCTTCGCAAACCGGTATTTGCTTTAACGCGGCCGTATGAAAGACAAAATCTATATTGCGGCAGGCGTCCATCACACTTTTACTGTCACGTATATCTCCGAGAATAAAGTCAAGATTACCGGCATTGTATTTTCTTTTCATTATATATTGCTTACTGTCATCTTTACTAAATACAGTTACACGTTGAACACCGTAATCCAGTAACGCTGAGACAAGGCTCTCGCCTATGGATCCGGTACCCCCGGTAACGAGTACTCTTTTATCTCTAAAAAGCCGGCTCAATTCTTGCGTTGTTACGGCCATGTCAAATCATTCTCCCCTGTCACACCAGTTTTACATGCAATATAATATATGAAACTGCGTACATATCCGTGATATACTATATGCTACATTATTATTTTTCTGATAAATTCTGCCAAAGAATGGCCAGGAGAGGCGTTTCTTTCTTCCAACGCATTGCTCAGAAAAGCCTGAGTTTTTCTGTTTAGCGCCCTGCACAGGTTCTTTTTGGCAGACACCCGTCTAAACAGTCCCCTAAGCTCTGCAGCGGAATGCACCGCAGGGCCGGCGGTTGCTTTTTTTAGAAACGAGCTGAAATTGTTATACCCGAAGTGATAGTGATATGGCATCTCCGGTTGAAGCACAATAATTCCTTTTCCAAAGAGAGCGGCTTCAATTGCCGCTGTGGATGATACGGTCATCACCAGATCCGTACTGTTTAATACATCGTACAACGGCATATTTCTTGGCACCGGAGTCATTTTTGCATGACTTGGTACCACATAGCGTGCTTTGTCTAGTGGATGGTATTTTACAATCACCACAATACGGAGGTCACGGGCAGCGCGTTGTATCCATAATAAAAGTTTTTTATTAACAGTACCCGGGAAAGGCTGCATTAAGAATGTTATAATCAGGGATTCTTCCGGAATTTTCAGTCGTCTGCAAAGCTCACTCCTTGAAATAAACCTCCCTTTAGTTATACCGGTCAACCGTAAACTGCCAACAGGAATAATTTTGTCTGCAGGAACTCCCCTTTGCACTAACCAGTTTTTATGAATTTTACCCCACACACAATGATAAGCGGCACGTGTGGGAAGCACAGATTTGTCGCTGAGCAGGTAATACGGTACGTTAACAAACGGTACATTATACTTAACAGCCAACAGGGACAGCGCTGTACCCGGATTTGTAAGTTCCGTATGGTCTATAATGACTCTGGGCCGATTTTTGACGATAAGTTCATCTAAAACTGTAACTATCTTTACTGCACTAATAAGCCTGCTTTGAAACCATTTGCGAAAACCCGGACGGCCAAATACCACATGCTCACGTTGTTGGCTGAGAATAAAATCTGCCTGTTTTGCTAACAGCTGTAATGTTTCTTGGGGTACAACAGTTTCTCGCATTTTCTTCGGGTAATTAAATATTGAAAAGTTAGAGGGATTTTTTACTTTAAAACGACCATTCAGGTTACGAGTAGTAATTACTGTGACATGATTGTGCGGGAAATGTTTTCTTACAAAGGGGTAATACTTCATAATTGTTAAAATGGAGTTTTCTGATGGCACAAGAGAAAAATCTTCTTGCTTCATTGGCACTCTGGCTAGCGCATTCTGAATATCTTTCGCCGATGTAAAACCGTGCCTGCTTTGTAGTTCTTCTGCCAAGCTGTTATTAGTAAGATTTCTGTCCACAACCGGACGGATATAATTATGGAAATTTCGAATTAGAAGCAGTGGAAGTTCAATATTTTTACACTTCAATGAGCTGAAGGTCTCAAAGAAATCTTTTGTCAGCCCATATCTGAGCAGATAATGTTTGTTTATCTCGTCCCCTCCGAGCATTTACTTCTCCACCTTTAATTTAAATTATGATGTAATCAGCGTAACGGCCGAAAGATTAATACACTTTGAATCATACTGCAATATATGAAACTATCTATACGCATGTTAATGCAGAAGAAGCATAATCTTTTTTTATTCTCTGTGCAGGCTTATCAATGGCTCTTCATAACATACTGTTATGCAGTTGTATGCTATGATCTGCAGCACAGAAAACAATGCTGCTTTCCTCTCCCGGGGGAGCATTTTTCATTTGTCGGTAATACAATATATCAAAGTTTTAACTACCAATATTGCTTGGGAGATGATTATTTGTGTTTATTCCACTATCCAGTCCTGATATATCAAATCTTGAAAAAAAGCATGTACGGGATGTACTCGATTCCGGGATATTAAGCAGTGGCCCGAAGCAGAAACAGTTTGAAGACCTGATCTGCCGGTATACCGGCATGAAGTATGCCGTAGCCATGAACAGCGGCACAAGCGCACTGCATGTAGCGGTTAAAGCCTTGGGCCTGAAAACCGGCGATGAGGTTATAACCACGCCTTACAGTTTTATTGCATCAAGCAACTGCCTGGTATATGAGGGCATCAAACCGGTATTTGTTGATATAGATGGTTACACGCTTAATCTGGACACCACTTTAATTGAAAATAAATTATCCGACCGGACAAAAGCCATCTTACCTGTTCATATCTTTGGCCAGACTTGTGATATGGACGCAGTCCTTACCATTGCTGATAAGTATAAGCTTTTTGTCATTGAAGATGCCTGTGAAGCTCTCGGAGCATCCTGGGGAAAAGATAAAGCCGGCACTATAGGTAATGTGGGTGTATACGCTTTTTATCCCAATAAACAAATAACCACCGGTGAAGGTGGCGTACTTGTAACCAACAGCGAACAGATTTTCCAATATGCCCTTAGTATACGTAATCAGGGCAGGGCTGAAAACAATGATGAACTTGCACATATGTATATTGGCTATAATTACAGAATGTCTGAACTGCAGGCTGCCGTTGGAGTGGGACAGATGGAGCGGCTCCCTGTAATACTTTCAAAACGGGAGCAGGCTGCCCATAGATATCTAACATTAATTAAAGATTACAAACTCCCAGTGCAGGTGCCCTTTGTCCATCCCATTAGCAGCATAAGCTGGTTTGTATTTATTGTTATTCTGCCTGAAGGTATGAATCGTGCAAAGATTATCATGTCCCTGCAAGAAAACGGCATACAGACAAAACCATATTTTCCGGTAATCCACCTGCAAGAATGTTACCGCGAACTCTTTGGTTTTCGAAAGGGAGACTTCCCTGTAAGTGAAGAAATGGCCCTGCGGACTCTTGCCATACCATTTCACAGCAATATTACCCTGTTGGAGCAACAGTACGTTATTCGCCATTTATCCAATGCACTGGAGGAAGCGGCATGCTAACATTGCATGAGAAAATTATTTCTGACAACCATCCGGTTTTTATTATCGCCGAAGCAGGAGTTAACCATAACGGTTCGGTGAATAATGCCATACAACTTGTAGATGCCGCACTGAACGCCGGAGCGGATGCGATAAAGTTCCAGCTTTTTAACACCGCCAAGCTAAACGTAAAAAACAATTCTTTACTGAAAAGCCTGGAGTTTTCCAAAGAGAAAATGGCGGCTATAAAGCAATACTGTGATCAGTCAGGTATTCTTTTTCTGTGCACACCGTTTGATGAAGAAAGTGCGTCTACATTACAGCGGCTGAATGTGGAAGCCTTTAAAATCGGCAGTGGGGACTTAACGAATTTACCATTGCTGAATTGTGTCGCTTCTTTCCGGAAACCGATTATTCTGTCTACAGGCATGTCCGGGTTACATGACATAGAAACGGCTCTTACCTTTCTGCCCGGCACTGTCAAGGTAGCCCTACTGCATTGCACATCTGCCTATCCCGCTCCTTTTGCGGAGTTAAACTTGAACGTTATTCATACCCTGAAAGCTGCGTTTGGCAAAATCGTAGGTTACTCCGACCATTCACAGGGCCTTGCTGTCCCCTTTGCCGCCGCCGCCCTGGGGTACAAAATCATTGAGAAGCATATCACCCTCGATAAAAATCTGCCCGGACCTGACCATATAGCTTCAATGGAACCCGCAGACTTTAAAGAACTGGTCTGCGGCATCCGCAACATCGAGAAGGCGCTGGGCAGCCCTGCCAAGCAGGTCATGCCCTCGGAACAACAAACAAAAAAAGCCGCCCGCAGAGGCATATACCTCAAAAGCGACTTACCCGAAAACCATAAACTAACGGTAGACGATTTAATGTTTTTACGCCCCCTCTCTGCCATTGAGGCATGCCATTACCAAAGTGTAATCGGTAAAGTTCTTACCCGGCCCAAAAGAAAGGGAACATCCCTCACGTGGCAAGATTTATTACCGGAGGATGGCGCATGAAAATACTTTGTATAACCGGAACAAGAGCAGACTACGGCATTTACAGGCCCCTCCTGCACGCGATAGAAAACGACAGCGAGCTGGACCTAGGTATGATTGTTACAGGAATGCACCTGCTGCGTGAGTATGGCATGTCAATTGAACAAATACAAAAGGACGGCCATCTCATTGTTGCATCGCCGGGTATCCTGACAAAAGGGGATACGACCGCGTCAATGTCTCAGGCGGCAGGGCTATTTCTCCTTTATTGCGCCGATATCTTTGCCTGCCAGAAACCTGATTTTATCTTGCTACTGGGTGACAGGCTGGAAATGCTTGCCGCTGCCATTGCGGCACACTATCAAAATATCGGTATCATTCATCTTCATGGAGGTGAAATAAGCGGATCTGCCGACGACCTGATACGGCATGCTATATCCCGGTTGTCTCACCTGCATTTTGTCGCCACACTGCAAGCCAAAGAAAGGCTGCAAACCTGGGGTGAAGATGCATGGCGCATAAACGCTGTGGGATCCTTACGGAAAACAGATATAGACCGTATAATAAACCTGGACGAATTTCTTAAGAAAGCATACAGAAAAAAGTATTTCAGCCACCTATGTAAAAAAACAATCCTTCTGGTGATTCATCCTGATTCCAAAGACGCCGTTCCTTTCCACTTACAGATAAGCACAGTGCTTAGAGCGCTACACAGCCTCGATGCCGGAATTATTATCGTCGGCTCTAACAGTGATGCCGGGGGAGGCATTTTTGCACAATACATCCGGCAGTTTGTACAAGAGAATAACAGTACACAATTTTTTCCCACAATCCCTCACGACGAATATCTCTATCTTTTGCAGCATGTGGATGTCATTGTCGGTAACAGCAGCAGTGGAATTATCGAGGCTCCTTTTTTCAGCTTGCCCTGCATCAACATCGGCTTACGGCAGAATGGCCGTGAAAAGGCTGCCAATGTAACCGACGTCGGCTACGACAGCAAAGTCATCCGTAAGACGTTACTAAGCATCCTGCAAAGAACAAGCAGGTTGATAGTATCGAATCCGTATAACCTTAACAAGTCACCGGCAACAGAAATAATGAAGACTATAAAAAACCTGTTCAGGCATCCAAAACTTTTGGATAAACAATACAGTACTAATACAGGACCAGGCCGGCATCCAAACAATGCATAGAACTAGAAACAGAAATACATGACCTTGACAGTAACCCTGAAAAAGGAGGTGAAAATATGAGCACAAAAGACTTCATCTGCGCAAAGTGCAGGTTTATATTTAATATCAACGTTGATCCGTCCAAACGGGGAAGAAAACTATTTTGCCCGAGATGCCAGGGCAAAGATATCCTTTGGGGGAGGCCGGCATCCGCTGCGCATGTGAAAAGGCGAAGGCGGCCCTGCTGCGGTTAGGCACAAAAATATAAAGCCGGGCAATCTAAATATAACAACTGCGTTAACTTTTCGCAGTTGTTTTTTTCTGTAACACCGGTAAACGCCGCAGCATATAATTTATTATGCAAATGCAGCTTACAAAAGGTGTTGATAAAAAGTCATATGAAAACAATTATTTTGTGCGGTGGCTTGGGAACCCGGCTCCGCGAGGAAACCGATTTCCGGCCGAAGGCCATGGTTGACATCGGAGAACGACCGATACTCTGGCATATTATGAAAATCTTTGCGCATTACGCCTATACCGATTTTATTTTATGCCTGGGCTATAAAGGAGGAGTAATTAAGGACTACTTTTGCCGCTATGAAATGATAAACAGTGACATAACCATCCGGCTAGGCAACCCGACGGATATTTGTTTTCATCAAGAACATGAAGAGAACGACTGGCAGGTAACTCTGGTTGATACAGGCAAGGACGCACTCAAAGGAGCACGGCTAAAGAAAATTGAAAGATATGTTGATAGTTTTCCGTGTATAGTGACGTACGGAGACGGCTTAGCAGATATAGATATCCCTTCATTGTTGGATTTTCACCGGTCACACGGTAGATTGGCTACCGTAACCGGGGTCAGTTCAGCGTCCCGTTTTGGTGAGTTAAAGATAACCGGAAATCAGGTTTCTCGTTTTAGTGAAAAACCACTCAACAGAAATAAGTATATTAACGGTGGCTTCTTTGTCTTTGAGAGGGAGATCTTTGATTATTTAACCACTGAAGATGACTGTGACCTGGAATTCGGAGCACTGGAAAAAATCGCGGCTGAAGGACAGTTAATGGTTTACAAACATCCCGGCTCCTGGGCTTGCATGGATACACTGCGTGATATGGAGCACTTAAATACGCTCTGGATGGGAAATAAAGCGTTTTGGAAGATTTGGCCATGAATGATGTTTACAGTCAAACTTATCAGGGTAAGACGGTTTTGATCACAGGAGACAGCGGATTTAAAGGATCATGGTTAAGCATTTGCCTGCTTAAATTGGGGGCAAGAGTTATCGGTTATTCCCTTCCCCCCCGTACCGTTGAGGATAATTATCGTCTGTGCCGGCTGGATAAACATCTTACTCATATCAATGGCGATATTAATGATTTTCCCCACCTTCTTCAGGTTTTCCGGTTACACCAGCCGGAAATCGTTTTCCATTTGGCGGCACAACCGATTGTCCTGGAATCGTACCGCAACCCGCTGGCTACCTTTCAGACCAATATTATGGGTACTGCCAACGTAATGGCCGCGGTCGGGCAGGTTGATTCAGTCAGGGCGGTAGTCATCGTTACCAGTGATAAATGCTATGAAAATCGTGAATGGATTTACCGGTATCGGGAAAATGACCGGCTGGGCGGAAAAGATCCTTACAGTGCTTCCAAGGCTGCAGCTGAAATTGTTACCTCCTCATACCGGGATTCATTCTTTTCCGACGAAGATTCACCTGTTGTGGCCACTGCCAGGGCCGGCAATGTCATCGGCGGAGGAGATTGGTCGCCCTACCGTATCATTCCCGATTGTATTCGGGCCTTACAGGCCGACCAACCTGTGATTATTCGCAACCCGAAATCAGTCCGTCCCTGGCAGCATGTTTTAGATTCCCTCAGTGGTTATCTGCAGTTGGGAGCATATCTTTACATCTACGGCAATACTTACTCTGGCCCATGGAATTTCGGTCCATTGAACGAAAACACCGCTACAGTGCTGGAGATGGTACGGGAACTCATCCGGCAGTGGGGCGATGGAGAATACCGAATAAATGCAGAGAAAGACGGCTTAGAATTACCGGAAGCCCAACTGCTGCATTTGGATAGTAGCAAAGCTGTGTCATGCCTGAAATGGCATCCGGTTTTAAACCTTCATCAGGCAATAGAACTTACCATCAAGGAATACAGAATCGCCGGGCTGTCCCCGGAGCAAATTTTAAATCAACGGATTGCGCATATCGATTTTTATAACCACCTAAAAACGACGCTTGGGAGAGTTAAATATGAACTGTAGAGGTTGTGGTCATCATATTCCGGAACCATTGATCTCCATGGGGAATTTCCCTCTCTCCAATGCGTACCGGACTAAAGAAGAATTACACCAGACAGAGTCCTTTTATCCGATGGATCTATACGTTTGCGGCTGGTGCTGGTTGGTTCAACTGGCAGCTTTTGAGGCTGCTGAAAACATTTTTACCAAAGATTATCCTTACTTTAGTTCCTGTTCAGAAAGCTGGCTCAAGTATTGCCGCGATTATGCCATATCGGCAATTAAGCGTTTCCGCCTAACCCCCCATTCCCTCGTTGTGGAGATTGGTAGCAATGACGGTTATTTACTTCAATATTTCAAAGAGGCGGGCATACCGGTTTTGGGAATCGACCCCGCTGTTTTGGCCTCCCGGAAAGCTTTAGACAAGGGGATACCAACTGAAACTACCTTTTTTGATACGGCATTTGCCCGGGATTTGTTAAGTAGAGGGCTACAGGCTGATTTAATTATTGCCAATAATGTACTGCCACATAATCCGCGTCTGCACGAATTTATCGCCGGGTTACGGCTAGTTTTGAAGCCGGGGTGTTCTGCTACCCTGGAATTTCCTCATTTACAGCAATTAATTACCCAGAATCAGTTTGATACGATTTACCAGGAGCATTACTCTTATTTTTCGCTTGGCTCTGTTGCAAAACTTTTTTGTGCCCATGATTTGCAGATTTATGATGCTGAAAGAATTCAGACACACGGCGGGTCATTGCGGGTTTATGTCAAAAGCGGCAGGTGCGGGTTACACCCAGGCAGTAGCAATATAGGGAGGATTTTGGATGAGGAGGCCAGCGCAGGTCTTTTCCAATTCCAAACGTATTTTGAATTCTGGGAAAAGACAAAAAAAATCAAACGCGATATGCTGCAACTGCTGATAGCCGTTAAGAATCAAGGTCGGAAAATTGTAGGATATGGCGCTCCGGCCAAGGGCAATACGCTGCTGAATTTTTGTGGCATCAGTACAGATTTCCTTGATTACACAGTAGACCGTAACCGGTATAAGCAGGGTCTGTTTCTGCCCGGCAGCCATATTCCCATCAAAGATCCGGCCCGGCTGAAAGCAGACCGACCTGATTATGTATTAATTCTGCCCTGGAATATCAAAGACGAGATTATGGAACAACTCTCATTTATTAGAGAATGGAACGGCCGTTTTATTGTGCCAATCCCTGATGTAACGGTGATTTAAATGATTTTCAGGGAACTACGATTAAAAGGAGCATATCTTATTGAAAGCGAACCGTGGGAAGATGAACGCGGCTTTTTTGCCCGAAGCTTTTGCGCCAAAACGTTTGAGAAATTCAATCTATGGACCCGTTTTGTACAAAACAGTATTTCACTGAACAAAAAAAAAGGAACCCTACGCGGGATGCATTATCAGACTGCACCTCATGAAGAGGTAAAATTAGTCAGCTGTTTTCAGGGGGCTGTTTACGATGTGATCATTGATCTACGCCCCAACTCGACCACCTTTCAACAATGGCTGGCATTAGAACTAAACGCCTCTGATTGGAAAACGCTTTATGTGCCGCAGGGTTTTGCCCATGGTTTCCAAACCCTGGAGGATAATTCGTTGCTCTTATACCAGATCTCAGAATTCTATTATCCACAATTTAGCCGTGGGATCTACTACGGAGATCCACGTTTTACTATCCGTTGGCCGCTTCCTGTTACCTCTATCTCCAGAAAAGACCAGCATCTCAAATTGTTTGTGGAGTGAAAACAATGAAAATTTTAATTACCGGTGCTACCGGTTTTGTGGGCGGGTTTGTTATCAGTGAAATGCTGCAATACGGCCATGACATTGTTGCCACG
This sequence comes from Bacillota bacterium, assembly GCA_033549345.1. GTDB lineage: Bacteria > Bacillota > Dethiobacteria > Dethiobacterales > Dethiobacteraceae > JAWSUT01. The sequence continues at coordinate 2,728 of JAWSUT010000028.1, read as the reverse complement.
TCAAGAAATAGTAATCGTGCTAAATCAAAAGACTGGTTTAGTAAGGTCTGCTACATCCATGCCGACTTAAACCAGGAAAACCCGAATTACTTTGCTTATTTTGGTAAGCCGGACCTCTTAATCCATCTTGCCTGGGAAGGACTCCCTGATTATCATGGGTTGTTCCATATTGAAAAAAATCTGTGGACACAATGTAAGTTTATTAAAAACATGGTCCACAACGGCCTAAAAAGTCTCACTATCGTCGGAACGTGCCTGGAATATGGCATGCAAAACGGCTGCTTAACAGAGGATATGGATACTAAACCGTCCACTCCCTATGGCTTGGCCAAGAATTTCTTACAGCAATACGTTGCCGAATTACACAAAAACTATGAGTTTCATTATAAATGGCTGCGACTATTCTATATTTACGGACCGGGACAAAATGAACACTCCATCTTTGCTCAGCTTGAAAGAGCGGTAATAAATTATTGCGAGGAGTTTAATATGACTGCCGGCGAACAACTGCGCGATTATTTACCGATAGAAAAAGCAGCGGAATATATTGTAAAAATATCGCTTAAGAAGCAGGTCAGCGGAATATTTAACTGTTGCAGTGGACAGCCGGTTTCGCTGAGAAAATTTATAGAGGGCTATTTAGACAAAAAAGAGTATAAAATTAAACTCAATTTGGGTTACTATCCCTATCCTGATTATGAACCGCTAGCTTTTTGGGGAGATAATAGCAAACTAAAAATAACTTTAAACTTAAATTAATTACGTATTACTTTAATGAGGTGAACTATGAACGCTAATTTTATTAGGGAAAAAGAGGAGCGTATTAGTAAGTATCGTCAAAACAGGCTGCTGCGGAAAGCAGCCGGTAACTTTTTAGAGAAATCCATTAAAAACAAGTACTCTTATAATTTCTCCTGGCTTGGGCGACCGGTCATTCAGTATCCGCAAGATCTTATTTTAATGCAGGAAATTATCTGGGAGGTAAAGCCGGACTTAATCATTGAAACCGGTATAGCGCATGGTGGTTCTCTAATTTTTTACGCTTCCATGCTGGAACTTATCGGTAGCGGGGATGTAGTTGGCATTGATTTGGATATCCGGGAACACAACCGGAAGGAGATTCAACGGCACCCTTTGTTTGATAAAATAAAGCTTATAGAAGGCTCTTCCACAGATGAGACAGTAATTAATAAAGTACAGATGTTAGCTAAAAACCGACGTAACATCATGGTCATCCTCGATTCTGACCACACCCATGGACATGTACTAAGAGAATTACAAATATATTCTCCTTTTGTATCAAAGGGTTCTTATCTGGTGGTTTTTGACACAATCATAGAACATCTCCCGGATAGCTTCTATCAAAACCGCTCCTGGGGTAAAGGAAATAACCCGAAAACTGCGGTGTTAGAATTTTTGAAGACAAATGACAGGTTTACAATCGACAAAAATATTGAAGCAAAAGCCTTAATTACCATGGCTCCCGATGGTTATTTAAAATGCGTAAAAGACTAAGTAAAGAAAAAGCAGATACTATGTGTGAAATAATAATTCCAACCTATAACCGACATTGTTATTTCGATCGAATTATCAGTCATTACAGACATTTCAGGTATCCGGTAACAATTATTGATGCAAGCAGTAATAAATACTCATTTGCAGAATTGCCGTCGAATATATCTTACTCTCATATGCCGATGTTCAGTATTTACAAAAGGTTGAAAACTATACTGAAGCAATCGAAAGCCAAGTATGTAATGTTAATTGCGGATGATGATTTTGTATTTGAATCTTCTCTTAAAAAAGGAATACATTTTCTTAAGAAAAATAGCGATTTTTCTCTTGTACAGGGAAGATGGCTTGGCTTTAACAAGGACAATGTGAATCACAAATTTGCCATTTACACAAACAGGCAATTTCGAGATTGCAGGGAAGTGAATGCCAAAATAAGATGCCGCAATTATTTAAACAACTATTTTATGACGTTTTGGGCTTTATATCGGAAAGAAACACTCACTGCCGTATGCCGAATATTAGATAAGTTAAATGTCTATAACTTTCGCATGAGCGAAATCATTCAAGCCGCTATGACCTGTTATTATGGAAAAATTAAATTTATCAACTGTGTTTTAGGTGCACGAGAAGTTAATCAATTAAAGGTTCCAGATGATAAGACGTCAGTTATTGTAACAAGTGCAAAGAGTTATAAGGTATATCACTAGAGTTGCATGAATAACATTTTAATTTGTCAACATTGGTAAGAGTAAGATAATTAAAGATATTAGCCGTAATACAGCGATAATTTAATAATTTGGCCTTACATCCTTGCTAATAAAGAAAAAATCCTTTATAATAGAGATATGGGGTAGTCCTTGCCCAAATCTCCAATATAAAGGAGTCAAAATATGCAAGGCAAGGATACCACAAAATCCACATTTTTTCAATTGTTTGAGCCAATTTTTCAGGGAGGAGTTTTTAAATGGCTAAATGAACAGCTAAATGTAGACAGGTATGTTAAGAAATTTACTACCGCAAAGTTCTTCATGCTGATAGTCCTGGCACAGCTTGAGCAACATCGCAGCCTGAGAGACATCAGCAGCAGCTTAAATGACAGTAATCTCAGTCACTCCCTTGGTCTAAACTCAATCAGCCACTCGCAGATCTCCCGTAAACTTTGCAACTTACCAACTAAAGCAGTTCAAGTATTATTCCAGCACATTATCCATAA